>NZ_JBBNAX010000001.1:0-713139 GCF_037996805.1 Erythrobacter alti | reverse complement strand
GCGTGACCGCGATGTTCGGGACGCAGACCGTCGATGCCGGTCCCTCGAGTGTGCACACGCCGATCGATTGCGATCCGGTGCTGGCGATCGACAAGAAGGTGATTGATGTTGGCGGTGATGGTCCTGACGGGACGATCGATGCGGCCGGTGATGTGGTGACCTATGATGTGGTGGTTACCAACAACGGCAATGTCACGCTGACGGGCGTTGTGGTGAGCGATCCGCTGACCGGGCTGGTGCTGGAGCTGGCCGATGACGGCATACTGGCGCCGGGCGAGAGCTACACGTTCAGCGGCCTGACCTATATGGTCACCCAGGCGGACATGGACTCCAACGGCACGGCAGAGCCGGACAACATGCTGCCCGCCTTCCTCGACAATACCGCGGTGGCCGACAGCGACCAGACCGATGCGGTCGATGACAGCGAGGCTGTGCCACTGCTGGTCGATCCCGACATCTCGATCCTCAAGGAGGTTACCGCAATCAGTGGCGGCGACGATGTCAATGACACGCCGCTTGATACGACCGACGATGTCATCGACAGCGCCGGCGATACGATCACCTATACGATCACGGTGACCAACGAGGGCAATGTCACGCTGACCGCGGTTGACGTGAGCGATGTGTTCGAAGGATCTGGCTACGATATCTCCGGCGCGACGCTGGTGGAATCGGTGCTGACCAATGGCGTGCTCGATGTCGGCGAGAGCTGGACCTACGAGTTCACGGTCGAGGTCACGCAGATGATGATCGACACCAATTGCTACGATGGTGGCGACGAACAGATCACCAACTCGGCGAGCGTGACCGCGATGTTCGGGACGCAGACCGTCGATGCCGGTCCCTCGAGTGTGCACACGCCGATCGATTGCGATCCGTCAATTGATGTCGAGAAGCTGGTGTCGATTGATGATAACGTCTTCGATCCGATCCTGGACGATCATGACGACCCGATGGGGCCGCAAGCGACGACGGCCAACACGCCAATCTATTTCATGGTCATCACCACGAATACAGGCAATGTCACGCTTACCGGGCTCGATTTCAGCGATATCTTGAGCTCACCGGCATCTTCTGTATTCGCCGGCGAACTGGATTACACCGATCCTTTGATTGACGCATGGGTGGATCTCGATGGCAGTGGCACTCGTGACGCGGGCGAGGACTGGGCGACGGTCGATGGTGCAGACGGTACTATAGACGGCGTGCTTGATAACCAATCGCTTGCGCCAGGTGAGACGCTGAACGTCTTCTACACGCTGCCGTTCGAAGCGGGACAGCACATTAACACGATCACGGTTTCGACCGACCAGGGCGCAATGGATACGGATGCCGCGCACTATTTTGGACTGCTCGCACCAGAACCCGGCGTACGCACTCCCGGCTTCTGGCAGAATCCGAACAATGGCGGCACCTTCTGGGATGGTATTGCGGACAATCAGGCGCACCACGGACCGGAATTCCCCGATGGTGACCCGGCGTCCGACGATTACAACGAAGACCTGCTGTACAATGTCGACAGCAATAATGACGGGGTGATTAACGCTGCCGACAAGCTCGGACTGCTGGTGGGCGATTACAACAGGGACGGACTGACCAATCCCGGTGAAGATACCTTCTTCATATCGCTCTTTGACGCCCAAAACCTTGTCAATGCGTCGAACAAGAACGGGAATGATGTCATCCACAAGCTTGGCCGGGATGTTGTGGCCACCTGGCTGAATTTCCTTGCGAATAACCAGATTGGCGATGGTTCACCCGACACTGCGAAGCATTATCTCGATGACGCAATCGACTGGATGCAAAGCTTCGCCGACGGTTCTCCGCAGACTGTCGAATTCGGAGAAACCTTTGATGATTATGTTGCCGGCAGTACTATCAAGAACAGCAGTGGCTTCTGGAAGAATCCGCAGGGTGACAGCGATCACGCGGGCGCGGATATCCACAACGCACTGGCCGAATATAATGAGGGCGGCACGGTTAATGGTGTGTTCCTGGCAGGTGATGGTGACAGCGCCGCGTATCAAGCCGCTTTGAGTGAAGCCATTGGCGGTCAGCTCTTCATGCTGGCACCGGGAGCTAACGATCCGTTCCAGGGGCAGGACGGGATGACCATCGTGGACGGGATGTTGGTACCAATAGGCGGATGATGCGGCGGACATTTGCTGTTTCCTGACAGCACGATGCCTGCGCAAATCCGGACAGATCGAAGGGGGGCATCAGCTTTTGGCTGACCTGGAACATGAAGTAGACAGGCCGAAAAGACGCATCGCGCCTTGGCTTCTTATACCCTTGAGAAAGAGCAGGCCGCTTTACATGCGGGTCCTGGTCGCAGCGTTCCTGATCAATTGCTTCGCCTTGGTGACGGCGCTTTTCACCATGACGGTCTACGATCGGATTGTGCCGAACAATGCCACGGAATCTCTCATCGGATTGGCAATCGGGCTGGGTATCGTCCTGATTTTCGACTTTATTCTGAAGCTGCTTCGCTCTTACTTCGTCGATATTGCAGGGGCCCGTGTAGACCGGGACATCGGGAAATCCATCTTCGAACGGATACTAGCTCTGCGTCTGGATCTAAGCCGCCATACTACGGGCGGCCTCGCCGGACTGGTTCGCGAAATCGAGACATTGCGGGACTTCTTCGCCTCGGCAACGATAACCGCATTGGTCGATGTGCCGTTCACACTCATCACGCTGGCCGTAATCGCCATGATCGGCGGGTGGTTGGTGCTGGTGCCGATGGCCATGATACCATTGGTGATCCTGTCCGCCATGGCCACCCAGCCTGCGATGCGTCGACTGTCATCGGAAGCCCTCGATGAGGCGCTGGGCAAACAGGCCGTGCTGGTTGAAACGATTGGCAGTCTCGAAACCGTAAAATCAGCGAACGCCGGTGACATGCTGAGCGAACGCTGGGACAATGCCATCAAGGGGCATTCGAATGTCTCGCTCCGTCAAAGACTGACAGCAAACCTTGCCACGACCATCGCGGGAAGCGCGCAAACCATGGCCTATACAGGCATGGTGATCTTCGGTGTGTTTGCGATCGCAGACCAGCGCCTGACAATGGGCGGCTTGATTGCCTGTTCAATCCTCGCCGGCCGTGCAGTCGCGCCGCTCGGAGCGATCGCAGTTTTGCTGACCCGCATTCATGCCGCACGGACGGCATATGCGCGGATCAACACCATGATGGAAATGCCGGGAGAAGGTCCGGAAGGCACCGGCCTTGCTCCGGAAAATCTTGAAGGTGCCATCGAATTCCGCGATGTCGATTTCCGTTACCCCGATGCTGCAGAAATGGCGCTTACGGGGGCCAACATCCGGATCGAGCCGGGCGAGCATGTCGCGCTCATTGGACCGATCGGGTCCGGAAAATCTACTATCGCACGCTTGATGGTCGGATTGTATCCGCCGACCAGTGGCCTTGTACTGATAGATGGCACGGACATTCGCCAGCTCACGACCAAATCGCTCCGTGCCAAGGTCGGCGCATTGTTGCAGGACAACGCCCTTCTCACAGGCACGATCCGTGAAAATATCATGCTCGGTCGGCCTGATGTCGAAGATGAAGAAATGATCCGCGCCGCCAAGATGAGCCTCGCGCACGAATTCGTGTCGCGGATGCCCAACGGGTTCGATCTGCGACTGGCTGATCGCGGCTCCGGCCTGTCCGGAGGGCAGCGGCAATCGATTGCCATGGCCAGGGCGCTGGTCGGACGCCCGCCTATCCTTGTTTTTGACGAACCGACTTCTGCTGTCGACACGGAAACCGAAGCAAAACTGATGAACAATCTGCGGACGGAGTTCAAGGGCCGGACGCTGATCCTGATCACCCACCGGCCATCCCTCCTCGGCTTGGTCGACCGGGTAATACTGATGTCCAGAGGCCGCGTGGCGATGGACGGCACGCCGGAAGATATCACGCGCAAAGTCACAAGGATCGCAGCGAGATGAACGCCTTTTCAAAGATAACTACCAGCCTGCTTGGCGAAGACGAGGATGCGTTTGAAGAGCAAGAGCTGAAGGCCAGGAAGTCTTCGAACATCATCCTCTGGTCGATAGCTGCATTCACCCTGCTTTTCGTGATCTGGGCTGCACTCACCACGGTCGAGCGAACCGTCCGCGCGAGCGGCAGAGTCGTGCCGAGCTCCAAGCTGCAAGTGGCATCCAACCTTGAAGGCGGCGTCGTCGAGGAAATCATGGTGAACGCAGGCGATGAAGTGCGTCGAGGTCAGATACTCGTTCGCCTGAACCCCGCGATTACGGGCTCGGCACTCGGCAGCTCAGAAGCGAGTGTAGGTGCGCTTGAAGCGCGTATTGCCCGCCTGCGCGCCGAAGTAAGCGGCGGATCGCCCAGTTATGGCAATTTGCCATCCGATCAGGTCACGATCGAAAGGTCTCTCTATTCAGCGAGGGCAGCCGAACTGAACGGTTTGCGGGCAGCAGGCCGGGCGCGGGTGGTTCAGGCCCAGCGATCGGTAGCGGAAGCCCAGTCACTGCTTGCTGCCCGGGAATCGAATCGCGCGACTGCGGAGCGCGAGCTGGAGATGATCCGTCCACTAGCTGAGCAGCAGATTGTCCCCGGCATCGAACTGTTACAGGCTGAAAATGCTGCGCAAATCGCTGTGGCCGAAGTCGCAGCTGCGCAAGCTTCACTTGCGCGCGCCCGGTCAAGCATTGCCGAAGCACAGGCATCACTGGCCCAGCAGGAAAGCGATTGGCGCAGCCGGGCGGGCATGGAATTGTCGCAGGCGCAGGCCGAGCTGTCGGTGCAGCAGATGAGCCTCCCGGGCCTGGAAGACCGGGTCGATCGGACCACGATCCGCGCTCCCTTGAGCGGATTGGTCAACCGCGTGTTCGTGACGACGGTCGGCGGTACTGTGGGCTCGGGCGAACCGATTGTCGAAATCGTGCCGACCAATGATGCACTCTATATCGAAGCTATGGTCAGTCCGCAGGATATCGCCAATGTCGGCCTATCGCAAAACGCCTTCGTCGAAATTACCGCCTACAATTCAGCCATTTTCGGCAAGATGGCGGGGACAGTAACGTCGATATCTCCCGACGCCGTAATCAACGAGGAAACCGGCGAGAGCTTTTATACGGTTGAAGTCCAGACAACCGATGTGCTGAGAGACCAGGATGGCAATCCGCTCGACATCGGTCCGGGAATGGTCGCCAATGTCAGCCTTCTCGGCGAGGAACGCTCGATCCTGTCTTACCTCTTCACCCCGATCACCTGGCTGCAGGAAAATGCATTCCGCGAATAACCGGGGTAGAAAATATGGTGGGCGCGGCAAGGATTGAACTTGCGACCCCACCCGTGTGAAGGGTGTGCTCTACCACTGAGCTACGCGCCCGCCTGAGCCTGTCGTTGGATCAACGATTCTCGGCAGGGGCGCGCCTTTGCCATGCGGATGCGGGAAAGACAAGAAGTGCTGTGAGCGGTGCCGCGATCAGGCACGCATATGGATCACTGTCCGAGCAACCGAGCCAACATTCCGTGCCAGCCAGCGACTTGCAATCTTCTTGGTGCCGTGGCCGCGTTGGCAGGCAGGATTGCACATTCCATGCAGCGTGCCTGTACGCCCTCGCTTCCCATCAGCGTGTCGACATCGTCGAGCACGCGAGCGAGCCGGGCCATTTCGGCGCGGGCGAAAGTCGCCGCAATGTCATGACCGCGCCCGTCGCTGCTGTTCCCCTCGCCACTGTCGGCAGACATGAGTTGTGCGAAGAGCGAGCCATATTGCGGGGCGTCGTCGCCCAAATAACGCACGTCATATTCGCCCTCGTCGAGCTCGGCGCGTGCGGCAGCCCAGGATATTGCGGCGTCGAGGTCACCGAACTGATCGACAAGACCCAGCTGACGCGCGGCACCGCCATCCCAGACGCGGCCCTGTCCCAATTCATCGGCACGCTCCAGACTGATGCCGCGCGCTTCGGACACGAGGCCGAGGAAGCGGGCATAGGTGCTTTCGACTGAACCTTGCAGGACGGCATCGACTTCGGGTGTCAGGCCGCCGAGCAAGTCGGGTTGACCGGAAAGGCCGGTGGTGCGCACGCCATCGCTCGTGATGCCGTATTCGGCCAGCAGTTCGTCAAAGCTGGGAAACACGACGAAAACCCCGATCGAGCCGGTAAGGGTTTCGGGTTCGGCGAAAATGCGGTGAGCCGGAGTGGCGACCCAATAACCGCCACTGGCGGCGTAATTGCCCATCGAAACCGCGATCGGGATGCCCGCATCGCGATGACGCAGGATCGCGCGGCGGATCGTTTCCGAACCGGTGACGGTGCCGCCCGGCGAATCCACGCGCACGACCAGGGCTGCGAGATCGTCATCGAGCGCATCGTCGAGCAGCTTTGCAATCCGCTCTGCTCCGGCTGAACCGGGACCGGCATCGCCATCGGAGATTTCGCCAGCGATCGTCACCACGCCGATGCGCTTGCCATCGCCGAGGTCCAGTCCGCCTTCGACATCGGCGAGAAATGGATCGAATTCGGTTGCCGCAAATCGGCCCGGATCATCGTTCCAGCGGTCTTCTCCGACAACTTGCGCAATGCGCTCCCCCCATTCGACGCGGGTGCCGATGCGGTCGGCAAGGCCTGCGGCCAATGCGGCCTCTGCCAGATCATTGTTGGACGCGGCGAGCCAGCCTTCAACATCGGATGTGACCAATTCGATATCGGCATTGGGACGGGCCGCGCTGACCTGCGCGCGCCATTCCTGCCACAAGGTCGCGAGCAGTTGCGACAGGTTCTCCCGCGCTTCCGGCGACATGCCAGCCTGCGTGTAGGGCTCGACCGCGCTCTTGTAAGTGCCCACGCGGTAGACATTGGCGGTGATGTTGAAGCGGTCCAGCGCGGCGGCGTAGTAGAGGTTTTGACCGCCCGGACCTGTGATGGCGATGCCGCCCATCGGATCGACCCAGATTTCGTCCGAATGCGCGGCAAGCAACAGCGCATCGTCGCCGTAGGCCACGCCATAGCTGTAGATCGGCTTGCCCGCCGCCTTGAAGCGGGCAAGCGACCCGGCGACTTCCTGCATGTGGACCGCGCCGCCGCCAAGGAAGCCTGTCAGGTCGAGCGCCAGTGCCTCGATCCGCTCATCAGCCGCCGCCGCATCGATTACGCGGACAAGATCGCGCGAGGCGTATTCGCGGATGGGTACGGTTTGCGAAATCAGGGCCTGCAATGGGTCGATCGGAGAGACTTCCTCGACCACCACGCCATCGATATCGAGGAGCAGAGCGCCATCGCGCACCACGCCGGCATTGGGCCGCGCACTCAACGCGGCAAACAGCAGTCCGAAAAAGAGCAGCAGGAACAGCAGCGCCAGCGCATCCTTGATGCCGACAAGAAGACGCCAGACCTTGCTTGCGAAACCCATTTCCAAACCCCGTTCTATAAAATACGTGCGACACACTTAGGGAGGCTCGCGCGGCTCTGCCAGCACTAACCGCTTGAGTGGTCCATACAGCTAGACTAAGGGCCATGCTTTAATGACATCGTCGCAAATCACTCCTGCCAGCGCCCGCTTTCCTGCGGGTGGCCGCGCGTTCCCGCATCGCGACCTCATCGCCATCAGCGATCTGGAGCGCCACGAAATTCTCTACCTGCTTGCGGAGGCGGAACAATATGTTGCCTTCAACCGGCAGGCATCCAAGCATTCGGACAGGCTGGCGGGCCTGACGATCATCAATGCTTTCTTTGAAAATTCCACCCGTACGCTGCTCAGTTTCGAGATTGCCGGTAAACGGTTGGGGGCCGACGTGGTGAACATGCACGCCGCGCAATCGTCCGTTAAGAAGGGCGAAACACTGATCGATACGGCGGTGACGCTGAATGCAATGCGCGCCGATGCCATCGTGATCCGCCACGGATCGAGCGGGGCAGTGGGACTGATCGCCAGCAAGGTAGATTGCCCGGTGTTGAACGCAGGCGACGGGCAGCATGAACATCCGACACAGGCGCTGCTCGATGCGCTGGCGCTGCGACATGCGCTGCGCCAGCGCGGGCATGAGGCAGAGGATTTCACCGGCCTCAAGGTGACGATTTGCGGCGATATCCTGCATAGCCGCGTTGCGCGCTCCAATATCCTGTCTCTGCAAGCCCTGGGTGCCAATGTGCGGCTGTGTGCCCCCCCTGCGCTCATGCCGCAGGGTATCGATCGTATGGGAGTGGAAGTGCACCATCGCTTTGACGAGGCCTTGGCCGGCACCGACGTGGTGATGATGCTGCGCTTGCAGAACGAACGGATGGACGGGCAGTTTATCCCCTCGCCGCGCGAGTATCGCCATCTCTACGGGCTGACGAAGGAACGGCTCGAACTGGCATCTGATGACGCGATTATCATGCATCCCGGTCCGATGAACCGCGGGGTCGAGATAGACAGCGATGTGGCAGACCTAGACGGTCGCTCGATCATCACCAGCCAGGTCGAGATGGGCGTGGCTATCCGCATGGCCTGCCTCGATGTGCTGACGCGCAAGGCGCGAGGTATTTCGGGCTGGGGCGAAGGGGACTGGGTATGAAGCAGATGCGCCCGCTCACCATCAGGAATGCCCGCATTGTCACGCCATCCGGCGTGTCCGAGGGCGCAGTGCGCTGCGAGGGCGGTGCGATTACGACTGTGGGAGGACCGGCACCTTCCGATGAAGACCTCGTGGTGGATGCCGGTGGCAATCACGTTGCGCCGGGAATTGTCGATCTTGCTGTCTTTGCCATCGACAAACCTGCCTTCCACTTCGGCGGCATCACCCGCGCGGCTCTGATGCCTGACCAGTCCCCCCCTCTCGACCATCCCGCGCGTGTTCGCTTTGCTGCGCAAAGCGGCAAGCCTGATTTCTGGGTCCACCCGCTGGCTGCCGCAACCACAGGGCTGGAAGGCGCTCAATTGGCCGAAATCGCGTTGATGCAGGATGCAGGCGCAAAGGCGATTGCAACGGGGCGCAAATGGATCGGCGACAGCGGCGCGATGCTGCGATTGCTGCAATATGCGGCCATGCTCGACCTGGTGGTCATCACCCATGCCGAAGATGCCGGTCTTGCGGGCAATGCCGCCGCCACTGCAGGCGAGATGGCCACCCGGCTCGGCCTGCCCAGCGCTCCGAAAGAAGCCGAAACGCTGGCGCTGGCGCGCGATATTGCGCTAGCCGAAGCAAGCGGCGCGCGCCTGCATGTGCGGCAGGTGACAACGAGCGGCGGGATCGAGCTGGTTCGCGCTGCCAAGGCGCGCGGCGTCGCAGTATCAGCAGGCGTCACTCCGGCGCATTTCATGCTATCTGACCTTGCGCTGGGCGATTACCGCACCTTTGCGCGGCTCTCGCCGCCGCTTCGTTCGGAAGAAGATCGTCAGGCGGTGGTTGAAGCTATCGGTGATGGCACGATCGACGTCATTTCCAGCGGCCATGACCCGCGGGGACCGGAAGACAAGCGCCTGCCCTTTGCCGACGCATCGCCCGGCATGGCCGGAGCCGAGACCTTGCTCGCCATGACGCTAACGCTGGTGCGCGATAACGTGATCGATCTGCCGCGCGCGTTCGATCTTCTCGCGCACAATCCGGCGCAGATCCTCGGTGTCGAAGCAGGCGAGATCGCAGAAGGCAAGGAAGCCGATCTTGCGATCATCGATGTCGAAGCGCCGTGGCTGGTGAATTCCGGCCGCATGACAGCGCAAGCGGGCAATACGCCCTTCGATCGCCAGCCCGCACAGGGCCGTGTGACCGGATTGTTCAAGGGAGGCGTGCAAATTGATCTGTGACATGACGGGAAAGACCGCGCTGGTAACCGGCGCGGCTTCGGGCATCGGAGCAGCCTGTGCGCGGGCGCTGGCAGATGCAGGCGCCGCAAAGCTGATATTGGTCGATCTCGACCAGGAGCGGCTCGAAGCACTCGATCTGGATTGCGCAATCTCGATACACGCGGGCGACGTGGCCGACGAAAGCCTGTGGGATGCGGTGGAAGCTGACGGAGGGCCAGTCCATGCTGCGGTTCTTAACGCCGGGATTTCCGGTTCGGCCGCGCCAATCGTCAAGATGGGCCTTGAAAACTGGCGGCAGGTCATGGCGGTCAATCTCGATGGCGCATTCCTTTCGCTCCGAACTGCGATGCGCATGGCACCAGAGGGCAGCGCGATGGTGCTGACCGCGTCCGTCACCGGTGTGAAGGCGGAGAAGGGTATCGCCGCCTATGCTTCTTCGAAAGCAGCGGTGATGCAGCTTGCGAAAGTTGCCGCGAAAGAAGGCGCCGAACGCGGGGTGCGGGTCAATGCCATCGCTCCGGGCGGTGTCGACACCGCGATCTGGGATGGAGTGCCGTTTTTCGATGAATTGGTCGAAAAGCACCAAGGCGATCGTGCGGGCGCCATTGCCACCATGGCGCAGCAGGTTTCGCCCAATGGCCGGTTTGCTTCTGCCGACGAAATCGCTGGACAGATTCTGTTCCTCCTGTCCGACCATGCGGCCAACATTACGGGCTCAACGCTGGTGAGCGACGGCGGGTTCAGCCTTTAGCACAAACAAGAACCCCTCCCGGTGAGGGGAGGGGTTCCTGTTGTGTCTCAGGAGATTGAGACGAAGTTGTGGCGGTCGGCTGTGAGCCTTAGCGGCGGGCGAGACGCACGCCTGTATCGATGGCGCCGGGCAGCGGGCTTCCTGCGGCCCAGCTGATGCAGCCATCGCCATTCGATGCGTCCACACGGTTGCACATTGCGCGGCTGGAAGAGCGGTCGAAACCGCCAGCCGAAACGCGCCAGTAATTGCGTCCATTGACCACTGCGCGAGTGATGACCTTTTCGCGATTGGCCAGCTCGGGGTAGCGGCTGACGTAGATGCGCCATGCGCGGTCCGCGCCTGCCTCGCTGGTGAAGCTGCCAAGCTGGACGAGGTGCGAACCATCGCCGCTGTCTATCGGTGCTGCGCCTGTATCGAGCGCGGGGCGCGCGATGGCAGGCGTGACTGCTGCCGAGGTGCGACGCTGCGGAGCAGAAGCCGCCGGAGCAGAAGCCGCCTGAGCAGTCGCTGCCGGAGCAGACCTTGCGGGGACAGATGTTTGTGGCGACGCAGCTGGGGCCTGATGGCGCATGGCGGGAACTGGCTGTACCACAGGTGCCGCATTATAGCGCGACGATACCAGCGGCGTGCTCGGTGGTGCTATGCTCGCTGGAGCTGGCTCGGCCGTAAACGCTTCGGCAAAGGAAGCAGGCGCGGCACTGCGCGGCGCGGCTTGCGGTGCGACGCTATGCGGAGCAGTTGGGGCTGGCGAGCCGACCGCGGGCAATTCACCGGCGGTAACAGGCACGCTGAAGCGCTCGGTTTCTGCCGCTGCAAGTGCGGGCATTGCAGGCACCGGCAAAGCGGTTGCTTCGGACGCAAACTGCGGATTTTCGGGATAGTTGGCGAGTGCAAGATGCACCGGCTGGCCGTTGTCGTGAACATTCGCCGGCACGCCAAGCAGGCTGGCGACTCGTGCGCGATAGGCACCGGCGTGGGTGTGCTGCGCCCATTCAGCCATTCGGTCGCCGACTTCGTGCGCAGGAACATCCTGCGCCACCATCATGCGAGCTTCGCGCCAGCGACCTGCCACGGCATAGGCATAGGCCAGGTTCTGGCGTGACTTGACCGTATTGTCGCCGCCACGGATGGCGTTCGAAAGAATATGGATGCCGCGTTCGGGTTGACCGCTCAATGCGAGCGCGAGGCCGAGATCAGAGGCGGCGATTTCGCCTTCCCAGTCATTCAGCAGCGAAGAGGCTTCGGCATAACGCGCCTGGCCCGTGAGGGTCAGGGCAAGGCTGAGTGCAGCGCGCGCGCTGTTGTTGCCGAGCGCCATCGCGTCTTCATAGCTGGTTGCAGCCGATGCGAAGCGACCGGCATTGAGATAGGCATTGCCCAGCGTCATGCGGTGCGCGGCATTGCGGGGCTCTGCAGTCACTGCGGCCTCGGCAGCGCGGATTGCCAGGGTCTGCTCGCCATTGGCAATGGCTTGCTGCGCCTGAGCAGCCGATACATCTGCACGCGGGGCTGGGGTGGAGGCACAGCCGGTCAGCATCATTGCTGTCATTGCCGTGGTCACTCCAAGACCAATCATCGGATTGCGCTTTTGCGTCGCGTACATCTCGAATTCCTCTTCAGGAGTTTTTGTTCATGCGCCGCATACGTGCGGCAAGTGCGTCGATTTCCGGTATGTTTTCAAGGAATTGATCGAGCGCGTCGGTCACCAGCGCCTGAGCACTGCAATTCTGCAATGTGCTGGCGAGGCGGAGCTTGAGATGGCGTTCCGGGTCGATCCGGAGCGTAAACGCGGCGCGGCCGTTCTTGGCGGCTTTCGCCTTGCCGGAAACTTTCGCCGGCTTCTTGGCGAGCTTTGCCGCCGTACGGATATTTGCGACGGGAAGACTGATGACCTGGTCATCGCCGGTGTCATTGTCGCCCATGTCGTTCCAGCCGAGCGCATCCTGGCTTTCGGCAAGCTCATCGAATTCGTCGGTGAGGGCGGCCATGCGGTCGGATTGTTCCAGTTGCACTCGCATGGCAGGCTTTGCCGTCCCTTTGCGTGCCAGCAGCATCGGGCCGAGTGAGGCGAAGCTCTTTCCTTCGCTGATCGCCGAGCTACCCATTACTGCGCTACCCGACGACCGAAGTTGCCTTGTGCACGGGCTGCGCCATTGGCCTGTGCGGCCTTGGCGTTGGGGGCCGCGAATACGGTACGGCGGAAATTCTTTTCGAGACGGTCGGCCACATAGTGCCAGAGCGCGGTGATTTCCTGAGACGAACGGCCTTCCGGGTCCACTTCCATAACAGTGCGGCCATCGATCATCGATGCTGCAAAATCGGTCCGGTGGTGAACGGTGATCGGTGCCACGGTTCCGTGCTGCGACAGTGCGACAGCCGCTTCCGAGGTGATCTTTGCCTTGGGGGTGGCGCCGTTGACTACGAAGATCAGCGGCTTGCCGGCGCGCTCGCACAGATCGACAGTAGCACCCACGGCGCGCAAGTCATGCGGGCTGGGGCGCGTCGGAACGACCATGAGTTCAGCGACAGCGATGACCGACTGGATAGCCATGGTAATGGCAGGCGGAGTGTCGATCACGGCGAGCTTGAAGCCCTGCTGACGCAGGATCGCAAGGTCGTTTGCCAACCGGGCCACGGTGGTCTGGGCGAATGCCGGAAATTCGGCTTCCCGTTCATTCCACCAATCGGCGAGTGAGCCTTGTGGGTCGATGTCGATCAGGACGACCGGGCCAGCGCCAGCACGCTGTGCTTGTACAGCCAGGTGCCCGGACATGGTGGTCTTGCCCGATCCACCCTTTTGCGATGCCAATGCCAAAACGCGCAAGGCGATTCCCCTTACAATCTCTGACCCTGGCCAGCGCGGCTTATGGGTCTTGTCCCACTGACTTCGCAGGATACCGTTTATTTTGAGTTAATCCGGGCGGGCCGATCGGCAGTGGAATTACGTGATTTGCCTTGCGTGCATGAGTGTAAGGTCAAGTCAGGCCATCGAATTATGTGAAATGCCTCGCACCGGTATTCTGTATAAAACAGGCGGCCTAAACGCTTTGCTAACGGCTCATTTACTATGGCATGTATGAATTCGCCGTTCCGCCGATCAAGGATCGAAGAGATGTTGCATAGACAATCGCGCTTGCTGGCCAAAGCTGTCGTTGCTGCTGGAGTAGTCGCGGCAGTGCCGATGGTAGCACCCGTCTCAGCGAGTGCTGCTACTGTAGAACAGCAGACTGTGCAGGACGGGGTAGATGCGTGGAGCCGCGGAGACTATGCCGCAGCCGTAGAGCAATGGCAGGGGCCAGCAGAGGCTGGCGATCCCGACGCAATGTTCAATCTTGGACAGGCTTACCGGCTTGGGCGCGGTGTGCCGCGCGACATGGAACGCGCTGAAGAGCTTTATTACCGCGCGGCGCAGGCCGGCCACATGCAGGCCGCCGATACTTTTGGCCTGATGCTGTTCCAGGACGGGCGACGCGAAGCGGCCCTGCCATATGTCCAGGCCGCTGCACGGCGCGGCGATCCGCGCGCGCAATATCTTTTGGGAATTGCTCATTTCAATGGCGATCTGGTGCCGCGTGACTGGGTGCGCGCCTATGCGCTCCTGACCTTGTCCAATGGGGACGGGCTTCCACAGGCAAGCGCTGCGCTCGCCCAGATGGACCAGCACATTCCGCTTGAGCAACGCCAGGATGCTGCCGGGCTCGCTCGGCAATTGCAGGCAGAGGCCGAACAGGCTCGTGCGGTTGAGCTTGCCGCCGCAGATCTTGCAGTTGCGGATACACCGGCAGTGCAATCTGCTGCTGCGGGACTGCCTCCGTCCCCGATCGCGACGGCGCGTGTGCCTCGCCCGATTGCAAACGTCAGCGTTTCACCTTCGGCCGGCGCAGCGCAGGATGCGGTGAGGCAGGCGCGCGAAGCAACGGGAACGGCGAGCCCTGCCGATGCCGGTGCCAGCTTTGCAAGTGCTCCTGCCGCACCAGTAACGCGGCCCGCGCCTGCACCGAGCGCGACAGTTGCTGCCAGCGCGCCTGCGCCTGCGCCTCGCAACACAGGCCCATGGCGTGTGCAGCTCGGCGCCTTTGGGGTGGCCGGGAATGCGGAGCGATTGTGGAGCCGTCTTGCGGATCGTCCCGAAATCGCCGGACGCGAGCGGCTTTTGATCCCGACGGGCAATGTCACCCGTCTCCAGGCCGGAGGTTTTGCCACGCGGCAAGAAGCGCAGACAGCATGCAACAGCTTGCGCCGCGCCGGACAAGATTGCCTCGTTACCCGCAATTGAGCCCAACGGGTAAAACACAGCGAGGTCTCTTCCCAAACCTTGGTCATCGCCTATGATCGCGGCCGACGGACAGGGGGAACCACATGACAGACCAGCAAGTTTCGCCCGACAGTGCGCCGGAAATCGCAGCTGCAGGCGAAGATGCGCTGCCCGTGCCTGCCAAGGTTGGTGATCGTATCGCCAGTCTGGACCTCATTCGCGGCATTGCCGTGCTCGGCATTCTGGCGGCGAATATCGTCGCCTTCGGCCAGCCCTTCACTGCCTATATGTGGCCTGCTGCATGGATCGGCGAAGTCGGCGATCCCGACAACTGGATGTGGATCACGCAGTTTGTGCTGGTCG
The DNA here is from genome assembly GCF_037996805.1 of Erythrobacter alti. NCBI lineage: Bacteria > Pseudomonadati > Pseudomonadota > Alphaproteobacteria > Sphingomonadales > Erythrobacteraceae > Erythrobacter > Erythrobacter alti. The sequence goes on along the minus strand of NZ_JBBNAX010000001.1, from coordinate 698,007 downwards.
ACAGCAAGATGCGAGGCTTGTTCACTCTCTTGTTCGGGGCCGGAATGGCGTTGTTCATGGACAAGGCTTGGGAGCGCGGAGCGGGCAGGGGGCTACAGGCCCGCAGGCTGTTCTGGCTACTGATCTTCGGCCTGGTGCATTTCTTCTTCATCTGGCGCGGCGATATTCTCGTCCTCTACGCAGCCTCAGGGTTTGTAGCGATGGCCTTCCTTCGCATGTCCGCGCGCAAATTGCTGGTCTTCGGCCTGCTGGGCTACCTCGTCGGCGGTCTGTTCTATCTGCTTACGATTACTGTGCCCTACTTCATCGTCGATACGCCGCTGGGTGATGCGCCGGAGATGGCTGAAGCCCGCACGTCCATGCTGGAGGCACAGCAGACGGCTCTCGCAGACGATGCAATGGAAACGCAGATCCTGACCGAAGGCAATTACGCGGATTTCGTCAGCCACAATCTAAGCGCACATCTCACCGATCCGCTGAACAATTTGTTCCTTTTCATGTTCGAGACCTTGCCGCTGATGCTGGTTGGCATGGGACTATATCGCGCGGGCCTGTTTAGCGGGGGGATTTCGGCGAAGAAGCAGGCGCTGTGGGGCTGGATCGGGGTCATAGGTGGCTCGATCCTGACATTGCTCGTGGCACTGTGGATCGAGGGAGAGGGACTGACATATTGGAGCACGCTGGCCGCTTTCGTTGGCTTCTCGTTCTTTCCTCGCCTTCCCGTCATCCTCGGTCTTGCGGCTCTTTTGGCCCTTTGGGGCGCCAGCGCCAACGGCTGGCTGGCAGAGCGGCTTTCTGCCGCCGGTCGAGCTGCTTTCACCAATTACCTGGGCACGTCGATCCTGATGGTCCTGGTCTTCCATCCGTGGGCTGGCGGCCTGTGGGGCGAACTTTCGCGACCAGAGCTCTATTTCGTGGTGCTCGCTGCCTGGGCGGTCATGCTCGCGTGGTCCAGGCCCTGGCTCGAACGTTTCCGCTACGGACCGCTCGAATGGCTGTGGCGGTGCCTCACCTATGGCCGCTTGTTCCCGCTAAAGCGCTGACATCCGGGAACAAGCTGCGAAATCCTAGTTGCTGTTGAGAATTAATCGCAAGAGGCTTGTTTTTGCAAGCGACTCGCATTAACAATGGAGGCAAGCCAATTGGAGTGCCGCCAGAGATGTACACCTGCGTCTGCAACGCTATCCGTGAATGCGAGCTGCGCAAGGCTGCGCGGCAGTACCGGACAGGTGGTGCGGAAAGCGTCTACGCCAAGCTTGGCAAGACCCCCAATTGCGGGCAATGCCTCGATGAGGCGCAGCTGGTTATCGACGAAGAACGCGATGCCCTGATGGAGCCTGCAACGGCCGCGTAGCCGTCCGCGAATTCAATCCTGCTACGCATTCGCAATAGCGCACTTTTCCGCCAGTTTTTCAGACTCGAAAGCGTGTTTGCGCTTGCCATACCGGCTGTGCGGCGAGCATGTGTTGGGGGTATCCGACAGCGAAAGGGATAGCCATGCAGGGCGACGAAAAGGTCATCGAGTATCTCAACAAGGCACTCACCAACGAACTGACCGCGATCAACCAGTATTGGCTGCATTACCGCGTCCTCAACGATTGGGGCGTTTACAAGCTCGCCGAATACGAACGCCACGAATCGATCGACGAAATGAAGCACGCTGATTGGCTGGCGGACCGAATCCTGTTTCTCAACGGCCTGCCAAACTTTCAGGCGCTGCATAAGCTGAAGGTCGGCGAGACGGTCGAGGAAATCCTCAAGGCTGATCTGGCGCTCGAACACGAAGCGATCCCGTTGCTGCGCGAAGCGGCAGAATATTGCCAGCAGATCAGGGATTACACCTCGGGCCAGTTGTTCGAGAAGATCCTTGCCAGCGAAGAGGAGCATGTCGACTTCCTCGAAACGCAGTTCGACATGATCGAACGGATGGGCATCTTGAATTACGTACAGCTCAACTCGGCTGCAGCGGGTGAAGGGGATGGCGAAGGCTGATTGCCTGACCGCGTATCTGCGCTAACCAACGCGCCAGAACGGCATCTGGCGAGGGCCGCGCTTTTCAAGCCTGGCCACCAGTCGTTCGCCTTCACGCAGTTCGGCATTGCCGCTATCGGCATTGATCTGAGCGACGACCAGCGCCGTTGCAATGTCGGGTACCTGCAAGGAGTGCTGCTGCGTTCCGCCCTCAACGCAGAAGCTGACACTCAACTGCTCCATCACTTCTCTCACAATAGGAATTTGTCGCAATATGAGAGATATAGAGCATCATTGTGTGATAATTATGGCGTCCGACAACAGTTGGTCGAAAAAGTCGTGCATTTCGTCAGATTGATGCGCGGCGACGCAGCTTAGGGTTCCCGAAATTTATAGTCGGCGTCCTTGGGCCTAGTCGCGGCCCTGCCCGCCGCTGAACTTGCCGCCGCCGCCACGATTGGAATCGTAGGGATTCTTCGGGCTCTTCAATGATAGGCGCACAGGCACCGCACCAAAACCAAGCGATTTGCGGATACCGTTGAGCAGGTAACGCTCGTAGCTGGTCGGCAGATCGAACAGGCGGCTGCCGAAAATAACGAAGCGTGGCGGGCGTGTCCCGACCTGCGTGATGTAACGCAGCTTGATCCGCCGGCCGCCGGGAGCCGGAGGAGGGTTGGCAGCGAGGGCATCGTCGAACCAGCGATTGAGTGCGGCGGTAGGCACGCGGCGGCTCCAGTCCTCGCGCAGTTTGAAGGCAGCGCCCAGCATGGTGTCGAGCCCCTTGCCCGTCATCGCGGAAACCGCAAACAGCGGCACGCCGCGCAATTGCGAAAGCCCTTCTTCGAGGGCGCTGCGAATGCCATTGAACAGTGCGCTGGGGTCTTCGGCAATATCCCACTTGTTGATCGCCACCATCAGCGCGCGGCCTTCATCGATTACCCGACTGGCAATCTTGAGGTCCTGCACTTCCAGCCCGCGTGTCGCGTCGAGCAGCAGCACGACAACCTCGGCATAGTCTACGGCGTTCAGCCCATCGGCGACGCTCAACTTTTCCAGCTTGTCGACCACCTTGGCGCGCTTGCGCATACCGGCGGTATCGATCAGCTTGATGACCCTGTCCTCACCCGATTGTGGATCAGACCATACCCAGTCCACGGCAATCGAATCGCGTGTGATGCCCGCCTCGGGGCCGGTCAGCAGGCGATCTTCATCAACCAGCCGGTTGATCAGCGTGGACTTGCCCGCGTTGGGCCGCCCGACAATCGCGAGGCTGAGCGGCGATGTGGGGTCCAGTTCTTCCAGGTCTTCGCCGGCTTCGGCTGCGGCGCGCGCCTTGTCGGCAGCAATGGCGGCTTCTGCCTCGGCTTCGATTTCTAGCCGTTCAGCTTTTTCGCCAATGAGGGGAATGAGCGCGGAATAGAGGTCCGCGACGCCTTCACCGTGTTCGGCGCTGACGGGGATCGGTTCACCCAGGCCCAGCGAATAGGCTTCAAGAATACCGCTCTCACCGCCGCGACCTTCGGCCTTGTTGGCGATGAGGACCACCGGCACTTCCTGCTCGCGCAGCCATTGGCCGATTTCCTCGTCGAGCGGGGTAAGCCCCGCACGGCTGTCGATCACGAACAGCGCGGCGTCGGCATCCTTGAGCGAAACTTGCGTCTGCGCGCGCATGCGACCGGGCAGGCTCGCGTCGTCCTCGTTCTCCCAGCCGGCAGTATCGACGGCCTCGAATTCGAGACCCGACAATCCGGCAACCCCCTTGCGGCGGTCACGCGTCACGCCCGGCTGGTCGTCGACCAGAGCCAGCTTCTTGCCGACCAGCCGGTTGAACAGCGTGGATTTGCCCACGTTGGGTCGGCCTATGATGACGACCTGGGGAAGGGGTTTATTCGGTTTCATGGCGCGCAGGTGGCCCCCGCCACGGCGAAAGGCAAGTGCGAAGGCAGTCCGGCGACTTCACCAGCTTCCGGTATTTTCCATGCTGGCCCACGGTTCCTGCGGATCGAGATTGCCTTCTTGCAGCAATTCGATGCTGATTCCGTCGGGAGACCGCACGAATGCCATATGTCCATCGCGCGGCGGGCGATTGATCGTCACACCTGCGTCCATGAGGCGCTGGCACGTGTCGTAGATATTCTCGACCCGGTAGGCGAGGTGCCCGAAATTGCGCCCGCCATCATAGGTTTCCGGTGCGCTGCCATCTTCGGGCGGCCAATTATAGGTCAGTTCTACTTCAGCGACACCTTCCTGCCCGGGTGCGGCGAGAAAGATGAGCGTAAAGCGACCTTTTTCGCTCTCATGGCGGCGGGTTTCCTCCAGCCCGATCAGCTTGAAGAAATCGACCGTCGCCTGAGGATCGGAGACGCGAATCATGGAATGAAGGTAGCGGGTCATTGTTTGCTCCTGAAAATCTTGAGGAGGCTCTAGCAGCACCTGAAGCCAATACAAAAGGGCCCGCACCCCCCCCGGTACGGGCCCTCCTGTTCCTCGCTTTTCGCGAAGGTTTTGTTCGTGAGGTCAGAAGCTCGCGGAGAGCGTGAAGACCACTGAATCGTCGGTAAACGTGCCGTTCGGATCGATAAGGCCATCACCTTCGACACCGACATATGCGACGCCGAACGACAGCGGCGTTCCGGGGACGGCGGTTTCGGCACCGATCGAGTAGTCCCACGCCTTGCTGTCGGGCGTAAAGGTCAGGAAGCCGTCGGTATAACCCAGGTGGCCGGTCACGGTGACAGGCGTTCCGGGTACGCCCACGCCGACGTCGGTGTAAACGTAGAAATTGTCGGTACCGCCCAGCGAATCCTGTTCGGGAGCATAGGCAACGCCAAAGGTTGCTTCAGCAGGGCCGAGGCCGACACCAACCGAACCGTAGACTTCGAGATAATCGAAATCGCCCGGGCCTGCGTCGGGATAGATGTAGGCGATCACACCGACATCGGTAGACACATTGCCGAATTCGCCGGCCCAGCCGCCGTAGATATCAAGCTCGGTAGAACCATAGCCGACAGTGGTTTCGTCAAGCGACGAGGCCCAGGTGCCGACGTAGAAACCGGCAGGCAGGCCTACATCGACGCCGCCCTGAATGGCGATTTCGCCGTCCGAAAGGCTGACGCCGCGGAATTTGTAATCGCTGACAATGGCGACATTTGCGGAAACTTCGACGCCGATACCGTCATCGTCCTGCGCAAGGGCAGGAGCCGCGGCAACAGCGGTGGTGGCAAAGATAGATGCAGCCATAAGGCTGCGGACGGACGTAAGCATGGGCAATTCCTCGATTGCTGTGGTGAATTATGCTTCGTCCCACCTGCGCTCATGCGATTCCGACATCTTGGTGTGCCGGATTTCGCTAATGCACAATCAATATGCACACCCATGCTGCACTGCACAAGACTATTTGCGCAAAATCACCACGTGACGTATCATTGTGTGAAATTTGCACCACATTCACTGCGCGCTCATGAAAACTCGGCACAAGCACTGATTGCACCCGGATTGCGCAGCTGTGCGTAAGGCCTATGTGCACGGTTAAACATATCGCCATGATCAAGTATTTCTCTTCCATGTTCACTCCGTCGAAGGCCAAGTCCAAGAAGGAGTTGCCGCGCGTACCCAAGGGGCAGCGGGTTTATGCCGTGGGCGACGTTCATGGCCGCAGCGACCTGCTCATCGCCCTGATCGAAGCGATCGACGAAGACATCCGCGACGGTGAGGCCGAAGGCATCGAATCTGAAATTGTCCTGCTGGGTGACCTCGTAGACCGCGGTCCGGACAGCGCCAATGTGATCGAACTTGCACGCAAGTGGCGCAAGTTGCGCAAAGTCCATATCCTTTGCGGTAATCACGAAGAAATGTTCCTCAACGCATTTGAGGACAAGGATACGCTGCGTCACTTCCTGCGCCATGGCGGCCGCGAGACGCTGCAGAGCTATGGCATGGACCGCAAGGTTTTCACCAAGGCCTCGCTAGGCGAGATCCAGGACATGCTGGAAGAGATCGTTCCCAAGAAGCATCGCAAATTCATCGCCTCGTTCGAAGACATGGTGCAAATCGGCGATTACCTGTTTGTCCATGCGGGAATCGATCCGGGCATTCCGCTGGAAGAACAAAAGCAACGCACGCTTCGCTGGATCCGCGAACCCTTCCTCAGCTACGGAAAGTCGCACGGGCTGGTGGTCGTCCATGGCCATACGATTACCGATGAGGTCGTCGATGCAGGCAACAGGATAGGGATCGACACCGGAGCCTATGCCAGCGGACGCCTGACCGCGCTCGTCCTTGAGGGGAAGAAGCGCCGCTATCTTGTCGCCATGGAAGGCAAGAAGGGTAATATCAGCGTAGAGGGCGCGAAGCTCAGAGCCTGATCACCCGGTCCTGATCGCCCGGGCCTAATCTTCGGACAGTAGTTCTCAAAAATTTGCCGGGGAGCCTGTAAGCCGGGTTCTGTCCCGCAACCGATATGCTGACACATCAGCGCTGCGGGGGCAGCCATTCATCTAGGCACTGGATTGCTCCAGCGCTCCAGCGACCAACCCGGGTCTCTCGGAACGAAACGTTCCTGCCCAAAAGGCGCGAGACCCCTATGCGGTCTTGCTCCGGGTGGGGTTTGCCATGCGGAACCTGTTACCAGGCCCCCGGTGCGCTCTTGCCGCACCCTTTCACCCTTGCCTGTGAGGTTGCCCTCCATCGGCGGTATACTCTCTGTGGCACTTTCCCTCGGCTTGGGCGAACCCTTACCGGGCGGGCATTACCCGCCACCCTTGTTTCGTGGAGCCCGGACTTTCCTCGAAGTCTTGCGACCTCGCGGCTGCCCGGCTCCCCGGCGTAACCGACATAAGGACAAGGGGCGAACAAGCCAAGTACCTAAGAAACTTTCTGTTCCGGCAGTACAATGCGTCCAACATTTTACATATGGCTTTTGCACTGGACAATAATGGACTGCGAGTAGTCAATTGGATATGAGATGCAAAGGTGAAGAATGCAGCGCTGGTGTGCCTGATTATTCTTCCGGGGGGTAAAGCGATGGACGAGAACGGCGTATTCGTCGATTATTACGGTCTTTTGCAGGTGAATCCCCAGTGTGATGCCACCATGCTTGAAAAAGCGTATCGCCATTTCGCTCACATGTATCACCCGGACCATCCCGATACTGCCGATGTCGACAAGTTCCAGGCAATTCTCAGTGCCTACAGGGTTCTGCGAGAGCCGGATCGCCGGGCCGAATACGACAAGCTCTACCAGAGCCATAAAGGGGAGAGTTTCGAATACGTCCCCACGAATGATGACCTCCGGATTGATGCCGAGTCGGCGCTCATCGATGCGGAGATGCACGAGAAGATGCTCTACTATCTCTACAAGAGCAGGCGGGAACAGCCCGAAGATCCCGGCATGATGATCTATCGCCTGCAGCGCATGCTCGACTGCAGCGACGACAATTTCGACTTCCACGTCTGGTATCTGAAGTCCAAGGGTCTCATCGTCTGGACCGAGGCAGGGACACTCGCAATTACGATCGAAGGTGTCGATCACGTGATTTCGATGAGCCGTGCAGCCGAGGAAAAGCGGCTGCAGATACCCAAGGCCAAGAAGTTCGAAGAACCACCGTTCGAAGAGTCGCAGTCAGACACCCCGAAACCGAACTGATGCAGATTTCCTAGCGCGTTACGCCTCGGTCACGGTCAAGCAGCAGTTGGAACAGGATCGCGCGTACCTCTCCATCGATCTGGCCATCGATGCGGGACGGGCGCCAGCGGCGTTGGAAAGCTTCGACGGCCTTGTGGCCGTCGGTTATGTCGTAGCCGAACCGTTCGAGCGCGAGATAAAAGCTTGCATCATTGTCGAACACATCGCCGCGCTCGAGCTTTTCAGGCCGCGGAAGGCATAGCCCGTACTCGGCCAGCCGATCCCACGGAAACAATTCGCCCGGATCGATCTTGCGTGCAGGCGCGACATCGGAATGGCCCACCACATTGGCGCGCGGAATGTCATGATCCCTGACGATCCTGTGCAGCAGGGGAACCAGAGCATCTATCTGCGCTTCGCTGAATTCGCGATAACCCAGAGCATGGCCGGGGTGATCCATTTCGATCCCGATGCTGGCCGAATTGACATCCTTGTGACCGCGCCAATAGCTGGCGCCAGCGTGCCATGCGCGCTTGTCTTCAGGCACCAAACGAACGACTTCGCCTTCTTCGGTGATGCAGTAATGCGCAGACACCTGAGCTTCGGGATCGCACATCCGGCTGATCGCGGTGTCGACCGGCTTCATCTCGGTATAGTGGAGGACCACCATTGAAACGGGCAAGGCACGTTCGTTGAAATTGGGCGAGAGCTGCTCGCGGTGGACCAGTTCATCCACCGTGCAGCTCCCGGAAGTGCCCCGCTTCGATCAACCGATCATCCCCTCGCCATCGGGAAGGACCGCGCCAAGAACCAGTGCTTCGGGCGTGTGCGCATATTGCACCTGGCCACCCTGTTCATTGGCAAGCTGGCGAATCATGTGTGCAGGGGCTGTGCGGCCTGAAAGTTCACTATCCGCCAGTTCGCCCGCCAGTGCCTTGCCGATAGAAGCATCGAAGGCGACCTTGGGACCGCTTGCTCGTACCGCGATTTCTGTCGCGCCGTCGCGGCATTCTGCACCGACTTCCAGCGTCCCGCCGCGCACCAGAGCATCGAGCCCCATGGCGGCGAGGTTGAGCAGCACCTTTACTGCCGGCTTGGAAAGGTTTGCCTCGCCAACCGCCCATTCGAGGCTGAGCCGCTCATCTTCGGCGGTGAGCGATGTCAGCAGTTCATGCGGTTCTTCGGTAGGGACGCGGTCCCCGAAACCACCTGCAGCACCGAAGGCGAGGCGGAAGAATTTCAGCTTGCTGGCCGATGTGCGTGCGCTCTGTTCCAGCAGTTCCAGACACCGCTGGCGCATAGCCGGATCTTTTTCGTCTGCGAGCAATTCCAGCCCGTTGTTGAGTGCGCCCACCGGGCTCAGCATGTCATGGCACAGCCGCGAACATAGCAGCGCGGCGAGATCTGTTTGTGAAGTCATGCCGGCCTCTTAGCCTTCTGTGAGGGCGAGGGAAAGCGGTCTAAATCCATCCGCCGCATCGCGCCACCATGTGGTCTTGCCCGGCGCGATGATAGCCCAGATCTTCCCGTCACCAGCGGCAAGTTCCCTGTCGGTTTGCGAAGGGTGCGACCGGCCGTTGGGGTGCGAATGATAGTAGCCAAGGACTTGCCGCGTACTGCCGCGCATGGCGCGATGGGTATCGATCAGCGTCTGCGGGTCGATCTCGAAGCGGGTTTGCGGCGTAGGATGAACGTTTTCAGCGGGGATGGCTTCGACGACCCTGCCGTTCTCACCGATCATTATGCCGCAGCATTCCTGTGGCGCTGAGCGCGACGCGTGTGCGCTCAATTCACTCAAAACCGCCCTTGTGACTTCCACAACCATATTGCACAGCATCCTGACATGAACGCGCCCGAAATCCGCAGCGGAGAGCTTACAACAGCAGGACGGCTGGACAAGGCGCTTGCCGAAGTCACCGACTTGTCGCGTGAGCGCGTCAAGGCACTGATTGCGGACAAAAAAGTCGAGGTGGATGGCCGAACCGCGTCCAGCCCGTCGGCCAAGGTTCAAGCTGGGTCGAGCTTTTTGATCCACATCCCACCCCCAGATAATCCACAGGCTCTTCCACAGGATATCCCCATCGAGGTGGTGTTCGAAGACGAGCACCTGATCGTGGTCGACAAGCCGGCCGGGATGGTCGTCCATCCGGCAGCAGGTAATGCCGATGGCACGCTGGTGAATGCGTTGCTGCACCGTTGCAGAGGGTCTTTGTCGGGTATCGGTGGGGTTGCACGACCGGGGATCGTTCACCGGATCGACAAGGATACGTCAGGTTTGCTCGTAGTCGCCAAAACCGACGCCGCGCATGAAGGTCTGGCGAAGCAATTTGCCGACCACTCGCTTGAACGTGCCTATCTGGCGGTTTGCGGCGGCCATCCACGACCAGCCTCGGGCACGGTGGATGAGCGAATCGGACGATCGGACGCAAACCGAAAGAAAATGGCGGTGCTGCCCAAGAATTCCTCGCGCGGCAAAACGGCTGTCACGCATTACAAGACGGTGGAGCGGCTCGACCACGGAACACTGGTCGAATGCAGGCTCGAAACCGGGCGTACACACCAGGTGCGGGTTCACCTTGCATCAATCGGTCATGCGCTAATAGGAGACCCTGTCTATGGACGCACACCTGCACCGCTCCGACCGATTCTCAAATCGCTCGATTTCCGCCGGCAGGCGCTCCATGCGGCGATTCTCGGCTTTACGCATCCGGTCACGGGTAACCCGTACCGGTTTTCGAGCGAAATACCCGCCGATATGCGGGAACTTATCGACCAAATGGGTCATTCCAATCGATGAAATGCGCACTATATCGCGGCCAGTGCGTGTATAAGAGTAAAGCAAACGCACGAAATGTGGCTGCCAAGCTCGGGTGCCCAGCAGGGGCCTGAAAATCGCAGTCGACGCAAGAAAGGTTTGGGACCAAGTGAGTAACAGAAAACCAAGTGTGCCGGCACTCAGCGGAGAGCAGAGCCTCAACCGCTATCTCGGCGAAATCAAGAAATTCCCCGTTTTGACGGCAGAGCAGGAATATATGCTCGCCAAGGCCTATGCAGAGCATGAGGACCAGGACGCGGCTGCGCAACTGGTGACGAGCCATCTGCGCCTCGTGGCGAAGATCGCGATGGGTTATCGCGGCTATGGCCTGCCCGTTTCCGATCTCATCTCCGAAGGCAATGTCGGCCTGATGCAGGGCGTGAAGAAGTTCGAGCCCGATCGCGGTTTCCGCCTCGCGACCTACGCGATGTGGTGGATCAAGGCGAGCATCCAGGAGTTCATCCTGCGCAGCTGGTCGCTCGTGAAAATGGGTACCACGGCAGCGCAGAAGAAGCTGTTCTTCAACCTTCGCCGGATGAAGAAGCAGCTCGAAGCCTACGAGGATTCGGATCTCCATCCTGACGATGTGGCGAAGATCGCCACCGATCTCGGCGTGCCCGAGCAGGAAGTCATCAACATGAACCGCCGGATGATGATGGGCGGCGATGGCTCGCTCAACACGCCGATGCGCAATGGCGAAGATGGCTCTGGCGAATGGATGGACTGGCTAACCGACGATCGTCCTTTGCAGGACGAGACCGTAGCCGATGCCGAGGAAGCAGATGTCCGCCGGGAAATGCTGGTCGAGGCGATGGATTCGCTCAACGACCGCGAAAAGCACATCCTGACCGAACGTCGCCTGACCGAAAGCCCGCAGACGCTCGAAGAGCTGTCGCAGGTTTATGAAGTCAGCCGCGAACGCATCCGCCAGATCGAGGTGCGCGCGTTCGAGAAGCTGCAGAAAGCGATGCAGCGCATTGCTGGCGACAGGCTGATGCCTGCTGTGGGCTAAGCGCCGCGATTACTGAACAAGCGAGGGCCGGGCGGTGACGTCCGGCCCTTTTGTTTGTCCCACGACAATTCTATGAGCCAGAGCATGATCCTCCGCACCTTTCGCATACTTGCCAAGACGCTCATCATCTTCGTGCTCTTCAGCATCGTATTGGTGGTGGTGCTGCGCTTTGTCCCTGTAACTTACACCGCGACCATGCTGATGGACGAGCATAGCGTCACCCGCGACTGGGAGCCGCTCAGCCGGATTGATCGCAACATGGTGGCCGCGGTCATCGCGGCGGAAGACGGCAAGTTCTGCCAGCATGACGGTTTCGACGTCGAAGCTATCGAAGAAGCCCTGGAGGAACGTGCGCGGGGTGAGCGTCAGCGCGGCGCGTCCACCATCAGCCAGCAAACCGCCAAGAACGTCTTCCTGTGGCAAGGCGGCGGCTGGTTCCGCAAGGGGCTGGAAGCCTATTTCACCTTCCTGATCGAGAACCTGTGGGACAAGCGGCGCATCATGGAGGTCTATCTCAACGTCGCCGAGACGGGGCTGGGCACTTACGGCGTCGAGAGCGGCTCGCAACGCTATTTCGGCCATTCAGCCGCGCGGCTGACGGCTGACGAGGCGAGCCGCATTGCCGCCGTGCTCCCGTCCCCGAAAACGCGGGCGGCTATCAATCCGTCGGGCTTTACCGCCCGTTATGGCAACACGATCGAGGCGCGTATCGGCGTAGTGCGCCGCGACGGTCTTGATGCCTGCATTTACGAATAGATACTGACGGTTGGTAGCGCGTCCAGCGAACAACTTGCATTGGTTGTATAATGTTATACTATAACATATATGATACGTCATAACATATTGAAGGAAAAGCAAATTCCTTGCGAATGCATTATGGGGTGCTAGACCGGATGCGAATTGGGCCGCGAGATAGGGGTGGGCTTGGGACACGCACATTCACACGATGAAAGCCACTCCGGTGCCCATTCACACGGGCACGGGCACAGCCATGCCCCTGCCGATTTCGGGCGCGCTTTCGCCATTGGCGTAGTGCTCAACACCGGTTTTGTAATTGTGGAGGCGACTTACGGTTTTCTCTCCGGCTCGATGGCGCTGGTGGCCGATGCGGGGCACAATCTTTCCGATGTGCTCGGCCTGCTGATCGCCTGGGGCGCAAGCATTGCTGCGAAGAAGCCGCCATCGGCGCGGTTCACTTTCGGGCTGAAAAGCTCGACCATCCTTGCCGCTCTTGCCAACGCGGTCCTGCTGCTGATCGCCATAGGCGCAATCCTGTATGAAACCATGCATCGCTTTTTCGATCCGGTTCAGCCCGAAGGCTGGACGATGATCTGGGTCGCGGGCATCGGCATCGTCATCAACACTGCCACTGCGCTGATGTTCATGCGCGGGCGCAAGCACGACCTCAATATCCGCGGGGCATTCCTGCATATGGCGGCAGATGCTCTGGTGAGCGTTGGCGTGGTAATCGCGGGCGCTGCGATCCTGTTGACGGGGCTCGTCGTGATAGATCCGCTGGTGAGCCTTGTGATCGTCGCCGTCATCGCTTGGGGTACTTGGGGCCTGCTCAAGGACAGCGTAAAGCTGGGTCTGCTGGCAGTGCCGGACAGCGTTGATGATCAAGGCGTGCGAAGCTACCTTTCCGGGTTGCCGGGAGTCGAGGCCATCCACGACCTGCATATCTGGCCGATGAGCACGACAGAAACCGCTCTCACGGCCCATCTGGTGATGCCCGCCGGTCACCCGGGGGATGCCTTCCTGCACGAGATTGCTGATGCGCTTGAGCATAACCACGGCATTGGTCACGCTACCGTGCAAGTCGAGCGTGATAGGCAATGCGCAGAGGGGAAATGTGCATGAGGAACGTAATCATCTGAATGACTGCGCTCGCGCTGGTCGGCTGCGCGGCTCCCGGGCACCAGGTCAACGACAATAGCGACCTTTTGGCAGACCCGCGCGGGGTGGAAACGCTCGACGAGCAGATCTCGCGCGAGGGGCAGGGCGATGGTTGCCTGGTTGCAGGGAATGCCGGGCGAAACCGATCGAACGGCCTCCCCGGCTTTGCCAATCCATGTCGTGACCTTCGCGATGTCATCGCGCCGCCGGAATTACCGGAAGCAACAACGCAACCGCCAACCTCGCGCTAGCTGGTTCGTCCTCAGGCGGACTAGGCCTATCCTTGAGGTTCGCCACCTTCCGGTGGAGCGCCTTCGGGCGGCTGCATCGGGACCTCGCCAGTAGGATCGGCTTCGACCATCTGTGCGACCTGGTCGTAGACCTGCGCGTTCTGGTTCATCTGGTCGGCGACAGGCGGGTTCTGCTCGCCCACCTGGCGGAAAAACATGCTGGCATCGCGAAGCATTTTTGCGGCGAGCTGGGCATTGGTGGGCATGGTAATCTCCTATTGATGCCTGAGAACAGGCAACGCGCTGCGCGCCCTCATGAGCGCACAGTCAGTTATCGGCCCGAACGGGCCGTGTGAAAAATCCGACAGTTATGGGCCGGGTGGCAGGCGATTGGCGGCGCGATTACGCCGCTTCTTCCTTCTGCTTGCCTTTCTTGCCATCCATGACGCGGACGGGTTCCTTGCGGCCAAGCACGACATCGCCGTCAACGACGACTTCGGACACGCCCTCCATGCTCGGCAAATCGAACATGGTGTCGAGCAGGATCGCCTCGACAATCGAGCGAAGGCCACGCGCACCGGTCTTGCGGGCAATCGCCTTTTTCGCAATTTCGACCAGCGCATCGTCGGTGAAGGTAAGTTCTACCTCTTCCAGCTCGAACAGCTTGGCATATTGCTTGACCAGCGCGTTCTTCGGTTCCTTCAGGATCGTGACCAACGCGTCCTCATCAAGGTCGTGGAGGGTGGCGATCACCGGCAGGCGGCCGACGAATTCGGGGATCAGGCCGAATTTCAGCAGATCTTCCGGTTCGCACTTCTCGAGCATTTCGCCGATCTTGGCCTTGCTCGGCTCGTCCACATTGGCACCGAAGCCGATGGATCGTTTCTGCAGGCGATCGCCGATGATCTTGTCGAGCCCGGCGAAGGCTCCGCCGACTACGAACAGGATGTTGGTGGTGTCGACCTGCAGGAATTCCTGCTGCGGATGCTTGCGTCCACCCTGCGGCGGGACGCTGGCAGTGGTGCCTTCCATCAGCTTGAGCAAAGCCTGCTGCACGCCTTCGCCCGACACGTCGCGCGTGATCGAGGGATTTTCGGCCTTGCGGGTGATCTTGTCGATCTCGTCGATATAGACGATGCCCTGCTGCGCCTTCTCGACATTGTAGTCGGACGACTGGAGCAGTTTGAGGATAATGTTTTCCACGTCCTCGCCCACGTAACCGGCTTCGGTCAGCGTAGTGGCGTCGGCCATGGTGAAGGGCACATCGAACGTGCGTGCCAGCGTCTGCGCCAGCAAAGTCTTGCCGCTGCCGGTCGGGCCGACGAGCAGGATGTTGGACTTGGCCAGTTCGACATCATTGCTGCCCTTGCCGCTGTGCTGCAGGCGCTTGTAATGGTTGTGAACCGCCACAGAGAGCACGCGCTTGGCGCGATCCTGCCCGATGACGTAATCGTTCAGAGTGTCGCAGATGTCCTGCGGCGTGGGCACACCGCCATCCTTGCGTCCGCCGGGGCCAGCCTTGGCCTCTTCACGGATGATGTCGTTGCACAGCTCCACGCATTCATCGCAGATGAACACAGTAGGGCCGGCGATGAGCTTGCGCACTTCATGCTGCGACTTCCCGCAGAAGCTGCAGTACAGGGTGCTCTTGCTATCGGATCCGCTCAACTTCGTCATATTCCTTAAATCCAGTGCGACTTGGCGCCATTATGCCCAAGGCGCGGGAATCGTCTACCCATCCTAGGGCAGCGCGACACAAATTCAATCATGTCCCTGCATAGCAGGCCCGCCTTGCTCCATACTGAAGATGCAGGGTTGCCAAATCACTACATTTATCAAAATACGGGTAAATCGGGCTCGAAAGCCCGAAATCCCTGTTCCCGGCGGTACCGGGCTTATTCGGAATCCTTGGTCGGCGCGCCGCCACTGCCGCTCGGCTCCTTGCCCTCATCATCCTTCGGGCGATGTGCGAATACCGCATCGACAATGCCGAATTTCTTGGCTTCGTCAGCTTCGAGGAAAGTGTCGCGATCCATGGCCCGCTCGATATCTTCGAGGCTCTGGCCGGTATATTCGACATAAAGATCGTTCATCCGGGCCTTGATGCGCAGGATTTCCTTGGCCTGGATTTCGATATCCGACGCCATACCGCGGGCGCCGCCGCTGGGCTGGTGGACCATGATGCGCGCATTCGGCAACGCCACGCGCATGCCGGGTTCACCCGCGGCGAGCAGGAAACTGCCCATGCTGGCAGCTTGGCCGATGCAAACGGTACGCACCTTCGGCTTGATGTATTGCATGGTGTCGTGAATCGCCATGCCAGCCGTCACCACGCCGCCGGGCGAGTTGATGTACATGCTGATATCATTGCTGTTTTCGCTTTCGAGGAAAAGCAACTGGGCGACAATCAGGCTCGCCATATTGTCTTCCACCTGGCCGGTGACGAAAACAATGCGTTCGCGCAGCAGGCGGCTGAAAATGTCGAAGCTGCGTTCGCCGCGGCTGGTCGATTCGACGACGACGGGCACAAGCGCGCCGGTAACAGGGTCGGTGGAAAACTGGTCTTTGGAGTCGCCGAACAGGTCGAACATGCGGGGAATTCCTCTCGTGTCGCTCATGAAGCGCCTATGTCGCCTCGCCTGCCGACAAGTTCAAGAGGCAGGTTAACAACGCCCACCAGAATCAATCCTGAATCCGTTTGTCGGGCCAGATCATGCGTTGGTCCTTTGATCGGTAACGATCACCTGCCTGTCGAACATGCCGCGCTTTCCAGACCGGTTTCATATGGAACCGACTACAACTGTAGTTCACTGGAGAGGACTTACCTTGCAAGATACCTTGAGCTTGACTGCGATCGCCGCATTTCTCGTCAGTGTGCCGTTACAGGTTGCGGCTCAGGAGGCCACCGATTTGCAGCCTGAAGACGTCGAGGCCGACGCGGGCGCCTCTGCACAACAAACCGCTCAGGCGACGGAAGCGGGCCGGCGCGTGTTCACTCCCACCGATTTTGAACGCTTTGCTCCGCGAAGCGCTCTCGACATGCTCGAGGAAATACCCGGCTTCACCCTGCGAGGGGCCGATGACCAGCGTGGATTAGGCCAGGCAAGCGCAAACGTGTTGATCAATGGCGAGCGCATCACCAGCAAGTCCGATGGCGTGTTCACCCAGCTGCAGCGGATCGCCACGGACCGGGTCGAGCGGATCGAGATCGTGGACGGTGCCACGCTGGGTATCGCGGGCCTTTCGGGTCAGGTCGCAAACGTCATCACGCGACCCGGCGATATCGGTGGACGCTTTTCCTACCGCGCAAGTTTCCGTCCCAAATATGCCGAACCAAGCTTCATCGGAGGCGAAATCTCGCTCAACGGATCGAGCGAGACGACCGAATGGACAGTGGCCATTGCCAATGGCGTAGGGCGAGGTGCCTCGGGTGGGAATGAGGCATTCATTTTCGGCCCGACGGGCGAACTTCTCGAAACCCGCGATATCCGCACGCAATTTGTTGGCGACACGCCGCGGGTGTCGGGCAGTTTGCAATGGACCAGCCCCGGCGGCACGGTCACAAATCTGCGCGCTAATTACCAGCGTGTTTACGACAATTTCCGCGACAATCAGTTCCGCGACCTGACCACGGGTGTCGACCGCTTCCGCGCGTTCGAGTTCCGCGCGAGGGAATGGGGCTATGAATTTGGCGCCGATGTGACCTTCGGCGTGGGGCCAGGCCAGTTGAAGCTGATCGGCCAGGAAAGCTTCACCCGCGCCAACCGTCGTTCGGACAGTATCACCACTTTCGTTGACGACAGCCCGGATCGTGGCAACCGTTTTGCTACGATCTCCGACACCGGAGAGCGCATCGGCCGCGCCGAATATAGCTGGGCCATGCTCGGTGGTGATTGGCAGCTTGATGCCGAAGCCGCCTTCAATCGCCTCGATCGCAGCGCACAATTGTTCGATCTCGAACCGTCCGGTCAGTTTGTCGAGATGGACTTCCCCAATGGCACCGGCGGCGTGACGGAGGATCGGTACGAAACTATCCTGACACACAGCCGCTCGTTGGCGGACAATCTTACTCTGCAAGTAGGTGCTGGCGGCGAATACTCGACCATCTCGCAAACCGGCGCGAATGGCCTCACGCGCAGTTTCTGGCGCCCCAAGGGATCGGTCAATCTGGCTTGGCAGGTGGAGGAGGGGCTCGACGTCTCGCTCGAACTCGCGCGGCGCGTGGGCCAGTTGAGCTTCGGGGATTTCCTCGCCAGCGTCTCGCTCAACCAGGATCAGCAAAACGCCGGCAATGTCGAATTAGTGCCGCAGCAAAGCTGGGAAGCGCAGCTCGATATCACCAAGACGCTCGGCCGCTGGGGCAGCACCGAATTGCGCATCTTTGCGCAGGAGATCGAGGATTACATCGAATTCATCCCGGTCGAAGGCGGGTTGGAAACGCGCGGCAATATTGATTCCGCCAGCATCATCGGCATTCGTTGGAATTCGACATTCCAGCTCGAACCGCTCGGTTTCAAGGGAGCGCAGCTCGAGCTGACCCTGCAGGCGGAAGAAACCGACCTGATTGATCCACTGACGGGCGAGTCGCGCGCATGGGGTGGCCATCAGGACCGCGAAGTGGACGTGAGCCTGCGCCACGATATACCCGGCTCGAACTGGGCCTGGGGGGTCGGTGCGGAATACAACCACACGCTGCCGTATTACCGGCTGGGCGAAACTGGCTTCAATTATGAAGGGCCGACCTACACCTATGCCTTCATCGAGCACAAAGACGTGTTCGGGATGACGGCCAATCTTACGGTGTTCAACCTTACCGATGGCCGGGCGGTGCAGGATCGCTTCGTTTATGACGGCTACCGCGACCGCTCGGACCTGTTGTTCCGCGAGACGCAGAATCTGTCGGTGCAGCCGATCTTCAATTTCCGCCTGAGCGGGGATTTTTAGCGGTATTGCAACAGTCTAGCGGCGCGGGCAGAAGTGGGACATGAACCGCACCTGCTTCCTCATGCTCGCCGCGACAACGCTCGCCTTTCCGACACTAGCCATCGCACAGGAGCAGGCAATCCCGCCACGGCCTCCGGCAGCCGATCCATCATGGTTCGATCCTGCCGCGCACGCGAGTACCTACGTTGAGCGGATCGAGGCTCTCGACGGAATGCTCAATTCGGTGATTGTTCATGACCCGCGCGCGTCCGGCACGGCTGGCATCATCAACGGGGCCAGCCTGCTTCAGGGGCGCACCGTTCTGGTGAAGGACAATATTGAAACGCGCGAATTTCCTACCACCGCTGGCAGCCTTGCTTTGATCGATAACGACACCGGTCGCGACGCGCCGCTGATCGCACGGATGCGCGCCAATGGCGGTGTGGTTCTGGGCAAGACCAACCTGTCCGAATGGGCCAACTTCCGCTCCACGCAAAGCACCAGTGGTTGGAGCGCAGTGGGCGGAATCACCCGCAACCCCCATGCAACCGATCGCAATAGCTGCGGCTCCTCCAGCGGGAGCGGCGCGGCGGTCGCGGCAGGCTTTGCGTGGGCGGCGATCGGTACGGAAACCGACGGCTCGATCACCTGTCCCGCCAGCCTCAATGGCGTGGTTGGGTTTAAGCCCACGGTCGGCCTTGTAAGCCAGATGCATATCGTGCCGATCAGCCATTCGCAGGACACGGCCGGGCCGATGACACGCAATGTTTTCGACGCTGCGCTATTGCTCTCCGCCATAGCGGGACCCGATTATGGCGGTCTGGGCAGTGGTGATCTCGCTTACAATTTCACCTCCGGGGTTTCCACCGCATCGCTCGAAGGCGTGCGCATCGGGGTGCTGCGCGATCGCTTTGGCGGCTTTGCTCCGCTGGGCGAAGTATACGAGCAGGCCCTCTCAGACCTGCGCGAAGCTGGCGCGGTCCTGGTCGACGTGACGCACGAGGGTGACCCCGCCATGGGCCGCGATGAATATACGGTACTGCTGTACGAATTTCGCGAGGGGATCGATGCCTATCTGCACGGTTCGCCCGCCGATATTCCTGTCCGCTCGCTCGAAGATCTGATCGCTTTCAATGAGGCAGATGCTGACAGTGAAATGCGCTGGTTTGGGCAGGAAATCTTCGAACTCGCGCTGCAAGCTACCGATCACGAAGCCTACGAGGCGGCGCGCGCCAACAGTTTCCGACTTGCCGGACCTGAGGGTATCGACGCCATGCTGGCCGAGCACGATATCGCGTTGCTTATCGCCCCGACGCGCGGCCCGGCGTGGATGACGGACCTCGTCAATGGTGACAATTACCGCAGTGGTATCGGCATCGGCTCTCTCGCTGCCATTGCAGGCTATCCGCATCTCACCGTGCCGATGGGCCAGATCGATGGATTGCCAGTCGGGCTATCCTTCATCGGCGGCGCTTGGAGCGATCATGCCATCCTGCAAGCTGGCGCAGCCTATGAACGCGCGCGCAGCGTCACTCTGCCCGCGCCAGGCTTCGAACGGTGGGAACCTTCAGGACGCGATTAAGCTGTCCTTGTTGTGACGGTGGCAATGGTCTAGCCGCGCTTCAATTGTGGGAACGAGATTTCAATTGCCTTACCGCCGCGTGCAGATCGGATTGATAACGCTGGCCTTTGTCGGTCATGCGGGCATCGCCCATGCGCAGGAGGCGGCGGGGAATGAGCCCGTCGTGCAGGATGCGGACGTCGTTGAGGAGGCAGCTCAATCCCGGGCCATAGCCCGCGAGGTCTATACGCCTTCGGACTTCGCTCGCTTTGCCCCTCGCAATGCACTCGACTTGATCGAGCAAATCCCCGGCTTCAATGTTGATCAAGGCGGCGTATTTGGCGGTGGTGGCGGGCGCGGTTTCGGGCAGGCGTCCGAGAACCTGCTGATCAACGGCGAACGCGTGTCGAGCAAATCCACCAGCACCGCCGACCTTCTTACGCGCATTCCGGTGGGCAATGTGCTGCGTATTGAAGTCGTGGACGGCGCATCACTCGACATCCCCGGCCTATCGGGCCGCGTAGCCAATATCATTGTCGTGCAAAGCGGTCCGTCGGGGCAGTTCCGCTGGCGGCCCGAATGGAACACGCTGAGCGCGCCTGCCCAGTGGTTCGAGGGCGAAATCTCGCTTACCGGTAGCTTGGGAGGGGTCGACTATACGCTGGCGCTGGAGAACCGCGATTTTGCTAGCGGCCGGATAGGTCCGGCAATCATAACCAATGCCGATGGCACGGTGGATGCGAGGCTCAATCGCGCTTCCAATCTGTTCAACAGACCAAACCTGACCGGCTTCTTCGCCTTCGAAGTGGCGAATGATGTTGAGGTCAATCTCAACCTTACCGGCGGAATCGAGATTTTCGATGCCGAGGAGGAGGAGTTTCGCCAGGCCAACAATCCGCTTCCCCTGTTCGAGGAGCGGTTCACCACCAACAGCGATGAATGGTTCTATGAGATCAGCGGCGACATCACATTCCCGCTTGGTACCGGACAGCTCAAGCTTATCGCTCTCGAAAGCTATGACCACCGCGAGCGCATTGCCGTGTCATTGCTCGACGATGGTGATCTGTCGACCAGCGGCTCCCAGTTCATACGCATCGCCGACGAAGGTGAGCGGATCGGGCGCGGCGAATATGGCTGGGCCATGTGGGGCGCGGAATGGCAGGTCTCGGCAGAAGCTGCATTCAACCGGCTCGACCAGGTCGGGCGGTTGTTCGACTTCGATGCGTCGCGCGATAATTTCGTCGAGGTGGCTTTCCCTGGCGGCGCGGGCGGGGTGCGCGAGGATCGTTATGAAGCACTGTTGAGCGTGGGCTTTCCGATCACCGAACGCCTGTCGGTCCAGATGGTCGGCGGCGGCGAGTATTCGCAGATCGCACAGACCGGGGCCAATGCCCGCTCCCGCAGTTTCCAGCGCCCCAAGGGTTCGCTCGGGCTGGCATGGAATCCGGCTGACGGGTTCGATATCAGCCTGGGAATAGCGCGCGAGGTCGGGCAACTCGATTTCGGCGATTTCCTAGCCAGCGTCAATTTCTCGGAAAACCAGGAAAACGCCGGAAACAGCGACCTGAGACCGCAGCAAAATTGGGGCATAACACTCGAATTCGCGAAGAATTTTGGCGCATTCGGGTCAGCCACATTGACGCTGTTCGATGAACAGATCGAAGATCTGGTACTTATTTTGCCCGTTGCCGGTGGCGGAGAGGCGCGCGGCAATATCCAAAGTGCGCGGCGAAAGGGCATGGATCTGATCGGTACGCTGCAGCTTGCGCCATTGGGGTTGCAAGGCGCGCAGCTTGAAGTCGAACTTCAATGGGAAAACTCCAAGCTGAATGATCCGGTTACACTGGTAGAGCGACGCTTCGACGGGAACGATCCATTCGAAATCGAGCTCGACTTCCGCCATGATATTCCGGCCAGCGATTGGGCATGGGGCTGGTCGTTCCAGGACACCGAGCGCGCGCCGCGGTTCCGGGTCGAACAGGAAATCCTCGAGTTCGGTCCTAGTACGTTCGGTGCAGTCTTCGTCGAGCACAAGAACGTGCTGGGAGCGACGGCAAACCTGCGGCTGGGCAACATCTTCAATGGCGGCGATACGTTGCTGCGCACCGTTTATGACGGTCCGCGCGACAGTTCACCGGTCCTCTTTACCGAAGAGCGCCTGCGTGATCGCGGGCAGACGATCACCCTCACGCTGACCGGCAGCTTCTAGCGGAAACAAAAAGGCCCTCCGCGGCGTGTGCCGGGGAGGGCCAATTGGTGTAGCGGAAATTCCGCCTATTTCTTGGCGGCAGCTTTTTTGGCCGGTGCCTTCTTGGCCGCAGCCTTCTTGGCAGGTGCCTTTTTCGCTGCTGGCTTTGCCGCTGCGTCTTTCTTCGGCGCAGCCTTCTTGGCCGGAGCTTTCTTGGCAGGAGCCTTCTTCGCAGCCGGCTTCTTGTCGCCATCGTCCTTGGCAGCCGCCTTCTTGGCGGGCGCCTTCTTCTTGGCCGGAGCCTTCTTCTTGGCCGGAGCCGGAGCAGCTTCCTCGGCCTCGATCGCGGCTTCGAGTTCTTCCCGCGTCACTTCGCGCTCGGTCACCTCGGCCTTGTCGAAGAGGAAGTCGACGACCTTGTCTTCATACAGCGGAGCGCGAAGCTGCGCCTGCGCCATCGGCTCGTTGCGGACATATTCCATGAACCTGTCACGGTCTTCCGGGCGGTACTGCTGCGCGGCCTGCTGCATCAGCATCTGCATTTCCTGCTGGCTGACTTCCACGCCATTGGCCTGGCCGATTTCCGACAGGAGCAGGCCAAGGCGCACGCGGCGTTCGGCGATACGCTTGTAATCGTCCTTCTCCGCCTCGATTTCCTTCATCGCCTTGTCGGGATCGTCTTCCTTGGCAGCTTCCTGTGTCAGCTGGTTCCAGATCTGGTCGAACTCGGCTTCCACCATGGTCGGCGGAACGTCGAAATCATGGTCGGCGGCGAGCGTGTCGAGCAGCTGGCGCTTCATCTGCGTGCGGGTGAGACCGGCGCTTTCCTGCTCGATCTGGCCCTTCACCAGCTCCTTCAGCTTGTCGATACCTTCAAGGCCGAGCTGCTTGGCGAAGTCGTCATCCACCTTGGTTTCGGCTTCGACCTTCACCTGCTTTACGGTGATGTCGAATTCGGCATCCTTTCCGGCAAGGTGTTCGGCGGGGTAATCTTCGGGGAAGGTGACCTTGATGGTCTTCTCATCGCCCGTCTTGGCGCCGGTGAGTTGCTCTTCGAAGCCCGGGATGAACTGGCCTGCGCCGATCACGAGCGGTGCGTCCTCGGCCTTACCGCCTTCGAATTCCTCGCCGTCCACTCGGCCGACGAAATCGATGATCAGCTGGTCGCCGTCGGCAGCCTTCTTCGTCTTGGGCGCGTCCTTGTAGCTCTTCTGGCCCTCGGCAATCTTCCCGAGCGCTTCGTCGAGTTCCTTGTCGCTGACCGGAACGTTGAGCTTTTCGAGCTTCAGACCGTCGATCGAAGGCGCCTCGATTTCGGGCAGCACTTCGACTTCCACGGTCAGCTTGGCGTCCTTGCCCTGTTCATAGCCGTCGGCCATTTCCACCTTGGGCTGCAGTGCCGGGCGCAGTTTCTTGTCCTTGATCAGGCCATCGACCGATTCGCGCAGCGTGTTGTTGAGCACATCTGCGTGCAGGGCTTCACCGTGCATCTTGCGCACGAGATTGGCCGGGACCTTGCCGGGACGGAAGCCGGGCATCCGGACTTGCGGGGCGACCTTCTTCACCTCTGCTTCGATGCGGGCATCGATATCCTTGGCAGGAATGGTGATGGTGTAGGCGCGCTTCAGGCCTTCATTGGTGGTTTCGACGATTTGCATGTGCAGCCTTTGTATATCTCTCTCAATCGGTTCGACAGGGCAGGTAGTGACCAGCGAACTGGTGCGGGCGAAGGGACTCGAACCCCCACATCTTGCGATACTGGTACCTAAAACCAGCGCGTCTACCAATTCCGCCACGCCCGCAGCCAAGCGAACCCGCAGACAGGGAGCCTGCGAAACGAAGCGCCGCCCTTATAAGGGCGCGGGGAAAAGGGCAAGGCGTGCGATGAGCAGAATTGCAGCCGGGAACAGAAAGTCGCGCTTCACCGTTCTTTTAGCAGGCTCAAAAGAGAGGTCAGCCACGCCATGATTATCCGTGAACCCATAGCAGGATTCCAGTTAGGCGAATTCGTTTCGCAGGATTCGCAGGTCAGCAATGGCCGGCCCGAGGAAACTCCCGGAAGTCCGCCGCAGCCCGATGAGGTGCAGCCCGACCAGGGAGACACCGTTCATCCTGGCGCTGTACCGACCGAGGTGCCGCCCGACCAATTGCCCGGCAGCGATTGATTTTTCTCAATGGCGCGCTAGTGGCCTTCGCCCATGAGCGAAACAAACCCTTCCGACACACCGCCCGATCACCTCGCGATCGATCCGCGTAGCCCCCACTTTAACGGAGAGTTGCTGCAGCGCGGCGTTGCGATCCGTTTCAAAGGGCGGGAGCGCACCGATATTGAGGAATACTGCATCTCCGAAGGATGGGTGCGGGTACAGGCCGGCAAGACGGTTGACCGCAAGGGTCGCCCGCTCACCCTCAAGTTGAACGGTCCGGTCGAAGCCTGGTACGAAGATCTGGGCGACAATCCGCCCATTGCCAAGAAAGACTGAACGCTTTTTCCTCGCCCAGTCCGGTCGTATCAGACGACCGGACTTGCAGGATCGTCCTTCTCATCGGCGTGCGGCGCGGTCATGCGCAATATGGTGTAACCCAGCACGGCTGATATAAGCGAGCCGACCAGAACACCGATTTTGGCCTCATCGCGCAACAGGCGTGCTGCCTCGTCGGTGCCTTCGAAGGCGAGCTCTCCAATGAACAGGCTCATGGTGAAGCCGATCCCGCACAATACGGTGACGCCCCAGATTTCCGCCCATGTGCAACCCGGCGGCTTGGGTACGATCTTGAGCTTCACGATAGTCCAGACAGTAGCGAAGATTCCGACCTGCTTGCCGAGGACAAGGCCCGCCGCAATGGCGAGCGGCAGGGGGTCGAGTAGCGCATCAAGACCAAGACCCGAGATGTTCACACCGGCATTGGCAAAACCGAAGATTGGCACAACAATATAGGCGTTCCACGGCACTAGTGCGTGCTCCATGTCTTCGAGCATGCAGCTACCATTCTTGCCGTACATCGGGATTGTCAGTGCCGCCAGGACACCGGCAATCGTGGCGTGGATGCCCGAATAAAGCACGCAGTACCAGAGCACCACGGTGAGCAGGATGTAGGGCGCCATCGAGGTAACGCGCATCTTGTTGAGCACGAACATCAGTCCCAGCACAACGCCCGATGCGGCGAGGAACATCATCTTGATTTCCTCGGTGTAGAATACCGCGATAATCGCAACGGCACCGATGTCATCCACGATGGCTACGGTCAAAAGGAAGAGTCGCAACGGCGCGGGAACCCGGGTGCCCAGTAGGCCGACAACGCCCATTGCAAAGGCAATGTCGGTCGCGGCCGGGATGGCCCAGCCACGTGCCAGTGCCGGCTCGGAACCGGCTATGAACATATAGACCGCTGCTGGTGCCGCCATGCCGGCAGCGGCGGCCAGGATGGGCAAGGTGCGCGCCTTGGGATCGGCCAGATTGCCGCGATACAATTCGCGCTTCACTTCCAGCCCGACGACAAAGAAGAAGATGACCATCAAACCATCGTTCACCCACAGGTGAATGGTATTGAGGTAGAAGGCATCTTTCGACCAAAGATACCCGTTGAACAGTTCGAAATAGGCTGGCGCGACGCCTGAATTGGCGATCACCAGTGCCACGATCGCCACGGCGATCAGCAACACACCTTCAAAGGCATCGGCCTTGAACAGGGCGGTGAAGTTACGGACGGCGGCGCGTATAATGTTCGGTTCGGACATGCGGGAAGTCCCTTTCGCAAATGCCTGGTCATTTCAAGCCTTGTCGGCCCAAAAGCGCGATTTGCGCGGAAATTACCCGCAGCGAGTTGCATTAACTCATGTAAAATGTAGGCCTACGCGCTATTGCGTAGTGTGAGTTGGGTATGAACGGGGGCTCAGGCATGGACCTGGCGGCTTGGTCCGCGCTGGAATGGTTGGCGCTGATAGAATATGAATTGTTGCTGTTCGCAGGGGTGTTCTTCCTGCTTGGGGCGATAGACGAAATTGCGGTTGACCTGATCTGGCTGTGGCGCCGCGTCACCGGTCGTGGTCACACGCATACCGTCACGCGCTCGGATATGCGCCACCGCCGTCTGTCCGGCGCTGTCGCCGTTTTCATCCCGACATGGCAGGAGCGCGAGGTCATCGACCGGACGCTGGCGCATGCACGTAGCGCGTGGGCGCAGGACAACGTCACTTTCTACATCGGCTGCTATCGCAACGACCCCGCCAGCCTGCAGTCCGCACTCGAAGGGGCTGGTGGTGATCGCCGCGTTCGCATGGTCGTGCATGACCGCTACGGCCCCTCGACCAAGGCCGACTGTCTCAATCGTCTGTACCGCGCGATGGAACAGGATGAATTGCGACGCGGCACCGCGTATCGCACTGTCTTGCTGCATGACGCCGAAGACATGGTCGATCCGGCCGCGCTGGGCCTGATCGATCGCGCGATCGACGATTGCGAATTCGTGCAATTGCCCGTCCTGCCTCTCCCGCACCCGGCTTCGCCATGGGTGGGGAGCCACTATTGCGAAGAATTTGCCGAATCGCATGGCAAGGGGATGGTCGTGCGCGATGCGCTGGGTGCCGCCCTGCCTGCCGCCGGCGTTGGCTGCGCCTTCCGCCGCGACCTGCTCGACACAATGGCGCGCGGTGGCAATCCATCCACGAGCCGGAATTCGGAAGGTCCTTTTTCCGGCCTGTCATTGACCGAAGATTACGAGCTTGGCTTGGCCATCGGCGCAGCAGGGGGGCGGTCACGCTTCCTGCGTGTGCGTGGTGATGACGGGCAATTGGTCGCAACCCGGTCCTACTTTCCCTCGACGCTCGCGCAAGCCGTTCGGCAGAAAGCGCGTTGGGTGCACGGTATTGCTTTCCAGGGCTGGGACAGGCTTGGCTGGAACGGCACGCTCGTCGAGAAGTGGATGCGTCTGCGCGATCGTCGCGGGCCCCTGGCCGCGGTCGTCCTGCTCACGGGATACACATTGTTCGCGCTTGCGCTGGTGCTGACCGGGCTTGATCTTGCTGGCTACGAAAGGCCGTGGGAACCAACGCCGTTGCTTCTAACCCTGCTGGCGCTCAATATGGCGGCCTTCGTGTGGCGGGCGGCGATGCGTTTCGCCTTCACCGCCCGCGAATATGGCGCGATGGAAGGCCTGCGTGCGGTCCTGCGCATTCCACTCTCAAACGTCATCGCAATCATGGCCGGGCGGCGGGCGATGTTCGCTTATGCCCGCACCTTGCGCGGCGGCGATCCCGAATGGGAGAAAACGGCGCATGACCGCCATCCCGCACCGCAAGTTTCCTTGCGTCCGGCAATCGAGCGCGCAGCATGAACCGCGTGGAGATCAGGCGCTCCGGCAAACGCGGCGGTGCGCTCATGATGCTGGGCGGTATCATCGCGATTTGGGCACTTGTGCGGATCGCGCTTTGGCAACCGCCATTTCTTCCCGCCTCGCTTGAAAATCTTCCCTTTGCGCAAGCGTCTTCCTCAACGCCCATCGCCGACACTTCACAAGCAAATGCGGCGAATGAAGCTACACCGGCGGAACAGGCTGATCCATACTACGAGCCAGCTCTACCGAGCTGGCAGACACCGCTGCCACCGGCTCCGCTACCATTGCCCTCTCAGGTGCATACATCCTTGAACGCGCAGCCTGCAGTGTACCGGGACTTTGGCGCGAGCCGATTAGCCCTGTCCCGGCGTGGATTTGCCGGAGCGGGCAATCTGGTCGCCCATGCCTACCTGCTGAGTGCAGGCTATCGCAGCGGTAGCGGCCCAGCGATGTCGGGCACCAATAGCGGGCCACAAGCGGTCTATGTTCCTGAAGCAGCTGCGCCGTTGCAGCAAACACGGGGCACCTCGCGCTGGGCGATGGATGCCTGGGCCTTGTGGCGGCAGGACAATGATTCGCCGCTGCTTACCGGTCGCCCGAGCTACGGGCGAAGTCAGGTCGGGGCTGTCATGCGCTATCGCCTCGCTCCATCGAGCAGGCACGCGCCGCAGATGCATTTGCGGGCCAGTGCTGCTCTCGAAGGTCGTCGCGAGCGCGAACTGGCACTCGGGATTTCGGCTCGTCCAGTCCCACCAATCCCTGTAAGGCTGGCGGCAGAGGCGCGTGTCAGCGAGACCGAGCGGCGGACCGAGCCGCGCGCTGCAGCTTATGCGGTAACCGAGTTTCCTCCACTCGACCTTCCCGGCGGATTGACCGGCGAAGCCTATTTGCAAGGTGGCTATGTCAGTGGCGACTTCGCGACACCTTTCGTCGACGGGCAGGCACGCATTACGCGTGACCTTGCCGAAACGCAGGATTTCCGGTTGTCGGCTGGCGCTGGCGCCTGGGGCGGGGCGCAGGAAGACGCTAAGCGGCTCGATATCGGGCCGAGCGCGGCTGTCTCGTTCAGCGTGGGGCAGGCTCGCGGGAGGGTTTCTGCCGATTACCGGTTCCGGGTCGCAGGTGATGCCCAGCCAGCGAGTGGCCCGGCGCTCACACTGTCCGCCGGTTTTTAAGCGCTTGACGTCATTCGCCTTCAATAGCGCGCTCGCATGGGTTAGGCGCAGTGCATGGACGTTTACCTCCCCATTGCCAATCTAGCGGTCGACGGGCTCGTAATCATCCTGCTCGGGCTGGCGACAGGGATATTGTCGGGCGTGTTCGGTGTGGGGGGCGGCTTCCTCACGACACCGTTGCTGATTTTCTACGGCATTCCGCCAACTGTTGCCGCCGCATCTGCTGCAACGCAGGTAACCGGGGCGAGCGTTTCAGGAGTATTCGCTCATAGCCGCAACCAGGGCGTGGACTACCAGATCGGGCTTGTAACGGTAGCCGGGGGAATGCTCGGGGCCCTGGTCGGCGCGGGCCTGTTCAACGCGCTGGCGTCGATCGGGCAGATCGATACGGTCATCAACATCCTTTATGTCCTGCTGCTCGGCACGATCGGTGGATTGATGCTGCAGGAAGCCCTGCAGTCGCTGGGAGTGCTGAGTACAGACGGTGACAAGGGACGCGCCGCGAAGCGCCGCCACCACCCGTGGATTGCCGCATTGCCCTATCGCTGGCGATTCTATCGCTCCGGCCTCTACATTTCTCCTATCGCCCCGCTCATCCTCGGTCTACTTGTCGGCATACTGACAATGCTGATGGGCGTTGGAGGCGGGTTTATGATGGTGCCTGCCATGCTCTATATTCTTGGCATGAGTGCGAAGGTCGTGGTCGGGACAAGCCTGTTCAACATCCTTTTCATCACCATGCTGGTGACCATGGTCCACGCCTTCACTACGCGCGCTGTCGATATCGTCCTCGCGGGCCTGTTGCTGCTGGGATCGGTGACCGGCGCGCAGTTCGGCACCAGGATCGCGCAGTTCGCCAAGCCGGAACATTTGCGGCTGGCGCTCGGCATGATCGTGGTCGCGATTGCATTGCGCATGGTTTACGGCCTGACCGTGACGCCGGATGAAGTCTATTCGGTGGTGCCGTTATGATCCGCCGCCTCCTTGTGGTCGTGGGCGCGATGTTCCTGGCGTTTGGCATCAATTCCACGACCAGCGCGCAATCGGGCGATCCGATATTGGTGCCCGATGTTTCCGAACACGATATCGTTCTGCGCCAGGGCTTTACCGGGGCCGACCTGTTGCTCTTCGGCGCAATCCTCGATCCTTCGGGCGGCATCATGCAGAGCGATTATGACGTGGTCGTCGTCCTGAAAGGCCCGACCGAGGAAGTCCGCTTGCGTGAGAAGGAGCGGTTCCTGGGCACCATCTGGGTCAATGCGGGCAGCACCGATTACCGTTCTGTTCCAAGCTTTTACGCCATCGCCAGCTCGCGCCCGATCGCGGATATCGTCGACCAGAGCACGGCCGCGATTTTCGAACTTGGCCTGCCTTATCTTCAGCTTTCCCCGAGCGGTTCGATCGATCCAGAAGAACAGGCGCGTTTCGCCGCCGGACTTGTCGATCTGCGCCAGCGTCAGGGCCTTTATGCCCAATATGAAAGCGGCGTAACGGTGAACGAAGGCGTGCTCTACCGCGCCCGATTGCCGATCCCCTCCAACGTGATACCGGGGCGCTACGTGGCGGAAACCTTCGCGATTGCCGATGGCCGGGTCATCACGTCTGCCACATCGGACGTTGATGTTCGCAAGGAGGGCTTCGAGGGCGTTGTGGCGGAGGAGGCGCAGGATAACTCCTTCCTTTACGGCCTGTTCGCCGTGGGCCTTTCGGTTTTCATGGGCTGGGCGGCTGGACGCCTGTTCGCACTCGTTTGAAATAACTGGCGGCAAATCAGGCCAAAAAGCCCGTAGGATTGACGCGATCTTAACCTCGATGGCGCTACGCACAGGGCATATCCAACAGCCCTGTGAGCCGTTTATGACCGAGATGCCTGGAAGCCAGTTTGCCGACGCCACACCGGCGAGCCCGTCCGAAGCACCGACTTCCGAAGAGGAGCAACGCCAGCAGCGCGAGGCGCAGAGCGTCGAATGTGCCCGCCAGCCCATCGGTGTCGTGCTAGAAATCGCCGGTTCGGGCTCTGCCATCGCGCTCGATCTCGAACGGCTGACCGAATGCATGGCGGATATCGATCCGTCGATCGCGCTGGCCGGACAGGTCGGTTCGCAAATCAAGATCAAGACAGGCGACGGCTGGCTGCTCGCTTCCGTGCGCAACCAGCGTCAGGACCGCCGTGCCGAGAATTCCATCGTCGCCAATATCGACTTCCTCGGTGAGGGGATGGAAGAGCGACTGACCGGCAAGATCCACAGCTTCCGCCGTGGTGTGACGCGCTATCCCATTCCCGGTGCGTTGGTCTATCCGGCGACTTCTGAAGATCTGAAGCAGATTTACGCTTCGGACGGGCGCAGTGCGATCCAGATCGGCACGGTCTATCCGACCAGCGACATCCGCGCCGGCATGTATATCGACGCCATGCTGGGCAAGCACTTCGCGCTGCTCGGCTCTACCGGTACGGGTAAATCGACCAGCGCCGCGCTGATCCTCCACCGCATCTGCCAGGCTGCGCCGCAGGGCCACATCCTGATGATCGACCCGCATGGCGAATATTCCGCCGCCTTCCGCAACACCGGACAGATCTTCGACGTCACCAATCTGCAGATGCCGTATTGGTTGATGAACTTCGAAGAACATTGCGAAGTGCTGCTGAAATCCTCCGGCAACGATCTGCAGAACGACCGCGATATTCTCGCCAAGTGTTTGCTTGCGGCGCGCTCGAAGAACAGGCTGGCCGAAACGATGGGCAAGATCACCGTCGACTCGCCGATCCCTTATCTGCTTTCCGACCTGACGGGCATGATCCAGGACGAGATGGGCAAGCTCGACAAGGCAACCAACACCGCGCCTTACATGCGCATCAAGACCAAGATCGACGAGCTGAAGGCCGATCCGCGCTACCAGTTCATGTTCTCCGGCATGTTGGTCGGCGACACGATGGCCGAGTTTATTTCCAAGATTTTCCGCATGCCCTCTTCCGGCAAGCCGATCTCCATTATCGACGTGTCGGGCGTACCATCCGACATTACCAGCACGGTGGTGGCGGTGCTCAGCCGCCTTGTGTTCGACTTCGCCATCTGGGGCCGAAACGAGAAGACAAGCCCGATCCTGCTCGTTTGTGAAGAGGCGCACCGATATGTGCCCAACGAGAAGAATTCGGATGGCAACTCGGTCGGCACGATTCTGTCGCGCATCGCCAAGGAAGGCCGTAAATACGGTATCTCGCTCGGCCTCATTACGCAGCGACCGTCCGACCTTGCCGAAGGCGTGCTTTCACAGTGCGGTACGATCATCTCGATGCGCCTCAACAACGAGCGCGACCAGGCCTTTGTGAAAGCCGCCATGCCCGAAGGTGCGCGCGGCTTCCTCGATTCCATCCCCGCGCTGCGCAACCGCGAATGCATTATTTGCGGCGAGGGTGTGTCGATCCCGATCCGCGTAAGCTTCGACAATCTCGAGGAAAGCAAGCGTCCCGCATCCGAAGACCCGAGCTTCGTCGACCTGTGGAACAATGGCGGCGGCGAGGAAGACATGGTCCTTCGCACCGTCCAACGCTGGCGCGCGCAGGGGGCGTGATCGCAAACAAATCAAGTTCCGCGCGTGTCGCCGAACAGGTGGATGTGCAGCCGGTCGCTCATGCGGTAGCCGTTTTGCAGGCATAGCGGCACGAGCCACTTCTCGCGCTCGCGCAAGGTTTCGCTGTCGGTGCCTTCGGGCATCAGATAGACGCGCCCCGCGCGGATGGCGTGTGCGCGGGCGAGGGCCTGCACTTCTGCAACGTCTCCCGGCTGGGCGATCACGAATTTGAAGAAAGCGCGCTGGTCGGTGGCCCAGCGGTCAAGCATTTCGGGCTTGAGCGCCAGCTCGGCCGGATTGCCGCTATGCGCCAGCTTGGGGCTGACGTTGTATTGGTCCACCCGCACATCGAGCCGCGCGGGCGGGTCGATCGTGCCGTTGGTTTCGATTTCTACCTGCACGTCGGGCAAGTGCTCGAGCATTTCGGCTAGCCTGCCAGCCTGCATCAGCGGTTCGCCGCCGGTGATGACGAGCCGGTTCTGGCCAAGCGCCGCGATGCGTGCAGCGACATCTTCCGGCCCAAGCGTGATCTGGTTGGCCTTTCGCTCATAAGTTTGATCCGAGCGGTGTGGGCGGTTGTCGCCCTCGAAATGCCAGGTGTAGGCGGTGTCGCACCACACGCAGGCGAGGTTGCAGCGCGACAGGCGCACGAAGGCGACCGGCATTCCGGCAGAGGGGCCTTCGCCCTGCACGCTGGCGAAGATTTCCGGTCCGCCGCTATCGTCTGTGGCAAGAACAATCGTCACAACGCTTCACCGCAAATTCTGCACATTTGGAGCACATGGAGCACAGTCCTGATCCCAAAAACCCGAGGCCCGAAAACGGGGCTGTTCGGAGCATCAGGGCTGGAGAGTGCGCTTGTCATGCAGCCACCCTTGCACAGAGTCGGGCAGTAGGGAATCTGCAGCTCACCCCAATCGCGCCAGCGCCGCCTCCAGCCGCTCGGCTTCGGCCTTGTGATGGGCAAGGTCCGCGCGCGCCTTTTCGACCGCTTCGGGTTTGGCGCGTTCGACGAAATTGGCATTGCCCAGCCGCCCTTCGAGCGACTTGGCTTCCTTCTGCGAGCCGGCGAGCGCCTTCTCAAGACGCGCGCGTTCGGCATCAATGTCTATCACGCCTTCGAGCGGCACGATGAACACGTCCTCTCCCGCCGTCACCTGCATCGCTGCGCCGGTGGGAGCTTCGCCAAGAGTTATCGGCGTCAGTCGCGCGAGCCGCTCGATGGCGGCGGAGCTGCGCTCGACCACGCTGCGGGCAAGGTCGGACGGGGCAGGGCAGTAGGCGGGCAATTTCTCGCCCGGCGAAATGCCCAATTCGTTGCGCGCTCCGCGGCTCGCGGTTGTGAGCGCGATCGTCCAGTCGATTGCGTCGGTCGCCTCTTTGGAAACCTGCGCACGCGGATCGGGCCATTTGGCGCAGATCAGATCGTAACTGCGATCACCCTGGGCGTTCCACAATTCCTCGGTCACGAAGGGCATGAAGGGGTGCAGCATAACGAAAATCTGGTCGAGCGCCCATCCGGCAACTTCGCGCGTTTCCACCGCCGCCGAACTGCTCGCGTCGCCTGCAAAGACAGGCTTGATCAGTTCGAGATACCAGTCGCAGAAGCGCGACCATGTAAACTGGTAGATCGTGTTTGCCGCCGCGTCGAAACGCAGGTCTGCCATCGCGCTTTCGAGCGCTTCGACCGTCTGCTGGACCTCGCCGATGATCCACTGGTTTGCCGCCAGCCTGGCTTCGGGAGCCTTGATCGTGGACGAAGCGCCAATACCGTTCGACTGGCAGAAACGCGTTGCATTCCAGAGCTTTGTCGCGAAATTGCGATAGCCCTCGACGCGCCGTTCATCCATCTTGATGTCGCGCCCCTGGCTTTCCATCGCCGCCATGAAGAAGCGCAATGCATCGGCGCCATACTTGTCGATCAGGCCGAGCGGATCGACTACGTTGCCTTTTGACTTGCTCATCTTGGAACCGTCTGCCGCGCGCACCAACCCGTGCAGGTAGAGCTTCTCCCAAGGACGGGCGTCCATGTTGTAATAGCCCATCATCATCATGCGGGCGTCCCAGAAGAACAATATGTCGAACCCGCTGATGAGGAGGTTGTTCGGGTAGTGCTTTTCGAGCAGCGCGGTCTCGTCGGGCCAGCCGAGCGTGGCGAAGGGCCACAGGGCGGAAGAGAACCATGTGTCGAGCACGTCCTCGTCGCGGGTTAGCTCAACGCTTGCGCCTGCCTTGGCCTGCGCTGACTCTTCATCTTCGGCGACATAGACATTGCCTGCGGCATCATACCACGCAGGAATCCGGTGGCCCCACCAAAGCTGGCGGCTGACGCACCACGGCTGGATGTTTTCCATCCAGTTGAAGAAGGTCTTTTCCCATGTCTTCGGGACGATCTCGATTTCGCCCGATTTCACCGCAGCGATGGGGCGCACGGCGAGCTTTTCGGCATCGACATACCACTGGTCGGTCAGCCACGGCTCGATAACCACGCCGCCGCGGTCGCCGAAAGGTGTCGCGATGGTGCGCGGCTCGGCGTCGAGTTCGACCTCCTCGCCTTTCTTGGTCTTGCTGATGTGCGGCACGAGGTGGCCGCTCTCTTTGAGCATCACCACCACCCGCTCACGCGCATCGAAGCGGTCCATGCCGAGCAGTTCATCGGGGATCAGCCCGTCCGCCACCTGACACACGCGCGCTTCGGCATCGAGCATGTTGAGCATGTCGCCGGGCACAATACCTGCGCGCTTGCCGACGTCGAAATCGTTGAAGTCGTGCCCCGGTGTAATCTTCACCGCGCCGCTGCCCAGTTCGGGATCGGCGTGTTCGTCCGCAACGATGGGAATTTCACGGCCCGTAATGGGCAGCTTCACCTTGGCCCCGCGCGCAACAAGGTCCTTGTAGCGGTCGTCATCGGGATGCACCGCCACTGCCATGTCGGCGAGCATGGTTTCGGGCCGGGTGGTGGACACGCGCACTTCACCCGAACCATCGGCGAGCGGGTAGGTGATGGTCCAGAAACTGCCCTGGACATCGCGCGTCTCGACCTCGAGATCGCTGATCGCGGTCTTGAGCTTGGGGTCCCAATTTACCAGCCGCTTGTCGCGGTAGATCAGGCCATCATTGTGGAGGTCGACAAAGGTCTTGAGCACGGCCTTGGTGAAGTGATCGTCCATGGTGAACTGTTCGCGGCTCCAGTCCATCGAACAGCCCAGCCGGCGCAACTGGCGGGTGATCTGGCCGCCGCTCTCGGCTTTCCAGTCCCACACTTTCTGCACGAATTCCTCGCGCGAATAATTGGTGCGCTTGTCCTGCTTTTCCTCAAGCTGGCGCTCGACCACCATTTGCGTGGCGATCCCGGCGTGATCCATGCCCACCACCCACAGCGCATCCTTGCCGCGAAGCCGTTCGTAACGGATCACGATATCCTGCAAGGTATTGTCCAGTGCGTGGCCGATATGCAGGCTGCCCGTCACATTGGGTGGCGGATTGACCAGCGTGAAAGGCTCGGCATTCGGGCGCTCTGGCCGGAAGCTGCCGTTTTCCTCCCAATGGGAATACCATTTCGCTTCGATAGCGGCGGGGTCGAAGGTTGTGTCGAGCTCTTTCGTCATGTGAGGCGCTTTGCCAGCGCCTTATCTTAAGGGCAACACGCGAAAATCTTGCGAGGCATCGGTTTTGCCCTCATAGGATGCCCCAATGCGCGAATGGGCCGACTTTAGTGTGGAAGAACGTGGTGGCCGGGTAACCGTATCCATCACCGGGCCGCTGGTAGTCTCGGGCATCGGCCTGCTCGACCCGCAATTGCGCGATTACAGCGAATCGGTGCAGTTCGTCGACATTTCCGGCGCAACCAGCGTGGACACGGTCGGTGCTTGGATCGTCCATCGTTTTGCCGAAGAACATGGTGCCGAGATTGTCGGCGCGAGCGAAGTGGCAGAAGTGCTGCTGGAAGCGGTCGAGGAAAGCGCCAGCACTGCCGCAATCATTCCGCCGCGACCCTATATCTTTGGCCGCGTTACCGAACACGTGGGTAAGAAGGTTGTCGAATTCCTCGCAGGGCTGCGTAAGAACATCGGCTTTCTTGGCGCGCTGTTGATCGCATTCGGGTCAGTCATGCTGCATCCGCGCCGGTTCCGCATGAAGGCGCTGGTGCGGCAGATGGAGCTCGTTGGCGTGAGTTCGCTGCCGATCATCGGGTTGATGAGCTTTCTCATCGGTATCGTGATTGCGCAGCAGGGCGCGGTTCAATTGCAGCAATTCGGTGCGGAAACGCTGACGGTGAATCTGGTCGGACGCATCACCTTGCGCGAGCTGGGCGTGCTGATGACAGCGATCATGGTGGCGGGCCGTTCGGGCTCTGCCTTTGCGGCGCAGATCGGCACGATGCAGCTGACTGAAGAAATCGACGCTATGCGCACGATTGGCGTCTCTCCGATGGAGGCGCTGGTCATCCCGCGCATTCTTGCCGCGGTTATCATGATGCCGCTGCTCGGCTTCTATGCCTCCGTCGTCGCGATCATCGGCGGCGCGGTAATCGGCGATGTCATGCTGGGCATTCCGTTCCTCACCTTCCTTGCCCGCGTGCAGGAAGTCGTGCCGATGTACGACTTCTACGTTGGCATGTTGAAGGCTCCGGTCTTCGGCCTGATCATCGCGCTGTCGGGTTGCTATCAGGGGATGCAGGTCAAGGGTAACGCCGAGGAAGTTGGCCTGCGCACGACGATGGCGGTCGTGCAAGCGATCTTCATGGTCATTGTGCTCGACGCGTTCTTCGCAGTCTTCTTTACGGAATTGGGCTGGGGATGAGCGAAGAGGACGACGATCTGCGCAACCAGGTGCTTGAAGAAGCATCCGATGATGTGCCCGAGAAATTCGAGGGCGAGCACCCCATCTGCATCCGCGGCCTGACCAATGCCTTTGGTGATTTTGTCGTACATGACGAGCTTGATCTCGACGTGCGCAAGGGCGAGATTCTCGGCGTCGTCGGTGGATCGGGAACCGGCAAGTCGGTGCTGATGCGCTCCGTCATCGGATTGCAAGTCCCGCAGGAGGGCGACATCGAGGTGTTCGGCCAGAACATCACCGATGCAGAGCCTGACGAGGTGATCGGCGTGCGCAACCGTTGGGGCGTGTTGTTCCAGGGCGGGGCACTGTTCTCCACGCTGACCGTGGCCGAGAACGTGCAGGTTCCGCTCAAGCAGTTCTACCCCGAACTGAAGCAGGAACTGCTCGACGAGATTGCGCGTTACAAGACCGTGCTGACAGGTCTTCCTGCCGAAGCGGCGAGCAAGTTCCCGAGCGAGCTATCGGGCGGTATGCGCAAACGCGCAGGGCTGGCGCGCGCCCTGTCGCTCGATCCCGAACTGCTGTTCCTCGACGAGCCGACGGCGGGCCTCGATCCCATCGGCGCGGCCAAGTTCGATGAGCTGCTGCGTGAACTGACCGATACGCTGGGCCTGACAGTCTTTCTCATCACCCACGATCTCGACACGCTGTATGCAATTTGCGACCGCGTTGCGGTGCTGGCCGACAAGAAGGTGATCGCCGTGGGCACGATCCCCGAATTGCTCGAAACAGATCATCCGTGGATCCAGGAATATTTCAACGGACCGCGCAGCCGAGCCGCTGC
The DNA here is from genome assembly GCF_037996805.1 of Erythrobacter alti. Classification (NCBI taxonomy): domain Bacteria; kingdom Pseudomonadati; phylum Pseudomonadota; class Alphaproteobacteria; order Sphingomonadales; family Erythrobacteraceae; genus Erythrobacter; species Erythrobacter alti. The sequence goes on along the minus strand of NZ_JBBNAX010000001.1, from coordinate 660,084 downwards.
GCAATCTTACCAGGGATCCGATGTTCGCCGGAAAGCATTGGACAAGTCCCACGGCGGGGAGGCATAGACCAAAGCCATGGAAACACGCGCCAATCACGTTTGGGTCGGAGCCGTCACCCTGCTGTTGCTGGCAGCCGCGGCGGTGTTCTTCGTCTGGCTGGCAAGGCTTGGCGACCGCGCGAATGAGGAATATGACATATTCTTCGAACAATCGGTCGGCGGCGTCGCCGAAGGATCGGTCGTAACCTATTCGGGCGTACCTGTCGGGCAGGTCAGCGATATCTCGATCTGGGAACGCGATCCCGAATTCGTCAAAGTCCGCATCCGGCTCGACGATGATGTTCCTATCCATGTCGGCACCGAAGCAAGCGTCTCCGCCAGCTTCACCGGCGTATCGAACATTTCACTGGCTGGCGGTCGCAGCAATCTGCCTGAAATCAGCTGCGATACGACCGACTGTCCAGAAGGTGTTCCGGTCATTCCGCCAGCGCCCGGCGCAATCGGCGAGATTCTCGCCAGCGCGCCGCTGCTGCTCGAACGCCTCGCCACGCTGACCGACAGGCTCACGCGCGTGCTTGATGACGACAACCAGGATTCCATTGCCGGCATATTGCGCAATACCGATGCCATCAGCGGCGAACTGGCGCGCACTTCGCCCGAGATTGAGCGCACCTTGCAGGAACTGCAAGGCACGCTGAACCAGTCCACCGCGACGCTTGCCGCATTTGAAGACACCTTGCGTTCGGTTGACGGGCTGGTCGAAAATGACGGTGCGCAATTGTCCGCCGACCTGCGCCAGACGCTGGCTTCAGCACGCGGCGCGGCCGCTGCGCTCGAAGCATCGCTCGAAAATGTCGAGCCGCTGACCCGCCAGCTTTCACAGGACACCTTGCCGGCGGCCACTGCCGCGATGCGCGACCTGCGCTCCACTAGCCAGAGCCTTCGCAACATGACAGAGCGGCTGGAAACCGAAGGCGCAGGTTCGCTGGTCGGTGGCCAGGCCTTGCCGGATTACGAGCCATGAGAGTGAACCCCATGCGTCGACGCATCTTCAAACCCGCATTCGCAGCCCTGGCTTCGCTGGGCCTGCTGTCCGGCTGCATCAGCTTCGGCGCCGAACCGCCCGAACAATTGCTCACGCTGACGCCGATGGCCAGCGTCCCCGCAGGTGCGGCGACCGAAGGGCAGGCAACTGCGGCACTCGCGGTGCAGGTGCCCGATGTCTCGCAGCGCCTGAACGTCAACCGCATTCCGGTGGTGACTTCGGACAGCTCGCTCGCCTATCTCGCCGATGCGTTCTGGGTGGAAAAGCCAGCGCAATTGTTCCGCAATGTGCTCGCCGAAACGATCCGTGCGAAGGGCAATCGCCTTGTCGCGAGCGGCGGAGAGCTGGAATATGTCGCGCAGACACAGCTCGCCGGTACGCTTGCCGCAATGGATTACGACGCGGTCACCGGAAGCGTGGTCGTGCGCTATGACGCGGTGCTCGAATTGCCCGATGGTCGCGTGTTGACCCGCCGGTTCGAGGAAAGCGTCAGCGGCATTGCGCCGGAAGCTAATGCAGTCGGCGCGGCGTTGAATCAAGCGGCGAACACCGTGGCGGACCAGGTCGCGGAGTGGGTCGGCTAGCCCCGCACGGCCTCTGCAAATTGCGCCGCCTTCTCGAACGCTTCGAGCCGCTGTGCGCGCACGGTCTCGGCCTCCGCATCCCAGCCCCATAGCTCGGCCTGCCAGTCTTCCTCGGCATTGGCGGCAGCAAAGAGTCCGGACACGTCCGCCCCATCTTCCAGCACGGCAAGCGGCACGACAAGCGAGGCTGCGATCGAGGCGAGTGTCGCCAGTGCGGCCAGCGTAAAATCGTCCTCGTCTTCCAGCCTGTCGCGCAATACCGCGATGGTTTCATCGGACTGCGCGTGGTGAACGATCCCGCTTACCCGCACCAGCTTCACCGCATGGCGCTCCTCGCAGGCTGTGACGAGAGGCTCCCACAAGTCCTGCTGGCGTTCGTATAGCGGCTGGTCGGGATCGGCGCGGTAGCACAGCGTGTCGGTGCCCGCGTAGTCGAGCAGCTTGCCGATGGCCGCAGATCGTTCCGGGCGCACAATATCGATGGCGAAGTCGGCGAGGTCGCGGAAGATGAAGCTGCGCGGATCGACTTCCTCGCCCTGCGCACGCCATTCTCCTGCGAGCAATTCGGCAGCGGCCCTGCTCGGCACGATCTGCTGCGAGCCCAATTGCGTGCGCAGCGGGCGCGCGTCGAGCGTAACCTGCCAGCCGCCACCGGCCTCGATCAGTGCAACATTCTTGTAAAAGCGCTTCATTCGGACGGAGTCTTCCAGCGGCGCGCGATCTGGATCGGCAGGATGAAGAAAGCGAACATGCCGATAACGATCATTCCTATGCCGAGAGCCTGCGGTCCGGAAACTCTCTCGCTGAGGATAACGATCCCGCCCAGCAGCAGGAGCAGACCGCCCAGCCGGATCGCCTGCAGCATCATCCAGCGAGATTTTGCGGGATCGTGGTCCTGATCAGCCATTGAGCAAAGCCTCCAGTTCGGCAGTATCCTGCGCCACGCCGCGTGCACCGGCGGCTAGCAGTTCTTCCGTCTCGTGATAGCCCCAGCTCACGCCCAGCGCCTGCGTCCCCGCCTCGGCGGCCATCTGCATATCGTAGACCGTATCGCCGATCATCACCGTGTTGGCAGGTTCTGCCAGCACATCATTCATTGCAGCCTGCAACATGGCCGGGTGCGGTTTCGAGGGGTGGCGGTCGGCGGTGTGGGTGGCGGCGAACAAGTCGCTGAGGCCATTGGCGCTGAGCGTTGCCGCAAGTCCGCGATCCGATTTGCCGGTGGCGACCGCAAGCATCCAGCCTTGCGCGTGGAGGCGGTGAAGCAGGTCGACAATCCCCTCGAACAGCGGTTCGCGCAGGGATCCGTCTTCGCGCGATTGGCGGAAGCCGATCTTGTAAGCCTCGACCGCCGCGCTGTGCTGGTCTGCGGAGGCATCGGGCGCAAGGTGGCGCACCGCTTGCGGCAGGCTCAACCCGACGATGCGGCGGACCAGGTGGCGATCGGGCGGCGGAAGGCCGGCCTCCGCAAAGGCAATATCCATCGCGTGGCAGACACCCGCCTGCCCGTCGGACAAGGTTCCGTCGCAATCGAATACGGCGAGCCTTGTGGCGCTCACGTCCGGCGACCCTTGGGTTTGGCCGGAGGTTTGCGTACCCCGCGTTTCTTGCCGCCTTCGGCTCCGCGCGCCTTGCGCTCGCCGCGGCGGGCCTTGCGATATTGCTTGGCATGAGCCTTGGCCGCCTGCTTCTTTTCCGCCTTGTTGCGTTCGGGCGGGGGCGTGGCGATCGGTCCCGCATCGCTCAGCGACAGGTCGAAACCCAATTGCTCCATGCTTTGCGCGAAATGTTCGGGCAGGTCGGCGGTTACGTCCAGCGTTTCGCCCTTGGGCGCGTCGATGATGAGGCGGCGCGCGTGGAGGTGCATCTTGCGGCTGACGCTGCCGGTGAGGAAAGCGTCCTGACCGCCATATTTGCCATCACCCACGATCGGGTGTCCGATGGCGGCCATATGGACGCGCAGCTGGTGCGTGCGTCCGGTGAAAGGCTGCAGTTCGACCCATGCGGCGGCGTTTCCGGCCCGTTCGACCACGCGGTAGACCGTGCGTGCGGGCTGTCCGCCTTCCATATCGACATGCATCTTCTCGCCGCCGGTTCCCGGCTGCTTGGCGAGCGGTGCATCGATTGTGCCTTCGGCCACATCGGGCACGCCCACGACCAGCGCCCAGTAGATCTTCTTCGCACTGCGACCTGAAAACCGCTTCGAGAAGAAAGCTGCGCTGCCGGCGGTTCGTGCGATCAGCAAAACGCCCGATGTATCCTTGTCGAGCCGGTGGACAAGGCGCGGGCGCGATTCGTCCTCGCCCGCATAGGCATCGAGCAATCCGTCGACGTGTCTGGTGGTCTTCGTGCCGCCCTGCGTGGCTAGCCCCGGAGGCTTGTTGAGCACCAGCGCCGATTTGGTGCGGGTGATCAGCATTTCTTCGGCGAGCGCTTCTTCCTCGGGCGTCAGGTCGCGGCGTTCGCGCTGGGTGCGGGCGCGGTCTTCTCCGCCGGGAGGAACGCGCAGCACCTGGCCCTCGGCCAGCCGGTCATCGACCTTGGCGCGCTTGCCATCGACGCGGATCTGGCCCGTGCGTGCCCAGCGGCTGACCGTGCCGAAGCCGATCTGCGGAAGGTGGCGCTTGAACCAGCGATCCAGCCGCACACCCTCGTCATCGGCGTCGACGGTGAACTGGCGCACCTGGTCCTTGTTCGTGTCGGTCATGAGAACACCCGCGTCATGGCGAGGCCGAACACGAAGCCGGTCACGCCGAGCCCGACCGATAGCATCAGGTAAATCGCTGCAAGTCCAACCTGGCCGCGCTGGATCAGCATGGCGAGTTCGAGGCTGAAGGCGCTGAAAGTGGTGAACCCGCCAAGCAGTCCGACGCCCAGCAGCAGCCGTAGCCCTTCGGCATTTTCGGGCGCGCTGCGCACCAGCCAGCCGGCCAGCAGGCCCATCAGCAGGCTGCCGAGCGTATTGACCGCCAACGTGGCGAAAGGGAAAGTGCTGACGACGGGCGCGCCCAACCACGCGGTCATCAATCGACCGAGCTGGTAGCGCGCGAGTGCCCCGATTCCGCCGCCAAGGGCGACCGAAAGCGAGGCATAGAGTTGCGGGGTGGCATTGGACATGGAGCGCCTCCTAGCCGCTGGAGCCACGCGGCGGAAGGCGAAAGGCGCTTGATAGCTTGCTTTTCCTACCTGATTCGCTTATCTGCGCCCTCAGCGAGCCGATCCGGTTACGGATTCGGCGCAATTGCCTTTTGGCGATTGGCATATTTTTTTGATGAATAACGGTGCATCCCGCGCCTTGATCCGCGGGCTCTGGTCGTTTGGAACTATGAAAGAAGCTTGGTTTTATGCAGATCATCGTCCGCGATAACAATGTCGAACAGGCCCTGCGCGCGCTCAAGAAGAAGCTGCAGCGCGAAGGTGTGTATCGCGAGATGAAGCTGCGTCGCCACTACGAAAAGCCCAGCGAAAAGCGCGCCCGTGAAAAGGCTGCTGCCGTGCGCCGCGCCCGCAAGCTGGAGCGCAAGCGCATGGAACGCGACGGAGTCTAGGACCACCGCGTTTCGGATATAAGAGCGGTCTGGCTTGAAAGCCGGACACAGCTAAGCCAAAGGGGCGTGGAAAGTTATTTCCGCGCCCCTTTGCTTTGTGGGTTATCGGGCGCGCCCCATCTTACAGGATATCGATCCATGGCCGAAGTCACCCGCGTTCCCCTGCAGCCGATCGCCAAGGGCTCGCTGCTCAAACTGTGGCTCGGCGTTCTCGTCGCCGTGCTCGTGGCAGCGGGCGTTGCCTGGGCTGCGATGCCCAAGGGGCTGACTGTGGAAACAGTGACGGCGGGCGAAGGCCCTAACCCGACCGAAAGCAGCGTGGTATTCCTCGATTACGTCGGCAAGCTGGAAGACGGTACCGAATTCGACCGCTCGCCCGAATCACTGCAGATGCCGCCCGAAATCGCTGCGATGATCCCGCGCGGCGTGCCCATGCCGGTTGGCGACATGGTGCCCGGCTTCAGCCAGGGCCTGCTGCAAACCCAGAAGGGCGGAACCTACCTGATCGAGTTTCCTGGTGAGCTTGGCTACGGCGATACACCACCGCCGCAGTCGGACATTCCGGCCAATGCGGGTCTCTCTTTCGAAGTCACGGTTCACGAAATTCTGACCGAGGAAGAATTCCAGCAGCTAGCCCAACGCGTGCAGACCATCATGATGCAGGCGCAGATGGAAGCGCAGGCAGGTGAGAGCGGTGCACAGGCACCTGCTGCTCCGCCGCAATAGGCTGTACTGAAGGGGAAGGGGGAAGGACATGACCGGAGCCACGCAAGACGAAAAGGCTCCTGTTGAGCAAGCCGTCCTCCTCGAAGACTGGCCGCTGCGGCCGTGGATACTCGCGGTGCTCGGCGCAATCGCCGGGCTTGGCGTTTACGAGCTGCTCGAGGATTTCGACACTGAGCCACTGCGGGCGGCCCTTGCGGCTCTGATGTTCTTCGGAGCGATCGCCGCCGGTTTCGTGCTGCGCCCGCAGCGCCTGGCCGAAGCAGCGATATTCGCGCTTGGTATCGGCCTCGTCATGGCGGGGATCGCCTATTTCGCGGTCAATGCACATGAAAGCCACGCGGGGGAGGAGTTCGCCTTTGCCGCAGGCGTATTCTTCTCCGTCCTCGCGATCCCCTTGTTCCAGGCAAATTTCCATCGCCTGCGCTGGGACACACCTTATCCGGCGACGCACTTCTACGTCTGGACCGATGCGGTAAGCGCGGGCGGCGCTTTCCTGTTCATGGGATTGAGCTGGGCGCTGCTGTGGCTGCTGCACGGACTGTTCAGCCTGATCGGCATCGACGTGATCGAGGAGCTGATCCAGACCGGCTGGTTCAGCGCGATGTTCGTCGGCCTGACCTTCGGCGCGGCGCTGGGTGTGCTGCGCAACCAGCTTGGCATTATCGGGACCTTGCAGCGCGTGGTCATGCTGGTGTTTTCGCTGCTCGCCGTCCCCTTCGCGCTCGCGCTGCTGATCTTCCTCGTCATTTTGCTGTTTTCGGGCGGGTCTGCCCTGTGGGACGCGACCGACAGCGCCACGCCGGTGCTGCTGACCTGCGCCGTGGGCTGCTTCGTCCTGAGCAATGCCGTGGTACGCGATGACGATGCGCAGCGCAGCTCCAGCGCTTTCATGCAATCGGCGGCGCTGGTGCTTGCCTTCTGTATCCTCCCGCTGACCGTGTTTGCCGCGATCAGCATGGGTATCCGTATCGACCAGCACGGCCTCTCACCCGAGCGCATCTGGGCGCTGATCGCTATCGTGATCGCGTGCAGCTATGGCCTTGCCTATTGGGTCGGGCTGGCGCGTGGCCGGATGGCGGGATGGAGCCAATATCTGCGCCGCGCCAATATGCACCTCGCGGTGGTGACCTGCGGTATCGCGCTTGTCCTTGCCTTTCCGCTGATAGACTTTGGCGGCATATCAGCGAAGAACCAGGTCGCGCGGCTCGATGCTGGCAAGGTGAGCCTTGAGGAGTTCGACCTTGCAGCGCTTCGCTGGGACTTCGGCGATGCGGGTCGCGAGGTGCTCGCAGAACTGGCCGAGCGCGAAGGCGAAGTGGCGCAATTGGCGCAGGCTGCGCAGGCGCAGACGGAGCGGCCATATGACTACGGTTACGCGCGTAGGGTAGAAGCCGACTACAATTTGCGGGTCCAGCCGGACGATCCCGAATTACGCGAGTTCATTATAGGCAAGCTGCAAGAGCAGCCGTGGAAATGCCAGAACCAATGCCTCGCACTCGATATCGGGCGAAACGCTGATGGGCAGCGGCAGGTGGCTCTTATCCAGCACCGCGCTTTCGAGATTTACACCATGGGCGGTGATGAACCTGCCGATACCCCAATTCCTGAGCCGGACAGGAACCTGACCAGCGGTGAACTGAAGGAGGATTCGGTGGTCGAAATCCATACAATCCCGCAACGCTATATCGTGATCGACGGGGTGCCTATGCAGGCGCCGCTTGGAGCAGAGGGCGAAGTCGCGATCGAAGGCGACAATTAGGGCCTACCGAATAGCTTGAAGCTGCCCACACTCGCCGCTATCGCGCCTGCATGTCCGTTACCCGAGAAGAAGTGGCGAAAATCGCCTCGCTGGCACGCATAGAGATGCACGAGGGCGATCTCGATCATCTGGTGCCCGAATTCAACAAGATCCTCGAATGGGTCGAGCAGCTGGGCGAGGTCGATACCTCCGGCGTCGAGCCGATGACCGCGGTCATCGAGCAGAAGCTGCGCCTGCGCGACGACGTAATCGATGCCGATCCCAAGACCGGCGGCGGTCGGCGCGACGATGTGCTCGCCAATGCTCCGGTGGCAGAACACGGCTTTTACGGCGTGCCCAAGGTGATCGAATAATGACCGAATTTACCAAGCTTGGCGTTCGCGAGATTCGCGATGGCGTTGCCGGTGGAGACTTCACCGCGCGCGAAGTGGCGGACAGTTTCAATGCCGCTGTCGAAGCCGCAAACGCGCTCAACGCCTTCATTGTCGTTACGCCAGAGAAGGCGATTGATGCTGCCGATGCGGTCGATGCCGCGCGCGCGGCGGGCAAGGACCTTGGCCCGATGGCGGGCGTGCCGATCGGCATGAAGGACCTGTTCTGCACCGACGGTGTGCAGACGACGGCGGCGAGCCACATGCTCGAAGGTTTCGTCCCGCGCTATGAAAGCACAGTTTCGCAGAAATTGTGGGATGCGGGCTGCGGCATGTTGGGCAAGCTCAACATGGACCAGTTCGCAATGGGTTCGTCCAACGAGACCAGCCATTTCGGCAACGTCGCATCACCCTGGCGCAAGCAAGGCAGCAATGCCGCGATGAGCCCGGGCGGTTCGTCGGGTGGCTCCTCTGCAGCGGTGGCTGCGCGTATCGCTCCGGCAGCGACCGGCACCGATACCGGCGGATCGATCCGCCAGCCCGCCGCCTTCACCGGCATTTGCGGGATCAAGCCGACCTATGGCCGCTGCTCGCGCTGGGGCGTTGTCGCGTTCGCCAGCTCGCTCGACCAGGCAGGGCCGATGGCCCGCAGCGTAGAAGATTGCGCGATCATGCTGGGCGCGATGGCGGGGTTCGATCCGAAGGATTCGACCAGCCTCGACGCGCCCGTGCCCGACTGGTTCGGAAATCTGGATGCGGATTTGCGCGGCAAGAAAGTCGGCATTCCCAAAGAATACCGGATGGAAGGCACCGATCAGGCGATCCTCGACAGTTGGGATCAGGGCGCGCAATGGCTGCGCGATGCCGGGGCTGAGATCGTCGAGGTCAGCCTGCCGCACACCAAATATGCGCTGCCCGCCTACTATATTGTCGCTCCGGCGGAGGCATCGTCCAACCTCGCGCGCTATGATGGCGTGCGTTACGGCCTGCGCGACCTGCCCGAAGGCGCCGGCCTGCAGGACATGTACGCCGCCACCCGCGCCGAAGGTTTCGGGGACGAGGTGAAGCGCCGCGTGATGCTCGGCACCTATGTGCTCAGCGCTGGCTTCTACGATGCCTATTATACCCAGGCGATGAAGGTGCGTACGCTGGTGCAGCGCGATTTCGACGCGGCCTTTGGCGAATGCGACGTGATCCTCGCGCCCACAACGCCAACCGCGAGCTTCCCGCTGGATTCGCTCAACGACGATCCGCTGACGATGTATCTGAACGACGTCTACGCCGTGCCCGCCTCGCTCGCTGGCCTTCCCGCGATGAGCGTGCCTGCAACAATGACCGAGGATGGCCTGCCTTTGGGCTTGCAGATCGTGGGCCGCGCGATGGACGAGCAAGGCGTGCTGAATGCTGGCCTCGCCATCGAACAGCGCGCCGGGTTCACCGCACAGCCGGAGAAGTGGTGGTGAATATCTTCGGAGAATCAGCGACTGACAAGCGCGACCGCTCACTTGGTCTCGCCGGTCTTCTTGCAGGGACGCAGAGCCTGCGTATCCTTGCTGAACGGGGCATCGCATCACCGCAAGACATTGAGATTTCGATCGAGGGGATCAAACAAGTCCTCGATGGCGTGCCCGCCAATACTCTCGATGCGGAAATGCTTGGGAAATTCGACGCGCTTCTTGAAAGCATCCGGGGCGCCGCCCTTGCCAACTTCGGAAAAGACAGATGAGTAACTACCGCATTCACGGCGCAACGGGCGAGTGGGAGATCGTTGTCGGTCTCGAGGTCCATGCGCAGGTCACCTCCAACGCCAAGCTGTTCTCGGGCGCGTCCACCGCATTCGGGGCGGAGCCCAATACGCAGGTCAGTCTCGTCGATGCGGCGATGCCGGGAATGCTGCCCGTGCCCAATCGCGAATGCATCCGGCAGGCGGTGCGCACCGGCATGGCGATCGAGGCGCAGATCAACAAATGGTCACGTTTCGACCGCAAGAACTACTTCTACGCCGACCTGCCGCAAGGCTACCAGATCAGCCAGCTCTACCACCCGCTGGTAGGCAAGGGCGCGCTGCATATCGAGGCGGACGAGAAGGCCGGTATCCCTGCGGACAAGGTCATCGGGATCGAGCGTATCCATGTCGAGCAGGATGCGGGCAAGCTGATGCATGACCAGCATCCCACCATGTCCTATGTCGATCTCAACCGCACCGGCGTCGCGCTGATGGAAATCGTCAGCGATCCCGATATGACCTCACCCGCAGAGGCCGGGGCCTATGTCCGCAAGCTGCGCTCGATCCTGCGCTATGTCGGCTCGTGCGACGGGAACATGGAAGAAGGCTCGATGCGCGCCGACGTCAATGTCAGCGTGCGCCGTGTCGGTGACACCGAACTGGGCACGCGGACCGAGACGAAGAACGTCAATTCGGTGCGCTTCGTCATGCAGACGATCGAACACGAAGCCCAGCGCCAGGTTGATGTGCTGGAGGACGGCGGAAAGATCGTGCAGGAAACGCGCCTGTTCGATCCGGGCACCGGCACCACCCGCTCGATGCGGAGCAAGGAAGACGCGCATGATTATCGCTACTTCCCCGATCCCGACCTGCTGCCGCTCGAACTGGACGACGAATTCCTCGAGGCGTGCCGCGCCAGCCTGCCCGAACTGCCCGACGCCAAGCGCCGGCGGTACGAGAACGAGCTCGGCCTGACACCCTACAATGCCCGCGAACTTACCGCCGAGGTGGAGACATTTGCGCGGTTTGAAACGTTGCTGGCCGAAACCGCCAGCGCGCTCGGCAAGCCCGAGGCCAAGGTCGCGACGCAGGTCGCCAACTGGTCGCTCTCGGTCGCGCCAGGCGTGGTGAAGTCCTTGGGTGACGAAGCGGATATGGCTCACGCTACCGCCGCACGACAGGCCGCCATCCTCAAGATGCAGGACGCAGGCGAGATTTCGGGCGGTCAGGCCAAGGAAATCTATGAGATTGTCCTGAAGACCGGCCGCGAGCCCGACGAGATCGCTGACACCGAAGGCCTCAAGCAGGTCAGCGACACCGGCGCGATCGAAGCCGCCATCGAGCAGATCATCGCCGCCAATGGCGACAAGGTCGAGCAGTATAAGGCGGGCAAGGACAAGCTGTTCGGCTTCTTCGTCGGCCAGACGATGAAGGTGATGCAGGGCAAGGCCAACCCGGCGGTGGTGAACCAGATCTTGAAGGACAAGCTGGGCTGACCCGCCACGCGCCTTCCATAGTCCTCGTCCATCCGGAAATCCCCGGAAACACCGGCACGATCGGGCGCACCTGCGTGGCGCTCGGGCTGGAGCTGGTGCTTGTGCGACCTTACGGGTTCGAGATCACCGATACGCGGCTGAAACGCGCCGGGCTCGATTACTGGCAGCATGTGCGGCTGGCCGAGTACGACAGCTGGGAGGCATTCCTCGCCGAGCGCCAGCCGCGCGCGGACCAGCTGTTCCTGTTCGAGGATGATGGGCCCGCCAGCTTCTACGAGCCGGAATACCCCGCAGATGCCTATCTGGTGTTCGGCTGCGAAACGAAAGGGCTGCCCGAAGCCATCCGGGCAGCCCATGGTGATCGCGAATTTTACCTGCCGATGCGTTCCGAGCACATCCGCTCGCTCAATCTGGCGAATGCGGTGACAGCGGTGATCTACCAGGCGCTGCGGGGCAGTTTCTAGTCCCGCCTATCCCTGCCGCTTGGCGGTAAGCGGCATCTTGCCCATCATGCCTGCGTCGATAGTGCCGGTCACATCGTCGCCATCGACCGTGGCTTCGCAATCGAGCGTCATGGGCAGGGGCATCTTCATTTTCATCTTCCAGTTCAGCGTGTTGCCGCTGATCGTGCCGTCATCGATGTCCATCGAACCCAGCGTGCCGTTGAGCGAGCCGGTGAAGCTGTTGCCGCTGGCATCGGGAACCACGGTCATGGTGCCCTTCTGTTCGCCCATCGGGCTGTTGACCACGAAATCATAGGTGCCGCCAACGTCGCTCATAATACTCTCCTGCTTTGTGTTCTTGGTGATCGGCGGGGACTGGCCTTAAAGCGCGTCCGCGTCCCGATAGGTGATGTCCATGCCCAGCGTTTCAAGCTGCGGGTCGATAACCGAACGGTCACCCACCACAACGATCACGAAATTTTCCGGCTGGAGGTAACGCGCAGCTGCGGCATTGATCGCATCGGCATCAATCGCGCGGTAGATATCGGGCAGCCGCGCTTCGTAGCGCAAATCGCGGCCGAGCAACTGATTGCCAAGCAAGGCGCTGCGCACCTGTCCGTTGGTTTCATAACGGTTGGGCAAATTGCGGATATTTCCGTCGGTTACGCGCTGCAGTTCGGTGGCGTCGACCGGGCGGGTGGCGGGGAAGGCCTGCATCTGGTCGAGGATGACGCGGATTGAATCCGCTGTCCTGTCAGCCTGCACCTGCGTACCCACCTGCAGGCGGCGTTGGCCACGTGCTTCGGGGATCGAGGAGCGGATGCCGTAGGTCCAGCCGCGCGTTTCGCGCAGGTCGTTGTTAAGCCGCGAAAGGAAGCCGCTGCCGATCACTTCGTTGGCCAGTTCGAGCGCTTCGAAGCCATCGAAATGTCCAGCGAAGGGGACAAGGCGACCCAGCGTGAGATAGCTCGAGGGTGAATTGGGCCGGTTGACCACCACAAGGCGCGGAGCCGGAGCGGGTGTAGGAGCGTCTATATTCTTGGCAGGCGCGGCGGTTGCCGGAGCTTGCCAGTCGCCGAAGCTGGCTTCGAGCGCGGCGACCAGTTCATCCATCGAGATATCGCCCACTACAGTGATCGATGCGAGGTCGGGACGCATCCACTCGCCGTGTTCTGCGGCAAGATCGCTTGCCTCTATCGTGGCAACCGCATCGGCATCGCCACTGGTGGAAGCATAGGCGTAGGGATGGTTCGCACCATAGACGAGCGGCAGGAAGGCGCGCTGGGCAAGGCCTGCAGGAGAAGCGAGCTGCTGCGCGATGGCGGCCTCGCGCTGCTGGCGCACGCGGGCCACCGCATCGGGCGCAAAGGCCGGATTGCGCACCACATCGGCCATCAGGTCGAGCGAGGGTGCGAGGTTGGCGGACAGTGCGGTGAGCGAGACAATTGAACGGTCGACGCCCGCGCCGGCACTGAGCGATGCGCCCAGCGCCTCCTGCTCCTGCGCGATATCGAGCGCGCTGCGCGTGGTCGTGCCTTCGCTGAGCACGTCGATCATGGTTTCGTGCACGCCAGCCTGTCCGATGGGATCGACCACCGAACCGGCATCGAACACCATCGCAAGCGACACCTGCGGCACGGCCGTGCGGCGCGCGAGGACAACGGGAATGCCGTTCGACAGTGTGGCGCGTTCGACTTGCGGGAAGGTCAATTCGCCAACGGGTGCAGGGGTGGGCAGGGCGCGTTCTGGGCCGGTGCGTGCGACTTCCACGTCGGAGCCGGTATCGGGCTGCGGCGCGGGATTGAGATGTTCGTCACCCCAGCCGCCGAGATTTGCTCCATCCAGCGTGCGTTCGCCCGGAACGACAACCAGAGTGTGGGAGGGGCGTGAGAGCCAGCGCTCCATCGCTTCACGAACCGCTTCGGGTGTCAGCGCCGCCATCTGTTCAAGCTCGTCGCGGAACTGGCCAGCATTGCCGGTATACATCAGGCCCTCGGCCAGGATCATGCCCTTGCCACCGAAATTGCCGACCCGCTCCTGTGCTCCAATCGTGCCGGATACGATCTGCGTGACAGCGCGGTTGATTTCATCCTGCGTCGGGCCTTCGGAGATCATCTTTGCGATCTCGCTTTCGAGCAGTGTGAGCGCCTCTGCATTGTCGACGCCGGTTTTCACGTTCACGCTCGCTTGCAGGAAGCTCAATTGCTCATGCTGTTGCGCATAGGCGAAAACGCTGGTCGCCAGCTCCTCGCCGCGCACCATTGTGTTGTCGAGCCGCGAAGAACTGAGCCCGCCGAGGATCGACATGCCTACCGCCAGCGGCACGGCATCGGGGTGTTCCATGCCGGGGCCGGTCCACGCCTGGTAGATGCGTGCCAGCGGCACCTGGTCGGTGATTTCGCGATATTGCGGTTCGGCCAGTGTCACGGGGCCGGCGTCTGCGGTTTCCACATCGGGGCCGCGCGCGATGTCGCCGAACCAGCGTTCGACCATCGGGCGCGCGGTTGCTGCATCGATATCGCCGGTCAGCGCAAGGACGACATTGTTGGGCCCGTAATTGTCGCGGAACCAAGTCTGCACATCTTCGAGACTGGCGGCGGAAAGGTCTGCCATCGAACCGATGGTGGAATGGCGGTAGGGATGGCCGACCGGCAGCAGCCCGTCGTTCAACAGATAGCTGACAAGACCGTAGGGACCGTTGTCCCCCTGCCGCTTCTCGTTCTGCACCACGGCGCGCTGGTTATCGAGCTTCTCCTGGCTGATCGCGCCGAGCAGATAGCCCATGCGATCGCTTTCCATCATCAGCGCGAGGTCGAGCGCGCCTGTGGGAACCACCTCGACGTAATTGGTGCGGTCGTACCATGTGGAGCCATTGGTGCCGGTCGATCCTGCCGCTTCCAGGGGAACATCGAAATTTTCGACATTCTCGCTGCCGCCAAACATCAGGTGCTCGAACAAATGGGCAAAACCCGTGCGCCCGCGCGGCTCGTGCTTCGATCCGACGCGGTAATAGGTGGTGACGCCGACAAGCGGGCTTTTGCGGTCGGTGTGGATGACCACTTGCAAGCCGTTATCGAGCGTAAAAGTCTCATAGGGAATGCTGACTTCCGCGATCAGCTCGTCCAGCGAAGCAAGTGTGGGCGCGCTCACCTCGGCCTGCGGCACGGCTGCGGGCTGTTGAGCCGTGGTTGTGCAGCCCAGCAAGGCAAGGGCAGTTGCGACGGGTACGAACGGGCGCAGAGCGGCGATGAGTTTCATGAGCAACCTGTTAGCACGACTGCGCGCTGGCGAAAGCCGTTTCGGCGCGCTAGCCTTGGCTGGGCGATTATTTCGACCAAGAGCAGAAATATCGGGTCCGACACCACTTGTGTTGCGCATATGCAACACTATCTGTCACGGGTAATCAGGCAAGGGACCAATAGGGTATGAATCTCGAAAAGTTCACCGACCGGGCACGCGGATTTCTCCAGAGCGCGCAAACCGTGGCTATCCGCAATTCGCACCAACGCATTTCTCCCGAACACATCCTCAAGGCGTTGCTGGAGGATGAAGAGGGCATGGCTGCCGGACTGATCCAGCGCGCCGGTGGGAATCCGGGCGCGGCAGTCCAGCAGGTCGATGCACTGCTGGCAAAGGTGCCTGCAGTCAGCGGGGGCGGGGCGCAACAGACGCCGGGTCTCGATAATGACGCGGTGCGCGTTCTCGATAGCGCCGAACAGGTCGCCCAGAAGGCGGGCGACGAATATGTCACCGTCGAACGCCTGTTGCTGGCGCTGACGCTGGCGAAGGACAGCAAGGCGGGCAAGGCTCTCGCTGATGCGGGGCTGACAGCGCAGGCGCTCAACACGGCGATCAACGAACTGCGCGGCGGCAAGACGGCGGACAGCGCCAACGCCGAGGCATCCTATGATGCAATGAAGAAGTATTCGCGCGACCTGACGCAGGCTGCGCGCGACGGCAAGCTCGACCCCGTGATTGGACGCGACGAAGAAATCCGCCGCGTCATCCAGATCCTTGCGCGGCGCACCAAGAACAATCCCGTCGTCATCGGCGAACCCGGCACCGGCAAGACCGCGATTGCCGAAGGACTCGCGCTGCGCATTGCCAATGGCGATGTACCCGACAGCCTGAAGGATCGCCGCCTGATGGCGCTCGATCTCGGATCGATGATTGCCGGCGCGAAGTATCGCGGCGAGTTCGAGGAACGGCTGAAGTCCGTATTGGACGAGGTGAAAGGTGCCGATGGCGAGATCATCCTATTCATCGACGAAATGCACACGCTGATCGGCGCGGGCGCGAGCGAAGGCAGCATGGATGCCTCCAATCTGCTCAAGCCCGCCCTGGCACGCGGCGAACTGCACACGATCGGCGCGACCACGCTCGATGAATACCAGAAATATGTCGAAAAGGACGCGGCCCTCCAGCGGCGCTTCCAGCCGGTATTCGTTGATGAACCGAGCGTGGAAGACACGGTCTCGATCCTGCGCGGCATCAAGGAAAAGTACGAATTGCATCACGGCGTGCGCATCACCGATGGTGCGATCGTGGCTGCGGCGCAGCTTTCCGAACGCTACATCACAGACCGCTTCCTGCCCGACAAGGCGATCGACCTGATGGACGAGGCGGCGAGCCGCATCCGCATGGAAGTGGAGAGCAAGCCCGAGGAAATCGAAACGCTCGACCGGCGCATCATCCAGCTCAAGATCGAGGAATCGGCGCTGGCAAAGGAAAACGACCAGGCGAGCAAGGACCGGCTCCACGCCCTGCGCGAAGAGCTCGCCAACCTCGAACAGCAATCCTCCGAACTGACCACGCGCTGGCAGAACGAGCGCGACAAGATCCATGCCGAGGCCAAGATCAAGGAAGACCTCGACGCGGCGCGGATCGAACTGGAGCAGGCGCAGCGCGCTGGCGATCTCGCCAAGGCGGGCGAGCTTTCCTACGGCAAGATCCCCGAACTGGAAAAGGCGCTTGCCGCAGCCGAGGACACGACCGAGAACGCGCTCCTGCGCGAGGAAGTGACCGAGGACGACATCGCCTCTGTCGTTGCCCGCTGGACCGGCATCCCGATGGAAAAGATGCTCGAGGGCGAGCGCGACAAGCTCCTCAAGATGGAAGACGTCCTGTCCAAGCGTGTGATCGGGCAGGAAAAGGCGATCAATTCGGTGTCCAAGGCCGTGCGCCGTGCGCGTGCCGGATTGCAGGATCCCGGCCGCCCGCTGGGCAGCTTCCTGTTCCTCGGCCCGACCGGCGTCGGCAAGACCGAACTGACCAAGGCGCTCGCATCGTTTCTGTTCGACGATGACCACGCCATGGTCCGCATCGACATGAGTGAGTTCATGGAGAAGCATTCGGTCGCCCGCCTGATCGGCGCGCCTCCGGGCTATGTCGGCTATGAAGAAGGCGGCGTGCTGACCGAGGCTGTGCGACGCAGGCCTTACCAGGTCGTGCTGTTCGACGAGGTCGAGAAAGCGCATGGCGACGTGTTCAACGTGCTGTTGCAGGTGCTTGACGATGGCCATCTGACCGACGGACAAGGCCGCAAGGTCGATTTCTCCAACACGCTCATCATCCTGACATCGAATCTGGGCAGCCAGTTCCTCTCGAACCTCGGCGACGACCAGAAGGTGGAGGATGTCGAGGAGCAGGTGATGGATGTGGTGCGCGGTCATTTCCGCCCCGAATTCCTCAACCGGCTGGACGAGATCATCCTGTTCCACCGATTGGCGATGGAGCACATGGCGCCGATCGTCGATATCCAGGTGTCGCGCGTGCAGAAACTGCTCAAGGATCGAAAGATCGAACTCGACCTGACCGACGGTGCGCGCAAATGGCTGGGCCGCGTCGGCTATGATCCCGTGTATGGCGCAAGGCCGCTGAAGCGTGCGGTGCAGCGCTACTTGCAGGATCCGTTGGCCGAGATGTTGCTGGCGGGCGAAGTGCCCGATGGCAGCACGGTCGAGATCGACGAAGGCGATGGAGAATTAAAGATGGTTGTAAGCTGATAACGCTGCAACTTTGGTAGAATCGGAAAGGGCGGGTGAAACTCCGCCCTTCTTCGTGCCGGCAAGGATTTTGCTGACAGAGCGAGCAGGATCGAGCCCCGCAAGTGGCCCACGCGAAACGAAGAACGCGCGCAGCGACCATCGACAGAGCGGAAATCCCATCCTCACGAAATTTTCAGGTAGCGCGATGCAACCTACACGAAATTTTTGGCCAAAATCATCGACATTCACCAGTGTGTGAATTTAGTCACAGACTAAACCAAATCGGGTCATTGTGCCGCCATAGTAGGCGATGGCGTTTTGACATGGGGCGGAGCCTATTGCACGAAGCGTCATCCAGCGTTGCGGACTGTGCTGCTTACTCCAGTACACCGTCCGCTTCCCGCAAAGCAGCAAAGATAGTTGCCGTGGGCGCGCTGAATAATTTGTGAATTCGACTTTCTAAGGTGGACGGGAAAACATGAAAAATCTTCGTAGAACTGCCCTGACGGGTCTGGCGATCTCTGTATCGGCCGGCGCGCTTCTCGCAGGTGGTGCGGCATTCGCGCAGGACGCGGCGGAAGCTACCGGCGTTACGAACAACGATCCTGACGAGCAGGTGGTTGTCGATGTCGACGACACCGGCGCACAGGGTGCCAATGAAGAAGGTAGCATTGTTGTTACCGGTTCGCGTGTTCGCCGTGCTGACACCTACTCCAGCACTTCGCCGCTTCAGGTTCTTGATACCGAAGCCGCTCGCGACGTTGGTGAATTCGATGCCGCGCAGATCCTGCAGCGCTCGGAAGCTGCTGCCGGCCAGCAGATCGACGCCACCTTCCAGGGCTTCGTTTTGGACAATGGCCCGGGTTCGCAGACTCTCAACCTTCGTGGCCTGGGTGCGAACCGTACGCTTCTTATGATCAACGGTCGCCGCCTCGCACCTGCTGGTGTGGAAGGCGCGCCGACCAGCCCGTCGATCAACCTCCTCCCGTCCTCGCTGATCGAGCGCTACGACCTGCTGCTCGACGGTGCATCGTCGGTTTACGGTTCGGACGCCGTTGCCGGTGTGGGTAACGTTATTCTGCGCACCGACATTGACGGTTTTGAACTGTTCGGTTCGGGCAGCGTCAATCCCGATGGCGGCGGCGATGACTACACAGTCAGCGGCGCATGGGGCACCACCTTCGATCGCGGCTTCTTCGGCATCGGTGCCGAATACGCTTATCGTGACGAGATCAAGCTCAGCGATCGCGAATGGTTCAACGGTTGCCGTACCGATTATGAAATCACCAACCAGGGCGATATCCGACGCATTGGCGTTTCCGATCGCGCCATCCTGGAAAACCAGACCGGCGGTGCTATCAGCATCCCCAACAACGAATGTGTGCTGACGGGCTTCACCGGTCGTATCTTCCAGACCAACAGCTTCGGCGGTTCGGCCTACTATGTCGGTCCAGGCGGCAGCAACTACCCCGGTTTCCCGGATTTCCCCTATGCCGACTCGTCGAACGCTTTCGGTGCCCAGCTTGACCGTGATGGCGACGGTATCCGTGATATCGACTTCTACGACTTCAACACGAACGGTACGAACCTCGAGCAGTCGTTCATCACGCAGCAGAAGCTGTATAACGTGATGGCTTACGGTGAATATTCGCTCGGCGGTGAAATGAACATCACGCCGTTCTTCGAAGCGCTCTACAGCCGCGCCGAGGTGTTTTCGGACAATACCGGCTCGCCGAGCATCTTCCCGTCGGTGCCTGACCTCAACCCGTTCAACCCCTGTAATATCGACACGAATCCGAACGGTGTTGACTGTCGTTTGCTGGATAACTTCCAGGCCGATACTTTCGGCGACCTTAACGGGACCAGACCTGGTTCGTTCGATGTCTACGCAGCACCGGGCGTTCCCTTCGGTCGTGGTAACTACGGCATGTCGCTGCCGGTTGACGCAAATGCGCAGATCCGCGGTGACCGTAACAACCAGGACGTGACGCAGGAACAGTATCGCGGCGTGCTCGGTGTGCGCGGTGACCTGCCGTTCTTTGGCGATTCCTGGAGCTTCGAGGTTTCCGGCGTCTATTCGCGTTCGGAAGGCCGCTCCATCCGTCGCGGTATTCGCGAGGACCGCCTGGCCTATTCGCTGGGTATTGATCCCACCGCCGACTTCGACGGTGACGGCGTGGCCGACAACAATGGCGACGGCATCGCTGACGACTACGACAACAACTACGAAGTATTCGGCCAGCCACTTGTCAACATCGGCGACAGCCGGGATGGTGGGACGCGTCCGGGCGCGAACTTCGTCGGCGACGATCCGCGCTACATCGGTCCGTGCGGCACCCTGTCTAACCCGAACCTGGCCGCGCCAGACCTCGTGCAGGGCTGTGTTCCGGTCAATCTCTTCGCAGACAGCATCTTCCAGCTGCCCTTTGGCGATTTTGCCAGCCAGGCGGAGCGGGATTATCTGTTCGGTGTCCGTCAGGTCGACACGACTTACGAGCAAATCGTCCTTTCGGCCTACGCCACCGGCGATCTGGTCGAGCTGCCCGCCGGTCCGCTTGCAGTCGTACTCGGTGGTGAATTCCGCCACGACAGCATCTCGACGGTCCCGGATATCAGCGCCTTCAACGGTCTGTTCTTTGGCTTCTTCCGTGACTTCGGCACGAATGGCGACAAGTACATTGTCGAAGCATTCGGTGAACTCAACGTCCCGGTTTTCGACAGCGATTTCTGGGGTGAATTCAACGTCAATGCTGCAGGACGTGTAAGCGAAGAAGAGTTCTACGGAACAGCTGGTACTTACTCGCTCAAGGCCGATTGGCGCCCCGTGCCTCAGGTTCTGTTGAAGGCAACCTATGGTACCTCTTTCCGTGCTCCGAACCTTCGCGAGAACTTCCTGGGCGGCATCACCGGATTCACAACCGTTGGTGACCCGTGCGCCGTTCCGGCAGCGGCCTTCCAGCCTCTGGCCAGTGCTGATCGCCCGGCTGGTTATCAGGCCGATCTCGATACGCGCGATGCAGCGCTGCTCGCGATTTGCCGTGATGAAGGTCGCGATCCCACGCGTGTTGGTATCAGCCCTGCGGGTACCAACACTATTGGTGCAAGCAGCATCGAAGTGGCGAACCGTGGTACTCTTGATCTCGATCCGGAAACCTCGAAGTCGTTTACGACCGGTGTTGCGGTAGCGGAAAACTTCGGCAACTTCGACGTGTCGTTCAACTTCAACTACTACTCGATCATCGTCGAGGGCTCGATCGCCGAACTTTCGGCTCAGTTCACGGTCAATGATTGTTACGACACGACCGACGTTACGCTGACACCCGCAGGTGAATTGCCGGCGAGCTACGATCGCAGCATCTACTGTGACCAGCTGGTTTATTCGGGTGGGCGTCAGCTTATCACGCAGGCCTTCCCGCTGTTCCTGAACCAGGACAAGGAAACAGTCCGCGGAATCGATATCAACGCCAGCTTCGGTTACGAAGTGCCGCTCGGCGGTGATATCCTTGATCTTGGATTGACCCTGCAGGCCAACCACCTGATCGAACGCAGCACGTTGTTCATCCTTGATGACGAGGAAGATTTCGATGACTTCACCGGCGAATTCGGCTTCCCCGAATGGACTGGTCGTGCGATCGCTTCCGTCGGCTACGGTCCGGTGACCTTGACCTGGCAGACTCGCTGGATCGGTGAAACCGAGCAGCAGGCCAGTGGCATCGATCCGCTAAGCGACGCCTTCGGTCGTGGCCCCGATGGCCAGCCTACCGGCGTGATCGGTGACACGTGTCTGGGTAACGGTTCGGGTTCCAACGATCCCGCAACCGGTGCCTTCATTCCGAACGGCGTCGTCGAGGGCGATGGCGTGTTCTGCCGCGATATTGGCTTTGCGGACGATTACTTCGTCCACAACGCGTCGATCCGGTACAACTTTAACGAGTTGATGACTTTGCGCCTCGGCGTGTCGAACATCTTCAATACGGCTCCGCCGCTTGTCGATGGCACCGAAGTGTTCAGCGTCAACAACGTTCCGATCGGCAATGGCTACGATCTTGACGGCCGTGAGTTCTTCGGATCGCTCAGCGTGCGCTTCTGATCCTCACGTTCCGCAAGGGACTGACAAGAAAAGGCCCCGCGACTTCAGTTGCGGGGCCTTTTTCTTTGCCGAGGCGAAGACCGGGCATCTTATCACTGGAGCGAAGGCTGCTCGCTTGACCGGGCGCAGGCGAACGGTAGGACCGTGCAGTGAAACCCACGCGCCATATTCGTGGCGCAGGATCGAGGAAGAAGCATGATTATCGACAAAACTGTCTGTGCCATCGTCACCGGGGCAGCATCCGGTCTTGGTGAAGCCACCGCCCGCGCTCTGGCAGCCAAGGGTGCGAAGGTCGCCATATTCGACATGAACAAGGAAGGCGCGGAAAAAGTTGCCGCTGACATCGGCGGCGTAGCCTGCGTGGTCGACGTCACCGACGAGGCATCGGTCGATGCAGGTCTCGCCAAGGCACGCGAAGCGCATGGCCAGGAGCGGGTGCTGGTGAATTGCGCCGGCATCGCACCGGCCGCCAAGCTGGTGCGCCGCGACCGTGAAACGGGCGAGATCAGCCACCACCCGGTCGACGCCTTTCGCAAAGCGGTTGAAATCAATCTCGTCGGCACGTTCCAGTGCATGGCGAAGTCGGCAGCGGGCATGATCACGTTAGACCCGGTCGGCGATCATGGCGAGCGCGGCTGTATCGTGAATACGGCTTCAGTCGCCGCCGAAGACGGCCAGATCGGTCAGGTTGCCTATGCCGCATCCAAGGCGGGGGTGAAGGGCATGACCCTGCCGGTCGCGCGCGACTTGATGAGCGAAGGTATCAGGGTCAACGCCATCATGCCCGGCATATTCCGCACGCCGATGCTTGCCGGCTTGCCGGAAAAAGCGCAGGCGGCGCTGTCCCAGGCTGTACCTTTCCCCAAGCGGCTCGGAGATCCGGAAGAATATGCCAGCCTGGTGTGCTTCATGGTCGAAAACGGTTATTTCAACGGGGAATGCGTGCGGCTCGACGGAGCAATCCGGATGCCGCCGAAGTAATCTGCGACGCTTCAGGTTGACAGGGCAACACGGGGAGGGCTGGCAATGGCCAAGGCATGGCATATCGGCGTAATCGGCGGATCGGGCCTTTACGAACCGGGAGCATTGGAAGACGCACAGGAAATTCCGGTGGCAAGCTCTTTCGGCGAGCCATCGGGTCCCGTCACCACGGGTCGCATCGGATCGGTGCAGTTCTCCTTCATCGCGCGCCACGGCGCCGGTCACCGCCTGGCACCCGGCCATGTGAATTACCGTGCCAACATCGATGCGCTTAAGCGCTGCGGCATTACCGATGTGCTCGCAATTTCCGCGATCGGCAGCCTAAAGGAGGAATATGCTCCTGGAGATTTTGTCGTTGTAGATCAACTGATTGACCGCACTGCAGGCCGAGAGCGTAGCTTCTTTGGCGACGGTATCGTCGCGCATGTGCCGCTTGCCGATCCGGTCTGCCCGAGGCTTTCGAAACTGGCGGGCAAGGCTGCTGACAAGGCTGGTGCAAAGGTGCACCAGAGCGGCACATATGTCGCTATAGAGGGGCCACAGTTCTCGACCCGCGCAGAGAGCAATATTTACCGCGATTGGGGGGCGGATGTGATCGGCATGACCGCCATGCCTGAAGCGCGGCTCGCCCGAGAAGCCGAGCTGCCCTATGCGCTGGTCGGCATGGTGACCGATTATGATTGCTGGCGCGAACCGGATGGTGACGTCGATGTTTCCGACATCATCAAGACCATGACAGCCAATTCCAAAAAGGCTCGCGCCCTGCTAGCCGAATTCGCCGCTGGCCTGCCCAAACAGCGCAAGGCGAGTGCCATCGATACAGTGCTGGATACTGCGATCATCACGCCGCGCGAGCATTGGGACATAGCGTCACGTGCGAGGTTGGATGCTGTCGCCGGGCGTTTGGTGAATCTGTTGAACGAAAGCAAGGATTAGCGCGCCGGGACGATCCCGAACCGCATAAACTTGCAAATTTGCGCAAAGTTCAACAAAGTGATTTCTTATGCAACCGACAAGTGCCCTATCCCGCTTCTTGCCCTACCAGCTATCGCTGGCCTCGAATGCGGTCAGTGGCCGCATCGCGATGGAATATCGCCAGCGCTGGGGGCTGAGCATCCCCGAATGGCGGGTCATGGCGGTGCTGGGCGATTCCGGCGCGCGGACGCAGCGCGACCTGACCAAGCGGACCTTGATGGACAAGGTGGCGGTCAACCGCGCGTGCAAGGTGCTGGAAGATCGGGACCTTGCAAGGCGCACTCCGAACGAACAGGACGGCCGCTCGCACCTGCTTGAATTGACCGATGCCGGACGGGTCATGCACTCCGAAATCATGCCGCTCGCACTCGAGATGGAGCGCCAGCTTTTTACCGGGTTCTCTCCGGAAGAATTGCAACTCTTCCGCACCTTGCTGGAACGTGCCCGCTTGCAGGCGGAAGGTCTTGCCGAAGATGATCTTTCGGGCACTTACGGCGTGCGCTGAACGCTAGGCGCTCTGTATAATCGAGCGGCCAGTTAAGAGAAAACCCCGCGCGGCGTATGGCCGCGCGGGGTTTTCTGCATTCGGGTACCTGGTCTTGTCCTAGCCGGTGCTTCCAGGACCGTCGCCAGAGAAGGCGTCGGCGATGGAACAGGCTGCCGGGCCAAGGATCACGATGAACAGAACCGGCAGGATGAACAGGATCAGCGGCACGGTCATGATCGCGGGCAGGCGAGCTGCCTTTTCCTCGGCGCGCATCATGCGCTCGTTGCGGAATTCGGCAGACAGCACGCGCAGGGCAGATGCCAGCGGCGTACCGTAACGCTCGGTCTGGATCATCGTTGTCACCACGCCGCGCACGGCTTCCAGATCAACGCGATAGGCGAGGTTTTCGAAGGCCTGGCGACGTTCTGTCAGGAACGAAAGTTCGATCGCGGTAAGCGCAAATTCCTCGCCCAGCTCGGGATAGGCCCGGCCCAGTTCGCGAGCAACGCGGTTGAACGCGGCGTCCACGGTAAGACCGGCTTCGGCGCAGATCACCAGCAGGTCGAGCGCGTCGGGCAGACCCTTCTGGATCAGCTTGGTGCGCTTGTTCGAAATATTCTTCAGATACAGTTCCGGCCCCTTGTAGCCCGCGATCACGAGGGCTGCGAACGCCATGAACCGCTTGAAGCTGCCCCATTCGGGGAAGGTTTCCGTCCAGTAGAACAGGACCACGCCCAGCAAGCCCAGCGCGACCGGCAGAACCATGCGCGCAAAGATGATGACGACTGCCATTTCCTTGTTGCGGAAACCGGCCTGTGCGAGCTTTTGCTGCACGTCCTTGACCTGGCTTTCCTGGAGGACCTTCATGCCCTCCAGCGTGTCTTTCATCTTCTCGGTCGTATCGGTCTTACGCACCAGGCTCTGGCGCTTCTTGGTGCTCTGGGTGAGCATCCCCGATTTGAGTTCGTTGCGACGGTCGTTGAGCGCTTTCACACGCTTTGCCATCGGGTCTTTCACCGTGACGGCCGCGTAGATGGCCAGCAGCACGGCTGCGGCGGCCATCCCGGCGAAGATCGATCCAACAAGGATCACATCCACGCCGAGAAGCTTGGGACCGGTAGATTGAGCGATCAAATAGAACATCAGTTTTCCCCGCTCAGATCTCGAAGCTGACCATTTTGGCCATGATGAAGGCGCCGATGCTCATCCACACGAGCCCGAACAGGCCGGTGACGATGAGGCGATCGTCTTCGAAGAAGCCGCCGATATAGCTCGGGTTGATCCAGTAGATCATGCCGAACACGATGAAGGGCAGCGCGCCAACGATGTAGGCGGAAGCTTTCGATTCCGAGCTCATCGCCTTGATCTTCAGCTTCATCTGCGCGCGCTTGCGCAGCACATCGGCAAGGTTGGACAGCGTTTCGGCCAAATTACCACCTGTCTCGCGCTGGATGGCCAACGTGATGACGAAGAACTGGAATTCCGCCGTGCCCAGCTTGTCAGCCGTTTCCTGCAACGATTCTTCCATCGTGCGGCCGATCTTGATGCGTTCGACCACAGAGCGAAATTCGATACCGACCGGGCCGGGCACTTCCTGTCCGACGACAGAGAGGGTTTCGGCCACGGGCAGGCCCGAACGCAGGCCGCGAACCAGCAGCTCGATGGCGTCAGGAAACTTGGAGTTGAACTGGTTGGTCCGGCGCTTGATGAAATGGCCCACGATCAGGTGCGGGAAGCCCGCGCCGATCAGGATGCCCACGCCGAGCGAAAGCATGGCTCCGCCGGTCTGGAAGTAGAGCAGGGCAGCAATGGCCAGCGTCAGTCCCAGCGAAGCATAGAGATACTGCTGGACCGACCAGCCCATGCCGGTGCGGTTCAGCCGGACTGCCAGTGCATCCATGCGCGAGCCGGAGCCGGCCACGGCATGTTTCTTGGGTTTGCGCGCGGCGATCGCCTTCTTCAGCTGGCTTTCGACCTTGTCGGTCGTGCTTTCCGAGTGGCGATAGCGAACCGCTTGCAGGCGGCGCTGGCTTTCCTTGCCTGGCGATGTCCCGGTGAACAAAGAATAGCCCAGGATCATCAATCCCAGCAGGCCACCGGCCAGAAGCACGAGCTGTATGATGGTCATGGTCCGCCTTCTCTAAATACTTGCGTCAATGGGCTAGTCGGGGGGCAGGGCAGGCCTGCCCCCTGAACATTCAGTCGACAGGTTGCGCTGCAGCTTCTTTCGATTTGGCCTTTTTGGCTCCGCTGCCAAGCAGCGACTTCAGATCGAACTTGCCGAGCATGGAAGACTGTTTGCCGCCTTCTTCAAGGCTTGCACCGTCATCTTCGCTTACGCCCACGATCGTCTTTGCGATCTCGCGCAGCGGAGCAACCGTGCGCGAACCCTTGTTCGCTTCGATGAAGGTCTGGCCCAGCTTGGCGGCGTTGACTGCTGCCTTCTGGTCAAGACTGATCTGGAAGTTGATCTTGCGTTCGATCGAGGCTTCGAAATCGGCCTTGCTGATTTCGGCAGCGCCCGACTGCATCTTGTTACAGACGATCATCGGGTGCGCGCCAGGCGCGTTCTGCTTGAGCCACGAAAGGATGCGGATCGTGTCACGCGCCGATGCCAGTGTGAGCTCGGTGACAAGCGTCACCACGTTCACTTCGGTCAGCAGGTGCGGGAAATTGATCAGCATATTGCGCGGCAGATCGATTACGGTCATGTCGAATGCCTGGCGGAACTCTTCCTCGAGCTGCACGAAGGCGGTGCCATCGGTCATCAGCGGAGAGTTTATCGGCGCTTCGGCAGACATGATCGCGAGGTTGTCGTTCGCACGGATCATGGCGCGTTCGATGAACAGGCCATCGATACGGCTCGGGTTGTCGATCGCATCGGTCAGGCCGCGGCCCGGCTCGAGATCGAGCGACAGCGCGCCAGTCCCGAAATGCACGTCGAGGTCGAGCAGTGCGGTCGAACGTTCGTGTTCGATCGAGAACAGCCATGCCAGCGACGTGGCAAGGGTGGAGGCGCCAACGCCGCCACGGGTGCCGACAATCGCGGTTGCCACATGTTCGTGCTCACCATCACCCTCATTGCCACCGCGCGGAGCGGAGAACACGGCCTGGGCCTGAGTGAGCGAATCGCGCAGCTGGTTGGCCGAAAGCGGCTTGAGCAGGTAGTCGTGAATGCCACTCGCGATAAGGTCGCGATAGAGGCGCACGTCGTTCACCTGGCCGACAGCGATCACCACGGTTCCGGGTTCGCAAACCTCGGCAAGCGCGTTGATATCGTTCAGCGGATCACCGCTTTCGGACAGGTCGACCATCAGGATGGCAGGGCTGGCCGAGATCGACAGGGACTGGACTGCGTTACGCAGGCCACCCTTGTTGCACTTCTCGGGCTGCCAGCCCATTTCGATAACCACCGGACGCAGCGCATCGAGGGCACCTTCGTCGCAAATGTAGGCGGAGAACGGCTCGCGATTGCCGAGCGGTCCGGGTTTCCACTGTGCACTCATCGGATTAGTCCCCCTCGGACGATACTTCAGGCAAGTTGCTGCCACCGCCACCGGTAGGCTGCGCATTGCGATAGGAATCGATGGCACGGTTCGAAGTCATGACCACCGTTTCGCCGGAGCCGCTGGCTCCGTTGAGCAGGTGTTCAGGATCCGCCACCATCGCGGCGATGTTGCTGTTCACCGCACAGCCGAAGCCGGGTGAAGTCTGGTTTCCCTGCTCGATGCCGTAACGGTTTTCCCAGTTCGGGCATCCCGGAACATGCGCCATGGAGCGCGTTACGACCACGCGGACATTGCCGGGGTTGACGTAACCTTCGGTCACCGGAGCGACATCGCTCAGGAGGATGCCGAAGCGGCTGGCAACGGCGGCAACATCTTCGCGCACGGCCGGGCTCATCGCCGGGTCGTCCACGGAAATGCGGTCGCCATAACGGAGGTCGAGCGTTTCGAACCAATCGGCAAGGCGGGCCTGTTCGGGCACCGTCAGGCCGCCAGCAACGCTGGCGAGGTCAAGCGTGTAGTTGCTGCGCTCGACAACCGGCTGGTTGACCGAATTGAGCGACATGTTCTGCGGGCCTTCGTTCAGTGTCCCGCAGGCAGAGAGGCCGAAGCCGAGCGAGAGCGCCAGGGCCGTTGCGGCAAGTCGTTTGTTACGATTAGTCATGGCGATCACTCTCCACTGTCGAAGCTGAAGCCGGGCAGCGGGGCTGCGGCGGCGGTTTGGGTAGCGGCACCCCGGGGGGCTTCACCGCTCGCAAGCGAAGTGCCGTTCTGCTGGGTCATGCTCAGGTCCGGACCGTTCGGGCCGGGATTTGCAGGACGCGGCATAGGGCGACTGCCACCTGTGACGCCGTCGGTTTCCTGGCCCATCAGGAACTGCGCAGCAGCATCGGGCACGTTGAAACCATCGGTTGGCAGGCGAATGTCACGGTCGTTGACCGGGCGAACCAGGTACGGCGTGACCACGATCACCAGCTCGGTTTCGTTGCGCTGGAAATCGCTCGAGCGGAACAAATTGCCGATGATCGGCAGGTCGCCGACGCCGGGAAGCTGGTCGATGGTCTGCTGCGCGTTGTTCTGCAGCAGTCCGGCGATCATGAAGCTTTCGCCCGAGCCCAGTTCCACCGTCGTTTCCGCGCGGCGGATGGTCAGTGCCGGGATCTGGAAGCCGTTGAGCGTCACCGCTCCCTGGCTCGACAGTTCGGACACTTCGGGGCGAACGCGCATCGAGATGCGGCCATTGGCCAGCACGATCGGCGTGTAAGCAAGGCTGACACCGAAATTCTTGTACTGGATCGTGGTCGTGCCCAAGCCCTGGCTCAGCGGGATCGGGAATTCGCCGCCAGCAAGGAATTCGGCGGTTTCGCCCGAAAGCGCGGTCAGGTTCGGCTGCGCCAGCGTGGTCACCAGACCGCGGCGTTCGCCAAGGTCAAGTGCGCCACCGATATCGAGACCGAGGAATTCGCCGAGGAAACCAAGCGTTGTCCCAGGCGAAATGCCTGTAATGGAGCTTGCCGTTTCCTCGATGAATTGCTGGTTGTTTGCACCAACCGGCAGAAGCGGGTTGAAGTTCGGGTTGGGAGCAAAGCCAGTGATCGAAGTCGGACCGACCCCAAGGCCATTTGCACGCCCGAATGAAGGTGTGCGACCCTGTGCAACGCCGAACTGGAAGCCATCGGTGCTGTCGATAGTCGCGATGTTCGAACCGATGGTGCGAACCAGCGAGCGGCTGACTTCGGCGAAGCGCACGCGCAGGTTGACCTGCAGCGGCGTTGCCATGCGAAGGCGCGAGATGACATTGGTCTGGTCACCCGTGAAGGCCTGGACAAGGCGCTCTGCCTCGGCAGCGTCTTCAGGCGCGGCGACCGTGCCGGTCAGCAGCACGGTGTTGCTGCCCATGGTCGCGACCGAGATATTGGCCTGCGGCATGGCGTGACCCAGAAGCTGGTCGATGCTGTCGATGTTCGAACCGACGCGGACATTGGCCGACCAGATGATATCGCCGGCAGCGTTGCTGGCGTAGATCGTGGTTTCACCGCCCGACAGTCCGAAGACATACAGCTGGCGCTGCGACTTCACCTGGACATCGGCAACCGATTCGTTGGAGATGAAGATGTCGGCCATGTTGCCGGGCACCGTCACCAGCTCGCCGCGACCGATCGACAGGACAAGATCCTGTGCCGGGCGGACGGACTGGGCCTGGGCCGGGGCTGCCGGCACCAGTGCCAGCGGCGCAAGGGCAACTGCGGCACTCATTACAGTCTTGATAAGACGACTGGTCATAGTCTTGCCTTTCGGAGCGATTCCGGTGGAAGTCTGGGTTCGTGTGTGAATGCTGTTCATGGCGATCACCGCAGGGTCGTCATGCCGACGGGAGCGACGCGCCCGGCAGTGCCCATGGCGCCGGCCTGACGGTCGAGCAGCGCGCCTGCGCCACGATCGACCGCTTCAACCGACATCCGGTTGCCACGGCTCACGCGGACGGTCGGGCCCGAAGGTACGGCCGGTCCGGCGACGACAGGGGCGCCTCCAGCCTGCTGTACAGCAGGTGCTGCTCCGCGTGATGGTACGGTGCTGCGCTGGAAGCGCGATACATCGCCGCCGGTCACGAAAGTGGTACCACCTTCACCCGGACGGGAGACAGCGTTGCGGAGCAGCGCCTCCTCTTCTTCCGCCGTGGCGTTTGCAGGCAATTCGATATCGCCCGAGGCAATGGCACGTTCGAGTTCGGACTGGTTGTCGGCAATCGAGCGCAGCGCGAGGCTGATCGTACCGATGGTCTGCGCGACCGAGATCTTCTCGGCGATGCGCGGTGTCACCTCGAGCGTCACCGTACGGAAGGCGCGGACAACGGTACGGCCGTCTTCAGTGGTGGTCGTTTCGGTCGACTGGTCGGTCGCGAGAACGCGCAGGTTCGTCAGGATAGTCTCGGCAGTCTGCAGAGCCTGGCGATCTTCACCTTCACCCTGGACCGACTGGGTCAGCATCATGTCCACGCGGTCACCCGGGAAGACAAAGCCGGCCACACCCGTACGGGCGGACACAGGGACGGTCACGGCACGCATGCCCGGGCCAAGCGCTGCGGCCAGGAAGCCGCGATCACCGGGTGCGACGAGCGAACCCTGGGTCACTGGCTCACCTGCAGTCATCGGATGACGCACAACGGTGCCGAGCAACTGGTCCATATCGGCTTCACCGTCGATGAAATAGGCGTCTTGCACCAATTCCTGCGGCCAGAGCTGATATGCCACGGCATCGGCCGTGATGATGGTGCCAACCGGCAGGCTGCGCTTGGCAACCAGCACCTTGGGGCCTTGCGGCTCCACTTCGGCGGCTTCGACTTCGGGAGCTGCCGCGCCTGCGAACATGCTCCGGGCAGCAAGAGCGGTACCGATCGCTACGATCAGTGCTCCTACCAGCAGGATGAGCTTCTTCTTGTCCATGGTGCGTCAAGCCCCCTTAGTTGGATCGCGAAATTTGCGTTTCCCCGGTTAGACCGGAATTGGTTAAAATGAGGTTCACCCGGCTGCCGCGGCTGCGGCAGTTGCGGGCAAATAAAATGTTCCGATGGTCCAAAGACCGGCCAATGCGATGGCCACGCCATATGGAATTGCGAGTTTGTCTTTCTGGCGACGGGCAACGTGCCACATGCCAAATCCGATGGTCAGGACGCCGCCCAGCAGCGCCATCATGATCAGCAGCTTGAGGAAAATCACCGGCTGGATCCACAGCGCGAGTGCGGTCAGCAGCTTCACGTCGCCGCCACCCATCGCACGCAATGCGAACAGCACGGAGAGAACAGCGAAGGTCGCGAGAGCGCAGCCGATCTGGAAGGCAATGTCCGGCCACAGCGCCATGCCCGTGGCGATCCAGAAGAGCGGAGCGCCCAGCGCAATCGCGCCGTTCAGCCAATTGGCAATGCGGCGGCTCTTGAGATCGGTAAACGCAGCAGTAACCAGCGCGATTGCCAGCGCGGCGAGCAGTGCGTACTTGAACGGATCGTCTAGCATAAGGCCCCCAAATGTCCCTTGAGCCTTGTGCTAGCGCCTATCACTTACCAAAAAGTAACCACTGGCAGGAGGATCATATTAGCCAAGTCGCGACAGCCGCCCCCAAGGCATTCAATCGCCGGGCGATCCCCGAAGGCGCAACCGAGGGCACGTGGTCTGCGCCCGACGGGCATGAGATCCGCCATATCGACTGGCCGCAGCCACCCGCGGATGTGACACCGCGCGGATCGATGCTGTTCATGGCCGGGCGCGGCGATGCCTATGAGAAATATCTCGAAAGCTTCGAGCACTGGCGCGAACGCGGCTGGCAGGTCAGCGCCACGGACTGGCGCGGGCAGGGCGGATCGGGCCGGTTAGGTAATGATCTGGCCACGGGACACATCGATGATTTTGCCCTGTGGATCGCCGACCTTGCAGATTTCTGGCGTGGCTGGGCGGAGGGGCGCGAGGGACCGCTGGTGCTGGTAGGCCATTCGATGGGTGGCCATCTGACCTTGCGGGCGGTGATGGAGAAAGTGCTCGATCCAGCACCCGACGCGCTCATCCTGTCCGCACCCATGCTTGACACCTTCCCTGACCTTGTGCCGCTGCCGGTCAAGAGAGGCTTTGCAAAAATCATGGCAAAGCTTGGCGACCCCAAGCGGCCCGCGTGGAAGATGAGCGAAAAGCCCGGTTCCAAGCCCGGGATGCGCCAGACCCTGCTGACACATGATGTCGAACGCTATGAAGACGAGCTCTGGTGGCGCAGCCATCGGCCCGAACTGGAGCTTGGCCCGGGTAGCTGGGGCTGGGTAAGCGGCGCGATGGAAAGTGCGACAGCGCTTTTCCGACGCGGCGCACTGGAAAGCGTGGAGGTTCCTGTTTTCATCGTTGCAACCGCTGCCGACAGGCTGGTGAGCCCATCCGCAATACGCAGCGCCATCGCCCGGCTCGCCAATGTCGAATCGCTCATGTTCGGAGACGAGGCGCGGCACGAAGTCCTGCGCGAAGCCGACCCGGTACGCATTCATGCGCTGGATGCCATTGACGACTTCCTCAAGCGCAAGGTCGCACCCGGTGGCTGAATGCTTCGACGTTGCCATTATCGGCGCAGGAATGGCCGGAGCCAGCCTTGCCGCCGAGCTCGGTCCCGACATGCGGGTCATCGTGCTCGAGGCGGAGGATCAGCCCGGCTACCATGCCACGGGTCGTTCCGCCGCGTTCTGGGAGCAATGTTACGGCGGTCCGGAAATCGTGCCCCTTACCAGCGCATCAGGCCCGTGGCTGCGCGATCACGGCTTCCTTGGTGACCGCGGCGCCCTGTATCTCGCGCGCCAGCAGGACCAGCCTGCCATCGACGAATTCTTCCGCAAGTTTGCTGGCGCAGACGTTTCACCGGTGCAGATCGGGCGCGATCAGCTTGAAAGCCATGTGCCCGGCCTGATGCCCGAATGGGATCGCGCGATCCACCAGCCGCAATGCGCCGACATCGACGTGGCCGGCTTGCACCAGCACTATCTGGGCGTCGCCCGCGCCAATGGTGCGAGGGTGCAATGCCGCTCTCGCCTGGCAGCCGCCAAGCGTCATCTGGATGGCTGGGATCTCCAACTCGAAAATGGCGAAACGATCAGTGCGGGCGTTCTCGCCAATGCGGCGGGTGCTTGGGCGGACCGGGTAGCACAAATCGCGGGCGCGCATCCGTTGGGCATCACGCCTTTCCGGCGCACGGTTGTGCAATTGCGCACCGATCCGGCACCTCCAGCCGACCTCCCTCTGTGTCTCGACATATCGGGCAATTTCTATTTCCGTCCCGAAAACGGCAAGCTGTGGCTCAGCCCGCACGACGAGATACCATCGGACCCATGTGACGCCGCGCCCGAAGAATTCGGCGTGGCGCTTGCTATCGACCGGCTTGAACATGTGCTCGACTGGCGCATCGAGGCAGTCGAGCACAAATGGGCCGGCCTGCGCAGCTTCGCGCCCGATCGTCGCCCGATCTATGGATATGACGCCGAAGTGCCTGGTTTCTTCTGGTTTGCGGGGCAGGGCGGCTATGGAATCCAGACCGCTCCGGCTGCCGCACGCCTTGGCGCGCAGCTTCTCAAAGGCGAGCCACGTGACGCAATGACCCAGGCGCTGGATGTAAAATTGTATGAGCCAGCCCGTTTTGCGAAGGCATCGGCCTAGCCAAGAGCCTCATGTTTGATATGTAACGCTCGACTGTAACGAGGGAGACTATCCGAATGGCCCACCATTTCCAGATTTACAAAGACAAGGCTGGCGAATTCCGTGTTCGCTTCAAGTACAATGACGAGGTCATGTTCTCGACCGAAGGCTATTCATCCAAGTCGAGCGCCAAGAATGCCATCGCCTCGATCCAGAAGAACGGCCCGGGCGCCAAGGTAGTCGACGAGAGCTGATCCGCCTCGGCGTAATGAAATCACCAAGGGGGCCGGTCCTTCGCGGGGCCGGCCTTCCTGTTTTGCAATTGCGGCCCTATTTGCCGTTGATCGCGTCGGCTGCGTCGCTAGCGAGCTTGTCGACCCGGTCATTTTCGGGGTGGTCGGAATGGCCTTTGACCCATTCCCAGGTGATCTTGTGCGGTGCTGCGGCCTCGATCAGGTCGTGCCATAAATCGGCATTGCGCACTGGTTTTTTGCTGGCGTTCATCCAGCCCTTTCTCTTCCAGCCTTCGATCCACTTGGTCATGCCGTCAATAAGATAGCGGCTGTCAGTATGGAGCGTGACTTCGCACGGCTGGATGAGCGCGCGCAGCGCCATGAGCGCGGCGGTCATTTCCATCCGGTTGTTGGTTGTATCGGGCTCGCTGCCGCACAATTCCTTTTCGTGCCGTCCCATGCGCAGCAAGGCGCCCCATCCGCCGGGGCCGGGATTGCCCTTGCACGCGCCATCGGTGAATATTTCGACATGCTTCATCCGAAGACCTGCGCTCCCTCGCGCTTGTAAAAATCGAAGCGGCGCATGAAATCCATCGGGTCCTTGCGTGTGACGAGCGCATCGGCAGGCGTTTCAATCCAGTCCTGCGCGCGGCTGGAAACAAAACGCATCGCCGCTCCTTGCGCAAGCAGGGGTAGCGCGGATTTCTCCGCTTCCTCCAGCACTCGCACCGTTTCGTAGCCTGCCACCAACGCCTCTCCAATGTCTGCGCGATAGCTTCTTCCGTAATCGGCGAAGCTCCACGCGGCATGTGTCACCGCCAGATCATAGGCCATTGCATCATGGCAAGCGAAATAGAAATCGATAAGACCGCTTACTTTATCGCCCAACATCAACACATTGTCGGGGAATAGGTCCGAATGGATGATGGAGCGAGGCAAACCTTGCGGCCAGTTTGCCGCGACGCGCTGCGCTTCGCCAAGGCTGGCGGGCAGGGCGGGGTCGATGGCTGCAAGCGCCTCCTCGCCGCAATCAGTAAGCACCTGTGCCGAGGTCGCCGGCCCGAGGTCATTGGCGCGCCGGGCGGGATAGTCCTGCGCCGCCTGATGCATCTGCGCCAGCACAGCGCCGACATTACGGGCCTGTGCAGGCGTGGGATGATCGACGGAAACGCCGGGCAGAAATTCGATCAGCGCCACGGCCTTGCCGTCAAGTTCGCGCGAGGCTGCGCCCTCGCGGTCGTGTATTGTGCGCGGAACGGGTGCGCCATGGCTCGAAAGATGATCGAGCAGGCCGAGGAAAAACGGCAGTTCGGCAATGTCGATCCGGCGTTCGTACATGGTCAGGATGAAACGCTTGTCATTGGAAGCGCTGCCGCTGGTTTCGATCAGCCAGTTGGAATTGGATACACCCTCGGCAATGCCCTTGGCTGACACCAGTTCGCCAACGTCATATCGGGCGATCAGCGTGGCAAGGTCTTCAGCCGAAAGCTGCGTGTAAACCGCCATCGGCTCGCCTAGTCGGTCAGCTCACGGGGCAGCTTGAAGACCATCTTCTCTTCTGCCGTGCGCACCTTCTCTTCTTCGATCGTGCGCCACTCGCCCAGCTTGTCGATCACTTCACGCACGAGCAATTCGGGGGCGGAAGCGCCAGCGGTGACGCCGATAGTGCCCACGCCTGCGAGCCATTCGGGGTCGATCTCGCTAGCGCGCTGGATCAGCTTGGCATCGGTGCCGAGCCGTTCTGCCACTTCCACCAGCCGCAGCGAATTGGAAGAATTGGGCGCGCCGATAACCAGCACCAGGTCGCAGCTCGGGCTGATGGCCTTTACCGCTTCCTGCCGGTTGGACGTGGCGTAGCAGATGTCCTCGGCGCGCGGTCCCACGATCTGCGGATAGCGGTCTTGCAAGGCGGCAATGATTTCGCGCGTATCGTCTACGGAAAGCGTGGTCTGCGTGAGGAAAGACAGGCTGTCTTCCTGCGTGAATGTCAGCTTGGCGATGTCTTCCACGGTCTCCACGAGGGTCATCTGGCCTTCGGGGACCTGGCCCATCGTGCCGATAACTTCCGGATGCCCGGCATGGCCGACGAAGATGATGTGCTGCCCTTTGTCGATCTGGCGTTCGGCCTGCCGGTGGACCTTGCTGACCAGCGGACAGGTCGCGTCGAGATAGACCATCTTGCGCCGCTGCGCCTCTGCCGGAACCGCCTTGGGCACGCCATGCGCGCTGAACACGACCGGCGCATCATCGGGCACTTCGTCCAGTTCCTCGACGAAGATTGCACCCTTTTCGCGCAGGCCGTCGACCACGAAGCGGTTGTGCACGATTTCATGACGGACATAGACCGGCGCGCCGAACTTCTCGATCGAGCGTTCGACGATTTCGATGGCACGATCCACTCCGGCGCAGAACCCGCGCGGAGCCGCAATCAGCACCTTCAGCGGCAATTTTGCATCCGATTCGGCCTTGGCTTGCGCGCTGGCGGAGGACGTTTCCTGAAAGGGGGCGTTCATAGTCGTGTCTCTAGCGGTTGTCGGGCTCTCGTGAAAGAGCTAGGGGCCTGTTCCTTGGAACGGGGTCTTATCTTGCTCCGATCTCGCCAGTATCAAGGACGCATATGCAGTTTCGATCCGCCCTCATTGCACTCGCCGCACCCGTAGCCCTGCTTGCCGGGTGTAGTTCGGATGGCGATATTGTTGTCGACTCGGGCGTTGGGATCACCGCGCTCCGCTCCGTCTGTCCCGCCGTGGGCGTACCCGATTATACCGGCGATGTGACGATGTTCTCGCGCCCCGATGCGCGCACGGCCGATGCGCTGGACGTGACTGCCGCCATCACCAATGTGCGCAGCACGTGCAACGATACCGGAGCGCAGGTCTACACCAGCGCCACATTCGACGTGATCGCTATGCGCCGCGATGTGCGCGGTGCGCGTACTGTTGAACTTCCCTATTTCTCTACCGTCATGCGCGGCGGTTCTTCGGTCGTCGCCAAGCGCGTTGGCACGGTGACGCTGAACTTTGCTGACGGGCAGGAGCGCGCACAAGCCAGCGGGACCGCCGGAGCCTATGTGGACCGTGCCGCTGCCACCTTGCCGGAAGATATTCGCGAACGGATCACACGTCGCCGCCGTGCCGGTGACCAGTCCGCCGCAATCGATCCCTTGTCCGAACCCGATGTGCGCGCCGCCGTGGCCCGCGCCACGTTCGAACTGCTGATCGGCTTCCAGCTGAACGAGGACCAGCTCGCCTACAACGCCACGCGCTGATCGGGCCGTTAAACCAGCAGACGCCTGAAAGGGTGCTTTTCGCTCTGCGCGAAACAGGCTAACGGCCCTGCCTATGTCTGAATCACAAACGCTTTACGCCGCTTTTGCGGCCCGGATCGACGCCGTTCTCGCCGCGCTGGAAATGGAAGGCGACCTGCCGCCCGAGACCAGCCGCGCCAACGTGAGCGTCGAGCCGCCGCGTGATCCCTCGCACGGCGATCTGGCGACCAACGCCGCGATGGTGCTGGCCAAGGCCGCGAAGACCAATCCGCGTGCCTTGGCGGAGAAGATCGTCGCGCATCTCGACCGCGATCCGCTGATCGAAAGCGCCGAAATCGCCGGACCCGGCTTCATCAACCTGCGCCTCGCCCGACAAAACTGGATCGAGGAACTCTCCGCCATTGCCGCGCTTGGCGATGATTACGGCAAGTCCTCCTTCGGTGAAGGCAAGCGGGTGAACATCGAATACGTCTCCGCAAACCCTACCGGACCCATGCACATGGGCCATTGCCGTGGTGCTGTCGTCGGCGACGCACTGGCATCGCTGCTCGAATCTGCAGGCCACGAAGTCACGCGCGAATATTACGTCAACGATGCGGGCGGTCAGGTCGATACGCTCGCCCGGTCTGCGCACCTGCGTTACCGTGAGGCGCTGGGCGAGGATATCGGCGAGATTCCCGAAGGCCTCTATCCGGGCGCCTATCTCGTACCGGTCGGCCAAGCGGCAGCAGAGGAATTCGGCGACCGCTTCCAGAACGAACCCGAGGCCGAATGGCTCGCCATTTTCCGCGCCTTTGCGGTCGAGCGGATGATGGATCTTATCAAGTCCGATCTCGCTTTGCTGAGCATCAACCATGATGTTTTTGCGTCCGAAGCTGCCTTGCAGGCTGCGCAAAAGCCAGAGGCTGCCGAGGCGTGGCTGCGCGAACATGATCTCGTCTACGATGGCGTGCTGGAAGCGCCCAAGGGCAAGGCGCCGCCCGAAGATTGGGAGCCGGTCGAGCTGCCGCTATTCCGCAGCACCAGGTTCGGCGATGATCAGGACCGGCCGATCAAGAAGTCGGACGGCAAATGGACCTATTTCGGCGCCGATCTTGCCTATCACATGCAGAAGGCCGAAGATGCCGACGCGCTGATCGACATCTGGGGCGCCGACCATGCGGGAACTGTCAAACGCATCAAGGCAGCTGTAGCAGCCCTGTCCGAAGGCGAGGGCAAGCCCATCCCGTTCGACGTGAAGCTGGTGCAGATGGTACAATTGCTGCGCGGCGGCGAGCCGGTGAAAATGTCCAAGCGCTCAGGCAATTTCGTCACCATTGCCGATATGGTGGAAGAAGTGGGCAAGGATGTCGTGCGATTCTCCATGCTCACCCGCAAACCCGAAGCGCAGATGGATTTCGACTTCGCCAAGGTTGTCGAGCAGTCGAAGGACAATCCGGTTTTCTACGTCCAATATGCCCACGCGCGGATCAGCTCGATCCTGCGCAAGGGGGCCGAGGAAGGCATCACGCCGAGCGCAGATGGACTCGATTTGCTGGGCGAACATGACCTCGCGGTGATCAAGCAAGCTGCGCAATTCCCGCGTGAGGTGGAGGCGGCCGCACGTGCGCGCGAGCCGCACCGGATCGCGTTCTACCTTTATGACCTTGCAGCGGCCTTCCATGCCTTGTGGAACATGGGCAATGACGATCCCGGCAAACGCTTCATCGTGGGACACGACCCCGCCATTTCGAGTGCAAGGCTTTTTCTCGCGTCACAAATCGGGCAGGTTATCCGGAACGGCTTGGCGCTATTGGGTGTCGAGGCGGTCGAGGAGTTGTGAGCGATGGCATATCCGGGCAACGGGGATAGTGACCTGGACGAATACGGCGCAGAAGAAGGGCAAGGTCCGTGGGGCGAGGAAGAGCAACTTGCTCTCGCCGATGACGACGAGGAATTGCCCTGGCTTGAAGCCGACGAATACGACGAGGATACCGGCTTCGACTGGCGGTTGATCGTCTATGCAATGCTCGGCCTTGTAATAATCGGTGCGATCCTGACCATGGCGTGGTTCCTGACCCGCGACAGTGGTGGACCTGACTATGTTGCAGACGGCAGCACGATTGAAGCGCCTGAAGGCCCGTACAAGCAGCGCCCCGATGATCCGGGCGGCCTCGAAGTTGCCGGTACGGGCGACCAGGCTTTCGAAATTGCCGAGGGCGAGGCACGGCGTGGACGCATGGCCGGCGATGATGATGAACCCGCCGAAGCGCGCCCGTCGCTCGATCTCGATCAGGCCGAAGCTACCGCAGAAGCAGAAACCGGCGCGGTCTATGTCCAGATCGGGGCCTACAGCACCCGTGCAGAGGCTGAGCAGGGCTGGAGCCTCCAGTCGCAACGCTACAGCGCGCTCTCCGGAATGCGGCACCGGGTCAGGGAAGCCGATGTCAGCGGTGCGAAAGTCTTCCGCCTCCAGGCAATTGCCGGTGACCGTGACAGCGCGGAGGCGACCTGCCGTGCCATCCGCGGAGCGGGCGGCGATTGCTACCTTCGCTAGGTTAACTACGAAGGTGGCTGTTTTCCCCGATACGCTGGGGCAAACAGCTTGCAGGTTGCCCGCTTTTCAGGCGTAAATGCCGGTATGACGCCCGCAATCTTCGGCCTGTCCGGTCCAGTGCTGACCGATGATGAACGCGCCTTCTTCAAGCAGGCCGATCCGGCGGGTTACATACTGTTCGCCCGGAATTGCGAAACACGCGGTCAATTGCGCGCCCTGACCGATGATTTGCGCAATCTCCACGGGCGCGAAAAGCTGTTCATCAGCATCGACCAGGAAGGTGGCCGCGTTGCCCGCATGAAGCCGCCCGAGTGGGATGCCTATCCCCCGCAGGGTGCCTTTGCCGCGCTTTACGACATCGCCCCTGCCAGCGCCATCGAGGCGGCTCGTGCCAATGCGCAATTGCTGGCGCTCGATCTGGCCGAGGTGGGCATCACGGTGGATTACCTGCCCCTGCTCGATGTAGCGGTCGAGGGCGCACATGACGTAATCGGGGACCGCGCGCTGGGACGCGAACCGATACAGGTTGCGGCCTTGGGGCGCGCAGTGCTGGACGGGCTGGCTCGCAGCGGCGTTGCGGGCTGTATCAAGCATATGCCCGGCCATGGGCGCGCGCAGGTGGATAGCCACAAAGACCTTCCGATCGTCACGGCCTCAGATGAGGAACTGGAGATCGATATCGCTCCTTTCGCCAAGCTGGCCGATGCGCCCATGGCGATGACGGCGCATATCCGTTTCACCGCATGGGATGCAGAACGGCCGGCAACGCAGTCCGAAACCGTGATCGACAAGATCATCCGCCAGCGGATCGGTTTCGACGGTCTTTTGCTGAGCGACGACATCGACATGCAGGCGCTCGACGGGACGGTGCCCGAACGCTCGGTCCGCGCCATCGCGGCGGGCTGCGATGTCGTGCTCAATTGCTGGGCCAAGCTGGATGATATGGCAGGAACGGTCGAAGCGCTGCCGCCAATGCCCGAACAAGGCCTAAGACGGCTTGAAAGGGCTCTCGCCAATGTCGGTACGGTAAACGATAAAACTGCGCGCGCGGAATTACTCGACAGCCGCGACCGTCTGCTGGCGCTGGCAAAGGCGGAAGTATGAGCATGGACAATCTCATCATCGGCGAAACCGATGCCGAAGGCGCGGAAGAGTGGGAAGGCATTGCCGCCCCTGCGGCCAATGAGCAGAACGCGCTCTATCTTGAACTCGATGGTTGGGAAGGCCCGCTCGACCTGCTGCTCGATCTTGCGCGGCGGCAGAAGGTCGATCTCAAGTCGATCTCCATCCTTGCTCTGGTTGACCAGTACATCGATTACATCGAGCGGGCAGAGGCCTTGAAGCTTGAAGTGGCCGCCGATTACCTCGTGATGGCGGCGTGGCTCGCCTATCTCAAATCCGCGCTGTTGCTTCCCAAGGAAGAGCAGGAAGACCCCAGCCCCGAAGAGTTGGCGCTCAAGCTGCAATTGCGGCTCCAGCGTCTCGGCGCGATGCGTGAGGCAGGAGCGCGGCTGATGGGCCGCGACCGGCTGGGCCGCGACGTGTTTGCCCGCGCTGCGCCCGAAGGATTGAAAGTGCTGCGCAAGAACGCGTGGCAGTGCGACTGGTACCAGCTCGTTCGCGCTTATGGGCAGGTCAAGCTGCGCACCGAACCTGTGGTGCATATGGTGGCGGAGCGCCCGGTGATGACGCTCGATTCCGCGCTCGACCGGGTGTCGGCCATATTGGGCGTCAACGTGGACTGGATGGAGATCCGCGCCTTCCTGCCCGCCGATGCCGAACCGCGCCTGAAACGCTCGGCGCTCGCTTCCAGCTTTGTCGCCGCGCTCGAACTGGCACGTATGGGACGGGCGGAACTGCGGCAGGACAATGTATTCGGCCCGCTCCACCTGCGGCGGATTTCTGCATGAGCCAGCCGTCCGACCTTGCCCGCGCGGTGGAAGCCTGCCTGTTCGCGGCGGAAGAACCGATGACGCACCAGCAGATCAGCGCGCATCTGGGCGATGCCGACGTGCGGGAGGCTCTGGCCGAATTGCAGGCCACTTATGATGGACGAGGTATCGTTCTGGTGGAACGTGGCAAGCGTTGGCAATTCCAGACTGCGCCCGATCTGGCGCACCTCTTGCGGCGCGAAAAGGAGCAGGTTCGGCGGCTGTCGCGTGCAGCGACCGAAGTGCTGGCGATCATAGCCTATCACGAACCTGTGAGCCGCGCCGAGATCGAGGCCATCCGCGGGGTGCAGACCAGCGGCGGGACGCTCGACGTGCTGATGGAAGCGGGCTGGGTGCGCGTTGCCGGTCGGCGCGAAGTGCCCGGTCGTCCGGTGATTTATGCGACCACGCC
Organism: Erythrobacter alti; assembly: GCF_037996805.1. NCBI lineage: Bacteria > Pseudomonadati > Pseudomonadota > Alphaproteobacteria > Sphingomonadales > Erythrobacteraceae > Erythrobacter > Erythrobacter alti. Next base: position 617,825 of record NZ_JBBNAX010000001.1, on the reverse strand, counting down.
AGACTTTCTCAGCCACTTCGGGCTGGAAACGCGCAAGGACTTGCCCGGACTGGACGAAATGAAGGCGGCCGGCCTGCTCGATCCGGTCGATGATGCCTATGAAGACATGGTGGCCCAGAAGGAAGAGCAGATGGCCGAGGCGCAGGCGCGCGAAGCCGAGGACGCCGCCGAAGCGGCTGAATCTGATGCCGAAGATGCGGCAATGCTGGAAAACCGTGATCAAAGCGCCTAGATTGGTGTGACGTAATCAATACAAGGAAAGTTCCATGGGTGTCAGCGTCTGGCAGATCCTGATTGTTGCCGTCGTCGTACTCGTTCTCTTCGGACGTGGCCGCATCTCGGAAATGATGGGCGATTTCGGCAAGGGAATCAGCAGTTTCAAGAAGGGCATGAACGAGGACGAGAAGCCATCGTCCGAATCCAGCCCGCAAATCGAAGCACCTGCGCCCACTCCAGCGCCGACAGCTTCGGAGACTACCGAGTCCACGACCGACAAGAACGCCTCCTAATCTTCCGGGAAGAGCGCCGCAGCCATGTTTGATATCGGCGCAACCGAACTCCTCCTCCTTATCGTGGTGACGATCCTCGTGATCGGCCCCAAGGACATGCCGATGGCGCTGCGCACTATCGGGCGCTGGGTCGGCAAGCTGCGCAAGATGTCCGCGCAATTCCGATCCGGCTTCGACAACATCGTGCGCGAGGCCGAGTTGGAGGAGATGGAAGCGAAGTGGAAAGCGCAGAACGAAAAGATCATGCGCGAACATCCCGAGGGTGTGCCGGCGGAAATGGAGCCGACCGGGGCCTATCCGTCGGAAATGTCGCAGGAAAAGGCCGCCGAACTGCGTCGCACTGCTGCGGCAGAGCGCGAACAGGCCATTATCGCCGCTAAAGAAGCTGCCGCGGCCGAGGCTGGTGATCCGCCGACTGCCGGATCGGCAGAAAGCCGCACTTCACAGAACAAACCTGCGCCCGATAAGCCGGAATCCGCTCCCGAAACGCCTCCAGAGCAGGCCAAGGGGGAGTAGGCGATGGCGCTCAAGCTCAAGGATCTGGATGACTCGCAAGCGCCGCTGCTTGATCACCTGATCGAACTGCGCCGCAGGCTCGTGCGCGCGGTCGCGGCCCTGGCGGTTGCCTTCGCGGTCTGTTTCTATTTCGCAGACCAGATCTTTGGCTTCCTCGTCCTGCCGCTGACTGCTGCCTTTCCCGAAGGGCAGGGCCAATTGATCTACACGCGGCTGTACGAAGCATTTTTCGTCGAGATCAAGGTTGCCCTGTTCGCCGCGTTCTTTGTCGCCTTTCCGATAATCGCCAACCAGCTTTGGGCCTTTGTGGCACCGGGCCTTTATGCGCGGGAGAAGCGGGCTTTTCTGCCGTTTCTTATCGCAACTCCCGTCCTATTCACGATGGGTGGCGCGCTCGCTTATTTCGTGGTCATGCCGCTTGCCTTCACCTGGTTCCTGGGATTTCAGGGTAATGCGGGTGGGTTGGAGGCGCAGGCGCTTCCCGCGATGGGCGATTACCTCGACCTTGTGATGCGTTTCATCTTGGCATTTGGCGTCAGTTTCCTGCTGCCGGTCCTGCTGATGCTGCTCAACCGCGCCGGACTGGTGTCGCGCGCGCAATTGGTTGCGGCACGCAGATATGTGATCGTTGGCGTGTTTGCTGTGGCGGCAATCATTACGCCGCCCGATCCCGTGACGCAGATCATGCTGGCCACGCCGCTGATCCTGCTGTTCGAAGGCTCACTGGTGCTCATGCGGCTGACCGAGAAGCGTGACCGTGAACGCCGTGAAGAGGATGATGCGGAACATGCAGCGTCGGAATCACCGACGGACGGTGAAGTGCCCAAGGCGAAGGCCGAAGACCCCGCCAAATAGCCGGCATCCTGACCGCACGGCAGTGTGCAAACCGGCTGGCTCGCCAAATCCACACAAAAAACGGGGCCACTCAGGACCCCGTTTTTGATTTCGTGTTGTGCGACCGGCTTACGGGCTGGTCGGCAGGGGTTCGTCGTCATCACCGCCAGCGGCGATAATGATACCTGCGATGATTACCGCTGCAGCGAGGAGTGCGAGAAGCAGTCCGCCGCTCTGGCCTTCAAGCTGTTCGCTCTGCATTTCGACCGGCGCGGGAGCGCGATCAATCGAAGCTTCCTGTGCGAGTACGGGCGTGGCGGATAGAGCCAATGCGGCTGTGGCAGTGGTGAACAGTTTGGCGATCATTGGATTCTCTTCCTTTAATTCGGTCGTCGCGAAATGGGGTCTTAGCGCGTGTTCATGATGAAGGCGAGTTAAAATTACCCTATCGTCCCATGACTTGCGCGGGTTCGCCCCTCTCGATCAACGGTTCTTGTAGCCCAGAGTCATAAACGCGCTGGCCGGCAATCCACGTTTCCTCGACACGTATTTCGCGTATCTGTTCGGGACCCGCAAGCAAGGGATCGGCGGACAGGAAAACAAAGTCCGCCCGCTCGCCCGGTGCCAGTCGTCCGAACCTGCCGTCGGCAAACCCGGCGTAGGCAGCATTCGCTGTATAGGCGGCAAGTGCCTGTTCGCGGGTGATTGTTTCATCGGGGCGCCAACCGCCGAAGGGTTGGCCCGCCGCATTGGTCCTGCTGATGGCAACGGCCAGTCCGGCGAGCGGATCGACCGGCTCGACCGGTGCGTCTGTCCCGAATGCCAGCGTGCCGCCATTGGCAAGAATGGTGCGCCAGGCATAGGCACCTCCCAGTCGGTCGTTGCCCAGTCGGGCTTCGGCCATGAACATGTCGCTGGTCTGGTGTACAGGCTGCATGCTGGCGATGATGCCATGCTCCCCGAACCGTGAGATATCGGCCGGATCGACAATTTGCGCGTGTTCGATGCGCCAACGCCGGTCGCCGGTGTAGTCGGCAGACAACTCTTCGATTGCATTGAGCGCGTCGGCATTCGCAGCATCGCCAATTGCATGGATAGCGACCTGGAAATTGTCGAGCGCGGCGCGGCTCATGAGATTGCGCAATTGCGTACCACTGGTGATGGGAAGGCCGCGATTTCCGTGATCGTCCTCGTAATCGTCCTTCAGCATGGCTCCGCGAGAACCCAGTGCGCCATCGAGATAGATCTTGACCCCGTTCAGCCGCAAGCGGTCGTCGTACAACCACTGCGTTGGCCTGGGCCCGCCGATCAGCAGCATGGAATCGACCGAGTCGGCATAGGCCATCACGCGGACCTGCAACCAGCCGGCATCGCCGGCGCGGCGGATCGTCATCCAGTCCTCTACCGTCGTCCCCATATCGGCCATCGCGGTGATGCCGTGGCGCAGCAGGATATTCTGCGCGTTGTAGAGCGCGAGATCGCGATCCTCGGGCAGGGGCGGGGGAATATGGCTTGCGACCAGCGGGATCGCGGAATCGACCAGCACGCCTGCGGGCGCTCCGCCTGAAAGGCGTTCGATACGTCCGCCGGCCGGGTCGCGTGTGCGCGACGTGATATCGCCCGCTTGTAGCGCGAGGCTGTTACCCCATCCTGCGTGGCCATCGACCCGTTCGAGCCAGACGGGCCGGTCCGATACGACTTCATCCAGCTCGGCGGCGGTCGGGAAGCGGCCCAGCCCCCAGGTTTCCTGATTCCATCCACGCCCGATGATCCACGGGCGGTCAGGGTAGGCGGCAGCATAGGCGGCGATGCGGCTGAGAGCTTCATCGAGCGAGCGCGTTTCCGACAGGTCGAGCACAAGCGTGCCGAGGCCCAACCCCATCAGATGCGCGTGGGCATCGATGAATCCGGGCATCATCACGCGCCCTTCGCCATCGATGCGGTAGTCGATCTCGCGCGTCGGGCGATCACCGAAATCGAGCAATTCGGTAATCCGCCCGTTCTCGTCGATCACCAGCCCGGCGAAGCGGTCCACCGAACCGTCACGGTCGACCGAAATACCTTCGATGTTGTCGATCCACGTGTCGGCGTACGCGGGGTTGGCCCACGCGCAGATTGCGGCGGCAACGGCAAATAAAGCTGGCTTCACTGTGATTTTACCTCTGGCAAATGACGGATTAGGGCGCTGGTATCCTGCCGGGCACCGCCCGCAGATTGCACCTGCGCATAAAATTGATCGACCAGCGCGGCGACGGGCAACGAAATGCCCTCCGCCTTCGCTTCGCCAAGCGCGATGGCAAGATCCTTGCGCATCCAGTCTATCGCAAAACCAAAATCGAACTCGCCGCGCACCATTGTCTCCCAGCGGTTTTCCATCTGCCAGCTTTGCGCTGCACCGCCCGATATGGCCTCGAGCACCTTGCCGGTATCGACGCCGGTGGCCTGCGCCAGTCGCACGCCTTCGGAAAGGCCTGCAAGCACGCCCGCGATGCACACCTGATTAACTGCCTTGCACGCTTGCCCCGCGCCCGGCCCGCCGATGTGAACGATCCGCGCAGCAAACGCCTCCATCACCGGTGTCGCAGCCGCCATCGCCTCGTCGGAGCCGCCGCACATGATCGCCAGCTTGCCACTTTCTGCGCCGGCCTGCCCGCCAGACACCGGCGCATCGACCGCGAGCAGGCCGCGCTTGTCGCTGGCTTCGGCGATTGTGCGTGCCAGTTCGGGTGAGACGGTGGTGTGATCGATGAAAAGCGCGCCTTCCCGCATTGCGAAAAGTGCACCATCGTATGCCAACATGACACCGGCAACGTCGTCGTCATTCCCAAGGCAGGCAAGGACGACATCCTTGCCTGCAACAGCGTCGAGCGGCGTGGCGGCGGTTGCGACGTTCAATCCTTCATCGGCCAGCGCGCTCTTCCACGCCTCGGCACGGGCGGCGGTGCGATTGTATCCGGTGACATCGTGCCCGGCGCGGGCGAGGTGCGCGGCCATCGGCGCGCCCATCACGCCAAGGCCGAGAAATGCGATAGTGCTCATGCCGCAGGTTCCTGCCTGCAGTTTTGCCGCAAGGCAATCTTTGTGGGCGACAAGTGCGCTGCCTATTCCCCTCGCGCGCCAATCTGGCTACTCGCATGGCCCTATGACGCAGACCTCACTGACCCTCGCCGACGTCCAGGAAGCCGCCAAACGTATCGAAGGCGCGGTCGTGCGAACGCCGACGATGCATTCGCAAACCTTGTCCAGTATTACCGGGGCGAACATCTGGCTGAAGTTCGAAAACCTGCAATTCACGGCAGCCTACAAGGAACGCGGTGCGCTCAACGCGCTGCTGCAATTGTCCGATGAACAGCGCGAGCGCGGTGTGATCGCGGCTTCTGCCGGCAATCATTCGCAGGGGCTGAGCTATCATGGCACCCGTCTGGGCGTGCCAGTCACCATCGTGATGCCTCGAACTACGCCCGTGGTGAAGGTGATGCAGACCGAATCCGTGGGCGGCAAGGTCGTGCTCGAAGGGGAGACTTTCGACGATGCGCAGGCCCATGCGCGCCAGCTTGAAAAGGAGCTGGGCCTGACTTTCGTGCACCCGTTTGACGATCCGCATGTTGCAGCTGGTGCAGGCACGGTTGCGCTGGAATTGCTCGAAGACGGACCCGACATTGATTGCCTTGTCGTGCCAATCGGTGGCGGCGGTCTTATCAGCGGGATGAGCACTGTGGCGAAAGCGCAGGAGCGCGAGATCGAGGTTATTGGTGCTGAGGCGCAGCTATTTCCTTCCTCCTACAACTCATACAAGAATGAAGACCTGCCGTGCGGTGGTGACACGCTGGCGGAAGGAATCGCGGTCAAGCAACCGGGCAAATTCACCCAAAGCGTTATCGACCGGCTGGTCGACGACATCGTGCTTGTGGACGAGCGGCATCTTGAAGAAGCGGTCAGCCTGCTGTTGCAGATCGAGAAGACCGTGGTCGAAGGTGCCGGGGCAGCAGGATTGGCCGCGGTGCTTTCCTATCCCGAACGTTTCGAGGGCAAGAATATCGGCCTGGTCCTGTGCGGTGGCAATATCGACACGCGGTTGCTCGCCAACGTGCTGCTGCGCGACCTGGCCCGTTCTGGCCGCCTGGCCCGGCTCCAGATCACTTTGCAGGACCGCCCCGGCGCATTGTCAAAGGTGATGGGCGAGTTCGAGGCGCATAATGTCAATATCATCGAGATCTACCACCAGCGCATTTTCACCAACCTGCCCGCAAAGGGTCTTATTACGGATATCGAGTGCGAAGCACGCGACCGTGAACAGCTCGAAGCTTTGGTTAAATCCTTGTCCGACAAGGGGTATAAGGTCAGCCAGGTCGAACTGAACTGACCCGAAACGGGGCGTTTGTAGGTTCGGCAAGGCTGGCTGTGGAAATTAAGCCTGCACTAACGCGAATTTGTGGTTAACATGGTTCCAACACCCGAGTCTCGCGTGCATGACGGAGATGTAAAACGCACCGCAGATGCGTTGGCAAAAAATAACCAGAAGGATATTTAGCACCTGTGACGGCCCCGGTTCGCTTCCCCCGCTTTTTCGTAACCAGCCCCGCGCCGTGCCCCTATCTTGCGGGCAAGACAGAGCGGAAGGTGTTTACGGAGCTGAAGGGACCGCATGCCGAACAGCTGAATGACGCGCTTGGCCGGATCGGGTTTCGTCGCAGCCAGACAGTCGCCTATCGCCCGTCCTGCGCCGATTGCCGCGCCTGTGTCTCGGTGCGTGTGGCAGCCCAGGATTTTCGCCCGTCAAGCTCGCAAAGGCGCAATCTGAAGCGCAATTCGGACCTCGTTTCGGCAGAGTGCCGCCCATGGGCGACGGCAGAGCAATATGCCCTGCTCCAGCGTTACCTTGAACACCGCCATCCGGGCGGGGGAATGGCGGCGATGGACGAAGTCGACTTCGCCGACATGGTAGAACATACAAGCGTCACCAGCTTTGTCGTTGAATACAGAGAGGTTTCTGTTAACGACAAACCGGGTCGCCTGGTCGCCGCTTGCCTGATGGATCAGCAGGTTGATGGCCTTTCAATGATTTACAGCTTCTATGACCCGGAGCATAAGGAACGCAGCGGGCTTGGCACATATGTCATTCTTGACCATATTCGCCGGGCAGCCATTGCGGACCTCCAGTATGTGTACCTGGGCTATTGGGTCGAAGGGTCGGACCGGATGCAATACAAGGTCCGTTTTCGCCCGCTGGAATTGCTTGGTCCCGACGGCTGGCGCCGCCTGTCGGACGTTGAACAGCGCGACCTTATCGACCGAGTTACCTCCGGGGGCGGAGAAAGATCACCGGCACCCGATGGCGGTTCGAAAGACAACACTCCCGGCCTGCAGGCCGAATACAAGCTCGCCTGAAAACGCACCTGCCATAACGAAGGCAGCCACCGCGCTTGCTGCGGTGCTGGTGCTTGTCGCGCAGCCGGTAGCCGCGCAGGACATGCAGGATGCGCCTGAGCTGGAAGACCTGATCCCGGATTCGGCGGTCGAAAATCCCGAAGAGTGGGCACAGGAAGGCGTTTCTGCCGAAGCTGCCGCACAGGAAGATGCGCCGCTGCCGCTCGATCCTACCGCCGCGCTCGCCGATATGCCGCAGGTCAGCATCCCATGGCCCGAAGAAATCGACCTGCCACAACTTGCGCCGCTCGAACCCGAAGAACCGATCGAGTTCGCCACGTTCGAAGAGCAGATTCCGCCGCTTCCTCCGGGCAGTGAAGAGCGCATTTCTCAGGAATTGGTACTGGTATTTCCATCCGACCAGTCGCTGTTCCCCCAGCGTGATGAGTTCCTCGACCGCTTCAAAGCGCTTTCGACGATCGAACAGCTCGAAGACGATGGCAATCTGGCCCGTTTGAGGGTGCAGGCGCGCGCTGATGAAGAGCTCCTCCACCAGATGCTGCGCGTTTATGGCTATTACGATGCGCAGATCATTCGCTCGGTCGGCGTAGTGGACGAGGGCGTGGAAGCCGATCTCTCACCGCCTGCGGCCCGGTTCGATATCGTTCCAGGCCAGCGCTATCATTTCGGCGTCATCGACCTCGGCAACCTGGCTGCCGCCGGCGATGATTACGATGCGCTGCGGGCAGCTTTCGAAATCGACAGTGGTGACCCGATTTCGCTGGACGCGATAGAGGTGGAGCAGGCCGATCTCGACACAGCGCTGGGCGAAACCGGTTTCCCCTTCGCGGCGATTGAAGACCCGTCATTGCTGATCGACCATGACCGTGTCGAAGGTGATCTTACCATGCCGGTTGAGCCGGGTGGACAGTACAATCTGGGCGTTGTCGTCAGCGACATGCCCGATTTCCTGTCGAGCGAGCACCTGTCGCGCATTGCCCGCTGGGATCCCGGCGATCTTTACCGCCGCAGCGACGAGATGGATCTGCGCCGCGCGATCCTTGCCACCGGCATTGTCGGATCGGTTTCGCTTACGCCGGTAGTCGTCGAGGAACCGCAGGGCGACCAGCCCGGCGTGGTCGATATCGCTGCGGCACTGGAACCCGCGCCGCTTCGCTCGCTGACAGCGGGCATCGGTTACGGCACGGAAACCGGCATCAGGGTCGAGGGATCGTGGGAGCATCGCAATCTCTTCCCGCCCGAAGGCCTGCTGCGCCTTCGCGGTGTGCTCGGCACGCAGGAACAGCTGGCCGAAGTCACCTTCCGCCGGAACAATTTCCGCGGTCGCGACCGGATCCTCACCGTCAGCGCCTTTGGCAGTACGATCGACTACACTGCCTACGATGCCCAGACGCTTTCCGCCGTGGCCACATTCGAACGGGTCAGCAACTTGCTGTTCCAGAAACAGTTCAGCTGGTCCGTAGGACTGGAACTCGTGGCAACGCAGGAGAGCGAGCTCGATCTCGATCGCAATCCCTTGCCCCAAGAAACCTATTTCGTGGCCGCCCTGCCGCTGTACGCCCAGCTTGATAATTCGGACAATCTGCTCGATCCGACGGAAGGTTGGCGCCTGTCCGCCAACCTGTCGCCCGAAGTATCCGACAATGACGGCGTGCAAAGTTTCTACCTGCGCAGCCAGACCGACGCCTCCTACTACCAGTCGATTGGCGAGAACACCGTGCTGGCAGGCCGCGTGCGGTTGGCGAGCATTCCGGGCGCACCGGTCGATGCCATCGCTCCATCACGCCGCCTCTATGCCGGCGGCGGTGGGTCAGTGCGCGGTTACGGCTATCGCGAGATCGGTCCGCGCAACGACCTTGGTGATCCGACCGGCGGGCGCAGCGTGGTGGAACTCTCGGCAGAAGCGCGTATCGGCACGAAATTCATGGACGGTGCTGTCAGCGTGGTGCCCTTTGTCGATGCAGGTTCTGTCGGTGAAGACCCGACACCCGACTTCCGCTCGATCAAGTTCGGCGCTGGTGTGGGCGTACGCTATGCCACCGGTTTCGGGCCATTGCGGCTGGATGTCGCGTTTCCGCTCAATCCCGGTCCCAATGACAGCTGGGTGGCGGTCTACGTTGCCCTTGGTCAGGCTTTCTGATGGCCGAGGAAATTGTCGAAACCGAAGCGCCGGAAGAAGCGGGCAAGCGTGTGAAGGGGCGCAAGCGTCGTTGGGTGGTCCGTCCACTTCGCGCCTTGATGGCGTTGCTTCTGGGACTGGTGATCCTCGTCCTGCTGTTCGTTGCCTTCCTGCATACGCCGCCCGGACGGCAGTTCATCGTCGACCAGATTGCAAAGGTTGCGCCAGCTTCCGGACTGTCTGTCGAAGTGGGAGAGATCGACGGGTCGATCTTGTGGAGCTCGACGCTGAGCGATGTGAAATTCCGCGATGCGAACGGGACGCTGTTCCTCGAAGTGCCAACTATCGAGCTTAATTGGCGGCCTCACAGATGGTTCACCAGCGGGCTGGACGTTCGTCACCTCGTATTGATCGACGGAACACTATACGCCGCCCCGGAACTGATCGCTGGCGATCCCGACGCCCCCGTCCTGCCCGATTTCGATATACGGATAGACCGCTTCGGGATCGAGAACCTGACCGTGGCAGAAGGCCTGCTGGGCGAAGAGAGAGTCATTGATTTCGCGGCAGAGGCCGATATTCGCAGCGGACTGGTCTATCTGGACGCAGAGGGTGAATTCGGCGGCGGTGACGTGTTTACCGCGCTGGTCCATGCCGAGCCGGACGGCGACCGCTTCGACCTCAATCTCGACTGGCGCGCACCGCAGGGCGGTTTTCTTGCCGCGATGGTGGGCGCACAGGAAGACCTGACCGTCCAACTGGTCGGCGATGGTACATGGACTTCGTGGCAGGGCGAACTCGATGCCGTGCAGGGCGATACTGACCTCCTCGATTTCGACATCTATAACGATGCAGGTCAATACCGCCTTGTCGGCCGCGTGCGTCCCGGCAGCTATGTCGAGGGGATGGCGGCGCGGGCGCTGGGCGAAACGGTGATGCTGACGGCATCGGGCACGCTGGAGGATAGCGTGCTCGAAGGCGATTTCGTCCTGCGCGCACGCGGGGTCAATGCCGATGGAGTGGGCGCGGTCGATCTGGCGAACAACAGGTTCGAGGGGCTGGAACTGTCCGCACAATTGCTCGATCCGACGCTGTTTTCGGACGACATTGCCCTTAACGGCACCCAGATCGACGCGACGCTGGACGGCGCTTTCCGTGACCTGACCGTACCGCACAGGCTGACGGCGGCTGAAATCGACGCGGGCGGGATTATCGTGACCGGGGTCACGCAAGAAGGCACGCTCAGTTACGATGGGACGCGCTTCACCATTCCGGTAAACGCGACGATCGCGCGGATAGTCAGCGGTAACGAACTGTTCGACCCGCGTCTGGTCAATGGCACGCTGGGCGGCACTCTGGTCTATGCCGGAAACGAGCTGCTGTCGGACGATCTGGCGGTAGACTTCCCCGGGCTCGAAGCCGTGCTGGGGCTCAACAGCAATTTCGAAACCGGGCTGACGCAGGTCACCGGGCCGGTCAATATCGCCGACCTCATGTTCGACGGGATCGGCAGAATCGATGCCGGGGCGCAGATCCGCTTTGCCATTGGCGGCGGGCAGCCGTGGCGTCTCAATGCCGATCTGCAGGGCCGGGTCGACGAAGTGACCAATTCGACGCTGGAAAACCTTGCCGGCAGCGATATCCGCTTCCGCGGCGGATTGACGCTGGGATCGGGAATTCCGCTCGCATTCGACACCATGCGCATCACGGCCAGCAAGGTTACGGCAACGCTGGACGGGCGCGTGGACGATGCCGGGACCACGCTGGTCGGCAGCGGCCGGCATACCGATTACGGCCCCTTCACAGTGGAAGCACTGATCGCCGACGACGGACCGAGCGCGGTACTTGTCTTTGCCGATCCGCTGCCAGCGGCCGGGCTGAGCGATGTGCGCGTCGCGCTTGCGCCATCCGAGGATGGTTTCACTATCGAGACGCAGGGCGGTTCGATGCTTGGCCAGTTCGATGGGCTCATCAATCTGAACATCGCCGACAATGGCGACACTTTCCTCGACATTACCCGCCTCGACGTGGCGCAGACACGCGTGGCTGGCGTGCTGCAACTGGTCGAGGGCGGCGTGGCGGGCGACCTTGCCCTGTCGCGCGGCGGCATCGACGGGACAATCGGTCTGGCCGTGCGCAATGGCGGGCAGGGCTTCGATATCGACGTCACAGCACGCAATGCCCGCTTTGCCGGAGCAACTCCGCTCGGCATCAATCGCGGAACGATCGACGCGACAGGCCTGATTGCTGGCGACCAGACGACTGTGCGCGGCAATGCCAATCTGCAGGGCCTGTCCTACGGTTCGCTCTTCATCGGGCGGTTCGCCGCGCGCGCGCAGTTGGTGAACGGTGTTGGCGAGTTCGATGCCGCGATGACCGGGCGACGCGGAAGCCGCTTCGAACTGCTGGTCAACGGGACCGCTACGCAGGAGCAGGTCGCCATCGCGGTCGACGGTTCCTACGCCGGTCGTGACATCAACATGCCGCGCCGCGCCGTCCTGACCAAGCTACCTGACGGTGGCTGGCGTTTGCAGCGCTCGCAACTGTCATTTGGTGATGGCTTCCTTCTCGCCAGCGGACGCTTTGGCGGCGATGCGCCGATGGAAGGCAATATTTCACTTGCCAATATGCCACTTGGCCTGGCCGACGCGCTGGCCGGAGAGCTTGGCGTTGGCGGTACGGTGTCGGGCGTTGTCGAGATTGCAGCCGGCCCCAATGGCTTGCCCACTGGCGAAGCGCGCTTGATGATCGACGGACTGACCCGCTCGAGTTCCCTGCTGACCTCGCGCCCACTGGATATTGCGCTGGTCGCCGATCTTTCGGAAACGCTGGCACAGGCTCGCGCGGTGATTTCCGACGGAAGCGGCGTGGATGGCCGGTTGCAGGGTCGCATCGCGAACCTGCCGCAATCGGGCGGACTGGCCCAGCGCCTGTACGCGGGCAATCTGTTCGCGCAGCTGCGCTATACCGGTTCGGCGGCTTCGCTGTGGCGGCTGGCGGCGATAGACCTGCTCGATGTGACGGGTGAAGTGCAAGTGGCTGCTGACGTACGCGGCAAGCTGGGTGAGCCGCGCCTGCGCGGGTCGCTTTCGGGTGACGATTTGCGGGTGCGTAGCGCACTGACAGGTACCGATGTCACCGGCGTTACCGCGCGAGGGCGCTTCGATGGTGCGCGCTTCAACTTGACCAGCTTCGCCGGAACCGCCCCCAATGGCGGGCGTGTCAGCGGTAGCGGCTATGTCGATCTTTCGGGCATTACTGCCTCGCGCGGGCCAAGCATGGATATCCGGCTTGCAGCAACCAATGCGCAGATCCTCGACATTACGAATATGGGTGCGACGGTCACCGGGCCAATGCGGATCGTCTCCAACGGTGTAGGCGGAACGATCGCCGGGCGACTGCGCGCGCGTGATGTGCGCTGGCGGCTGGGTGTCACTGCCGAAGCGATCGCGGAATTGCCGAGCATCAACACGACCGAAATCAATCTGCCCGGCGATGTCGCTCCAAGCGCGGCGAACACCGGACCCTGGCGCTATCTCATCGACGTCAACGCGCCCGGAGATATCCAGGTCAACGGCATGGGGCTGGAGAGCGAATGGCGCACAAACAATCTCCAGATCCGCGGCACGACCGATGATCCCCGCCTCGGCGGCGAAGTCAGCGTGGTTCCGCGCCAAGGCTTCTACTCCTTCGCTGGAACCCGTTTCGAAATTACGCAGGGCGATATATTCTTCGACCGGAACCAGCCGATCGATCCACGTATCGACCTAGTCGCCGAAACGGAGGTTGATGGCCTGTCTGTTGCGGTGAACGTGCGCGGCAACGCCAGCCAGCCGGCGATTTCCTTCACATCCGTACCTGCGCTGCCCGAGGAAGAACTGCTTGCGCGACTGCTGTTCGGGGGATCGATCACGAACCTTTCGGCGACCGATGCGCTGCAACTGGGTGCGGCGGTTGCAAGTCTGCGCGGCGGGTCCGGCGTCGGACCGATCAACCGCCTGCGCAATGCCATCGGGCTCGACCGGCTGCGCATTGTGGCGGCTGACCCGGCGCTCGACCGTGGCACATCAATCGCGCTCGGCAAAAACTTCGGCCGCCGGTTCTATGCCGAAATCATCACCGACGGCGCGGGCTATTCAGCGAGTAATCTGGAATTCCGCGTGACAAGCTGGCTCAACCTGCTCGCCACGGTAAGTACCGTGGGGAGAGACAGCGTGGCTGTCGAATACCGGCGCGATTACTGATCGTGGGTTTCGACCTGCTTCAGCACTGCGTCGATCGGCAGGATAACGCCATTTGCGCCCAGCATCTCTTCGGTGATTGCAGCGGAGGTCGCGCCATCATCGCTTGAGACTTTCAGCACGTCATCTTCCATCGCGAAGGTCAAAGTGCCTGAGCCCATCGTCTGCATCTCCACAGGCCCGCCATTACTCTCGATAGCCGTGGTGATGTCTTCCGATGTCAGATAGCCCGGCAGTATATGGCCCCGCAGCACTGCGATAAGCGCAGGTCGCGCCTCGTCTCCGCTGAAGTCTTCTCCAAGTGCGGCCAGTGCGTCATCAGACGGAGCAAGCACCGTGTAGGCGGCAATCCCGTCGAATGCCTGCGCCAGCCCTGCCTCTTCAACAAGAGTTTCCACCGTGCTCAATTCGTCGTTCTCGGCAATCAGTGCGGCAAGGCTCAGCGTTCCTGGCGCCCCGTTTGCCCCGCTTTCAGCATCACCTGTAGTATCGCCACATGCCGCAAGAGTCAGGAGTGCGCTCGATGCCAGAGCGGTGAGGCAGCGGCATGAAAGTGTGTTCGAAATCATGGAAAGTCCCTTTTAAAGCAGTAGCTCGATAGCGGCGGCAACGAGCCGCGTTTCGGGATCGATCTGGTAAACATAGCCGTCGTTGTAGCGATAATATGCGTCCGGACCGTCACGATACCGGTCACGAAAGCTATAAGGCACATTATACACGTCATAACCACGCGGAGCGGGTTGGCCGACGGTGAATTCGTCGCCTGTCAGCAGGGCTGCGATGGACGTTATGGCAGCGGTTTCCGGATCGAGCCGGTAGACCACATTGTCGGCGTAGCGGTAATCGCTTCCGAGCCCGTAGTAGTTTGTGTAGTAATCCGGCACGCGGTCGTAGCCGTAGTCGGACGGCCACGGATTGCCGATCCTCAACGCGCCGCCAAGCAGCGGGATATATCCGGAAATCCGGTCGCCGCTGTACCGCAGCAGATAGCCGTCCTCGTAAAAATAATCGCCGCGCCCGTAGGGCAGGCCCCACCAGTCTGGCGAATAATTGCCATAGCGATAGGCACGGTCACGCTGGCGGGCCTGGCCTGGCGGCAAACACCCATTGCGCTTTTTCGCCAGGCCGGGAGGGCACCCGTCGATCAAACCGGTTTCGCGGTAGAAAATGCGATCAATCAGACCGCCATCGCGGCCGTCACGCCTGTCGAAATCCTGATTTTGACCATTTCCGCGGTTGCCGCGGTTGAGGTCTTGTCCACCACGGTTGCCGTTGTCGACATTGCGGCTGGCGTTGCGGTTACCGTTTCCGGCATTACGATTGACAGTGTTGCGATTTACGTTGCCATTGTTGCGATTGGCTACGTTGCCGTTACCGCGGTTTTCATTCCGGACGTTGTCATCGCGATTGCCATTGCCATTGTTTCGATTGGCCTGGTTGCCACGGTCTGCGTTGCCATTTCCGTTGCCTCGATCCGCGCCGTTGCCCCGCTCGGCATTGCCGCCACCATTGCTGTGGTTGGCATGTTCGGCATGGGCTGGCTGGCCACCACCACTGCCGTTGTTGCCACCGTTCCCATTACCGTTGCCCTGCGCCATTGCCGGTACTGCGGCAAGCGCAAGTGTCGATATCGCTGCAAGTAAATACTTCATCACAAGAACTCCTATGAACGGGCAACGGCGCATCCGAGAAGCTGGTTCCGCAAATGCGACGAGCTGTGCAAGATTTTACTTTCGATACAGTGCGCTCTCTGCGGCGCGGCGGCGCACCAGTCCTTTCAACACGCGGCCTCCAGCATAGCACCAGCGGTCGAATTCGCGTGCGGCCCCGGCAAAATCGCCAGCCTTGTGTTTGCGCGTCAAAGTGGCCTTTCCGATTGTTCCGGTATTGTAATGAAAACTGACCAACGCATCGAACTGCGCCTGCGTTGTCGGTGCATCGCCCAGCGCCCGGTCGACATCCTTGGCATAGCGCACAAGGTCGGCTTCCAGCCGCGCATCGCATTGCTCCTGTGTCCAGATGGTCCCACGCGCAATGCGCCCGCTGTTGAAGTGGTCGAGGCCGGTCGCACCCCAGCCAATTGTCCATGGATCGCCGCCGGTGCCCGGATCGGGATATGCCTCGATCAGTCCATCAGGGCGCTTCTTCTCGCAACCTTCGAAACGCTGGATGATATCGACACCTTCATGCCCGATCTTGCGCGGTTTGAAACCACCACCGTTGGTGGGAGCCGTGTCTTCGGCATGATCGTCTACCGTCTCGAATTCGCCTGATTGACGATCCAGCGCCGTATCGATGCTGTCCACCTCGCTCTGGCGAAACGGGCGGCCGATGATCCGGCGTAAAGTATCGAATAGTGGTTTGCGGTCCATACAAGCTTCCTTCCTGCGCTTCTTCGGCGAACGGCGCTAGGGAGAGTTCGCGAGTGTAGGAAAGGGGTGACAAGAGCTCTTGACTGTAAAGAGGTCTTGTCAGTAAAGAACTCTTTACAGGCAGAGAAGGTGATTCGGTGAAGAACCGTTTGAAGGCGTACCGCGAAGAACACGGCTGGAGCCAAGGCGAGTTGGCTCGCCGGCTGGGAGTGTCGCGGCAAACGATCAATGCGGTCGAAACCGACAAGTACGACCCCTCGCTGCCCTTGGCTTTGCGAATGGCAAAGCTGTTCGGCGTGAATGTGCCGGAACTGTTTATCGACGATTGGGAGCCGGACGAATGACACAGATCGAGAATGAACTTGAAGCGGCCGAAAAAAAGCGCCGCCTGAAAAAGACCGTCTTTGCAATGCTACTGGGAGGCGTAGTCGGATTTCTCGGCTCGTTCGGCCTGATGCAGTTGGCCGATAGCGGCGCGCTGGGATCGCTCGACGCCTCGCGCGAGATCGCTGCGCTCGTAGGCATGCTATATGTCGTGACAGCCGCTGCGATCGGCTTTGGCCTCATGAGTCCCACGGCAGGGGCGAAATTCCTTAACGTCGAGGATCCCGAAGAACTGCGCGAACAAAAAGGTATGCTGGGCAATAGCGCACTTGGCATGGCGACTGCAGGCGTGGCGCTGATGGTTCTCGCTATCGCCGCACCCGCCGGGCCGATCGGGCAAGGCGCGGCGCTTGCCGTGTTTGCCGTGCTCATGCTGGTAGCGGTGATCACCTCCATCGCTTCGATGAAAAAGCAGGACGAACTGATGAAGGCCGTGGGTAGCGAGGCCGGGGCTATGACCTATTACCTCTTGCTACTGGTTGGCGGAACCTGGTCGCTTCTGGCCCATCTCGGCTTTATCGCCGGTCCCCAACCACTCGATTGGCTCACGATGTTCTGGGCGCTGATGTTGCTTGGAGCCTTCATCGTAACGGCCAAACGCGGAATGCTCACAATGCGTTGAGGTTAAACACAGATGGAAACGAAAAGGCCGCCCGGTTTCCCGAGCGGCCTTTTTTGTGTCAATTGCGAGGCGCCGGATGGCGTCTCCGCAACAATCAGATCACGCGCTGTAGTACATGTCGAATTCGACGGCGCTCGGCGTGGTTTCGAAGCGGATGACTTCTTCCCACTTGAGATCGCAATAGGCGTCGATCTGGTCCTTGGAGAACACGTCGCCTGCCAGCAGGAATTCGTGGTCGTCGCGCAGGGCAAGCAGTGCTTCGCGCAAGGAGCCGCATACGGTCGGCACGTCGGCGAGTTCGGCCGGCGGCAGGTCGTAAAGGTTCTTGTCCATCGCGTCGCCCGGGTGGATCTTGTTCTGGATTCCGTCGAGGCCAGCCATCAGCAGCGCTGCATAGGCAAGGTACGGATTGGCCATCGCGTCGGGGAAACGGAATTCCACGCGCTTTGCCTTTTCGCCGGTACCATAAGGAATACGGCACGAAGCAGAGCGGTTGCGCGCCGAATAGGCGAGCAGCACGGGAGCCTCGAAACCCGGCACCAGTCGCTTGTAGCTGTTGGTGGTCGGGTTGGTGAAGGCGTTCAGCGCCTTCGCGTGCTTGATCACGCCGCCGATGTAGAACAGGCAGTTCTCCGAAAGGCCGGCATATTCATTGCCCGAGAAGGTAGGCTTGCCGCCGTCCCAGATCGACATGTGGGTGTGCATGCCGGAACCGTTATCGTCCTTGATCGGCTTGGGCATGAAAGTCGCTGTCTTGCCATAGGCATGGGCGACCTGGTGCACGACATACTTGTAGACCTGCATACGGTCGGCGGTTTCCACCAGCGTTCCGAAAGTCAGGCCCAGTTCGTGCTGCGCGGCGGCCACTTCGTGGTGGTGCTT
This sequence comes from Erythrobacter alti, assembly GCF_037996805.1. Taxonomy (NCBI): domain Bacteria; kingdom Pseudomonadati; phylum Pseudomonadota; class Alphaproteobacteria; order Sphingomonadales; family Erythrobacteraceae; genus Erythrobacter; species Erythrobacter alti. The sequence goes on along the minus strand of NZ_JBBNAX010000001.1, from coordinate 599,958 downwards.
GTCGCACGGCAGACCCATTTCGAGCATGGTAGCGACCATTTCGCCACGGATGTCGACGGCGCTGTCGACCGGAGCGACGGGGAAATAGCCACCCTTTTCGCGGGGGCGGTGCGCCATGTTGCCGCCTTCCATCTCGGCACCCGAATTGGTCGGCAGTTCGACATCGTCGATCTGGAAGCCCGAACCGGCATAGCCGTCTTCGAAGCGCACATCGTCAAACATGAAGAATTCGGCTTCGGGGCCGACGTAGATCGTATCACCGATGCCGGTGCTCTTGAGATAGGCTTCGGCACGCTTGGCGGTCGAACGCGGATCGCGGTTGTAGCCTTCGCCGGTGGAGGGCTCCACGATGTCGCAGCAGATGACCATCATCGGCGTGGCACTGAACGGATCGATATAGGTGGCGTCCAGATCGGGGCGCAGGATCATGTCGGATTCGTTGATCGCCTTCCAGCCGGCGATGGACGATCCATCGAACATCAACCCTTCTTCAAGCTGGTCTTCGTCGAGCGCGCTGGCGACCATGGACAGGTGCTGCCACTTGCCCTTGGGATCGGTGAAACGCAGATCGACCCATTCGATTTCCTCGTCCTTGATCTGCTTGATGATATCCGCTGCACTGGCCATTTTGGGTATTCTCCTGAGATATAATTCGTGTTGTTAATGAATAAGTTGCGTCGGGCTGCCGGGCTTAAAGCGCAGCGTCGTCCTGTTCACCGGTGCGAATGCGGATTGCTGTCACGACTTCGGTCACGAAGATCTTGCCGTCGCCAATACGTCCCGTTTGCGCGGCGCCTGCGATCGCTTCCACGACCTGGTCTGCCAGCGAATCGGGAACGACGATCTCCATTTTTACCTTGGGCAGGAAATCGACGACATATTCGGCCCCGCGATAAAGTTCGGTATGGCCTTTCTGGCGACCAAAGCCCTTGGCCTCGGTCACGGTGATCCCCGATACGCCCACTTCGTGCAGCGCGTCTTTCACTTCGTCCAGCTTGAAGGGTTTGATGATGGCTTCGATCTTTTTCACGTCGTTTGTTTTACCGTCCCTGTTAGCATCCTTGGCGCCCCGCGCTCTCGTTGCGAGAGTACGCCTTTTCGGTCCGCATGGATTTGAAACCAGTGCCTGCAAAAAACAGTATCAAGAATCATGCCAGAGCGCGTCTGTGGGGAGTAGACAATCAAACGCTTGCGCGAAAGGGTGGATTCGCAAGATTATCTCGCGATAAAGGCTCGCGCGCGGAATATTCGTGCGTGGACAGTTTGATCGGCGCTAGCTGGCTGGCGCGATTATAGGCAGGACTGCCCAAATGCTGGGCAGCGAATGGCAAGGATCAGACTCTCAGGCCCGCAAGTTCATCGCAGCCCGCCATCAGGTTGAGCGATTGCACCGCTGCCCCGCTGGCGCCCTTGCCGAGATTGTCGAGCCGCGCGACGAGCCGGGCGGTCTGGCCCTGGGCATCGGCAAAAACCCACAGGTCGAGCCGGTCCGACGGCGCGGAATCGGTCCGCAATATTAATTCTGCGGGTGGCTCTTCGTCGTCGTGCACGGTGATGAGGGCGGATGTTTCGTAATACCTCGCCAGCTCTTCGCGCAGCTTGTCCGGTTCCGCAGCGGAGCGCATGGCCGCGATGGCAAGCGGCACTTCGACCAGCATACCGCGGAATGCAGGGACTACAGCGGGAGCGAACACCGGCTGGTGCGCCAGCCCCGCCTTCTTCTGCATCTCTTCCAGATGCTTGTGATCGAGCGAAAAGCCATAGGCGCGATAGGCGATATCGGGTTCTTCGGCGAAACGCTGGACCAGCGACTTGCCGCCGCCGGAATAGCCGGACACGGCGTTAACGGTATAGGGCCAGTCACGCGGCAGCAGTCGCGCGCGCACCAGCGGTGCGACCAGCGCAAGGAAGCCGGTAGGGTAGCAACCCGGATTGGCCACCCGCGCGGCACCTGCGATCACGCTCGGCCCGACGAGTTCGGGAAAACCGTAAATCCAGCCCGATGCATTGCGATGCGCGGTGGAGGCGTCGATAATGCGGGTGCCGGCGTCTTCGTCGAGCAGGGCGACGGCTTCGCGCGCGGCATCGTCCGGCAGGCACAGGATCGCGAAATCGGCGAAGTTGAGCGCGGCGCGCCGACAGTCGATATCCTTGCGCTCGGCGTTGCTGAGCCGCACCAGCTCGAAAGCGTCGTGCTGCTCAAGCCGGTCCACGATCTCGAGCCCGGTCGTGCCTTCTGCACCGTCGATGAAGACCGTATGAGCCATTATTCGATGGTCTCCAGCCGGTCTGCCCGAAGATAGCCGACAGGGCCATCGAGCGAGAGGCATCCCCAAGCCCATTTGCCCGTGACATCGAGCACTTCGAAACTGTCGCCTTCCATCAGGATGCACAGCTCTTCCGCGTCTTCGGATGGCTGGGCGAGCAGTGGAGCACCGCCCGGCATGACAGTGCGCGGCTGTGGCACCGCATAATGTGGTACGAAATACTTCCCGGCGAGCCCGATGTGCGCCAGGTCGCCGCGGATCGGCACCTTGCGCGGATCCGGCCGCACGGAAGGTCCGGAAAGAACATATGGTCCCTGCCCGTGGTTGGGCGCTTGGCTGGCGTCGGTAGTGTTTTCAGCTCGGCTCAATCGGCCACCCTTTGTTTTGTTCGATCAGTATGAATTCAGAAGCGCGCTTATACACCCCAAGGCACGCGGGCAAGGCGCATCGGGGCGCAAAAACCTGTCAGCCATAGCGTCCGCGTAGTGCGTGGAAGGCGGCCCGCAGGCCCAGTGCCGCGCCGCCCTTGGGCCTGCCCGGCTTGGCGAAAGGTCGCCAAGCGAAAGTATCGAAATGCGCCCAGTCGATATCCTCTCCGACAAACCTGTCGAGGAAGGATGCCGCCACGCTGGCACCGGCAAAGGCGTTGCCATGGGCATTGTTGATGTCGGCAATGTCCGATTTCAGCCATTCGCCATAGGCTTCGTGGATCGGCAGGCGCCACGGCGCATCGTCATGAGCGCGGCCAGCCTCGATCAGTTGGTCCGCGGTCTGGTCCCTTCGTGTGAAGAGCGCGGGCAGGTCAGGGCCGACAGCCACACGTGCGGCCCCCGTGAGGGTGGCGAAATCGATAATCAGTTCAGGGTCGCTTTCGCTTGCCAAGGTCAGAGCATCGCCCAGGATCAGGCGACCTTCGGCATCGGTGTTGCCGATTTCGACGGTGAGCCCCTTGCGGCTGTCGAGCACGTCTCCCGGACGAAAGGCATTGCCCGCGATCGCGTTCTCGACCGTGGGTACGACGCAATGCAGGTGCACCTTCAGTCCAGCCTTCATGATCAGTTCGGCCAGCGCCAGCGCATGGGCCGCGCCGCCCATGTCTTTCTTCATCAGTTTCATGCCGGTCGCCGATTTCACGTCTAGACCGCCTGAATCGAAAGTCACTCCCTTGCCAACGATGGCTACGCGCGGGTGGTCTTCCTTGCCCCAGGTGAAATGCAGCAGGCGCGGAGCGTGCTTGCGATCCGCAGCTCGGCCAACGGCGTGGATCATCGGATAACCGGTTTCCAGCGCGTCACCGCGCACGACTTCCAGCTTGGCCTTGTGCGCCTTGGTAATCCGCTCGGCCTCGGCCTCGAGTGCGGCCGGACCCATGTCCTCAGCCGGAGTATTCACCAGGTCAGCGACCAGGCATGCGGCGACAGCCTCTGCCACCGAAAGGTCGATCTTGGCGACATCTTCGGTCAGCAGGATGCGCGGGCCTTCGGCCTCCTCATCCTTGGCGTATCGTTCAAATGTATATTGCGCGGTCTGCCAGCCGTGCAACGCGGGGCCGGGCTGGCTGCCATGCAGACGGTAGGTTCCGGCGGGCAGGCTCTCTGCCAGTTTGGCGAGACACCAGCTGGACAGTTCTGCCGGGTCGGCAACCCCGCCGACAGCGAACCATCCATCACCATCGGGCACGATTGCGGTCTGGTAACCGCCGCCAGAAAACTTCTGCGCAGCGATTGCGGCACGCTGGGGGCCGCTCAGTCCTTTTGCGAAACTGTCGAAGGTTTCCTTGTTGACGAGGTGGATCGCAACGGCTTCCTGCCCGCGATCCGGCTGGATCAAATTGTCTGCAATGCTCATAGAATAACGCTTGCCGTTTTCGTTCGCATTTGGAAAGGCTCGGGTGTGATGATCCGACGATTCATTCGAATTGTGGTTTTGCTGTTCTCCCCGGCGCTGCTGTTGGGAGGGTGCGATCTGTCCTCCGGCGGGGGCAATCCCGATGACTCGCAAACCCCTGGCTCAGCCGATACCCCAGACCCGTCGAATACGCCCGGAAGCGGCAACATAAACGGTGAAGAAACGCCCATCGGTGGCGCCCGCGAAGTGATCGAGGAAAATGACAATTTCCGTTTCGAATACAGCTATCCGAAGGCGGCGGGCGATCTGCCGGGTCTCGCGGCGTGGCTTGATCGGCGGCTGGACCGGCAGCGCCAGTCGCTGGCAGGCGAATCAGCGCGCGGACGCGCACAGGCTCGCGACAACGGTTTTCCCTTCAACAAGTATTCCAGCGGGACAAGCTGGGAAGTCATTGCCGATCTCCCGCGCTGGCTGAGCCTGTCGGCAGCGCTCGACAGCTACCGTGGCGGCGCGCATCCCAATTATGGGTTCGACACGATCGTGTGGGACAAGCAAAACGACCGCACGCTGGAGCCTATCGCCTTCTTCACTTCACCCGAGGCGCTGGATGAAGCTCTTGGGGAGCGCCTGTGCGGTGCTCTCAATGCGGAACGCGAAGAACGACGCGGAACGCCGATCGAGGAAGGTTCGACTGATTCCTTCGATGCCTGCATCAAGCCCGATGAAACCAATCTGCTGCTCGCATCCACCAACGGCCGGACATTCGACCGTATCGGCATACAGATAGCGCCCTATCTGGCGGGGCCTTATGCGGAAGGCTCCTACGAATTTACCTTCGATATGGATGAGGACCTGCTGGCCATCGTGCGCCCTGCATATCGCGAGGATTTCACGGTCCGCAACTAGGGCAGGCAAGGTCCGGCTCGCAATTGGCCGTTCCAGTCGCTACATGGATTTCCATGACGCAATATCAACACGTATCGGGTGATACCTCCGTCTATCGGGACGGCACGATCAAACTGCACGGACCCGAAGGGTTTGAAGGCATGCGCAAGGCCGGCCAGCTGGCCGCACGCATCCTGGACGAGATGGCGACGCGGGTGCAGCCCGGCGTCACGACGGCAGAACTGGACGCGGTTGTCCGCGAGATGACGCTCGATGGCGGTGCGGTTCCTGCAACGCTGGGCTATCGCGGCTATACCCATAGCTGCTGCATCTCGATCAACCATGTCGTGTGCCATGGCATCCCCAGCGACAAGAAGCTGAAGGACGGGGACATCGTCAACATCGACGTGACACCGCTGCTCGACGGATGGCATGGCGACACCAGCCGCATGTTCCTCGTCGGCGATGTACCGCTGAAGGCGAAGAAGCTTGTCGAGGTCACTTACGAGTGCCTGATGGCAGGCATTGCCCAGGTTCGCCCGGGCGCGCGGCTGGGCGATATTGGCGCTGCCATCCAGCAGATCGCAGAGCGCCACCGTTACGGCGTGGTGCGCGATTTCTGCGGACACGGGCTTGGCCGTCTGTTCCACGATGCACCCGAAGTCGTCCACGCGGCACGCGCGGGCACGGGGCCGGAGCTGAAAGCCGGCATGTTTATGACCATCGAACCGATGATCAACCTCGGTCGTCCGCATGTGAAACTGCTCAACGATGGCTGGACCGCGGTGACGCGTGACAAATCGCTTTCCGCGCAGTTCGAACATTCGATCGGCATCACCGAAGACGGCGCAGAGATATTCACCTCGTCGCCGACCGGGTTGCACAAGCCGCCTTACAGCTGACCGACAAGGTGACAGGCGCGGCGGTGATCCAATGCGACCGCCGCCTGCGCTGTCGGTTTGCCTATTCAGCTGTGTCTGAAGACGCGACCGGACTGACGGTGATGCTCGTGCCATCGGCCATGGACAGGACGCGTGCGCCGGTTTCGTCGGCAGCACCCACCGCGTAGCAAGCCGGTTCCACGCCTTCGGCATTCGGTACCCAGCACGATTCATCCGCACCGAAAGTCCAATTTCCGTCGATCGTCGATCCGTCTGGCAGCACCGCTGAATAGGTGCCGTCGGCATTGTTGGTGGTTACGCCTGTGGTGCCGTCAGGGTAGGTAACGTCCCATTCGCCCAGATATGCTTCCATTGTCTCGCCATTGGCGTCGGTCATGGATTCTGCGTCGGCCGTTTCTTCAACCACCGGGTCTGCTTCTTCAACTTCGGTACACGCGCCAAGCAACGCGACGGCAGCTATCGCCGGAATCAATTTCCTCATGGAAATCCTCCTCACTGATTCGCGACCCAGAATTGGGATAGCGGATGGAGGCTGTTTTGTCTTGGATGAGGGAACTTTGCTGGGCGCATTTGATCTGGCGCAAAGCGTGCGGCTGAAAATGCGGGCAAGATGGTCGTACCTTTAGGAGTAGTCGCCCATGCCAATTTCACGCCCCGCCATTCTTGCCCTTTCTTCCCTTCTGCTAAGCTCCTGCCAGCACGCCGCGCCGCAGTCAGCCTATGAACAGCATGAAGGCCGGGCGCTGGCGCAGGCGGCTTGCGGGGGATGCCACATGGTTGAACCCTATGGCTTGTCGGCCAATCCGCAGGCTCCCGAATGGGCGGTGATCGCCAATACGCCCGGTCTGACTCGCGAAACGCTGCTGACGTGGCTGACCGAGGCGCACAATTATCCGGACCAGATGGATTTCTATCTCGAGCAGGACGAAGCTGAGTTGCTGGCGGATTACATGCTGACTTTGCGTCGCGATGACTACCACCCGCCGTATTGATCCGCGCTAGCCCTCCCGCGCAGCCCTGATCGCCGCGCCGCCTGCGAAGGGCGCGATCGCCACCAGCACCAGGCTGATCGCTCCGGTCAACGCCAGCCCGCCTTCACCGCCGCTCGACAGCGACCCGGCACCGAAGATCAGTAGCGGCACTGCTAGCGGGATCATCAAGAGACCCGAAAGCGCGGCACCACCGCCGCGCAAGCCAACTGTCACAGCCGCGATGATGATGCCGATGGCGGCAAGGCCCGGTGTACCGGCGAGCAGGCCGATCAGGACGATGCGCAAGGTCTCCCCGTCCATCCCGACCAGTGCGCTGGCGGGAATTGCCGCAGCAATGATGATCGGGCCAAAGCTTAACCAGTGCGCCAGCAGCCGCACCGCCACGACAACCTCCTCGGCAATACCGCGCAAGGTCCATTGATCGAAGAAGCCGTTCTCGACATCGGTCGCAAGCAGCCGGTCGAGCGGAAGGATGGCGGCGAGCAGGGCGGCCACCCAGATCACTCCGCCACCGGTCGCGGCCAGCAATTGCGGCTCAGGCCCGATGGCAAAGGGATATAGCATGGCCACGGCAAGGAAGAACAGCAGCGGCAGCAGCGAATTGCCGCGCGCCGAACCGGGCAGCAAGGCCGCGAGGTCGCGGCGCAACAGGGTTGCAAGCACGCTCATGTCGCGAAATCCGGCAGGTGCAAGCTTTGCTTGCCCGGAAGCGCAATTGGCTGGTGGCTGGCGACCAGCGCGATACCGCCACCACCGCAATGGAGCGCCAGCAAGGCCTCGACTGCGCCCCGTGCCTGGCTATCCAGCCCGTTCAATGGCTCGTCGAGCAGCCAGATCCTTCGTCCGCCGTTAAGCAGGCGGGCGAGGGCGGCACGCTTGCGTTGCCCGGTCGAGAGAAAACGCACGGGCACTTCCAGCAGGTCTTCCAATTGCAGCATATGCAATGCAGCGCCGGGCGATCTGCAGCCGTCAAGATTTTGCCAAAAGGCAAGTGCGCGGCCCAGTGGCAGGTGCTCGTCCAGCGCCAGTCGCTCGTCAACCAGCGCCAGCGAACCTTGATGCTCGACTTGCCCTGCATAGGGGCGCAGCAGCCTTGCAAGGATGCGAATAAGGCTCGATTTGCCGGTGCCGTTGGGTCCGGTGACATGCAGCGCCTCGCCCGCTTCCAGTGCCAGCGAGAGGCCTGAAAACAGCACCCGGTCGCCGCGGCGGCAGGCCAGTTCAGTCGCGACTAATCGGCACGGTTCCATCACGGGCCGCGTTAGGGCATGGACTGTGTTATAGGCAAGCACTCGAGAATTGGGGTTTTATAATGGCAGTTGAAGGATTGGCTCGATCTGAAGCGGAAGAGCTGGTTGCGGGACTGGAAGGGTGGACGTTCACCCGCGATGGCGATGCCATCAGCCGCACGTTCAAGTTCGGCGATTTCAGCGAGGCCTTCGCCTTCATGACGCGGGTTGCGATGATTGCCGAGCAAGAGGATCATCATCCTGAATGGTCCAACGTCTACAACAAGGTGCAGATCGAACTGACCACGCATGATGCGAATGGCCTTTCGATGCGCGACATCAAGATGGCGCGGTCGATCGAGCAGTTACTGGCTTCGGAGAGCTGAGCTTCTAGCCAGCCGAAGCTGGGCGACCCTCGCTCTTTTCATGTGCCTTGGCCAGCGATTTGGCGCGGCGCTTGAGATAGCCGGGCCACCACTTCGCGACAAAGCTCATTTTCTTGGCGGTCTTTCCCACCAGAACGTGAGTTGCATCACCATGCACCGCGTTCCACGCTTCCTGCGCAACCGTTTCGACCGGGGTGAATTCGAAGCCCGCCTTCATCACCGAATCGCGGATCGGCGTGTTGCGGCTGCGGTTGGGCGGGTTCTGCAGCAGCGGCGTATCGATGAAACTCGGCATGATGGAACGTGACTTGATACCGTACTCCATCCATTCGGCTTCGAGGCTTTCCGTCATCGATTTCACGCCGGCCTTGGTCGCGCCGTAAACGCTCTGGTTGGCCATGCCGTGGATAGCGGCGGCGCTGGCAGTGTTGAGCAGGCATGAGCCGGGTGCAGCAGCCTTGAGATAGGGGAAAGCGGCTTTCGCGCCGTAAAAAACCGCGCGCAAGTTCACGTCGAGCAGCAGGTCGAGCTCTTCATGGGTCACCTCGGTCAGCGGGCCACCCGATGGCAGACCCGCGTTATTGGCGAGCACATCCAGCCTGCCGCCGGTGTGCTGGGTAAAGCTGGACAAGGCATCGTCCCACGCGGCACGGTCGGTCACGTCGAACTTGTATGTCCGGCACTGGCCTTCGGACAGCATCGCGCTGGTTTCTTCCATCCCGGCCTGGTTGCGATCGGCAATGCCGACGAACCAGCCTTCGTCTGCGAATTTCTTCGCCATGGCGCGTCCGATTCCCGATCCGCCGCCGGTGATGAAAATGCTCTTCTGCATGGCTGTTTCCTCTCGGCTGCCGGTATCTGTGGGAGCGGCTGGCGCGTCAACCCATCGGCTTAAGGCCAGAGCTGGCAAGTTCGCGAGACTTGCGGCGGATATAGCTCGGCATCCAGCGCGCTGCGGTCGCGATCTTGCGAGCGGTCTTGCCAATAGGGTTGTGCAGCTTGTCGCCATGCACCGCGCGCCAGAATGTCTCGGCGACATCTTCGACAGGAGTGAATTCCAGCCCGGCATTGCTTACGCTGTCGCGGATCGGCTTGTTGCTCCCGGCATGGCTCGACTGGGCGAGCAGCGGCGTGTCGATATAGCTGGGCATGACGTCGGTAACGCGGATGCCGTCGGGCGCCCATTCGATGTCGAGGCTTTCGGTCAGCGCGCGAACACCCATCTTGCTGGCGCAATAAATCGTCATGCCACCCTGGCCATAGAGGCCTGCCGCGCTGCAAGTGTTGACAAGGCATGATCCCGGTCCGGCTTCCTTGAGATAGGGATAGGCCGCCCGCGCTCCGTAAATCACGCCCGTCAGATTGATGTCGAGCGTGCGGTCGATTTCCTCTGTCGTCAGGTCGACCAGTCTGCCTCCGAGCGGGACACCGGCATTGTTGGCGAGTACATCAATGCGGCCACCGCAAGCATCATGGAAATCCTTGAGCGCGCGCTCCCATTGTTCGGGATCGCGCACGTCGAGCTTGTGCGCAGACCAAGTGCCATCGGGAAGCAGGGCGCCCGTTTCTGCCATGCCTGCTTCATCAATATCGGCCAGACCGACAAACCAGCCGCCGCGCGAAAACCGCTGCGCCACGGCGCGGCCGATGCCCGATCCGCCGCCGGTAATGAGAATGCTCTTGTAGTCGGTCATGTTGCCTCTTTCACTGATGTGCAGGCGTTACCACTACTGACATTGTTGTTAATTTCAAGCCTGCGCAGGCTCCAGGTCGTATCTAGAGCCCGACATGTTCGCGCCCTGTGCGGATATCTGCCGTCGAACCCTCAAGCACGTCGCCTACAGGTTCCGCGCGTCCGCCGAGGCATTCGGCGAGGAAGTTCTCTGCGATGGCATTGAAGGCGATGTTGTTTTCGGGCCGGTGGAAGCCGTGACCTTCGTCGGGGAACAGCACGTAGGTTACTGGCACGCCTTCGCGCTCCATGGCTTCCACGATCTGGTCGCTCTCGGCCTGCTTGACGCGTGGATCGTTCGCGCCTTGCCCGATCAGCAGTGGCTTGGTGATTTCGCGCGCCTTGTAGAGCGGGCTAATGTCCTTGAGGAACTGCAGGCCTTCGGGCGTTGTCGGATCACCCATGCGTTCGTGGAACTGCTTTACCATCGGTTCCCAATAGGGCGGGATGGTTTCGAGCAATGTCTCGAGGTTCGACGGGCCAACGATATCGACGCCGCAGGCAAAGACATCGGGCGTGAACGTCAGGCCGACCAGCGTCGCATAGCCGCCGTAGGAACCGCCCATGATGGCAATCTTGTCCTTCTGTGCGATGCCCTGCTCGACCGCCCAATCGACCGCGTCGATCAAGTCATCGTGCATCTTGCCCGACCATTCCTTGTCGCCCGCGCTGATGAATGCCTTGCCGAAGCCTGTCGAGCCCCGGAAGTTGACACTCAGCACGGCGTAGCCGCGGTTGGCGAGCCATTGGTGGGTGCGGTTGTAGCCATAGCCATCGCGCGCCCACGGGCCGCCATGCACCACCAGCACCATCGGTACGGGCGCGTCGGGCACTCCGTCTTCATCGGCATCGCATTGCGGGGGGAGGGTAAGATAGCTTGGCAGGACAAGTCCGTCGCGCGCCTTTATCTCGCGCGGATGCATCGGCTGGAGCGGTGCGCCTTCCAGTTCGGGCTTGGTGACGTAGAACTGGCGCAGCCTCATCTCGTCGCGGTCGAACAGGTAGCTGGCGATGGGGCCGGTCAGCGGGTCGTGCCAGACCAGCCAGCGGCGGTCGTCATCAGTGCGCGATTGCACGCCGAAGTCGCCATCGAGCCGATCGCGTAGCCAACCCAGTGCTTTGCCGATCTCATCGTTGAGCGGATGATGCTCGGTACGCAGATAGGTTGCGCTCCAGGCTTGGACCACACCGGTCTTCGTATCGCGCATGGTTCCACCGATATCGGCCTTGTCATGGCTTGCAATCAGAGTGCGCTCGCCAGTTGCGGTATCTTCGGCAAACAGGGCGGCAGTATCGCGACCACGGCTGTCGAGCCAGTAGAGGATCGACCCGTCGGTTGTGTAGCCCGCCATATGGGTGGTGAGCGCATCGTCCAGCCCTGTCACCTCACGCGGAGTGTCGGCCACCACGCCATCGGTGATCTCGTGCATGTCGGCGCCGCCTTCGGCATTCTGCCGCACGGCCCAGCGAAGCATCAGGCTGTCATCGGCTTCGAACCCGGCCCATTCATTGTTCTCGAACACCAAGGTCAGATCGCCCGTCGTCAAATCGAGCATATGGACATCGTGAAAGCGCGAGTCCCGGTTGTTGAGGCCCAGCAGCAGCTTGTCCTTGATCGTGTCGGACGCGCCGACGATCTGGACGCGCGTGTCATCGAACGGGGTCAGGCACTTCTCGTTCTTCCCTTCCAGATCGACCTGGTAAAGCAGGTAATTCTCGTCACCTTCCTTGTCGCGGATATACAGCACGCTCTGGCTGTCGGGCGCCCAGAAATAAGTCGGGATCGGGCGGTCCTTGGCGCTTGTCATGCGGCGCACATCGGTCTCGTCTTCAGCCGGGGCCATGAAGACGTTCATCACGCCTTCCCACGGTGCCATCCAGCTGACCCACTTGCCATCGGGGCTGATCTTGCCTCCCGAGCGCGTTGGATTGCCGAACAGATGATCGCGCGGGATCAGCGGAGTGTCCGCGATACGGTCGGCGGCGGAATGAGTGGCGGTTGCGGTGGTCATGTTCTCTCCCGGATTGAGGGGTGGGAGTTAGGTATTGGCGGCGAAAAAGCAATGTAGCCTGCACCTCTGCATAATCGCTTTGCCACCGCATTCTCACTCCTAGCCAGATCGCTCTCGCGATTGATGGCTGCGAAAGTCGAATTTGGCTTTCTTCGTGCTGCGACCCCTGCATGTTGAGCGAAGAGATTGCTGCCGAATGCAATCGGATGAGGGGTTATAATGCGCCACCAATTTGTCTCGACCGCAGTATTTGCCGCCATTTGCAGCGCTGCCAGTTTCACGCCTGCACTCGCTCAGGACGATCAGGATGGAGCTTCCGACAGCGAAGTCGGTTCGATTTTCGTGACCGCGCAGCGCCGCGATGAAGCTTCGGTCGATGTGCCGATCAGCCTGACCGTGCTCGATGGCGACCTTCTCGCCAATGCGGGGGTAGAGCGATTGTCCGATATAACCAAGCTGACGCCCGGACTGCGGTTCGATAGCCAAGGTCCGGCGGTCCAGCCGACGATCCGCGGTGTGGGCACGGCGATCACCACATCGGGCGGCGGGCCGAACGTGGGTATCTATGTCGACGGGTTCTTCCAGCCGAACACATATGTCTCCGACTTCGATTTGTTGAATGTCGAGAGCATTCAGGTGCTGAAGGGACCGCAGGGCACTCTATTCGGGCGAAACACCACCGGTGGCGCTATCCTGCTCACCACGGCTGAACCGTCCTTCACGCCGGGCGGCGAAGTGCGCGCCAGCCATGGCCGCTTCGGTGCGATCTCAACGCAGGGATACGTCACCGGTCCGCTAAGCGATACAATCGCGGTTGATCTGGAAGGCCAGTTCCGCCGCGGCGACGGGCATTTCACCGATCTCACTACGGGCAGCGAAGATATCGGCGAATATGATAGCTGGTCTATTCGTGGCGGAATCAGGGCCGAACTCACTGAAAATGTCGAGGTATTGCTGCGCCTCACCCATTCCGAAGCATCCAACCCGACGACGCAGTTGGTGAACGCCTATGTCGACGAAAGCGGTGAAGCGGGCTTTCTCTCGATGGTGTCGCCAGCAGGGCAGGCCATATACGGCGCCACCAGCTCGCAGGGACTGCCACTGGTCTATTTCTATGCGCCGCAAGGTACATTCGCCACCGAACCTGGTGACGTTCTCCTCAACCCGCCGGTCAGCTTCGAGGCCAACACCGACAGTGTGCAATTGACCATCAGCGCCGATCTCGGCTTTGCCGAACTGACGTCCTACAGCCAGTACCGCAATGACCAGACGCCCTACTTTGGCGATCTGGACGCAACCGCCCTGCCGTTCTTCAACATCTTCGTTGGCGTTGACGACGAGAACTGGTCGCAGGAATTCCTGCTCAACTCCAAGCCGGGCTCGCGCCTGCAATGGACCGCCGGACTGAACTATTTCAACTACCGCGACACTTGGGATGTCGATGCGTCATTCGGCCTGTCACCGTTCAACGATTTCGGCGGATCGAGCACGACCACTGAAAGCTACGCAGCCTTCGTCGACCTGACCTACCAACTGACCGATAGCCTGTTTGTCACGGCGGGCGGTCGGTACAGCCACGATATCGTGGACGATGCCTATTTCACGGCCAATCCGTTCACCACCTTCTACACCGGGCCCAATGGCGAAAGGATACCGTTCAACGGCACGCCGGGCACGCGGATTGCGGTCGACCAGCTGACCGACGACAGCTTCACGCCGCGCTTCGTGGTCCGTTTTGAGCCGGACGATCAATCGAGCATCTATGCTTCGTATACGCAGGGCTACAAGGCGGGCATCCTGAATGTCGGCGGCCTGTCCCAGCAGCCGGTCGAACCCGAAAAAATTGATGCGTTCGAACTGGGCTACAAGTTCGATAACCGGGTGGCATCGTTCTCCGTCGCGGGCTTCTATTACGATTACACAAATCTGCAGGTTTCCAGCTTCCAAAGCGGGGCCGCGCAAATCCGCAATGCTGCATCGTCGGAAATCTACGGGTTGGAAGGCCAGTTCAGCATCAACCCGGCTGATGGCTTCAGCATTTTCGGCGGGGCTGCGTGGACGCATGCGCGCTACGAATCCTTCCCCAATGCACCGTTCTACAGCTTCTGCGACCCGGCTGCAGCCGCGCTCACGCCACTCTGGTGCGTACCGCAGTCATTGGGCGGTGCCGGTCCTGGCGCCCTCGTGCAGACAACCATTGATGCATCGGGTTTCAAGATGCAGCGTTCACCCGAATTCACCGGCAATATCGGCGCGAGCTACGCCATCGATCTGGATGGCAGCGGAAGCATCAACCTGTCGGGCAATCTGTTCTATACCTCGTCCTTCTTTTTCGATCCCGAACAGCAGTTTCGCCAGGACGGCTATGAATTGCTGACCTTGCGGGCCGAATGGGTCGATGCATCAGAGCGGTTCTCGCTCGCGGTCTATGGCGATAACGTCACCGGCCAGCGCTACCAGTCGCAGGTGCTCTTCAACACGCTGGGCATTGGCAGCGTGTGGGCCGCGCCAGCGACATGGGGCGTGTCAGCGGGGTTCCGTTTCTAGCGCGGGACTTTCGACCGGGAGATTCACAGCGCCGGATTGTTGTAACAGTGCCAGGTGAATATCGCGGTCGCGCCGCGATGCGGGCGCCACGGTTCGGCTAGCGCGCGAGTGGCCTTTTCGTCCGGCCGCTCGTCCAGCCCGAGGATCTTGCCGATACCGGCCATCACGGCAAGATCGCCTGCGGGCCAGATGTCAGGGCGGCCTTCGGCAAACAGCAGGTAGATTTCGGCAGACCAGCGGCCAATGCCCTTGATGCGCGTCAGTTCGGCAATCGCCTCTTCATCGTCAGCAGGAAGGTTCGTCAGGTCCAGTTCTTCGGCGTGGACCAATTCGCATAGTGACCGTGCGTAACCCTGCTTCTGGCGCGAGAGTCCGCAGGCGCGCAGCGTGTCGAAATCGCGTTCGAGCAGGCAGGCGGGGGTAAAATCCGCGCCCAGTTCTGCCTCCAGCTTGTTCCACATCGAAGTGGCTGCCGCGACACTCACCTGCTGACCCACTATAGTGCGAAGCAAGGTCTTGTAGCCGGTGTCCCGAATGCGCGTTTCGGGATAGCCTGCGACTTTCAGCGCACGGGCGATGGCTGGCTCGCGACGGGCCACTTCATCTAGCGCCGACTTGATCTGCCCTGCCGTCAATCCCATCGCGTGTCCTCGTGCCCATGCTTGCCAATCTTTGTTCGTTTCCCTAGCAGCCGCGGGGAAGTTCACCAGAGGAATACACATCCATGCCAAAGCTCACCGTCGTCAACCGCGCAGGCGAAGAAAGCACTATCGAGGTTGAAGACGGCCTCACCGTGATGGAAGCCATCCGCGACAACGGGTTTGACGAGCTGCTGGCATTGTGCGGCGGCTGCTGTTCGTGTGCGACCTGCCACGTGCATGTCGATCCCGAATTCAAGGACAAGCTACCGGCTATGAGCGAGGACGAGGACGACCTGCTCGATTCCAGCGATTATCGCGACGCAAATTCGCGCCTGTCGTGCCAGATTCCGTTCACCGGTGACCTGAGCGGATTGAAAGTTACGATCGCGGAAGAAGACTGAAGGACGGATGGTCTGACTGCCTGTGTAGCCAGACTTTCGCGACCCCAAGACCTTCTCGCGTTGCGCTAGGGCCTAACGCGTCCTAATTCAGTGCGCATGACAAACCCGCCCGTGCGCACCGACACTCTCGATCTCATCGGCAATACGCCGCTCGTCCTCCTGTCCGGCCCCAGCGAGGCTGCGGGTTGCGAGATCTGGGGCAAGTGCGAATTCGCCAATCCGGGCGCCAGCGTGAAAGACCGCGCCGCCTTGTGGATCGTACGCGATGCCGAGGCGCGCGGAGAGCTCAAACCAGGCGGCACCGTGGTCGAGGGTACGGCTGGCAACACCGGTATCGGGATTGCGCTGGTGGCCAATGCGCTGGGCTACAAGACCGTGATCGTGATGCCGGACAACCAGTCCAAGGAAAAGATGGACACCTTGCGCGCTCTCGGTGCGCAGCTTGTCACCGTTCCGCCGACCAAGTTCGCCGATCCAAACCACTTCGTTCATACCAGCCGGCGGATTGCCGAGGAAACCGAGAACGCGATCTGGGCCAACCAGTTCGACAATGTCGCCAACCGCCGCGCTCATATCGAGGGCACGGCAGAGGAAATCTGGCAACAGATGGATGGCCGCGTGGACGGTTTCACCTGTGCCGTGGGTACTGGCGGCACGCTGGCTGGCGTGGGCATGGGACTGAAGGCTAAGGATGAAAACATCCGCATCGCTTTGACCGATCCGCACGGTGCGGCGCTGTTCAGCTATTACGCCAACGGAGAACTCAAGTCCGAAGGCTCATCCGTAGCAGAAGGCATCGGGCAGGGCCGCATTACCGCGAATTTGGAAGATGCGCCGATCGACACACAATTCCGCATCTCCGACGAGGAAGGCATGGATTGGGTCGCACGGCTCCTGCGTGAAGAGGGGCTGTGCCTAGGCTTGTCCTCGGGCATCAACGTGGCAGGCGCCGTGGCGCTCGGCCAGCATTTGGTGGCCGATGGGCGCGAGGATGCACGTGTCGTGACCATGCTGTGCGATAGCGGGTTCCGCTATCTCTCCACGCTCTACAATGCAGAGTGGCTGGCAAAAAAGGGACTGCCGGTATTCGACTGGCTAGGTTCATCTTGATCTTGTAGGATTGCGGTCATGGTTCTCGACCCGCGCGATCTGCTTCGGCCCCGTCCTGCTGCGCCCGACACCGAATCGGCACCGGCAGAAGTGTTGACCGTGCCCTTGGGTGGCACGCGACAGGAACGTTTCCAGCGCCTCCAGATCGGGGGTGCGGGGGTCATGATGATGGTGCTGGTGATTGCGCTGGCCGATATCGTCAACAGCCGCGCGCAGGAAACAGAGGCGAACGCCGTTCCCGAAGCTGCGCCTACCGTCGTGGCCACGGCCACGAGCGCGCCGAGCGATCCGCTGGTCGATGCCGGCGTGGCCCCGCAATTGCCTGCCGGACCTGTTGCGACGCCTACCGCGCCCACAACCGATCCGACCGGCGATGTGCCTCCTCCGTCGAATGTGCAGAATGCTCCGCTCCAGTAAGGCCATTTGTGCCGGATTGCTGCTCGCGCTGTCAGGAATGCCCGCGCTTGCGCAAGACGATCCCGCCGCGCAGGATCGCGATGGCGAGCCGGTTATCGCCCTGATGGGCACAATCCCCATTTATTGGGGCGAAGCGGCCGGGTTCGACGAATTGTTATCTGGCACCGCACCGGCGCACTGGGCGCGCGAAGTGCTGGAGCGACGCGCCGAACTCGCCCCACTCGATTACCTCTCCGAAGATGCGCTCGCGCCGCACCGCTATTTGCTGCTTGCGCAACCGCGGGGCTTGAGCGGGGAAGAGAATGTCGCGCTGGATAGCTGGGTGCGCGAAGGTGGACGGCTGCTGCTGTTCGCCGACCCGTGGATGACCGGGGAATCGCGGTTTCACATCGGTGACCGTCGTCGCCCGCAGGATGTCGCCTTGCTGTCGCCCATACTGACCCACTGGGGACTGGACCTGGAAGAATATAATCATGCGCTGGGCGGCGGACTGCACAATATCGACCATGACGGACAGATGTTGCCGATCGACTCGTCGGGCACGTTCAGGCTTCTTGCTGGAGACGGGGGCTGCCAGCTTGAATTGTCAGGCCTGCTCGCCGACTGCCGGATCGATCAAGGGCAAGTGCTGATCATGGCGGACGCCGCCATTCTTGATGCCGCAGGCCCTTATCCGCACGCCGAGTCGGGTCTCGAGTCGTTGCTGGCGCGGATTTTTCCACAAATGCGGGAAAATACGGGAATTCACGCAGAATCGCCGGAGGTCACGGGCGGAAACGACGGAAATCCGCCAGAATTCGTGAGTGAGGCGGCACACTGGCATGGCGCAAATGGGGAGAATCCGCCCCAATAGAATCAATGGTTTACGCCATTCTCCCACAATTTCCCGCAATTTCCCCTTCCATCCCGCGTTAACCCGCGTTATTCATTCCTTCCATCGGACAAGCCAACCGTGCTGCGCCCACTATCGGGCCATCTGTCTGCGTTTCCGCGCGGCTGGATGCGGGGAAGGTGTGTCCGGAAGGGAGCTTTTGAGCGAGGGGTTTGGGACGTGCCGCAGCGGCCGACAGGATATGGAGGGCAGGGCTTTTCGCTTCGCGGCGAGAAGGATCGCTTCGTCCTGCCGCCCAAGCTGCGCAACCGCATCTTCGAAATCACCGGCGAACGCACATTGTGCATCGGCCAGCATGCCAAATGGCCATGCCTCACGGGGTTCGGCCTCGACCGCCAGGACCAGTTCGACAATATCCTCGATCGCGAACAGCGTATTGCCACCGAATTGGGCAAGGAATTCGACCGCGACGAGATGATGCTCAACCTGTGGGATTTCGAAGAAGTCCCCTTCGACAAGAGCGGACGTTTCGTCCTCCCCGATACCGTCATTGGCATGTTCGACGTGTCCGACGCGCTCTATTTCCAGGGCGTGGGCGAATTCATCACCATGTGGAACCCGCAGGTTCTGCTGGCGCAGGAAGGATCCAGCTTCCGCGGTCCGCAGGCCAAGTGCCGTTCCGAAATGGCCAAGGCAGAGGCCAAGCGCAAATGACCGCGGCCGAACCCCACATTCCCGTGTTGCTCGACGAAGTCATCGAAGCACTCGCACCGCAGCCGGGCGACGTCATCATCGACGCGACCTTCGGCGCGGGCGGCTATACCCGCGCCTTGCTCGATGCTGGCGCGACCGTACATGCGTTCGATCGCGACCCCGACGCGATTTCGGCGGGCCAGCAATGGCCGGAGACACAAGGCGATGCCCCCCGCCTTGTGCTCCACCCGCGCCGCTTTTCCGAAATGGTTGCGAGCATGGCCGAAGCCGGCATCGCGCAGGTCGATGGTATCACGATGGATATCGGCGTGTCCTCGATGCAGCTTGACCAGCCGGAACGTGGCTTTGCTTTCTCCAGCAATGGCCCGCTCGACATGACGATGAGCCAATCCGGCCCGACAGCGGCCGATTTCGTCAACGAGGCTGACGAGGGCGACATCGCCGACGTTCTTTACCGCTATGGCGAGGAACGCCAGTCGCGCCGCGTCGCGCGCGCCATCGTGGCTGCGCGTCCGCTGTCCACCACCGGCGAGCTGGCCGATGTTGTCCGCCGTGCGCTGCGCTACAAATCGGGCGTCGGCAAGGACCCTGCGACGCGCAGTTTCCAGGCCATCCGCATCCATGTGAATGGCGAGCTGGACGAGCTTCACGCGGGCCTGAACGCCGCCGAACAATTGCTCGGCGAGGGCGGTCACCTGGCCGTCGTCAGCTTTCACAGCCTCGAAGACCGTATCGTGAAGACCTTCCTCCGCGATGCCGCGAACATGAACCCGCGCGGCTCGCGTCACCTGCCCGAAGCGCGGACAGCCCCTTCCCCGCGCTTCGGGCAACTGAGCAAGGCGATCAGGCCTTCTGCCGCCGAAATCGCCCGCAACCCGCGAGCGCGATCATCCACATTACGCGCCGCGACACGCACTGCCGCACCTGCCCGGGAGAATGTCGCATGAACCAGATGACCAATAACGGATTGCGCGGTTTCCGTCGCATCGGCTGGTTTGCGGCGCTCGGCACTTGTCTCGCGCTCTACGCGCTGCTGCACATCAAGGTTACCGCGGTGCACGCCGAGGTGGTACGGGCCGAGCGCCAGATCGTTTCGCTCGAAGAACAGAACATGCTGCTCGAAACCGAGTTTCTGACCCGCTCCAACCAGGTGCAGCTCGCCGCTTGGAACCGCGTCGATTTCGGCTTCCAGTCTCCGACCGCGGACCAGTTCATCAACAGCCCGCGCCAGCTTGCCCAGTATGGCAGCGCACCTGCCGAAGGCGCACCGGCGCCGATCCGCCTGGCGGGCCTGCGTTCGGGTGAGGATGTTCCTGCATTCCCGCAAATCGTATCCCCGCTCACGGGTCGGCCGATCAAGGCCAATCTGCTCGAGGAAGAACGTGAAGACAATGGAGCACTGGCCGTGACCATCGCGCCCGGACCGCTGCGCGTTCCTATTGCCGGGATCGCCGAAGCCAGCGTGGGAGTTGCCCAGCGGTGAACGCCTACGCTGTACCGCGTACGATTATTGCCGGGCAGGCCGGGCTGGTCGACCAGCGCCGGCGCTCGCTGCTGATCGCACGCCTGCGCCTCTTGCTTGTCATCGTGGTCTTCGTCCTTGTCGCGCTTGCCGCGCTGGTGAAGATCGCTTTCGTCGGGCTGGTCCAGCCCGGACCGGCGCAGCAGAGCATGGCCGACGCGCTCCTGCCTCCGCGCGGCGAGATTACCGACCGCAATGGGGTGCCACTCGCGCGCGCTTTTCCTGCCTATGCCCTGTGGTACAATCCTGCCGCCATGACCGAAGGCAACGAAGGTGGCCCGCCGCTGGTCCGTTCGCCTGAAGCCGTGGCGCAGGAACTCAAGGCAATTTTCCCCGACCTCAATACCTATGAAGTAACGCAGCAGCTGGCTTCGGGTCGCCCAGGCTATCTGCGCCGCCGCGTCCTGCCTGAAGATGCCAACAAGGTCATGCATATCGGCGAACTCGCACTCGAGCTGCCGCAGGAAGAAGATCGCCACTATCCGCAAGGCTCGCTTGCCGCGCACGTGCTCGGCTATGTCGCAGCAGACGGCGATGGCCGGGTAGGCATGGAGCAAGTGCTCAACGACCGACTGCTCGACCCGGCGCGCCGTGCCGAGCCGGTTGCGCTCAGCATAGACATGCGCGTGCAGGGCGCGCTGGAAGACGAATTGCGGCGCGGGATGCTGTCGGTCAATGCGGTGGGTGCAGCGGGCATCGTGCTCGATGTGGACACCGGCGAAGTGCTTGCACTGGCTTCGCTCCCCGAATTCGATCCCAACCAGGTCGAATCCTCGGATGTGCGGGTGACGCAGGAACAGCATGATCGCGGCATCACCGCACCGGCGTTCAACCGTGTCACCAACCAGGTCTATGAACTGGGCTCCACCTTCAAGCCGCTGACCGTTGCAGCGGCCATCGACAGCGGCGCAATCACTGACTTGTCGCGCCGCTACAGTGCCACACCCTATAAGGTGCAGGGACACACGATCCGCGATTCCCATCCGCTGGGTGCGACGCTCAACACGCCGCAGATGCTGATCCATTCGAGCAATATCGTCACCGGCCATATCGTCGACGAAATGGGGGCCGAAACGCTGCGCTCCTACATGGTCGAGCTGGGCATGAACGAGCGGCCCTATATCGAACTGCCTGCCCGCGGCTTCCCGCTCTGGGCCTCGGGTAGTTGGCAGCGTATTCGCGCGATTACAGTGGGTTACGGTCACGGCATCTCGGTCACTCCGCTGCATCTTGCCAGCGCCTATGCGGCGATGGTCAATGGCGGCATCTGGCGTCCGGCAACGCTCCACCGGATCGCACCGGGCGAAGCTCCGCGCGGTCGCCGGGTGTTCCGTGCCAGCACCAGCGCACGGATGAACCAGTTGCTGCGCATGATCGCGGTTTATGGCACGGGCCGGAATGCCGATGCGCCGGGCTTCCGCGTTGGCGGCAAGACCGGCAGTGCAGAAAAGCCCGGTGTCGGCGGCTATCGCCAGACTACGCTGGTTTCGACCTTTGCAGCAGCCTTCCCGATGGACAATCCGCGCTACGTCGTGATCGCCATGCTCGATGAGCCGCAGGGTACGGTCGCCAGTTCCTACCAGCGCACCGCAGCATGGAACGCTGCCCCCATCGTGGGCCGCCTTGTCCCGCGTATCGGCCCGCAATTGGGCGTGATGCCCGATGCCCACCGCGATATCGATCTGACTGACCTGCGTCCGCTGGTCGGGGACGTTAACTGATGCGGTTGGCCGATCTTGCCAAGACCATAGCCATTGATGCGGGAAATGCGGGTGACACGGTTCTGACCGGTTTCGCGATCGATCATCGCAAGGTCGCTCCGGGCAATGTCTTCGGTGCTTTCCAGGGCGCGGTCGTGAATGGCGAGGACTTCATCCCCGCCGCGATCGCCAGTGGCGCCGTCGCCGTGGTTGCGCGTCCAGAAGCCAAGGTCGAGGGCGCGTTGCACATTGCCGATGCCACACCGCGCAAGCTCTTCGCACAATTGGCCGCACGCTATTTCCGTCCGACGCCCGAAGTCGTGGTCGCCGTAACAGGCACCAACGGCAAGACCTCGACAGTCGAGATGACTCGCCAGATCTGGCGCATGTGCGGTCTGCGTGCCGCGAGCATCGGCACGCTTGGCGTCACCACGCCCGACGAAAGCGTGTCCACTGGCCTCACCACGCCCGATATCGTCACCTTCCTCGGCAACAACACCGGACTTGCGCGCGAAGGTGTTACCCATGTCGCCTACGAGGCTTCGAGCCATGGCCTTTCGCAATATCGCAATGAAGGCCTGCCGGTTGCCGCTGGTGCCTTCACCAATTTGAGCCGCGATCACCTCGATTATCATGCCGATATGGAAGACTATTTCGCGGCCAAGATGCGGCTGTTCGGCGAAGTGGTCGATGATGGCGGCGCGGCGGTTGTCTGGGCCGACGATGAATGGTCACAGCGTGTCTGCGATGTCGCGAACGAGCGCGGCCTCAAGCTGTTCACTGTTGGCGAAAAGGGGAATGATATCCGCATCCTTTCCCGGACCGCCACGCAGTTGGGGCAGGAGTTGGAGGTCGAGCACGCAGGCGAAACCTATCGCCTCCGGCTCCCGCTGATTGGCGCTTACCAGGTATCCAACGCGTTGACCGCTGCTGGCCTTGCGCTGGTCACCGGTAGCGCGGCTGCGCAGGTCTTCGATGCGGTTGCACGGTTGCAACCGGTACGCGGGCGGCTGGAACGCGCGGTCATCGCTGCGTCAGGCGCGCCGATCTATATCGATTATGCGCATACGCCCGATGCCTTGTCCGCCGCGATCGCAGCGCTGCGACCTCATGTTGCGGGTCGCCTGATTACAGTGTTCGGCGCGGGCGGGGATCGTGACACGGGCAAGCGTGCGCCGATGGGCGAAGCGGCGATGGCCGGATCGGATCTCGTGATCGTGACGGACGACAATCCTCGCGGAGAAGACCCGGCGGCCATTCGCGCGCAGGTGCTTTCCGGAGCGCACGGGGCGCGTGAAGTCGGGGGGCGGCGCGAGGCCATTGCCGCCGCAATCGCAGAGGCAGGCCGCGACGACATCGTGCTGATCGCGGGCAAGGGACATGAACAGGGACAGATCGTGGGATCGGGAGAGAATATGCGGGTGTTGCCGTTTGATGACGTGACCGTTGCGCGCGAATGCGCTGCCGAGCTTGCAGCGGACGGGGCGCAATGACCGCGCTCGCACAAGCCCTGGCCTGGCCGCGCCTGCGCAGCGATACGGTGCGTCTTGCGCTGTGGTCGGCTGGCGAGATCGCCGCCGCTACAGGCGGGACCGCTTATGGTGAATTTCAGGTTAGCGGCGTCGAAATGGACAGCCGCGACGTGCAGGCAGGCGACCTGTTCGTGGCGCTCAAGGGAGAGGCGATGGACGGGCATCGCTTCCTCGATGCAGCCTTTGCCAATGGCGCCGCCGCTGCCATCGTCGATCGCCCGGTCAACTATCCGCACATTCTGGTCGAGGATACCACCACCGCCTTGCACGCACTGGCCCATGCGGCGCGCAATCGGACATCCGCACGGGTTGTCGGTGTTACCGGATCGGTGGGCAAGACCGGCGTCAAAGAGGCGATCTTTACCTCGCTAGAGCGCGCCAGCAGGGGCTGTGCGCATCGCTCGGTCCGCAGCTACAACAATCATGTCGGCGTTCCGCTCAGCCTGACACGCATGCCTGCGCGCAGCCGCTACGGTGTGTTCGAAATGGGCATGAACCATGCAGGCGAAATCGCCGACCTTACCGTGCAGGTTCGCCCGCATGTCGCCGTCATCACCACGATTGCCCCTGCCCATATCGAGAACCTCGGCAGCATGGAGGCAATCGCCGCTGCCAAGGCCGAAATCTTCGGTGGGCTGGAGCCGGGCGGAACGGCGGTTATCCCCGCCGATAGTGAGCATTTCGAGCTGTTGCGCGATACGGCGGTCAAACTGGGTGCGAGGGTCATCAGCTTTGGACGCGCTTCCCATGCCGATATGCGGCTGATGGATGCGGTGCCGCAGGACAATGGCGGCGCGCTCGTCACCGCAGCAATGGGCAATATCGGGCTTTGCTACACCGTGGCCGAGCCGGGTGAGCACTGGATCGACAATTCGCTCTGCGTCATGGCCGCTGTCCATGCGGCCGGCGGCGATTTCGGCGCTGCCGGACTCGCGCTAGCCGAAATGGGCGGGCTGAAAGGGCGCGGCGCGCGGCTCAGCGTCAAAGTGCCGGGCGGCCATGCCGTGCTGATCGACGAAAGCTACAACGCCAATCCCGCCAGTATGCGCGCAACCTTGCAGCAACTTGGGCAAACGCCTGCGACAAGGCGCGTCGCGGTGCTCGGCAGCATGAAGGAACTTGGCGACTTCGGCGAGGCATTCCATGCCCAGCTGGCACAGCCCGTGGCCGCAGCTGGCGTCGACTTTGCCGTGCTGGTCGGCGCGGAAATGACAGCACTCGCCCGTGAGATGGGGAAACTTCCTCGCGATACGCTTGGCAATTCGCTCCGCTTTGCCCATTGCGAGAATGCGGGTGAAGCCATCGCGGCGCTACAGGAATTCGGATTGGCAGGCGGAGACGCCGTGCTGGTCAAGGGTTCCAATTCGGTAGGGCTTTCCCGTGTGGTTGATCACTTCGCCGCCCGAAAACGCTGACACAAGGGCCCGCGCGCGCAAACATGTTCTATTTTCTCGCCGAAATGCTCGACTTCGAAGGTCTGTTCAACCTCATCCGTTATCAGACCTTCCGCGCCGGTGCGGCGATGATGACCGCGCTTTTCATTGGCCTGATCATCGGACCACGCTTCATCAACATGCTGCGCGTGAGGCAGGGCAAGGGCCAACCGATCCGTGCGGACGGTCCCGAGTCGCACCAGAAGAAGGTCGGAACCCCCACTATGGGCGGGCTGATGATCCTGACCGCGCTTACCATATCCATGCTGTTGTGGATGGACCTTGCCAGCCCCTTCGTATGGGCATGTCTGGCCGTCACGATCGGGTTTGGCCTGATCGGTTTTCTCGACGATTACGACAAGGTCACCAAGCGCAGCCATCACGGCCTGTCGGGCAAGGCTCGATTGCTGGGTGAATTTATCGTCGCAGGTATCGCCAGCTATCTGATCGTCAGCCAGATCAATACCAACCTCTATGTCCCCTTCGTGTTCAACGAATATATCCCCTTGGGCTGGTTCTATTACGTCTTCGCCGCTGTCGTGATCGTGGGGGCGGGCAATGCGGTAAACCTGACCGACGGGCTCGACGGGTTGGCGACCATGCCGGTGGTGATCGCAGCAGCCGCTTTCCTCGTCATCTGCTACCTCGTGGGGCGCGTCGACTTCTCGGAATATCTGGGCATCCCGCATGTTCCGGGCGCGGGCGAACTGGCTATCATGTGTGCCGCGATCATCGGTTCGGGCCTTGCCTTCCTGTGGTTCAACGCTCCTCCTGCAGCGGTGTTCATGGGTGATACCGGTTCGCTCGCGCTGGGCGGCGCGTTGGGTGCCATCGCCGTTGCCAGCCATCACGAAATCGTGCTGGCCATCGTGGGCGGGCTGTTCGTGCTCGAGGCAGCGAGCGTCATCATCCAGGTATTCTGGTTCAAGCGGACCGGAAGGCGCGTGTTCCGCATGGCGCCGATCCACCACCATTTCGAACAGCTCGGCTGGAGCGAGAGCAAGGTCGTGATCCGTTTCTGGATCATCGCCATCGTGCTCGCCGTGCTGGGTCTTGCGACGTTGAAGGTAAGGTGATTACGGCGCGCGCCTTTGCAGCCAAGCGCTACATGGTGCTGGGCCTGGCGCGCTCGGGCATGGCTGTGGCAGAGTCGCTGCTCGAAAGCGGGGCCGACGTTACCGTTTGGGACAGGCGGGGCGAACCGCGACGGCCGCTGGAAGGCCGTGCCACGATTGCCGATCCGCTGGAAATCGACCTCGTCGGGTTCGATGCCATCATCGTCTCTCCCGGTGTGCCGCTCAATACCCATCCGCTGACCGAAAGGGCCGCCAAGGCCGGCGTGCCGATCATCGGCGATATCGAATTGTTCGCGCTCGCGCGGTCAGAGCTGCCGCCGCACAGGGTTGTGGGCATAACGGGTACCAATGGCAAATCGACCACGACCGCGCTGGTCCATCATCTTCTTGCCGAAGCCGGTGTCCCGACACGAATGGGCGGCAATATCGGTCTTCCGATCCTTGCCGAAGACCCGCTGCCTGAAGGCGGTGTCTACGTGCTGGAACTGTCGAGCTACCAGATCGACCTGACGCGATCGCTGGCGTGCGAGGCTGCTGCGCTCATCAATATCACGCCCGATCATCTCGACCGCTACGACGGTTTTGCGGCCTATGCCTTTTCCAAGGGGCGGCTTCTTGCGATGCAGGGTTCGGGACAGTTCGCCGTGTTCGGATGCGCCGATGCACCGACCAGCGCAGTGCAACAGGCTGAAACCGCGCGCCGCGCGCCCGGCAGGGCCGTGTGCGTCGACCTTGATGCATGGTCGTCACACCAGTCGGAATGGCCAAGCCTGCAAGGTCCGCACAATTTGCAGAACGCCGCCATCGCTGCCGCGCTGGTGCAGGAACTGGGGCTTACCCACGACCAGGTGCTTCAAGGGCTCGCCAGCTTCGGCGGACTGCCGCATCGCATGGAACGCATCGCGACGAGCAACGGCATCCTGTTCATCAATGACAGCAAGGCGACCAACCCTGCGTCCACCGCTCCTGCACTGGCAGCCTACGCGCCCGCCGATGACGGCACCCCGCGCATTCACTGGATATGCGGCGGACTGGCCAAGGAAGACAATCTCGACGATTGCGCGCCGTTTTTCGGCAATGTCGCCCGCGCCTATACTATCGGGGAAGCGGGCGTCATGTTTGCCGAAATCCTCGAACCGAACATTCCGGTCGACCGGTGCGAATTGATGGCCGAGGCCGTCCGCCGCGCAGTCGCAAACGCGCGCGATGGCGATGTGGTGATGCTCAGCCCGGCCTGCGCCAGCTTCGACCAGTTCCGCGATTATGAAGTGCGCGGCGATACTTTCCGCGAATTGGTGATCGAACTGGGTTGTGGCGGTGATCGTTCGACTGATGGGAAGCCCAGTGAATTCAACGGGAGGTCGGCGGCATGACGACCAGCCCCATCTTTATTCCCCGCCCTGGTGAGCGCGGGAGCCGCAAGCCGCACGGGCCGCGCATCAAGCGCGACTGGAAGCGCGAGCTGCGTATCTGGTGGCGCGAAGTCGATCGCTGGCTGCTTGGCTTCATAATTGCATTGATGTTGCTCGGCACCTTGTCCGTCGCGGCGGCTTCCCCCGCCAGTGCAGGACGCCTTTCGACCGACAGCGTGACCTTGCCCGATCTGTATTTCTTCTGGGCGCACGTGCGGATGCAATTGCTCGGCCTGTGCGTCCTGATCGGAACATCGCTGCTGCCGGTCAATCTGCTGCGCCGCGGCTCCATTGCGCTGGCCGCGCTGATGCTGGTCGGCCTCATCCTCGTGCCGTTCATCGGTCACGAGGTGAACGGTGCGCGGCGCTGGCTCAATGTCGGCATCTCTTTGCAACCCAGCGAATTCCTCAAACCGGCTTTCACCATGACGCTCGCGTGGATCCTTTCGTGGCAGTTACGTGATCCCAAACTTCCGGTGATCGGCGTATCAGGCGCCTTGCTCGGGATGATCGTGCTGCTGATGATGCTCCAGCCCAATCTCGGCGGCGCCATACTTTTTGTCGGGGCCTGGTTCGTGATGGTGATGCTGGCTGGCCTGCCCCTACAGCGCATCGGCATGTTGACCGGAGCAGGGCTGGCGCTGCTGCTGGCAGCCTATCTGTTCTACGACAATGCGCGCAATCGCATCGACTCTTTCCTCGGCGGACCGACCGCATTCGATCACGTCGATCTCGCCGGTCGCACGCTGCAGGGTGGCGGCTGGACAGGCAGCGGTTTCTGGTTGGGCGAACAGAAGATGCGTCTGCCCGAAGCGCATACCGACTACATCTTCTCCGTGATCGGAGAGGAATTCGGCCTGCTCGTTTGCGGCCTGGTGGTGTTGCTCTATCTCGCCATCGTGCTGCGCGTGCTTATCCGCCTTGTCGAGGAAGACCGGCTGTTCATCATCCTTGCCGCCAGTGGCCTTACCGCGCTGTTCGGCGGGCAGGCTTTCATCAACATCCTCGTCAATCTGCAGCTCTTTCCCAGCAAGGGTATGACCTTGCCGCTGGTGAGCTACGGCGGATCGTCCACGCTGGCGATCTGCTTTACCGTGGGACTGCTGCTGGCGGTCACGAGGCGTAACCCCTATCTCGAGCGCGAGCCGTTGGACTTCCGCGGCTCTTTCGAGAAGGACGATGACCTATGACCGCATCTGCACGCCATTTCGTACTGGCTGCCGGGGGCACCGGCGGCCATCTGACGCCTGCCTTTGCGCTGGCGCACGAACTGGAACGTCGCGGCCATCATGTTGCGTTGATCACCGATGAGCGCGGCGCTGCCATTCCCGGCAAGCCTGACTTCCTCACCGCGCATGTCCTTCCCGCCGGGCGTTTCGGCAAGAACCCGCTGCGTTGGTTTGGTGGTCTGCGGTCGGTGCTCAAGGGCAAGGGCATGGCAAAGCGCCTGTTCGAAACATTCCAGCCTAGCGCGGTGATCGGCTTTGGCGGATACCCCGCACTGCCCGCGCTGTTTGCCGCGCAGTCGATGAATATTCCGACCGTCATTCACGAGCAGAACGCCGTGTTGGGGCGGGTCAATCGCCTTATGGCGGGCCGCGTGGATGCCATCGCGATTGCCTATCCCGATGTCGACCGGCTCAAGCCGAAGCACGAACGCAAGGTCCATCTCGTGGGCAACCCGGTGCGCCCCGGCGTACTCAGCCTTCGTGACGAACCATTCCCCGCTTTTACAGAGGAAGGCCTGTTCCGCGTGCTCGTGACCGGCGGCAGTCAAGGCGCGCGTGTGCTTTCTGAAGTCGTGCCTGACGGGCTTTCGATGTTGCCGACTGCTTTGCGCAGCCGTTTGCAGGTCACGCAGCAATGCCGTCCGGAAGATCTCGATGCCGTGCGCGAACGCTATGCCAGCCATGATATTCCCGCCGAACTGGCGACCTATTTCGAGGACATGGCGGCAACGCTGGCCGATGCGCACCTTTTCATCGGTCGCGCAGGCGCTTCGACAATTGCGGAGCTGACCGCCGTCGGTCGCCCGGCAATCCTTGTCCCGCTACCCATTGCAACCGACGATCACCAGGCTGCCAATACGCGCGAAATGGTCAAGGCGGGCGGTGCGCGCTCAATCCGCCAATCGCGCTTTCAGGCGAAGGAACTGGCCAAGCAGATCAATGCGATGGCGCAAAAGCCTGAAACGCTGGCGACCGCGGCTCATGCGGCATGGAATTGCGGGCGACCCAAGGCGGCAAGTGACCTGGCAGACCTTGTCGAAAGCTTCGGCGGAGCGGACATGATGGACGTGATCCGCGTGGGTGAGAACAATGCGCGCGGCGCATCGCAGGAAGCGGCGGCCAATGGCTCTGCCCGGGAGAGTTCCGAGTGAAGGGCGTCGGGACCGACATTGGCACAATCCATTTCGTCGGCATTGGCGGGATCGGAATGTCCGGCATTGCCGAGGTGATGCACAATCTGGGCTACAAGGTGCAGGGCAGCGATATCAGCGAGAGCGCGCGGGTCGAGGCTTTGCGCGCCAGCGGAATGCACATCGCCATCGGCCACGACGCTGCCAATCTCGGCGATGCAGCTGTCGTCGTCACATCAACAGCGGTGAAGCGGACCAATCCCGAAGTCACGGCTGCGCTCGAAAACCGTGTTCCGGTAGTTAAGCGTGCGGAAATGCTCGCCGAACTCATGCGCCTCAAAAGCACGGTTGCCGTGGCGGGCACGCATGGCAAGACTACGACCACCAGCATGATCGCCGCCCTTCTTGATGCAGGCGGGGTTGATCCCACGGTCATTAATGGCGGTATCATCGAGAGCTACGGCTCCAACGCACGGTTGGGCGATTCCGAGTGGATGGTGGTCGAGGCGGACGAGAGCGACGGCAGCTTTCTGCGGCTCGATGGCACGATTGCCGTGGTCACCAATATTGACCCCGAACATCTCGACCATTACGGCGACTTCGATGCGGTGAAGGATGCTTTCGTCACCTTCATCGAGAACGTGCCATTCTACGGCGCGGCGGTGCTGTGCCTCGATCATGACGAAGTCCGCAATGTCATCGCCAAGGTGCGTGACCGGCGGGTTATCACCTACGGCTTTTCCGCCCATGCCGATGTGCGCGCCGAGAATGTTGAACCTGACGGGGCCGTTACGCGGTTTGACGCGGTGCAGACAGGCCGCGACGGCACTGAAACACGGATCGATGGCATCGTTCTTCCCATGCCCGGCCGCCACAACGTGCAGAATGCCTGCGCGGCAATTGCCGTGGCGCTGGAGATGGGCTGCGATGCGCAGTCGATCCGCGACGGTTTCTCGCGCTTCGGCGGTGTAAAGCGGCGTTTCTCGCACGTCGGCGATATCGACCTTGGCGCTGACATCGGCGTGAAGGTGATCGATGATTACGCGCACCATCCGGTCGAGATCCGCGCCGTGCTTTCCGCCGCGCATGACGCTGCATCGGGGCGCGTTGTCGCGGTGGTACAGCCGCATCGTTACACCAGGCTACGCGATTTGCTGGAGGATTTCCAAGGCGCTTTCGGCGATGCCGACCTGATCTATGCCGCTCCCGTCTACCCCGCCGGTGAAGAGCCGATCGAGGGCGTTGACGAACATGCGCTCGTCGCCGGCATGAAGGCACGTGGCCACCGCCATGCCGAAGCGGTGGATGGTCCTGCCGATCTGGCGGAAAAGCTGTCGCGCGAGCTTGCGCCGGGCGACATGGTCGTGTGCCTCGGCGCGGGTGACATTACCAAGTGGGCAGCGAACCTAGCCAGCGATGTTGCCAGATACCGGGCGTCGGAAGGACGCGATTGATTCAATGATTCAACCCAATGACCAGATGCACGCACAACCAGCACCCGGCTCTCACGAAGAGCCAGTCGGTGGCGGAAGCGTGCCAACGGGCGTGCGCGGCGACCTGAAGAAGGATGCGCCGCTGGCCAAGCTCGTCTGGTTCAAGAGCGGCGGCGCTGCCGACTGGCTGTTCGAGCCGGCTGACCTTGAAGACCTGACCACATTCCTGTCCGGCCTCGAGCCCGGCACGCCGGTGATGGCTCTCGGCCTCGGCTCCAACCTCATCATTCGCGATGGCGGCGTACCCGGCGTGGTGGTGCGGCTGGGCAAGCCTTTTTCCAGTGTCGAGGTGAAGCGCGAGCACGTGGTCGAATGCGGTGGCGGCGCGCCGGGCATACTCGTCGCCTCCAAGGCGCGCGATGCGGGTATTGCGGGAATGGAGTTCCTGCGCGGCATACCCGGAACTGTCGGCGGATTCGTGCGCATGAATGGCGGTGCATATGGCCGCGAAGTTGCCGATATCCTTGTCGATTGCGACGTCGTGATGCCCGATGGCAATTGCGTGACCATTCCCGTGTCCGACCTCGATTATAGCTACCGCCATTCGCGCCTGACCGAAGGTGCCATAGTTGTCGCCGCCCGCTTCAAGGGCGAACCGGGCGATCCCGAGGCGATCGGCGCGGAAATGGACCGGATCGCCGAAGAACGCGAGAATTCGCAGCCGCTGCGCACCAAGACCGGTGGATCGACTTTCAAGAACCCCGAAGGGCGGAAAGCCTGGCAGCTTGTCGACGAGGCAGGCTGTCGCGGCCTCAGCATGGGCGGAGCGCAAGTGAGCGAGAAACACACCAATTTCCTGATAAACAAGGACGAAGCAACCAGTTCCGATATCGAAGGGCTGGGCGAAGAAGTACGCCGCCGCGTTGCCGAAAAGACCGGCGTTGCGCTCGAATGGGAAATCAAGCGGGTAGGGCGTCCGTAAGTTATGGCACGACTGTCTCCCCTCCACATCCTCGTCCTGATGGGCGGCTGGGCCAATGAACGTGAAGTCTCGCTCATGTCGGGCAAGGGCGTGGCCGATGCGCTGGAAAGTGCCGGGCACCGTGTCACAAGGCTCGACATGGACCGCGACGTAGCGGCGCGCATTGCCAAAGCTTCTCCTGATGTGGTGTTCAACGCGCTGCACGGCGTTCCGGGAGAGGACGGCACGGTGCAGGGAATGCTCGACCTGATGGGCGTGCCCTATACCCATTCCGGCCTCGCGACCTCGGTCGTCGCGATCGACAAGGAACTGACCAAGCAGGCGCTGGTACCGCAGGGTGTGCCGATGCCGGGTGGCCGCGTGGTCAGGAGCGCGGAACTTTTCGAAGGCGATCCGATCGCGCGCCCCTATGTGCTCAAGCCGGTCAACGAAGGATCGTCGGTTGGCGTAGCCATCGTCACCGATGACAGCAATTGCGGCAATCCGATTGCTCGCGATGCCAAGGGGCCATGGCAGGATTTCGAAAGCCTGCTCGCCGAACCCTATATCCGCGGGCGCGAATTGACCTCGGCGGTGATCGACACGGCCAATGGCGTGAAGGCGCTTGGCGTTACCGAACTGATCATCGACAGCGGCTTCTATGATTTCGAGCACAAATATACCGAGGGACGCACCACTCACGTCTTTCCCGCCGACATTCCGGACAACATTGCCGCTCTCTGCCTGCGCTATGCACAGCAGGCGCACCGCGCACTGGGTTGCCACGGCACCAGCCGCACCGATTTCCGGTGGGATGACGAGCGCGGCGAGGGTGGCCTCTTCGTGCTCGAGACCAACACCCAACCGGGAATGACGCCGCTCAGCCTCGTGCCCGAACAAGCGCGCCATTGCGGTATCGATTATCCGACGCTGTGCGAAATGATCGTCGAAGACGCGCTGCGCCGCGCCGGGAAGCTGTCCTGATGGCGCGCAAGGTCACCCGCAATACCAAGGGCGTGCGGCGACAGGCGCGCGCGCAAGGCACCAGCCGCAAGGTCCGCAGTGCGCGCAACAAGGGGCACTCGTTCATCTGGCGAATGCTCGGCATGTTGCCCTTCACCGAAGAGCAATTGCACAAGACATTTACCGTGCTGATTCTGGCAGGTGGCCTCGGCTTCGTTCTGTTCCTCGCTCACATCTCGGGCGCATCGGCAGTCGTGTCCGACCGCTTCGCTCATGTTGCCTCCAACGCCGGATACAAGGTCGCCCATGTCGAAGTGAACGGCACCCAGCGCATGAATGAGATGAGCGTCTACGAACGCGCCTTCGGCCAGCAGGATCTGGCCATGACGCGGGTCGATCTCGATGGACTGCGTGACCAGTTGCTGGCGCTGCCATGGGTGCGCGACGCGCGCGTATCGCGCCAGCTTCCCGCGACGCTGGTGGTCGATATCATCGAACGCGAACCCCACGCCGTGCTGCGACGGCCCGACCGGCTGATGCTGATTGACCCTACAGGTGTCGAACTGGAGCCTATCAACCGGGAAGCGTCGGCGGAATATCTGCTGATCGAAGGGCCGGGCGCACAGGACCAGGTCGAGGAACTGACCACGCTGCTTGATGCAGCGCCAGCCTTGCAGGCACAGGTCAAGGGTGCCGAATGGGTTGGCAACCGGCGCTGGAACCTGACTTTCGTCACCGACCAGCGCCTTGCCCTGCCCGAGGGTGAGGAGCGCGCAGCAGCGGCGCTCATCAGTTTTGCGCAGGCCGACGGGGTCAACCGATTGATCGGCGGGGAAGCAGCAAGTTTCGACCTGCGCAATGCTCCGCGAATGTACATGCACGTGCCGGGGCGGGCCGAGGCACAGGAATTGGCAATGGGGGAAGAGAGCTGATGTCGAGTGGGCAGCGCGTCACGCGCGTCTTTGGGGCAGTCAATATCGGATCGTTCCGCGTCTCGGCGATGATCGCCGCGCTGATGGAGAACGGCGAGATGCAAGTGCTCGGCAGCGGACACCGCGCCAGTCAGGGCATTTCGCGCGGCTATGTCGTTGATATGGCAGCGGCGACCTATGCCGCACGCGATGCGCTCGACCGGGCGGAAAAGCTCGCGGGAACCAGCGTTGAAAGCGTGTGGATCGGCTGTTCGGGCGCAGGTCTGGCGAGCGAGATACGCCCCGTCGAAATTCCCATCGGGGGTCGGCGCATCGAAGACGAGGATATCGAGGCGCTGCTGCTGTCGGCGCGCGATGCAATCTCGCCCGATGGCCGCAGCGTCCTGCACGCCCAGCCCGCCTGCTATTTCCTCGATGGCGCGCATGGTGTGGCCAACCCCAAGGGGCTTCACGCAGAACGGCTCGGCGTCGATATCCACGTAATGATGGCCGATGGCGCGCCCATCCGGAATGTCACCGAAGCGGTGCAGAACGCGCATTTCGATGTCGAAGGCGTGGTCGCATCTCCGCTGGCGACCGGATACGCCTGTCTTACCGCCGAGGAGCGCGACCTGGGCGTCGCCATGGTCGAATTCGGCGGCGAAGTGACCAATGTGTCGGTCTATGCCGGGGGGATGCTGGTCGGATTGACAGCCATTCCGCGTGGATCAAACGATATTACCGATGCCATCGCCAGCGCATTCTCGATCCGCCGCTTTCAGGCAGAACGCCTGAAATGCGTCAATGGCTCGGCCATCGCCAGCCCCACCGATCATCGCGAAATGATCCCTGTAACCGCTCCCGGCGAAGAAGGCCGCGGCCCGGTGGCGCGCGGTGCGGATGATCGCAACCAAGTGCCGCGTGCGGAGCTGATCGGCGTGATTACGGGCGAGCTGGATATACTGATGCGCGACATTGGAAAATCGCTTGAAGCCATGGGCTTTGCCGGCGGCAAGCCGGGATCGACCGCGCGCCAGCTGGTGATTACCGGTGGCGGCGCGGAACTCGCCGGTCTGGCGGACTATACACAAAGCACGCTGGGTGTGCCGGTGCGGATTGGTCGCCCGGTTGCGCTGAAGGGGCTGCCCGAAGCGCATTCGGCGCCCGGATTTGCTACGCTGGCCGGACTTGTCCTCTACGCCGCAGAAGATCCGATAGACATCCGCTCGGTCGGGTCGCGCTACACCAGCGCGACCTCTTTCGGGCCGGTGGAGACGGTTATGCGCGTGTGGAGCGCGATGAAGGAATATTTCTAGCGCCTTGTAAAATCGATGGCGCAATTGTGGATAGTGTCGGAATTTCGTTCACGTGCTGATTCGCTTTGTGGCACAGTGATTTTCGAAGAGTTTTACCTGCTTCCCGAGGGAACAATATAATGAGCATCAATATCGGCCCGCCTTCTGTTGAAGAACTTCGTCCGCGCATCACCGTGATCGGTGTCGGCGGAGCGGGCGGCAACGCCATCGCCAACATGATGGAGGCGGAAATCGAAGGTGTCGATTTCATCGTCGCCAACACCGATGCGCAGGCGCTGAATATCGCGACTGCCGAACATCGCATCCAGCTCGGGCCGGATATCACGCAGGGCCTCGGCGCGGGATCGCGTCCCGAAGTGGGCCGCGCGGCGGCGGAAGAAACGACTGAGGAAATCGAACGTGCGCTGGACGGCGTGAACATGGTGTTCATCGCGGCTGGCATGGGCGGCGGCACCGGTACCGGCGCGGCTCCCGTGATCGCCAAGGTGGCGCGCGACAAGGGTATCCTAACCGTAGGCGTTGTGACCAAGCCGTTCCTGTTCGAAGGCACGCGCCGGATGCGCAGCGCCGAAAGCGGAATCGAGGAACTGCAAAAGAACGTCGATACGCTGATCGTCATTCCCAACCAGAACCTGTTCCTCGTTGCCAAGGCCGACACGACTTTCAAGGAAGCCTTCCTGCTGGCCGATGAAGTGTTGCAGCAAGGTGTCCGCTCGATCACCGACCTGATGGTGATGCCGGGCCTCATCAACCTCGACTTTGCCGACGTGCGTTCGGTCATGGGCGAAATGGGCAAGGCCATGATGGGTACGGGCGAGGGTGAGGGCGACAACCGCGCACTCGAAGCCGCCGAACGTGCCATCGCCAACCCGCTGCTCGACGGCGTGTCGATGCAGGGTGCCAAGGGCGTGATCATCTCGATCATCGGCGGCGAGGACATGAAGCTTCTCGAAGTGGACGAGGCGGCAAACCATATCCGCGAGCTGGTCGATTCCGAGGCCAACATCATTTGGGGCAGTGCATTCAACCCCGATCTCGACGGGAAAATCCGTGTCAGCGTTGTCGCGACCGGCATCGAACAGAGCGCCGAACAGCTTGAGCAGGCATCGCGCCCTGTCAGCCTGAGCGGGGCCAGGGGCCCTTCGCGTCCGTCGATTCCCATTCCCTCCGACGATGACCACAGCGATGAGGTCGAGGAAGAAGCGCTCGACCTTGGCGCAATGGAAGAGGCGAACGACGAGACCGAGTTCGCGGCAGAGGACACTGCGGAACATATTCCCGACCCTGCCGACGATGAAGGCTTCGGCATGGATGACCACGGGTACACTTCGGGCGAAGATGCTGCGTCGGAAGCCGAAGAGCCGGAAGATGACACGTTCGACCTGACCTCTGCGGCTGAAGAACCGGCCGCGGAACCCGAAACCGCGGATTTCTCCGATCAGGAAGACCTCGCCGGTGAGGACGATGGACTGTCCAGTAACGAGATGCTGCTCAAGGCTGCCGAGGAGTACGACGACCAGGATGAAACGCCAACGGGCGGTCGCCGTGCGCGGATGCTGGGTGCTGCAGCAGCGGCGCAGGAAGACGGTGCCGCTGGAGGCGATGGCGAGCAGGATAGTGCAGCGGGTGACGATGCTGCCAAGGACGAAGCGCCATCCAAGCCCTTCGCGACATCCGCTCCGCCTGCAGCCGGGGCCGGATCGGGCACGACCTTGTTCGAGCGGATGGCCAATCTATCGCGCCAGAACAAGGGCGAGGATGATCACGACGAGGATGACGATGACGATGGCAGCGCCATGCGTATTCCGCGCTTCCTCGGTCGCCAGAACAACCAGTAGATCGCAGCTCATAAACTGCCGGGCGAAAACGTTATCACCCGGTTCAGCGAACAGCCTATAGGACGCGGCCTATGAAACCGGCCCGCCATCTTCGTCGCCTGATCGTGTCCAGCGCCCTGTGCTCTGTGGCGCTTGCATCTGCTGGCCATCTACAGGCCGCGGTGGCGCAGGAAGTCGTGCAGGCGCTGCCCAATCCGGCCAGCAATGAACTGTCCGATGCGCTGCGTCGCCTGTCGCAAAGCCCCAACAATGTAACCGCGCTGCTCGATGCCGGTGATGCGTCGCTGGCACTGGGTGACGTGGACGGGGCGCTCGGCTTCTACAACCGCGCGCAGGCACGCCGGCCCGACGATCGCCGCGTGCTGCTTGGCCTTGCCATGGTCGCGGTGCGACGCGGTGAAGGCCTGACAGCTGTGCAATTGTTCGACAATGCCAATGCTGCAGGCGCTTCAATGTCGCCTGTCGCGGCAGAGCGTGGTCTGGCCTATGACCTGATCGGCAACAATGCCCGCGCCCAGCGCCTGTATCGGCAATCCCTCTCGCGCGAAGCGAGCGACGAGGTGATCCGCCGTCTGGCGCTGTCCTACGCGATTTCCGGTGATGCTGCCGCGTCGGAAGCGACCTTGCTGCCATTACTTCAGCGACAGGACCGCAGCGCCTACCGCAGCCGGGCTTTCGCTCTTGCCATATTGGGCCGCGATAACGAGGCGATCACGATTGCCGAGACAATGCTGCCCCCGCGCCTTTCGGGGCGGCTTGCGCCCTATTTGCGCTATATGCCGCGCCTGACCCGCGCACAGCAGGCTGCCGCTGCCAATCTCGGACGTTTCCCGGCGGCATCGCAGATCGGCCAGGATTCGCCGCAGATTGCTGCTCTGGCCAATGAAGATGCGACGCCTGCCAGCTCGCCTGCTTCGCGCGGCGACCGGCTGACCCCTCGCGGTGAAGCGCTTGGTCCGGCGCAGCAACCCGCCGCTAACCCGCAAGCGTCGACTCCAGCGGCGCGCACCAGCAGCGGTGAGCTTCCCGCGGTGACGACACAGGAAGTGGCAACGCGGCCCGCTCCGCAATCGGTCGAGCAGCCACCAGCCCCGCCACCACGCGAACGCTCTCCGGTCGTCGTCGCGACACTGGGCGATGAGGCAAACTTCCCGCCAGCCGAGGAGGCGCGCCCGTCGTTCTCCGTCTCGGAGGCGGTGGTCCAATCGACGCCGACACCTGCGCCCGCATCGCAACCAGCACAGGCACAGCAAGCTGCAAGCCAGCTCGACCTTGCCGAAGCCTTTGCCGATTTCTCCTTACCGGGTGAAAATCTGCCCGTCAGGCCGAGCGCGGGCGCGGTGGATGTCACCGCGATCCAACCGGCGCGCGCTCCCGCACCGCAACCCGAACCTGCGCCGCCGCCTCCGCCGGCGCACCCCAGCCGGCACTGGGTACAGGTTGCGACCGGCCAGGACATCGGCGCGTTCCGCTTCGACTGGCGGCGGATCGTGCGCAATGCGAACGGCCTGCTCGATGGGCGCGATGCTTTCACGGCGACGTGGAACCAGACCAACCGGCTGGTCACGGGGCCGTTCGATTCGCGCAGCGCAGCCAACCAGTTTGTCACCGAATTGGGCGAGGCCGGTATCGATTCATTCCGTTTCACCAGCGCCGATGGTGAAGAGGTAGCTCCGCTCGATTGACGGGCCCTCCTCGGGCCGAGGCGATTTGTGCACATCTTGTAAACAAGCCAGTCGAGTTTTGCCCGACCGTTTGGGCCACTTCGTTTGCGTGAAACATGCCTGCCAACGCATTAAGCGTGTCATGACTTGCAAAGCTGCCTGCCCCCGATGAACACCGAACGCGTGACCCTGGAACCGACCGAGGATGCCGCTCCTGTGGAGATGCTCACCGCGCTTTTCGAAGCGCATGGCTGGAGCCATGAGCAGGTCTCCGAAGACGAGGTTACTGTAGAGATTCCAGGGAGTTGGACGACTTACCAGCTTCGCGCCATCTGGCGGCGTGAAGATCACGTCCTGCAAATGCTGTGCCTGCCGGAAATCCGCGTCGGGGACGAAAAGCGCGGCGTCGCCTACGAATTGCTGGCGATGATCAACGAACAGCTCTGGCTTGGCCATTTCGATATCTGGTCGCAGGGCGGAATGCTGCTCTATCGCCACGGCTTGATGCTGGGCGATGACGGGATGCTGAGCATCGACATGGCGCAGCACGCGATCGAATCCGCCGTGGCCGAATGCGACCGTTTCTATCCGGCGTTTCAGTTTCTGCTGTGGGGCGACAAGGGGCCTCGTGAAGCGCTTGACGCGGCACTGGTGGATGCCGTCGGAGAAGCCTAAACGGCCCTCCATGACATACGAATCAATATTGATCGTCGGTTGCGGCAACATGGCCGGTGCCATGCTCGAAGGCTGGCTGGCTGCCGGACTGCCGCGAGAGCGGTTCAGCGTCCTTACCCCCACGCGCGAAATCGTGCCCGGCGATGTCGAACTTCTGCGCGAAGTTCCCGAAGGCCGGAACTTTGATGTCGTGCTGCTGGGTTTCAAACCGCACATGCTCGCCGATATCGCTCCAACCCTGCAAGGCCTGTGCGGCGCGCAGACGGCGGTGCTTTCGGTGCTGGCCGGTGTCCAACTCGATACACTGCGTGAACGCTTCCCCGATGCAGGGGCAGTCGTGCGAGTGATGCCCAACCTCGCCTGCGCGCTCGGAAAATCACCGGTCGCGCTGGCCGAAGAGGGGTTGAACGAAGCGGGGCGCGAGGAGCTGTTCGGGTTCATCGATCATCTCGGTACGCCTGCATGGGTGGGCGAGGACAAGTTCGACCTCGTTACCGCGCTTGCTGGCAGCGGACCTGCCTTCGTCTACCGTTTCATCGACTCCCTGGGCGCAGCTGCGGTGCGGCTTGGCTTGCCCGAGGACCAGGCGCGCGAGCTCGCCATCGCGATGACCGAAGGTGCAGCTTCGCTCGCAGCCAGTTCAGATGACCCGCCGGGCAGGCTGGCGGACAAGGTTGCCAGTCCGGGTGGGGTGACGCGCAAGGGCATGGATGTGCTCGACGATGGCGAGGCGCTGACACGATTGATGACTGATACATTGCGTGCAGCACGCGATCGCAGCGTGGAAATGGCCCGCGAAGCGCGCGATTGAGCGGTTTGCACGGTTAACGGCGTGATCACCGGAAAACCCCCGGTTTAGCTTGAAAAACACGCGCAAAATGCCGATATTGCCCCTGAACCGGTCCGTAAGTGGCGACCGGGCATAGGAGTTTGAGAAAACATGGCAGACTGGAACGACCAACGCACCCGCCAGGACGGCCTCGGTGCGACGCCGAGCCAGACGGGCGATCTCGCTGGCCGCACGAGCTTTGATGCAGGCCTGCGCAAGCACATGCTCTCCATTTACAACTACATGGCTTCGGGCATCTTGCTGACGGGTATCGTCGCGCTGCTGACCGCTCAGAGCGGGTTGGCCATTACCTTCATGCAGGGCGGCCTCCTGATGTGGATCGTAGCGCTCTCGCCGCTCGCCGTCGTATTTGCGATGAGCTTCGGGCGCGACAAGTTCTCCACCACCACGCTGCAGGCGATGTTCTGGGGCTTCGCGGTCCTGATGGGCCTCTCGCTCTCGACCATCTTCCTCGTCTACACCGGCGGTTCGATCGCGGCGACATTCTTCGCCACCGCGGGCGCTTTCGCCGGTTTGAGCCTGTTCGGCTACACTACGCAGAAGGATCTCAGCGGTTGGGGCAGCTTCCTGATCATGGGCGTGATCGGCCTGATCATCGCCAGTGTGATCAACATGTTCCTGCAGTCTGAAGCCCTGATGTGGGCAGTCAGCTTCATCGGCGTGCTCGTGTTCGCGGGCCTCACGGCTTACGACACCCAGCGCCTGAAGACCGAGTATCTCACGATCCAGCAGATCAAGATGACCAACCCCACGGCGGCTGCGGCCTTCCCGATGGGCAAGATGGTCGTGATGG
Organism: Erythrobacter alti; assembly: GCF_037996805.1. Lineage (NCBI taxonomy): Bacteria > Pseudomonadati > Pseudomonadota > Alphaproteobacteria > Sphingomonadales > Erythrobacteraceae > Erythrobacter > Erythrobacter alti. The sequence continues at coordinate 558,605 of NZ_JBBNAX010000001.1, read as the reverse complement.
GCGCACTGTCGCTCTACCTCGACTTCATCAACATGTTCCTCTTCCTGCTGCGTTTCATGGGCGCCAGCCGCGAATAGGAAAGAGCCTGCGGCCCCGTTGGTCGCACGCAGGATTCGTTTGAACGTGCCCGGGGTGCATATCTGCGCTCCGGGCATTTTCTTTGTTCCGGCACCGCGTTAGTCAGCTTGGCTTAACGCGCTGCGGGGAATTATCTCCGGCGAGAGGAATGCAAACAATAATGACTGCTTCATCGAAGACTACGCCGCCGGTCACAATCAAGACGATTGCAACGCGCTCAATCGTGGCCACCATGGCAACCGCTCTTCTCGCAGGCTGCGTTACGCCGCCTCCGCCACCGCCTCCTCCGCCACCGCCTCCTCCGCCGCCGGTCGTCGAGGCCGTGCCATACCGGCCGCTTCCCCCGCCGCAGGCCGCGTACCAGATGACCATTCCGGCGAAGGACGCCTTCGGCACGCGGCAGACGATCAATACGCTGCTGCCACAGGACGAAGCCGTGTGGCACTTCCGCTCAGGCTGGAATGTCGCCGCGCTCAATTGCACGCGGGACGTTCACCAGCCGATCCTCGATGCCTATGCCTCCATGTTGCAGCAGCAGGCCACACTGCTACGCGGCGTGAACGACCGGGTCGAAGCGCAATTCCGCGCGCAGCAAGGCACCCGCCGCGAGGCGCTGCTGGCGCGTGAGACGCACTCGACCGAATTGTATAATTACTTCGCTTCGCCCCCGGCGCGTCGTGAGTTCTGCAACACGGCTCTGGTGGTCGCAAATGAGTATCTGACGACGCCACCTGCCGATTTCACGACTTTCGCCGTCACCGGTCTGCAACGCTACGAAATGGCGTTTGAAAGGTTTTTCACGGCATACGAGCAGTACCAGACCGCTTCCGCCGATTGGGATGCCCGCTACGGAGCGCGCTATGGCGCGTCACAGCCGGGTTGGGTGGCCATTTATGGCAACCGCGCCCAGCAGCAGGCAGCGGGCGTCGCGACGACCGGTCTCTTCCCGCAGGATCCTGTTTCCGTGCCCGACACCGATACGGGCGCTGCGATCCCCGTCGTGCCGATCGACGATACCAGCTCGAGCACGCCCGTGGTGCAGCCCCTGCCGGGCGAGAATGTGGTCGTGCCGCCACCTGCGACAGGCGACACAGTGCAGGAAAGCTGACGCGAGGCGCGGCCAGGCTTTTTTCAGACTTCCAAGCGGACAAGTGAGTCGGTATTCTGTCCGCTGTCGCCACGCGTGGATGGACACCGGGGCGGGGCCGTAGCTCAGTTGGGAGAGCGCGTCGTTCGCAATGACGAGGTCAGCGGTTCGATTCCGCTCGGCTCCACCAGTTGATGGTCGTTTTTTCGAAAGCGCTTCCGCGCTTGCGAGCCTCCGCCCATGTTCCACAGCTAGCAAGCGATGCTGCGCTGGAATCGAGCGCGATCGCGTCCGACTTAGGCCGACTGGCCGCCCGCAGCGGGCGCAGCTTGCCTGCGCATCTAGCGAGGACGCTTCCACGGATGTGGAAGCGAAATGCAAAAATTTCTGATTTTCACACGCGATTCCGTTTAAGGCCCCCCAATGCATTTCCTAGATCAAGCCAAGATATTCCTGAAATCCGGTCCCGGCGGCCCCGGAGCGGTGAGCTTCCGGCGGGAGAAATATATCGAATACGGCGGACCCGATGGCGGCAATGGCGGCAAGGGCGGCGATGTCGTGCTGGTTGCCGTGCCGGGCCTCAATACGCTCATCGACTTCCGCTACGCGCAGCACTTCAAGGCCAAGCGCGGCGGGCACGGCATGGGCCGTGATCGTTATGGGGCAGGGGCCAAGGACCTCGTGATCGAGGTGCCCGTCGGTACGCAGGTCCTGTCGGAAGACAAGGAAGAGGTGCTGATCGACTTCACCCATGAAGGGCAGCGCGAAGTGCTGCTGCAGGGCGGCATGGGCGGCCGTGGCAATGCCAGCTACAAAAGCTCCACCAATCGCGCCCCGCGCCAGCACCAGCCGGGCGAACCGGGTGAGGAAATGTGGGTCTGGCTGCGGCTCAAGCTGCTCGCCGATGTTGGCCTTGTCGGCCTGCCCAATGCAGGCAAATCGACCTTCATCAACGCGGTTTCGAATGCCCGCGCCAAGGTTGGCGATTATGCCTTCACGACGCTCATTCCCAAGCTGGGCGTGGTCCACCACAAGGGCCGCGAATTTGTGCTGGCGGATATTCCGGGCCTGATCGAGGGCGCGGCAGAAGGCGCGGGTATCGGTGACCGGTTCCTTGGCCATATCGAACGGTGCCGCGTGCTGATCCACCTGATCGACATCAACGGGGAAGACCCGGTCGAAGCGATGCGCGTGGTTGAAGGCGAGCTGGAAGCCTATGGCGAGGCGCTGGAAGATAAGCCGCGCCTCATCGCGCTCAACAAGATGGACCTTGCCGACAACGAACTGGGCGAGGCATTCGCCGAGGAACTCAAGGCTGCAGGCGCGGATGAAGTGTACGCTGTTTCAGGAGCCACCGGCGCCGGGATCGAAGCACTGATGGATGCCGTGCTGGGCCATCTTCCCGAATGCACCATGACCGAGCAACCCTCTGCCCAAATCGACGACGATGGCGTGGTCGAGGATGGCAAGCCGTGGTCGCCGATCTGATAGTAATTGTTGCCGGCCACCGTGATGACGACGGTGGCCGCGCGCCCTGCGATCCTCTAACAAGCCCGCAATATGCCTATCCAGACCCTCCTCGACTTCCGCGATCCTGAAATCTGTACCCGACTGGTCATCAAGATCGGCAGTGCGCTGCTGGTCGATAACAGCGGGCAGGTCGAGGTCGAGTGGCTGCGCGGCATCGTCAACGAGATCTGGACAGCGCGCGAAATGGGTATCGAAGTGGTGGTGGTCAGCTCCGGCTCGATCGCCATCGGTGCGAAGAAGCTCGAATTCGAGAAGGGTGGTCGACGTTCGCTGGCAGAGGCGCAGGCTTCCGCTTCGGTCGGGCAGATCGAATTGGCTTCGGTCTGGTCGCGGTTGCTGGCCGAACGCCAGCTGGTCGCGGCGCAGATGCTTCTGACGCTCGACGATTTTGAGAGCCGCAAGCGCTATCTCAACATCTCTGCCACGTTCCGTCGTTTGCTGCGGAGCGGAGTGGTGCCGGTGGTCAACGAAAACGACACGATTGCCACCGGCGAGATCCGCTTTGGTGACAATGACCGGCTGGCCGCGCGCGTGGCGCAGGCCTGCAATGCCGATGGCGTGATCCTGCTGACCGACGTCGATGGCCTGTATGACCGCCATCCCAGCCATCCCGATGCCGAGCGGTTGAACGAGGTCGACGGCGTGACAGACGAAATTCACGCCATGGCGGATACCGGGTCCGGCTCCGGCCTGGGTTCGGGCGGGATGACCGCCAAGCTGCTCGCCGCCGAAATTGCCGAACGTGCCGGTATTGCGCTCGCGATTGTCGATGGCCGACCTGAAATGCCGCTTGCCCGCGCGATGGCTGCGCAGACCGGAACCTTGTTCCTGCCGCAACGCGAGGAAAGCGGCAAACGCGCATGGATCGGCGGGCGAATGCGCTTCAACGGCTCGATTACGGTGGACGATGGCTGCGTGAGCGCCCTGCGCGACAGCAAGAGCGTGCTGGCGGCCGGAATCACGAAGGTCGACGGTGACTTCGTGCGCGGCGACATCATCCAGGTACTCGATGTGGCAGGGCGCGAAGTCGCCAAGGGCCTGGTCGAATATGACGCCGACGATGTCGAGGCGATCATGGGGCGGCAAAGCGCCGAGCTTGAGCCGATCCTGGGCCATTCGCCGCGCTCTGCCGTCATCCACCGCGATCACCTGGTGTTGATGTGACAGGCGCGTCCGCGTGACACTGGCGCTCACCGGCGCCACCGGTTTCGTCGGTCAGGCGGTGCTCGATGAAGCTGCCCGGCGCGGGATTGCGATACGCGCGCTGACTCGCAAGGCGCAGGAACCGCGCCAAGGGGTCGAATGGATTGCCGGGGACCTGACGGACAATGATGCCTTGTTGCAGCTTGCACAGGGCAGCGATGCTGTCCTCCACATTGCCGGTGTCGTGAATGCGCCCGATGCGACGGGGTTTACCCAAGGCAATGTCACCGGCACCAAGAACGTGGTCGAGGCGGCGCGTCAGGCTGGCGTGCCACGGTTCGTGCTGGTTTCCTCGCTGGCGGCGCGCGAACCGACGCTTTCCGAATACGGCCATTCAAAGCGGCTGGCAGAAGAGGTGGTGCAGGTCAGCGGCCTGGATTGGACGATAGCGCGGCCTCCAGCCGTCTACGGACCGCGTGATGGCGAAATGTTCGAACTGTTTCGCGCGGCCCGCTGGCGCTTTGTGCCCATGCCGCCACCCGGACGCACCTCGATCATCCACGTCGATGATCTGGCGCGTTTGCTGCTCGACCTGGTCGAATCATCACCATTGGTCGCAGAGCGGATCTTCGAGCCCGATGATGGCAGGGCGGGAGGCTGGACCCACAAGGAACTCGCACGGGCGATCGGGAAGGCCGTCGGCAGGAATGTCTGGGCACCCAGCCTGCCGCGCAAATTGCTCTTGGGCGCAGCGCGCATTGATCGCTTCCTGCGCGGAGACAAGGCCAAGCTGACGCCGGACCGGGCACGCTACATGTCGCATCCCGATTGGGTGTCAGAACCCGAAAGGCAGGTGCCGCCCGCGCTCTGGCGGCCAGCAATCGAGACGTATCAAGGACTTAGCACCACTGCGCAATGGTATCGAACAGCCGGCTGGATGTGACCGTTCTGGAAATATCCGTGCCCCTTACTTGCCATTAAGTTTTCGATTGTTAGGGTATCCCCAGGGCTTTTCGGACAAAGTTGTTCGAGAAGGGACAAGGGGGATTTTATGGCGAAGAAAGCACGGCCGGTTTCGCGGCGATCGTTTGTCGGCCTCATTACCGGCGCGGCCGCAGCGACTGTGGTTAGCTCTCCGGTAGCTGGGCAACAGCGCAGCTATACTGATGGTGATGTTGGCGCTGGCGCTGATCCGGTTGGCGGGGGGCGCTCTGGTGTTACCGACAGCGATTCCGGTTCTTATGCAGATCCGGCCGGCAACGGTCGTAGTGGCCGCTCCGGCCTGACGGACAGCGATTCTGGTGGAAGTGCCGACCCCGCTGGCAATGGGCGTGGAAGCCGGTCTGGCCTCACCGATAGCGATTCCGGCGGCAATGCCGATCCTGCAGGCAATGGTCGCGGCAGCCGCTCGGGGCTTACGGACAGCGACACCGGCGGTAATGCAGACCCCGCAGGCAACGGTCGAGGCCGTCAATCGGGCCTCACCGACAGCGATTCCGGTGGCAATGCTGATCCCGCTGGCAATGGCCGTGGCAGTTCTGGCACAACGGATTCTGACACCGGCTCCAACCGCGATTGCGGCGGGCGCGGACGTGGAACCCCCACAGGCGCCACTGATAGTGATTCCGGCGGCAACGCCGATCGGAGCGGCTATGGTCGCACAGGCCGTTCCGATTCCGATCCCACTGATAGTGCAGGCTACGGGCGTGGACGGGGATCCTGCGCCAGCTGATCGTGTAGAGAGAGATCAAAGTTTGGGACGGGAACCGGGGGGCGGTTTTCCGTCCCTTTCCTTTTAGATGTTGTTAGACAAGCGCAATGACGGGACCATCCATGCCCACCGCAGCACTCGAACAATTGATCGCGCCGCTCACCCCGGAAGAATTCTTCGGCCGATATTACGAGCGCCAGTTCTATCGCAGCCCGGTCAAGCATCCAGAGATCGAGGGATTGCTCAGCCTCGACCGTATCGATGAAATCATTTCGGACAGCGAATTGCCCGCCAGCGCCATCAACTTGGCGAAATCGGGTCAGGGCATCCCGCAGGATGAATATGTCTTTGCCAACAATGTGGTCGATCGCGGCGCGGTGCTCGACAACTATCGCAATGGCGCGACGATCATCCTGCCGCAGCTCCATTTCGCAGATGGCAAGCTTTACAGCTTCTGCCTCGGGCTGGAGCGCGCATTCGGCGCGCGGATACAAACCAATGTCTACCTCACTCCGCCGGACGCACATGGTTTTGGCGTGCATTACGACAATCACGATGTCTTCGTCATCCAGATTGCAGGCGCGAAGGAATGGGAAATCTACGGCGACCGCGACGGCCTGCCGTTCCGCGGTGAGGGTTTCCGCAAGGGCGTGGACGAGACCGGCGAGCTGAAAGAGAAATTCGTGCTGGAAGCGGGCGAGTGCCTCTACGTGCCGCGCGGCACCGCGCATCGGGCGCCCAATCACGGCGACGAGCCGAGCCTGCACATCACCGTGGGCATACTCGTGCAGACCTGGGCCGAATTTATGCTGGAGGCTGTGGCAGAGGCGAGCCTGCGCATCCCGGCGATGCGCAACTCGCTTCCGCGCAACCTGTTTTTCGAACGCGAGAGTGCGCTTGCTGATCACGCCGAGATGTTCCGCCACCTGTCCAAAGAGATCGCCTCAAAGGCTGATTTCGAAGCGACGCTGAACGTCTTTTCCGGCAATTTCGTGCGCGCACAGGGGCCGCGTTTGCGCGGAGCCTTGCTGGCCCTGGCCGACGGAATCCGCGCGGACGACAATCTGCGCGTGCGCGATCATATCCTCTACAGTTTCGAGACTACCCCCACGCCCGATGGCGAGGGGCAGGAATTGCAGATCGTGCTCGCCGGCGCCAGCATCCCGCTTTCGGACGAGCTGGGCGCGCAATTGCAGGAACGGCTGCTCGCCAGCACACTCGCCAAGAACGAATTTACCGTCAGTGACGTTGAAGAACTGGATGACGTGATCGGCACATTGGTCGCCTATGGTCTCTTGATACGCGAATAACGCAATTCAAATTCGCAGACTGTATTTTGGTGAAACCTGCTGTAGTTGCCAATCTCCCCTTCCCATCGTAACAAGCCGCGGGCCGCATTACTTTTTTCGTCTCAGGGGGACTGTAAATGAAGAGAATTCTACTGGTATCCGCGCTTGCTTTCGGACTTGCAGCGTGCGGTGACGCAACGGCTGATGTCGAAGAAGAAGTAGCGCCGGCAGAAGAGGTCGCGGCAGTGGAAACCGAAAGCATGGCAATCGACGGCGGCACTTCCGTAGGCACATACCGTGTAACCGACGAAGATGGCTCAGTGATCACCTATGATGCCCGCGCAGATGGCACCGTGGTCGTTACCAATGACGAAGGTGAGGAGATGACCGGAACCTGGCGCCAGGATAGCCCGGAAGTATGGTGCGACACCTTCGACGGCGAAGAAACCTGCTATGACGAGGCGCTTGACGAGAACGGCGTCTGGACCTCGACCAACCAAAGCGATCAGACCGTCAGCACGCTCGAGCGTATCGAGAGCTGATCATCCTGACCAATTAATAAAAAGGCCCGCCAGCACACTGCTCGCGGGCCTTTTTCGTGCCTAGAGGAAGGGTTCGTAACCTGGAGGCAATTCACCAGCGCCCGTATCGGCATCGGGATTGTTCGGCGAATGGATGCCGCATTCGGTCTTGTCCCACCCGCGCCAGCGCCCGGCGCGCGGGTCTTCGCCCGGTGCAACGGGAGAAGTGCAGGGCGCGCAGCCGACCGACAGGAAGCCTTGCGCTTCGAGTGGATGGCGGGGCAGGTCACGCGCTTCGAAATAGGCTTCCAGATCGTCTTTAACCCAGTCGCCGAGCGGATTGATCTTCAACCGACCATCCTCGACCTCGAAACGCGGAATATCCTGCCGCGTGACCGACTGGAACGCCTTGCGCCCCGAAATCCAGCTGTCGAGGCCCGCCTTGGCGCGTGCCAAGGGTTCGACCTTGCGGATTTCGCAGCAACCGTCAGGATCGTAGGACCAACGCAGCCCGGTCTCGTCCTTTTCAGCCAATACCGCCGGATCGGGCTGCACTACCGAGGAATTGCGCAGGCCAAGCTGTTCGATCAACGTTTCACGATAGGCCAACGTCTCGTCGAACATCTTGAGCGTATCGACAAACACCACCGACACGTCGGGATCAGCTTGCGCGACGAGGTCGAGCAAGACCGCGCTTTCGGTGCCAAAGCTGGATACGACCGCGACCTTGCCCAGCGTGTCCTCGGCAAACAAGGTGCGCAACATATCGAGCGTGGGCACGTTCTCGAAACGCGCGTTGAGCGCATCGGCATCGTCCTGCGTGAAGGCAGGCGCAGTATCGATGCGGTCGATCTTGCGGGCCGCTTCACCCATGGCGCAAGTCCCAGATCGGCACCGCCGCATCGGCAGCGGGCTGGTACACATGCGGCCAGCGCGACAGGGCGGTTTCGACGTCGGCCTCGTTGAACGCCTGTTCGGGCGCGAAGCTGTCGAAGCCGCAGCGGCGCATATAGGCAAGCTGGTCCACCAGCACGTCACCCACGGCGCGCAATTCGCCAGTGTAGCCATGTTCGCGCAACACTCTTGCAGCCGAATATCCGCGACCGTCGCCGAATGTCGGGAAGTTCACCTCGACGAGCCTGATGCGGCTGAGGTGTGGCAACAAGGCGCGCGCATCGTCGCCGGGTTCGATACGCACAGCCTCGGCATCGGCCTGTTCGAGGAAGGCGTCGACGGTGACCTGCGATCCTTCTGGCATGGCGTCGTCGCGAAAGCGCAGTTGCACTTCGTCGCGGCCGGTTCCCAGTTTTTCAGTCATACAGCGCCTCCTTGAAACTATCCATGCCGATGCGGCGGTAGGTATCGAGGAAGCGCTCACCATCGTGGCGCTTTTCGAGATAAACATCGGCGACCGTTTCGACCGCAGCGATGATGCCGGCCTCGTCGAACCCGCGGCCGGTGATCTTGGCGAGCGAGACGTCCTCCGCCTCGCTCCCGCCGAGCAACAGCTGGTAATTCTCGACGCCTTTGCGATCGACACCGAGTATGCCGACATGGCCCGCATGGTGGTGCCCGCAGGCGTTGATGCACCCCGAGATCTTGAGCTTCAGCTCGCCCAGAGCTTCACCCTTGCCGCTGGCGGCAAAGCGTTCGGAAATCTTCTGTGCGACGGGGATCGAGCGCGCATTGGCGAGGCTGCAATAATCGAGGCCGGGGCAGGCGATGATATCGCCGATCTGGTCGAGATTGGGCGCGCCGAGGCCCGCCGCGTCCAGCTTCTGCCAAAGCTCGTAGAGCCGTCCGATCTCGACATGCGGCAGGACGATGTTCTGCGTGTGCATCACGCGGCACTCGTCGAAGCTGTACTCGCGAGCGAGGTCGGCCATCAGGTGCATCTGCTCGGCGCTGGCGTCGCCGGGGATGCCGCCAACGGGCTTCAGGCTGATGACGGCGGAGACATAGCCCGGTGCCTTGTGCGGCTGGCAATTGCGATCGATCCAGAGCCCGAAGTCGGGATCGGAGCGATCGGCGCGATCGGTTAGCCCGCTGGCGAATTCAGGAGCCGCGAAATACGGCTTGATCCGTTCCAGTTCTGCCAATGGCGGCTCAATGCCCTGTTCGAGCAAATGGGCGAATTCTTCCTCCACCTGCCGCGTATATTCTTCCGCGCCTATTTCGTGGACGAGGATCTTGATGCGCGCCTTGTACTTGTTGTCGCGGCGACCGTGGCGATTGTAAACGCGCAGGCACGCCTCCGAATAGGTCACGAGCTGGTCGAGCGGAACGAAATCGCGGATTAGGGGGGCAATCATCGGCGTGCGCCCCATGCCGCCGCCAACGTAGAACGCTGCGCCAAGCTCACCCGCATCGTTGCGGACGATATTGATACCGATATCGTGTAGCCGCATCGCCGCACGGTCCTTGTCGGACGCGATCACCGCGATCTTGAACTTGCGTGGCAGATAGCTGAATTCGGGGTGGAAGCTCGACCATTGCCGCAACAATTCGGCGTAGGGGCGCGGATCGACCCGTTCATCCCCGGCAGCGCCCGCGAAATGATCCGAACTGATGTTGCGAATGCAATTGCCGCTGGTCTGGATGGCGTGCATTTCGACATTGGCGAGGTCCGCCAGAATGTCGCCCGCTTCTTCCAGCTTGATCCAGTTATACTGGACATTCTGCCGCGTGGTGAAGTGGGCATAGCCCTTGTCATACTTGTCGGCGATGTCTGCCAGCGCGTGCATCTGTGCACCGCTGAGCGTGCCATAGGGAATGGCCACGCGCAGCATGTAGGCGTGCAATTGCAGATAGAGGCCATTCATCAGCCGGAGCGGCTTGAACTGGTCTTCGGTCAGCTTGCCTTCGAGGCGGCGGCGGCACTGGTCGCGGAATTCCTCGACACGGGCATCGACCATGGCCTGGTCGTATTGGTCGTATTGATACATCAGATAACCCAATCCCAGCCGTTCTGTTCGGCTGCCTTGTACCCAAGATCAGGGCGGACAGTGGGGCCGAGCGCACGCACGCGGTCCTTGATATGCGCAGGGCGCGGGCCATCGCCGGTCAATTCGGCGTCGATGGCATAGGCGGCGTTCACGCGGCGCGCGGATTCCTCGCGCGCCAGGATTTCGGAAGCGCCATCGCCTGCATCGACGGCGTCGGCGATGTGGAGCGACCAGTCCTGGCCATCCCACCACACGACTGCGCCGCTTTTGAGATCATTGCCGGTAAGGATTTTCATTGTGCCGCCTCCGTCACGATTTGCGCGAGTGCGAGGTCTTCTCTCGCGGTCACTTCGCCGATGATGATCAGTGCGGGGCTCTTGACCGCTTCGGCTTCGACCAGGTCGGGCAGGGCGGCGAGCGGGCCGCGCAGAACGCGCATCTCGGGGCGGCAGGCATTCTCGACTACCGCGAGCGGCATGTCGGGAGCGAGGCCATCGGCCATCAGCTTTTCGGCAATCTGCGGGGCGGTCTTTACACCCATGTAGATCACCAACGTCCGGCCCATGCCGGCAAGTCCGGCCCAGTTCTGTTCGGAAAGGCCCTTGCACTGGCCTGCCACGAAGCTGACGACACTGGCGCTTTCACGGTGGGTGAGGGCAATTCCGGCAGCCGCCGCAGCGCCATTGGCAGCAGAGATACCGGGGACCACTTCGACGCGCACGCCCTCGGCCTGTGCAGCTTCCATTTCCTCGCCGCCGCGCCCGAAAACGAATGGATCGCCGCCCTTCAGCCGCACAACGTCACGCCCAGCCTTCGCCTCGCGCACCAGCAGGGCATTGATATCCTCTTGCGGAAGCGTATGGCGCGCGCGTTGCTTGGCCACGGAAACCAGCCGCGCATCAGGACGAGCGAGCGCGAGAATGGCCGGATCGACCAGCCCGTCATGCACGATAAGCGGTGCGCGCTCGATCAGCCGCGCCGCGCGCAGCGTCAGCAGGTCGGGATCACCCGGACCTGCGCCGACAAGATAGATGGTACCATTTTGCATGGCTCTCGAAATGGCGGACCATGCGGCGACGCGCCAGCGAGAATGGTTTTGGGCAGGTTTAGTTGAACTATCAGGCCCGCGGGCCGGCCGCGCAGTAATTGTCGCGATACTGGCGCAGTTCTGCGATGAGATCGTCGCACCCGGCGTTGATGGCCCAGCATGACAATGTCAGCGGCACGGCCCTGCTCTTGACGTTGGGAAGGCGGAAAAGAGACAGCGGCCACGGTGGCTTGGCCTCAAGCTGGAATTGCGGGTCAACCTGGATGGCGATGGTCCGGAATCCCCGCCACAAGTGCTGTTCGATCCAGCCGATATGCTGCCAGGGCACAGGCGTTGTATAGCTCAGCGGCAGGTGGAGACCGTCTTCCGAAAGTCGAAGCGCCACGGTTTCGCGACGATGTCGTGACCAGAAATGCATTCCGACCGAGACGATGACGAAGCCGCCAAAGATGGTCGCGGACATCGCGAGCAGGTTCGCTGAGGTCCAATCGCGCGATACCAGCGCTATTGCGAACCACATGAGGGATAGCTGCGCGAGAATTGACCAGTTGAATATCCGCCCGCGAAACGTCTTCACGGGCAATTGGGCCGGTGTGCCGCTGACAGGGTGCTGCGCTTCCCGCACGTCGGGGATGCGCCCGTCATTTGTCAGGCCGGTCCAGGTGCTGGCGTCAAACTTCTGGCTCATCCGGCGCACTATAGCACCGTGAGTGTGCCAAAGGGTAAATGGCGAAGAACGTGCCCCAGCAGAGGCCTATTCGGGTTTCTTGCCGCCGTCTCCAACCCGCTGCGAGATCGCCGCCACGAGTTGCTGGAATTCCTCGTTCCCGCGCAGGTTGAGATCGCGCTGGGGGAAGGGAATCTCGATATTGTTTTCCTGGAACAGGTCCCACAGCCGCGTCAGCACTGCCGAACGCACATTGCCCACGCCCATTTCTGGGTCGGTGATCCAGCAATGGATCACGAAATTGACGCTGCTGTCGCCATATTCGGCCATCCATACGGTCGGAGCAGGGGTCTTGAGGACACGGCTGCAATCTTTGGCCGCTTGCAACATTAATTCCTGCGCCAGGTTCATGTCGCAGGCGTAAGAGACGCCGACGGGCACCTGCATCCGCACCTTGCGGCTGGAATATGACCAGTTTTCAACCTGGTTGATCATCAGGTTCTCGTTCGGGATCAGATATTCGCGTTCATCGCGCGTCGTGATCGAGACGGCGCGGATGCCGATCTTGCGGATTTGCCCGAATGTCTCGTTGCCCGCCTGATCTGCGATGTTGATCACGTCGCCCGGCTTGATCGACTTGTCCATCAGCAGGATGATCCCGGCGATCAGATTACCGAAGGTTTTCTGCAGGCCGAAACCGATGGCGAGGCCGAACGCGCCCGAGAACACCGCGAGCGCGGTGAGATCGATGCCCAGCGTGTCTATCCCGACCAGGAAGGCCGCAGACCAGATTACAATCGTCACCAGTTTCTCGGCAAGCAGGCGTTGCGAGCTGTCGAGCGATGTCACACGGCGCAGGCCCGTACGGCTCAACCGTGTCAGCATCCATGCCACAACAAGGACCAGCAACAGCACTCCGACCATTACGAGCACGTCCCACACCGAGATACGCGAGGAGCCGACTTCGACCGCGATGGCATCCAGCGTATCGACAAATCCGGCTGCGGTTTCGCTCTGCTCGGAAACAGCTTCGCGCAAATCGTCGGAGGATGAGATCGGATCGGTTGGTTCGGGATCGGGCTCGGGAATTTCAGGGACAGCGAAAAGCGGCTCTCCGGTCTCAGGGTCGAGCATGGGCTCGCCCGTTTCAGGGTCCAGGACTTGCACAGCACCGGATTGGGGAATGCCCATCAACTGTTCGCCCGTTTCGGGATCGAGCAGCGGCTCTCCGGTTTGCGGATCGCGCAAGGGGACGGCTTCAGCGGCTGCCGACTGGGACACTGTAGGCGTGGGGATGGGGCTGGTACTCATCAATCTCTCATGGCGGCAAACCCGCGCTCAAGGTCGGCAATCAAGTCTTGGGAGTCCTCTAGCCCGATGGCGAGCCGCACGCCAAGCCCGCATCCGCTATCGATCCCCGGCGGCCATTCGTGGTGATCGCGGATGCGGCCCGGATCGACCGGGATGATGAGGCTTTCGTAGCCGCCCCAGCTGAAGCCGATGCCGAACAGGTCGAGCTCATCGATAAAGCGCGCTCGCGAAGACTTGTCGGCATCGCGGAAAATGAAGCTGAAAAGCCCGCAGCCACCCGCAAAATCGCGCTTCCAAAGCTCATGGCCGGGCGCTCCGGGCAACATGGGGCATAACACGGCGGAAACTTCTTCACGCGATTCCAGCCACTTGGATATCTCAAGCGCGCTTGAGGTCGTGCGATCGAGCCGCACTTGCATCGTACGCAACCCGCGCAGCGCCAAGGCTGCATCATCGGGTGAAACGACCTGCCCCATATATTGCGAATGCTGCCGAATTCGGCCGATCAACGGCTTTCTGGCAGAGACGCTGCCCATCATGAGGTCCGAATGGCCGCCAACGTGCTTGGTCAGGCTCATGATGCTCACATCGCAGCCGTGTTGCAGTGCCGGGAAGCCAAGCGGTGATGCCCAGGTATTGTCGATGATCGAGACAAGGTTCTTCTCGCGCGCAACCTCGGCAAGGGCAGGCACATCGCACACTTCCATCGTCAGGCTGCCGGGGCTTTCCAGCAAGACCGCCCGGGTCCGATTGCCGATCATCGCCGCCAGCCCGTCGGGATCGAGCGGATCGAACGGCCGGGCGGAAATGCCGAAGCGTTCCAGCATTCCCATCGCAATGGAGCGCGTTGGTTCGTAGGCATTATCGGTGAAAAGCAATTCGTCGCCGGGAGCCAGTAGCGCCATCAAAGTGCAGCCGATTGCCGCCACTCCGCTGGGAAACAGTTCAGTCCCGTCCGCGCCCGGTTCGAGTTCGGTCAGCGCATCGGCCAATGCCCATTGCGTTGGCCCGCCGCGCCGGCCGTAATAGAAGTGTCCATCGGCATTCGGACGCCCCTTTGCGAGGTCTGCGGTGTCTTCGTAAAGATGCGTGCTGCTGCGCCAGACGGGCGGATTGACAACTCCGCCCTTTTGTCCGGGGGCACTTGTCCATTCCTTGCGCCGCCCGGCTTCGACCAATTTTGTGGCGGGCTTATGATCCTTTTCGCTCATGCCGGTTCTCCGGTCGCGACGGGGAGGGAGGGATCGGAACCCCATTCGCTCCAGCTTCCATCATAGAGCGCGCCGCTTTTGCCGATAAGATGCAGTGCGAACAGGAGGACAGAGGCGGTGATCCCGCTGCCGCAGGTCGTTACGATGGGTTGATCGAGATCCACACCCGCATCGGCAAAGGCGGCGCGGATATCCGCATCGCCCTTGAACGTGCCATCTTCGTTCAACACAATGCCGAAGGGCAGATTGCACGAGCCGGGGATATGGCCCGCCGCCACGCCGGAACGAATATCGGGCGCATCGCCGCGAAAGCGCGCAGCATCGCGTGCATCGACCACCTGTTCGGCGTTGGCATCGATATTGGCGAGCATTTCTGCCTTGCAGCGCACACGCCCTTCGTTATCGCCCATGACAATTACCGATGGCTGGACCGGGACCGTCTGGTTTCGAGCTTCCGCAGTTTCTGCACCGCTTTCGACCGGTCGTTTTTCTGCGATCCATTTCTGCAACCCGCCATCAAGCAGCGCGACATTCTTCCAGCCATACAGGTCGAACATGAACCATGCGCGCGCCGAAGACCGCAAGGCGCTGTTATCGTAGAGCACGATCCTGTCGCTCGACGCTACTCCCAGCGCGCCCAGTCGGTCTTCCAACTGTATCCGCGTTGGCAAGGCAGAGGGGACGTCGCTGTCCGGATTGGTCAGCGACTTGAGGTCGAAGAACTGTCCACCGGGAATGTGTGCCTCGGCGAATTCTGCCCGCGCATCGCGCTCGGCACCGGGGAGGTGGGCGGAGGCATCAAGCACCGCGAGATCGGGCGAACCCAGTGCATCGGCCAGCCATCGGGTTGAAACGAGTGGTTCCATATCTGCCGGACTAGCCGCTACGCAGTTGCAGGTAAATCATTGAGGGACGGGTGCCTGGGTGACTTCACGCGCCGACAGCCGCGCAAGGATTTGGATCTCGCCGGTCAATTGCAATGCGCGCAGGCGCTTCTCGCCAGGAGCTGGAGGGCTTCCGATCACGAAAGCGCGGCGCTGCGGAGTGATGCCTGCGCCGACGAGCCTGAAACGAGCCAGCGGCAAAATCAACGAGTCGCGAGAATTTTCGACTGCCCGCACTGCATTGCGCGAGATCTGCCATTCACCCATCAGGTTCGCTTTCGTACCCGGTTCAAGCTGCGCTATCGTATTGAGCCTTGCCTCCTCCATATCCGGTCCGCCAAGTTGCTCCTCGCTAGGGACGGAACTGTGTGCGCTCACCATATCGCTCCAGACGCGCAGAGCGATGATGTGTGATCCTGAGGTGTTGGCAAGATCAAGCCGCCAGTTCAAAAGCACCCGCGTGGGCCCGACCGAGAGGCGTGTGGGATGCAAATCCAGCTCCAGCGCCGGATCTTGCGCAACATGCTGCGCAGGTCCTTCCTCTTGATCGTCCCCCATATCCATAGCGGCTCTGAATAGGCTCCAATGCGTCCCCTGCATAGCACCAGCGAGCTTTGCGTGTCTGTGCGCCCTTGTGCTGCGCCCGGCTTCGCGCCATCTGTGCCCATCATGAGCGATAACGACACTCCTGACAGGCCGCAGTTCCTCGGCCAGCAAACACCTCTCCCGGCTTCTCCGGAAGAGGCGGTGCTGGACTATGTGCCCAATCCGCGCCCCGGAACGCTGTATCTGGTGCGTTTTGCCGCGCCGGAATTTACCAGCCTTTGTCCCGTAACCGGCGCGCCCGATTTCGCGCATCTGGTGATCGATTATGCACCTGGTGAAACAATCGTCGAATCAAAGAGCCTGAAGCTGTTTCTCGGCGCGTTTCGCAATCACAATGGCTTTCACGAGGATGTGACGGTCGGCATCGGCCAGCGCCTGTTCGCCGAAATGCAGCCAAAATGGCTGCGCATTGGCGGTTACTGGTATCCGCGCGGCGGCATTCCAATCGACGTGTTCTGGCAAAGCGGCGCGCCGCCCGAAGGTCTGTGGCTACCCGATCAGGGTGTTGCTTCCTATCGGGGTCGTGGTTGAGGCGAAGGCGGTCTTGCCTGCAATCAAGTCCATAGACTAGGAGCCTTTTCTTAGCTTCCCGGCAGTAGAGCCTGCTCCTCCTCCCTTCGTGCAAAGGAAAATCCATGCATATCGTGATGATCGGCACCGGTTACGTGGGCCTCGTGTCAGGAGCCTGCTTCGCCGATTTTGGCCATGATGTCGTTTGCGTGGACAAGGACCAGTCGAAGATCGACGCGCTCCTGAACGGCGAAATGCCAATTTTCGAACCGGGGCTGGACGAACTGGTGGCCCGGAACGTCGAAGCCGGCCGCTTGTCCTTCACGCTTGACCTTGCGCGAGCTCTGCCCAGTGCAGATGCGGTGTTCATTGCTGTCGGCACACCGTCGCGCCGCGGCGATGGCCATGCTGACCTGTCCTATGTCTATGCCGCCGCACGCGAGATGGCACCGCTGCTGCCCAAGGGCGTAGTCGTGGTCGACAAGTCCACCGTGCCAGTCGGGACGGGGGACGAGGTCGAACGAATCATTCGCGAAGTCGCGCCCGAGCTCGAATTCTCGGTCGCTTCCAATCCCGAATTCCTGCGCGAAGGCGCGGCGATCGACGACTTCAAGCGGCCCGATCGCGTGGTCATCGGTGTCAATGACGAGCACGCTGAGCGTGTGCTTGAGGAAATCTACCGCCCGCTGACCCGCAACGAAAGCCCGCTCATCACCATGAGCCGGCGCGGTGCGGAACTGACCAAATATGCGGCCAACGCATTCCTCGCGACCAAGATCAGCTTCATCAATGAAATTGCCGACCTTTGCGAAAAGGTCGGGACCGATGTGCGCGATGTGGCGAAGGGCATCGGGCTCGACAGCCGGATCGGCAATCGCTTCCTGATGCCGGGGCCGGGCTATGGCGGCTCGTGCTTCCCCAAGGATACGCTGGCATTGCTCAAGACAGGGCAGGACTACGAAGCGCCGTTGCGCATCGTCGAAAGCGTTGTTGCCAGCAATGACCAGCGCAAGCGATCGATGGGCCGCAAGGTTGTCCAGGCGATGGGCGGCGGCGACCAGCACGGCAAGACCGTCGCCGTGCTCGGCCTGACCTTCAAGGCCAACACCGATGACATGCGTGACAGCCCTGCGATCAGCGTGGTGCAGGCGTTGCAGGATGCCGGGATCAAGGTGAAGGCCTATGACCCTGAAGGCATGGAACAGGCTGCCAAGGTCTTGACCAACGTCACCTATTGCGAAGGCGCCTATGAAGCCCTCGACGGTGCGGACGCCGCCGTGATCGTGACCGAGTGGGACACCTTCCGCGCGCTGGATCTCGAACGGGTCAAGGGCTTGCTGAAGACACCGCTACTGGTGGACCTGCGCAACCTCTATTCGCGCCGCGATGTCGAGGATCACGGCTTCACCTACGTTGCAGTAGGGCGCTAGGGCGAAGGTTCGGCAAAAGCGAGCTGACCGATGTGGGTGAAAATGGTGCCGGCTGCAGGAGTCGAACCCGCGGCCTGATGATTACAAATCAACTGCTCTACCAACTGAGCTAAGCCGGCACATGGTCAGGCGGATGCCCCTGTAGAGGCAAAGCGGATCAAAAATCTAGCCCTGTCTTGCACGATTGTTTGCCGCGCTGTTTTCCATCACCTATCAGCGGCGCCATGAACCTGCAGCAGATAGTCGATGATACGTGGAATACGCTGGCCGATCAGCGCGGATGCGGCACGCTCGCCACCTATATTCCGGCGCTGGCGGAGGTTGATCCCAACAAATTTGCCATCGCTCTAGCGACACCCGATGGCGCAGTGCATTGCGCGGGCGATGCCGATGAACCCTTCTCAATCCAGTCTATCTCCAAAGTCTTCGTTCTGGCGCAGGCGTTGGAGCGCCAAGGTCCGGCCTTGTGGGATGCAGTCGGGCGCGAACCTTCCGGCGATCCGTTCAATTCCATCGTCCAACTCGAGCGTGAGAAAGGGATTCCGCGCAATCCATTCATCAATTCCGGTGCCATCGTCACCACGGATCGGTTTATCGATGATCGCGGGCCCGAAGATGCTGTGACCGACCTGCTGCAACGCTTGCGCCGTATGGCACGCGATGATGCGGTGACGATCGACGAACGCGTTGCCCGCTCCGAGTCCGATGCAGGCGCGCGCAACCGCAGCCTAGCATTCTTCATTGCAGATTTCGGTCGCCTGCTGAATCCGGTGGAGGAGGTGCTGTCGGTATATTTCCGCCAATGCGCCTTCGCCATGAGCTGTCGTCAGTTGGCTGAGACATCGCTTTTCCTCGCATCGGACGGCACCGATCCGGTAAGCGGGCAGGTGATGTGCGATCCGATCCGCGCACGACGAATAAACGCGCTGATGCTGCTATGTGGTCATTACGACAATTCCGGCCAGTTCGCCTTCGAGGTCGGCTTTCCTGGCAAGTCGGGCGTTGGCGGCGGCATCCTTGCCAGCATCCCGGGCAAGGCCGCAATTGCAGTCTGGTCGCCGGGTCTCAATCGGTCAGGCACCAGCATGCTGGGCGCAATGGCGCTGGGGCGGATTGCCCGGCAAACCGGGTGGTCGGTCTTCAGCGGCGAGTCCATGAGGCATTGATACGCCGTGTCAGGGAACGCCGAAGGTCCAGCCCTCGGTTTGGGCGATAGCTGGCGTCATCGCCGTGGGTGACCACAGGTCGAGCGATCGAGCCGCCCCGCGCAGCCATGCCGCAGTCAGCAACGCATCAGATGCATGGTCATCCACCGCGCCGTGACCTGCAACCGGCGGGCTACCAAGCTTTTCGAGTGCGTCATTCAGTTCATCGAATGTGCGCATCTTGCTGCGGCCGGCGCTGCGCCCAGCCGCTATCGCTGCCAGTGCCGTATAGATTTCCACAATCACGCTTCCCGTGAAGGGTAGCGGGTCGATCGGCCACACCGGCAATCTGCCCTGCAACCGGTTGAGCACGCGCATCCCCGTCAGGCTGGATTTGCCGACCTGCGCCGCGCCGACGAGGTTGAAGTTGGAATAGGGTTTGCAGCCCGCCGCTTCCTGCGCGCGTTCGGTCACGCGGAAGCGGCCCCGTCCGCCGCCGAATAGCTCGCCCTCGCGCCCGCCATGACGGCGAAAATAGGCGCTTGCGATCGGGTGATCTACGAGGCTGGAGGCGGACAGGTGCTCGTCCCCTTCGCACTCGGCATCGATCATGGCCCACAGCGACTTGGCATCAGCGGGGCTTTGGTCCCAACCAGGAAAATAGGCACCCGCATCGGCAAAGGGCAGGGCGATGCCAAGGTCGAGGCCGACCAGCGTATTGTCGGGCAAGGCTTCTCCGAGAAGCTCGACAATTTCCTGCCGTGTCCAGCCGCGCTCCCGCTCGACCAGCACGGGCGGGCCGCCCTCGGCATGGGCGATGGCCATGGTAATCGATGTGTGCCGGGCGCCTTGCGCGCCCGACCAGTCGATCGCGACGAAATGTTCGAAGTGCCTAGGTGCCACGCTCCCCCCGCAATTTTGCCCAATAGTCCAGCCGTTCCTGGACCTTGCGTTCGAACCCGCGCTGGACGGGTTGGTAAAACTCTTGCGGCTCCATTTCATCTGGCCAGTAATTGTCGCCCGAAAAGCCATCATCCGCATCATGATCGTAGCTGTAACCTGCGCCGTATCCTGCATCCTTCATCAGCTTGGTGGGCGCATTGACGATGTTCATCGGCGGCATGAGGCTTCCGGTGTCCCTGGCGCTGCGGAATGCGGCTTTCTGCGCCTTGTAGACCGCGTTCGATTTGGGCGCGGTGGCGAGGTAGATGCAGGCTTGGACAAGCGCCAACTCGCCTTCAGGGCTACCCAGAAACTGGTAAGCGTCCTTTGCCGCCATGCATTGTGTGAGTGCGGCGGGGTCGGCCATGCCGATATCCTCCACCGCCATGCGTACCAGCCGCCGGGCAAGGAACAGCGGCTCCTCGCCTCCCACCATCATGCGTGCCAGATAATACAGCGCCGCCTGCGGATCGGACCCGCGCACGGCTTTGTGCAGGGCGGAAATGAGGTTGTAATGCCCCTCGCGATCCTTGTCGTAAACGGCAACGCGGCGCTGCAGGAACTGGCCGAGCGCGGCGGGATCGAGCGGCGCTTCGATCTTGGCGTTGTAGAGCGTTTCGGCCTGGTTGAGCAGGAAGCGTCCGTCGCCATCGGCGCTGGCGACCAACGCATCGCGCGCTTCGGGAGTGAGGGGGAGGGGGCCTTCCAGTTCCTCGGCACGGTCGAGCAGTTTGCCCAGCGCCTCTGCATCGAGGCGATGCAGAATCAGCACTTGCGCACGGCTGAGCAGGGCAGCGTTGAGTTCGAAGCTGGGGTTTTCCGTGGTCGCACCGACCAGCGTCACCACGCCGCGTTCCACGAAGGGAAGGAAGCCATCCTGCTGGGCGCGGTTGAAGCGGTGGATTTCGTCCACGAACAACAGCGTGCGTTGGCCCGCTTTCTTGGCGGTTTCGGCGGCTGCAAAGGCCTTCTTGAGGTCCGCCACCCCGCTGAACACCGCGCTCACCGCTTCGTATCGCATACCCACGGCATCGGCGAGCAACCGCGCGATGCTGGTCTTGCCCGTACCGGGCGGCCCCCACAAGATCGTGCTGGAAAGGCGATTTGCCGCGACCATCCGGCCGATGGCACCTTCGGGGCCGGTCAGGTGTTCCTGCCCTATTATGTCGTCCAGAGTGCGCGGACGCAGCCGGTCCGCCAGCGGCGCATCGGCGGCAGGCTCATCCCGGGCAGGTTGCTGCGGGGCATCATCGGCAAAGAGATCGGCCATTTCTCATATCCTTAGCGTAAGCCTGCTTGCGAGGTTAGCGGCGTGACCGGATTTTGCCCTGAATATATTTGCCGAAGCCTCTTGTTAAGATAGCTCTAAGATATATCTTAGCGATGGGACGAGATTGGAGTTTGTCATGGCCAAGAAATTCGAAGACGGCGCGAAAAAGCGCAAGACACGCAAGGCTGCGCCCAAGCGCAAATCCACCACAAGCCGTCGTTCAACGAAGGCGCAGGAAGAAGTGATCGAACCCGAGGACATCGAAGAAGTCGACGAGATGGACGATACCGATAACGACATGGACGACGATGCCGATATCGAAATCGAGGTCGAGGTCGGCAATGGACCGCGGCGCAGAAGCCGCACCTATCGCCACGAATTCAAGGGCGAAAAGCTGTTCGGTGCCGATGGCGTGTTCGGACCCGATGGCCCGTTCGGTGCAAGCGGCCCGTTTGGAGCCAGCGGACCCTTCGGGGCGCAGGGTCTTTTCGGCCCCGGCGGATTGTTCGGTCAGGGCGGGAAGCGTGGCGGGCGTCACAGGCCACGGCACGCACGCGGTCAGATGCGCAAGCGCCAGCGCATGTTCGCGTCTGGCGAACTGCGATTGGTCTTGCTCGCCATGCTCGGTGAGGAACCGCGTCATGGTTATGAGCTGATCAAGGCCTTGGAAGAGATGACCGATGGCGTTTATTCGCCCAGTCCGGGCATCATCTACCCCACGCTGCAAATGCTCGCTGACGAAGGCGTGATCGCGGCTCAGGAAAGCGAGGATGCGCGCAAGCTCTACCAGGCGACCGAAACCGGTCTTGCCGAACTGGAAGAACGGGCAGACGAACTGGAAGAGCTATGGGAACGCCTCGGCCGGAAGGCCCAGCGCGCCCGTCCGACCGGGTCATCCGACCTGTTCCGTTCGCTCGGCAACCTTGCCTCAGTGCTGACCAACAAGGCGTCCAAAGGCGAATTCAGTGACATGACCAAGGATCAGGTTATTGATTTGATTGACGAACTGGCCCGCAAGATCGAACGGCTCTAGCGCCCGGTTTTGCAACCTATCTGAAGCGTGATACTCCTCCCCCGGGTCGTTTCTCGGGGGAGGATGATATGGAACACACACAACGTGTGGCCACACCGTGGCATGTTTGGGTAATTGGGCTAGTTTCGCTGCTATGGAATTCAGGCGGAGCCTATGACTACGTCATGACGCAAACCCGCAACATGGATTATCTCGTTTCCGCAGCCGAGACAGCCGGGGTCGATCCTGATGTGATGGTTGCCTATTACACTGCGTTCCCGGCCTGGGCCAATGCCTTCTGGGCGCTGGGAGTATGGGGCGCGTTCGTCGGATCGCTGCTACTGCTGATCCGTAGCCGATACGCATTTCACGCGTTCCTGATCTCGATCCTCGGCATCGCCGGTACGACCGTCTTTACGGCAACGAGCGACATGCCGGCCGAACTCAAGACCACCTGGGCATGGCTGTTCAGCGCCGCCATCGTGATCATCACAATCCTGCTGGCATACTATGCGCGCAAGATGACCGAGCGGGGCGTCTTGCGTTGAGCTTTCGGGCAACCTTTTAGGGGAGCAGAATATGGAAACGACCGGACGCTTTGCAACGACCAAAGCGCCTTGGCACCTCTGGGTGGTAGGCGTCGTCTCGCTACTGTGGAACAGCGGCGGTGTGATGAGCTATATGGCGACCAAGCTTGGCCAGCTGGAGGCTATGGAGATGCCGCCCGAGCAACTGACTTATTTCGCCAACTTCCCTGCCTGGTCCGTGGCCTTCTGGGCGGTTGGCGTGTGGGGAGCTTTTATCGGGTCCGCATTGTTGCTGCTGCGCCGCAAGCTTGCGGTCACGGTCTTCGGCATCTCGATCGTGGGCCTGATCGGAACGACATTCTACCAGCGTGTTGCGAGCGAATTGCCCGCTAGCCTCGATACAACGGGCCACCTGCTTTTCGCACTCGCGATATGGGTGATAACAATCGGCCTGTTCCTGTACGCGCGCAGGATGGCGGCAACCGGCGTCTTACGCTGACGCAGCCATTTTGGCACCGCCGCGTTCGCTCACGAGGCGGAGATAGGCGTCGGCCACCGCTGAATTGATCGCGTCCCAAGCGTATTCACGGCTACGCGCCTCGCCCGCACGGCCGTGCGCTTCGCGCAGTGCGGGATCGTCGACATAGGCCTTGACCACATCGGCAAACGCATCGGCATCGCCCGGTGTAACAAGCCGCCCGGTCACACCGTCTTTCACCAGGCTGGTGGAACCTGTCGCGCGTGCTGCAACCACCGGAATCCCGCAAGCCATGGCTTCGAGCGTCACATTGCCGAAGGTCTCGGTGATTGAAGGGTTAAGCAGCATATCCATGCTGGCAACCGCGCGGCCGAGATCCGCGCCCTGCTGGAACCCAACGAATACAGCATCGGGGCAGTGCTGGGCGAAGAATGGCTTGGCTGGGCCTTCGCCTACAACCAGCACCTTGTGCGCAACGCCGCGCTTGCGCAGCAGTTCGACGGTTTCGGCAAAGACATCCAGTCCCTTTTCAAGCACCAGCCTGCCGAGGAAGCCGACCGCCACCTCGTCATCGCCGATGCCGTGGCTGCGGCGCCATTCCATGTCGCGCTGGCCGGAATTGAAGATATCGCGATCGACGCCCCGCGCCCAGATCGCGATGTCATCGCCCATACCCTGTTCACGCAGCACTTCCGCCATGCTCTCCGACGGAGCCACCAGCGCATCGCAGCGATTGTAGAAGCGCCGCAGGATTGCGACTGCAACCGGTTCGAGGAAGGCCATCTTGTAATAGCGCGGGTAAGTTTCGAATCGCGTGTGCACGCTCGCGAGGATCGGAAGGCCGCGATTACGGCCCCAGCGCACTGCTGCATGGCCGGTGAAATCGGGCGAGGAGACGTGCATGATGTTGGGCGCGAAACGGGCGAGATCGGCCTTCACATCCGCGTTGAAGCCCATCGGCACGCGGTACTCGCCGCGACCGGGAATGGGCACGTTGGGTACGCCCACCAGATCCCCGGCAGGCTCGAACGCGGGCTCATCGACCTTGGGCGAATAGACGCGCACCTGCGCGCCCTGCCGCAACAAATATTCGACTAGGCGATTGAGCGCCTGGTTCGCACCGTCGCGAACGTAATTGTAGTTGCCGCTGAACAGGGCCACGCGAAGGTCGGTCACATCCATGCGCCAGCCTTTAGGCGAGAGATGCGCGGAAGGCGAGAGGGGAGCGCGCCGGAAAGGCCAGTTTGCCTAACGCCTTGCGTGCCCGCCCGTATTGTCGACCCGGTTTAACCCGCCGCCCGCTTGGCGCGCTTGCGTTCGTGCGGGTCGAGATGGACCTTGCGCAGGCGGATGCTTTCGGGCGTGACTTCGACGATCTCGTCATCACCGATATAGGCGATGGCCTGTTCCAGCGTCATCTTGCGCGGCGGGGTCAGGCGGATGCCTTCATCCTTGCCGCTGGCGCGGAAGTTGGTGAGCTGCTTGCTCTTGAGCGGGTTCACCTCGAGATCGTCGGGCTTGGCATTCTCGCCGATGATCATGCCCTGGTACAGTTTCTCGCCCGGGTTGATGAACAGGACGCCGCGTTCTTCCAGCATGTTGAGCGCGTAAGCCATGGCTTCGCCCTGTTCCATGCTGATCAGCACACCGTTCTGGCGGCCTTCGATCTTGCCCTTGTAGGGGCCGTAGCTGTCGAACAGGCGGTTCATGATGCCGGTGCCGCGCGTGTCGGACAGGAATTCACCGTGATAGCCGATCAGGCCGCGGCTGGGCGCGAGGAAAGTCAGACGCGTCTTGCCGCCGCCGCTCGGGCGCATGTCGGTCATTTCGGCTTTGCGGGTCGCCATTTTCTCGACAACTGTACCCGAATAATCTTCGTCCACATCGACCACGACGGTTTCATACGGCTCCATGCGCTGGCCGTTTTCTTCGCGGTAGAGCACGCGCGGACGGCTGATCGACAATTCGAATCCTTCGCGGCGCATGGTTTCGATGAGCACGCCAAGTTGCAACTCGCCACGACCGGCCACTTCGAACGCGTCCTTGCCGGCAGCTTCGGTGATGCGGATTGCGACATTGCCTTCGGCTTCGCGCTCCAGGCGGTCGCGGATGACGCGGCTTTGCACCTTGTCGCCTTCGCGGCCTGCATATGGGCTATCATTGACCGAGAAGGTCATGCTCAGCGTGGGCGGGTCGATCGGCTGGGCGTGGATCGGCACGCTGACATGCGGCGCGCACAGCGTGTTTGAAACGGTCGCGTCGGTCAGGCCTGCGATGGCAACGATGTCGCCCGCTTTCGCGTGCAACACCGGCTCACGGTCGAGGCCGTTGTAGGCGAACACCTTGGTCGCGCGGCCGACTTCAACCTGCTTGCCATTCACGTCGAGCGCCTTGATAGGCATACCGGTTTCCAGCCTGCCGCTTTCGATGCGGCCTGTCAGGATACGGCCAAGGAAGGCATCACGATCGAGCAGGGTGGCGAGCATGGCGAATTCGCCGTCAGGATCGAGATCGGGTTCGGGCACGTGGTTCACGATCAGCTCGAACAGCGGGATCAAATCGCCTTCGCGCGCATCCATGTCCTCGCTGGCATAGCCCGAACGGCCGCTGGCGTAGAGAACGGGGAAGTCGAGCTGTTCGTCATTGGCATCGAGATTGACGAACAGGTCGAACACCTCGTCCAGGACCTCGGAAGCGCGGGCATCGCTGCGATCGATCTTGTTCACCACGACGATGGGCTTGAGACCGAGGCCGAGCGCCTTGCCGGTCACAAACTTGGTCTGCGGCATCGGGCCTTCGGCTGCGTCGACCAGCAAGATGACGCCGTCCACCATGCTGAGGATACGCTCCACCTCTGCGCCGAAATCGGCGTGTCCGGGTGTATCGACGATGTTGATGCGGTAATTATTCTGGCCGCCTTCGGGCGCCCATTCGATGCTGGTGGGTTTGGCTAGGATGGTAATTCCGCGCTCTTTTTCCAGGTCGCCGGAATCCATGGCGCGTTCTTCCACGCGCTCGTTTTCACGGAAAGTGCCGGACTGGCGGAAGAGCTGGTCGACAAGAGTGGTCTTGCCATGGTCAACGTGGGCGATGATCGCCACGTTGCGAAGGGGCGCGGACATGCTGGTGTATTCCTGGATCAAGGGCACAGCCGAAACTGGGCCGAAACTGGGCAGGGCACTATGCTGCACCTGCGAATGAGCGCGCGTCTAGCCCGTATCGATCCATCCCGCAAGGTCATGCGGGCAGACATTTTGACTGGCAATTCGCAAATTTTGCTTTACGTATAGGTGAGGTATCTACCTGTTGCGATATTGTTACAGGTGATTTCACATTGTTTGTATAGGGCAATTACGCCGATTGTGCGCCATCATTGGCGCGCCTATTGACGCAAGACCGATATTAGGTCGCTAGGGCCTGGGCGCAGATCACTCATAAAAGTGGCAGCGCCCGATCCCGAGGGAGAGATGGAGAATTCGATGACTAAGGTTTACGCCGGCACTGCCGGTATTTCGCGCTCGCTGCTGTGCGGCGTTGCCGCTGCTGCGCTGGTAATTCCCGGAGTGGCTTTCGCGCAGGACGAAGCCGATACCGGTCAGGACATCTATCCTGAAGAGGAAGAGGCGCAGGCGCAGGGCAATACGATTGTCGTGACCGCTACCAAGCGTGAAGCCACCTTGCAGGAAATTCCGGTCGCTGTGTCCGTGACCGGTGCCGAAACGCTCGAGCGTGACCAGATCCGCGACATCCGCGACCTGCAGACGGTCGTTCCCTCGCTCACAGTCGGCCAGCGTCAGTCGAGCGCAAACACCGGCTTCTTCATTCGCGGTTTCGGTAACGGCGCGAACAACGCCGGTATCGAACCTTCGGTCGGCGTGTTCATCGACGGCGTTTATCGCAGCCGTACCGCTTCTTCCATCAGCGACCTTCCCAACGTGCAGCGCATAGAAGTGCTGCGCGGTCCGCAGTCGACCCTGTTCGGCAAGAATGCGTCGGCCGGTGTTATCTCGGTCGTTACCGAGGAGCCGCAGTTCGACTTCGGTGGTTCGGCAGAGCTGACCTACGGCAATTACGACGCGCTGGTCGCACGCGCCTATGTAACGGGCCCGCTGTCCGAAAACGTCGCAGTCAGCGTTGGCGCCGGCATCAACTCTCGCGAAGGCTTCTTCGAAGACCTTGGCACCGGCAGCCTGGCGAGCAACCGCGATCGTTGGTATGCGCGCGGCCAGGTCCTCGTCGACAATGGTACGAACCTGAGCCTGCGGATCATCGCCGATTACGACAGCATCGACGAAATCTGCTGCGGCGTGGTCAATGCGCAAAGCGGTCCGGCGACGGCGGCCATCATGGCTGTTGGCGGTCAGGTGACCAACCCCAACGATCCATTTGCTGACGTTGTTTACAACAATTTCGATTCCACCAACGATATCGTCAATCATGGTCTTTCAGCGCAGTTGGATTACGATTTCGGTGACTTCACCTTCACCTCGATCACGGCCACGCGTACGACCGAATCGATTACCGCGCAGGATTCGGACTTCTCCACCGCCGATCTGATTTATCCGAACTCGCAGGATTTGCGGATCGACACTTTCACGCAGGAATTCCGTATCACAGGTTCGATCGCCGATCGTGTCGACCTGCTGTTCGGTGTGTTCTACATCAACGAAGACGTCGATCAGTCAAATCAACTGCTTTGGGGTGCGGACGCACGTAATTATGCCGATGTAACTGTGCAGTCGCGTTCGGGCGGAGCGTTTTCCATTCCGCTGCTCGAGCAAATCTTCAGTGGTGCCTTCGGCCAGAACTACATCAACCAGTTCTTCGTCCAGGGCCAGGGCTTTACCGAAGCCTACACGCTTGATTCCGAAGCTTATTCGATTTTCGGCCAGGTCGATATCGAACTGGTTGACGGCCTCGTGCTGACCTTGGGTGGCAACTACACCGATGACAGCAAGACATTCACCCAGAATGCTGTATCGACCGATGTCTTCTCATCGATCGATTTCGACGCTCCGCAGCTTGCTCCGTTCCGCGGCCAATTGCTGGGGCAGGGTTTCGTATCCCAGGCGGTAGGCCAGGTGCTCGGCCTCGGCCGCGGGGCGACAGCTGCCGAAGTGCAGGCCTTTGCGACGGCAGGGCCGGCGCAGTTTGCAGCATTCCAGCAAATCCAGATTCAGGCTGGGCAATTTGCTGCCGCCAACGTCAACAACCCGCTGGCCAATCCGCTCAACCCGCTTCGTCCGCTGCAATTCCTGCCGCCGTTCGTCAACGTGCCGAACTCGGTTGAACCCGGAACGCTTTCTGACGACAACTTCAGCTACACCGCGCGTCTCGCCTATGACGTGACGCCCGATGTGAATGTCTATCTTAGCTACGCAACGGGCTTCAAGGCCGGTTCGGTCAACCTGTCGCGCGACGCTCGCCCGACACTGGCAGACCGCGCTGCGATCATTGCAGCAGGCCTCGACCAGCCGAACCAGACCTATGGTTCGCGTTTCACGGCTCCTGAAGAATCGACCGTCTACGAAGCTGGTATCAAGGCCAACTTCGACATGGCGTCGCTTAACCTGACCGTGTTCCAGCAGGAGATCGAAGGCTTCCAGTCTAACATCTTCACCGGTTCCGGCTTCGTCTTGGCGAACGCTGGTAGCCAGTCGACCTTCGGTGTTGAATATGAAGGTCTGTTCTATCCGGTAGATGGCCTGACCATCAACACCGCCGTGACCTACCTCGATCCGGTGTTCGACAGCTTCCTGCAGTCGGCACAGGGCGATATCTCGGGCACGACACCTTCGGGTATCCCCGAATGGACCGTGATCGTGGGTGCGCAGTACGAAGCTGACTTGGGTCACGGCCTTGTGATCCCGCGCGTCAACTACCTCTGGTCTTCGGAATACCAGCTGGTCGAGGGTCTTCCCGCCTTCGCCGTGCGGAACCCCGATGGCACGATCGCCGACGGCCAGCCGGCAATCGACGCGGGCTTGCCATTCACCGGTCGCCAGAACAATCTGACCGCTTCGCTGACCTACGAATCCGAAGCCGGCTTTGCGGTTTCGATCTGGGGCCGCAACATCCTCGACGACCGCTACCTCGGCACGGTTTTCGACAGCCCGGCACAGCCGCAGAGCGTTTCGGGTTATCCGAACGATCCGGCTACCTACGGCATCACCGGCCGTTTCCGCTGGTAGGCACGGCAGCTGCAAATTTGCGGCGGCACGAACGGAACAGGAGAAGGGGGCTTTCGGGCCCCCTTTTTCGTGCCTGTTGAAAACCGCCTTGCCTAGAGGGGCGAATTATGGTCGCTAGATACCGGACAAGGGAAGGGGACTTTTATGGAATGGATGATCTTACCTTTTAAGAGGTATGCCGAATTCACCGGCCGTTCGCGTCGGATGGAATACTGGATGTTCGCACTGCTCAACATCATCGTATACGCCGTGCTCGCAATCCTCGTGTTCGGCATCATGGGCGCTGGCGGCGGATTTCTGGACAGTTATGACCCAGCCAATCCGATGACGATCTATGGCGGGTTCTTCAGCGGTTTGGGCCTGTTGTTCGTGCTCTGGTGGTTGGTCGTGCTGATCCCCGGTATCGCCGTTAACGTCAGGCGTCTGCATGATCGCGATATGTCCGGTTGGTGGTATCTGGGCTTTGTCGTTGCCAGTATGATCCCGCTGGTCGGAATCATCGCTGCAATCGCTTATCTCGTTCTGATGCTGCTTCCGGGAACGGACGGTCCGAACCGTTTCGGTCCAGATCCGAAGGATGCAAGCAGTGCCGAGACATTTGCCTGAGCGGCAACTTTGAGTGAAATTGTTGGCGGAGGGGAACGGACGTTTCCCTCCGCTTTCTTTTTGGCTGTTCGGCGTTGATCGCTAGTCCAAGCCTAAAGCGACCGCAGCGTTTGCGCAGGCCGGGCGCGCAGCAGCGGCAGCGATGCCCCAAGCGCGAAGGCGAGCACCAGCACCAGCCCGCCACCTAGCACGGCAAGGACCTCGGTCCAGTCAGGCAGCCAGTCGAATTCGAACAGCTGCGTGACGATGAGCCAGGCGACCCCGCTCCCCAGCGCCAGCGCAACGCCTGCTAGCAGTGCGGCGAGCAAGGCGAATTCTGCAAATTGCAGCGCGAGCAGCTGGTTCCGGCTTGCGCCCAGCACGCGCAGGATCACCGTGTCGTAAATCCGTGCGGCGCGGGCTGCGGCAATCGCGCCCAGCAGCACTGCGATACCCGCCAGCACCGCTACCGATGCGGCGGCAAGTATGGCGAGCGAAACCTGGTCGAGGATGGTACGCGCTTCGGTCAGCAATGGGCCCACCTCGATCACGCTTGAAGATGGAAATGCGCGCACCAATTCGCGCAGCAATCCGCCCGACTGAGTGCCTTCGGGAAGGTCGATGGTCGCGGCCAGATTGTGCGGCGTGTCCTCCAGCGTATTGGGCGAGAAGACCCAGACGTTGTTGAAGCCCAGGCTTTCCCAATCCACCCGGCGGAAATTGGCGATCCTTGCACTGCGTTCGATGCCAAGGATGGAGACGGTGATGACATCGCCGATCGCCATGCCCGCGGCCGCGCCCAGTTCTGCATCTACCGACACCAGCGGCTCGCCGTCATGACCCGGTTCCCACCATTCGCCCTGCGTAATCACATTGCCTTCGGGAAGCTCTGCCGCATAGGTCAGCCCGCGCTCGCCGCTCAGACCCCAGGCGCCTTCTGGAAGCTCTTCCAGCTCGGCGACCACGATAGGCGCATCTTCGGGACCATAGGATACGATCGAACCGCGCATGGTCGGCACCGCATCGACCTCAGCATCGGGCGAGACGCCGGCCAGGATCGTATAGAACTGCTCGAGCCCTTCCTTGGGAATGTCGAGTACGAAGTAATCGGGCGCGCGTTCGGGCACCGATCGCTGGATATTGCCGTCAAGGCTGGACTGGATCGCAGCCAGCAGCACGAAAGCGGCGAGGCCGAAACCGAGGGCCGTGACAAGCGAGCCGGTTGCCGCGCCGGGGCGGTGCAGATTGGCAATGGCTGCACGGATGATTGGATTGCGGGCGCGAGGGGCGCGTGACGCCGCAGCGCGGATGGCGCGACCGAGCAGGGCGAGAAAGCCGAGTACCGCCGCCGCTCCGCCAAGGAACATGGCCGAGATCAGCGGTTGGGCAGAAAAGCCAATGGCGAGGATGGCTATCCCTGCGAGGCTAAGACCGACCGGCAGCGCCGCGCCGCGCCATTGGCGGGCGAGCGGCGACACGCGCGCCCGCATCAGCGCCATTGCCGGAAAGGATTTTGCGCGAGCCAGCGGCGGTGCGGCAAAGATCAAGGCTACCAGTAGCCCGAAGGCGAGAGCGCGCAGCAGCGCCCAGACGTCGATGGAAAGCGATGTGCTGACGGGCAGGAGAGAGCCAAGAAGGCTCGCGAGGAATGGCGTCACCAGAACGCCCACGACCAGCCCTGCAAGCGATCCCGCAAGCGCCGCTGCACCGACCTCGAGCGCGTAGATACGAGCGATGTCGCGCGAAGTCGCGCCTAGGATCTTGAGCGTGGCGATCGAATTGCGCCGCGCTTCAAGATAGGAATTGACCCCGCCACCGATACCGATGCCCGCAATCACCAGCGCGGCCAGCCCGACCAACGTCAGGAATTCGCCCATGCGGCTGACGAAACGCTCGGCCCCCGGCGATGCGCGCTCGGCACTGCGTGTGTCGTAAGGGACACCGGGAAAGGCATCTTTTAGCGCTTCTTCGAGTTCTTCGGGGTCGTAATTGCCGTTGAAAGCCAGCCGCGTCTTGCTCTCATACATGGAACCCGGTGCGGTGAGGCCCGCAGCCTCCGGGAAGGATGCCGGCACAATGATCGTCTGGCCGAGCGCAAAGCCCTCGCTCAGCCGGTCGGGCTCTTCGGCAATAATACCCGCCACGCGGGCCTGCAACGTCCCGATGGTAATGCTGTCGCCAGTGCCGACACCCAGCCGTTCGGCCGCGCCGGGGGCAAGGAATGCCTCGTTGCCCGTGGGGGCAGAGGCCGCACCGCTCCCTTGCAGCAGCAGCGTGCCGTACATGGGATAATTGTCGGCGACTGCTTTCAATTCGACCGGAACCGCGACCTCCGGCGTGCTAGCCATGGCTTGCAGGCGATATCCGGGTGAAAGAGTGCCATATTGCTCGAGGAAGGCAGTCTCTTCCGCGCTCAAAGAGCGCTGCCACAGCTCGATTTCGAAATCGCCGCCCAGCAGTGCCTGGCCTTGCGTATCGAGTTCGGTCTGGATGGCCGAGGTCAGCGAGCCGATGGCCGCCAGCGCGCCGACGCCGAGGAACAGGCAGACGAGCATCAGCCGCAGTCCGCGGAATCCGCTCGACAAATCGCGCTTTGCGATGGTCCAGGCGCGGCTCCAGCTCATGCTGCCTTGCTGGCTTTCGTGTCGCTGGCGATCATGCCATCGGCGAGTGTCACCACGCGGTCGCAGCGTTCGGCCAGCTTGCGATCATGGGTGATGATAATCAGCGTCGCGCCGGTTTCCGCACGGCGTTCGAACAGCGAATCCTCTACGCTGGCGCCCGTGGTGGTGTCGAGATTGCCGGTGGGTTCGTCGGCGAAAATCAGCGGCGGGCGCGATGCAATGGCGCGGGCGATGGCCACGCGTTGCTGCTCACCGCCGGAAAGCTGCGCCGGATAGTGGGTCAGGCGATGACCGAGGCCAACGGCTGCAAGTTCCTCTTTCGCACGGCCCGATGCGCCCCTGATCCCTGCGAGCTCGAGCGGGGTGGCGACGTTTTCGATGGCGGTCATGGTGGGCAGGAGGTGAAAGGCCTGCAGCACGATCCCGATGCGCCCGCGCCGAGCCATGGCTAGCGCGTCTTCATCGAGCTGCGTGAAGTCTTCTCCTGCAACCGTGAGCTGGCCGGAAGTTGCGCGCTCCAGCCCGGACAGTACTGCCATCAGCGAGCTTTTGCCGCTGCCGGATGGGCCTAGCAGAGCGAGCGTTTCGCCCTGCGCAACGTCGAGGTCGATTCCGCGCAGGATTTCGACTGCTGCTTCGCCTTCACCCAAAGTCAGGCGCAGGTCGCGTGCGGAAATTACGGGTGAGCTATCGGAAGGGCTTGTCACAAGGGCGCGATGGCATAGCTAGGGGCTATGAACAAGCCATACGAAAGACCGTGGCGGAGCGCGATACGCGCTTTGTCGATTGCTCCCGCTGCCTCGCTGGCATTGCTGCTGTCCGCATGCGGTGCCTCGGCTCCGGTTGCGGAGCCAACCAGTGAGGCCGATGCCCCGATAGAGGAGGTGCTGCCGGTCATGGGGCCGGAGCGGGCGATCCTCGGCTTTGGTGACAGCTTGATGGCAGGATACAACCTTGAAGAAGCGCAAGGTTATCCCGAACGGCTGGAAGCGGTCATGCGTGCGCGCGGCGTGAACGCGCGGGTTATCGACGCGGGCGTTTCGGGCGACACCACGGCGGCTGGCTTGCAGCGCATCGCCTTCGTGCTCGATAATCTGGATGAAGTGCCCGACCTCGCCATCGTCGAGCTTGGCGGCAATGATCTGCTGCGCGGCGTCAGTCCCGATCAGACCCGCGCAAACCTTGTCGGCATCATGGATGCGCTGGCCGCGCGCGATATCCCGATCGTGCTGATGGGTATGCGCGCTCCGCCCAATTACGGCGCGCAGTATCAGGCGCAATTCGACGGGCTCTACCCCGAACTCGCTGCGCGATATGATGCGGCGCTGGTGCCGTTCTTCATGCAGCCGCTGGCGGAGAGCCCCGATTTACTGCTGCCCGACCGCATTCATCCCACTGCCGAAGGCGTAGAGGAAATGGTCGCAGCAACGGTTGATACGGTGGTTGCCGCGCTTCCTGCAGAAAACGAGGGCGGCTAGAACCGTTCGATAGTGCCGTCGGCAACGCGCCAGCAAGCCGCTTCGCCGAGAATGCCTTCGAAGGGGCCGGGTTCGGTTCCGGTGAGCCAGACCTGCGTTCCGCTACCGCGCAGCCGGTCGAACAGGGCATCGCGCCGTACCGGATCGAGATGCGCGGCAACCTCATCGAGTAACAACAGGCTCGCCCGACCGCGCGCGGCAAGCGCGGCATGAGCGAGAGTGATCGCGATCAGCATTGCCTTCTGCTCGCCGGTTGAACACTCGGCGGCAGGCATTGCCTTGCCTTCCATCACCACCTGCAATTCGTCGCGGTGCGGGCCGGAAAGCGTACGGCCCGCAGCGCGGTCGCGTGTCCGGTTGCCGGCGAGCGCGGCAATCATCTCGGCTTCTTGAAGCGGACCGCCCGAGACATGGGTGAGGGCGGGGCGGGCGAATGGCGTAGTGGGTAATGCAGCCAGTTCGTCGGACAAGGCTTCTACCAGCCGCGCACGGCACTGGGCCAGTTGTGCGCCGGATGTTGCCATCTGTGCCTCGATGGAATCGAGCCATGCGGGATCGGGCGCCTGATCGTCTGACAACAATTTGTTACGCTCGCGCAGTGCCGCTTCATAGCGGCTGGCATGGCGTGCGTGAGCGGGATCGATGGCAACAGCCAGCCGGTCCATGTAGCGCCGCCGTGTGCCCGCGCTTTCGGCAAACAGGCGATCCATTGCCGGGGTGAGCCAGCCAATCGCGAGCCATTCGCCAAGGCTGATCGCGCTCGTTTCCGCGCCGTTGACCTGCACCACGCGGCGACCGGGACGCGCGGGCCGCATTGCGGTACCAAGCCTGACGGGTTCGCCGCCGTCTCCCGTGTCGAGCGATGCGCTTACTGCAAATCCGGCCTGAGCCGACTGGGCAGCCATATCCGCCAGCGCCGCGCGGCGGAGTCCACGACCCGGCGCAAACAGCGAGAGGGCTTCGAGTACATTGGTCTTTCCCGCACCGTTTTCGCCAACGAGCAGGTTGATCGCCCGCGTGCCATCGAGCCGTGTTTCGGCGTGGTTGCGAAAGGTCGAGAGGGTGATGCGGTCGAGCGCCATGGGATGCTCCGATCCCTAAGCGAGCGGGCGAATGCATTCCACCTGAAATAGCGTTCCCGTAAAATGGTGTAAAACCCCAACTCTTGGTTTCGGTTCAGATGTAACCTTTCGCCAGAATGAACGAGATTGGCAGAATTCTCCCGTTTTTCCCAATTGGCACGCCTCCTGCAATGTTTGGTGCATGGGACACAGCAGTTTGAATGTAACAGTGAGGAGACACAAAATGACCAACTCGAATGAATTCGCCACCAGGCTTTTTGCCGCTTTCGGTGCAGTCGCCATGACGGTGACGCTATTCGTCAGCAGCTTCGCCAACCCCAACGCCACCAGCGTTGTCGGCTTGCTTGCCTGATCGATACCACGACCAATCGACCCAACCAACAGGAGATGAAAATGACCAATACACAGAACTTCACCAGCCGGCTCTTCGCCGCCATCGGCGCAATGGCCATCACCGCTACGCTGCTCGTCAGCAGCTTCGCGAACCCGGCTGCGACCACTTTCACCGGGATGCTGGTGTGAGCAATATCAGCAACCGTAACGGTGGTCCGCCAGCCAACAAGTTCCGCCTCGACCGGGTGGACGGAAAGATCGGCGGAGTATGCGGCGGCATCGCCAACTACTTCGCCATCGATCCGCTGATTGTCCGGCTGGTCTTCGCAATAGGTGCAGTCGCCGGTTTCGGCAGCTTCATCCTTATCTATCTCGCGATCTGGTTGCTGGCCAAGTAATCGACTCGGTTGCCGCCAGCAGCCTCCCCCTCTCAAGCGCGGCTATCGCGAGCTGCAAATGCCGAGAAACCGGTTTCGCTATTGAACACTTTGACTTTCTCGCTCCGCTTGAGGAATTTCATGACCCGATATGTCACCGGGGTGAGGAGCGCTTCCCACCCCGTCTTTATGGGCTCTTGAGGCCCAATCCCAGACAGAGAGCACATTTGCGTGAGCTGCAAACATCGCTAATGGCGATGGAGACGCGCCCGTAGCTCATCTGGATAGAGCGCGAGACTTCTAATCTTGAGGCAGCAGGTTCGAGTCCTGCCGGGCGCGCCATTCCATGCACTTGCATGGAATGGTCTTTGTTTTGCGCTCACCCATCCGGGCGAGCGTCCTCGGTGCTATTTCCTCAACTCGGCTGCGCCTTCGTTGCGTGGCACCTGTGGGAGGGCAGTCGCCCTCTGTCGGTCGCTGGTCGCGCCCGATTTCAGCGCTAGCTTGCTTATTGACCGGAGAAAACGGACCGCAGGTCCGCAAGCGCGACCGCGCGCCCGGAGCCGCCTCGCAGGCGCAGCCGGAGGGATTCAGGCGAGGATAGCCAAGTGAGCGGATGCGAACGCCGGCGCTTGAGGCCAACAAGAAACGTCGAAAAATCTTACACCCCGCTCCGACCTTAACTTTTCGCCAACCATCGTCTGCCGCAGGAAACCGCGGATCGGCAAAACTGGCACGCGGTGTGCAATATTATCGGTGTACCCACAGTCTTCGATAGAGGCGGGGCCGCTACAATGGTCCCCACCAGTCTCCCGGCCCCGCCTCCCCGAAGCCTTCAACCCCAAAATTCGAAAGTTCTTCCTAGCGGCGACCTGCCCAGGGCTCGTCAGTGCGGTCGACTGTCATCGCACCTGCATAGGGCCTGCACAGCGCATAGGCGTCGCGTGGCTCGCCGGTCAGGTAGGTGGTCCAGTCATCGGGACCGAGGATCGCGGGCATCCGGTTGTGTGTGCCATGCACCACCTCGTTCGCCTCTGTCATGATCATCGTATAAGCGCGGTCCCATTCGGCGGTGGCGCGCCAGAAGCCCGCAATAGCGAACAGCGGAGCGTCGCCGGGCGAAAACCAGGTCCGCGTCATGCTGCCTTTCTGTCCCTCGGCCTCTGCGAAAGCGGACACGGGAATCAGGCAGCGACGATTTTCGAAACTCGGTTTCCAGAAGGAGCTGCCGAGCTTGTCCGTGCGGGCATTGTTGACCGGCTTTGGCTTGAGCAGCTGTCCCTTCGCGCCCTTGCGCTGAAGCGGGAAGCCCCACACCATCTGCTGCAATGTGCCATCTGCCAGCACCATGCCGGGATAGCCGGGATAGACCATTTCGGGCGCATTGCCGCCCGGAGAGGTGGCCATGTCCTGCTGGATTGCGTCGAAGAAATGCGCGACCTCGTCCTGCGATCTGGACATCTTGTAGAGGTTGCACATCGCCTTGCTACTCCTGCGGCGCGTACCCGGCTTCGGCGGCAGGTACGGGGGCAGCGATGATGCCACCCGTCATCGGCCAGATGATATCGCCCGTCACCACCCCCATGCTCATCGGCATCAGGCTGGAGACGAAGGCGTGGATCGGGCTGGGCGCATCGGCGCCATCAAATTCGGTGACATAGACGCTCATGGCGAGTTCGGAATTTTGCGTATCCCAGGTCACCAATTCGCAAGTGTCGGTAACCAGCTCGGGCTCTCCGTCGAGGCCGAAACTGTCGAAGCTCACGCGGAAATGCTTGCCCAGCGGAATCGCGCCTGCCTCGATCGGACCGTTGAGGACATAGGCATCGAACGTGCCGTCGTCTCGCGGCGGCAGGACGATAGTGGCAAAGCTGACCGACGGCCGCTCGCCCTCTTCGCCATCCTCGGCGACGCAGAAGCTGGAGTGGCCCGCCGCGATGACCGCGCGTGGCGCGAAGCTGCGTGCCTGCGCCATGGCAGATGCGGGGCCGACAAGTTCGGGAAGTTCGCCTGCCGGATGGATCACTTCGCCAACAATCCGACCACCGACAATTTCATATTCGGCCAGTGCGAGATAGGGCGCATCGGGCGCATCACCTCGCTGGCCGACTATGATCGCTTGCCAATGGCCTTCAGTCTCGCCGGGAAGTGCGATCGCGCCCTGATA
Organism: Erythrobacter alti; assembly: GCF_037996805.1. NCBI lineage: Bacteria > Pseudomonadati > Pseudomonadota > Alphaproteobacteria > Sphingomonadales > Erythrobacteraceae > Erythrobacter > Erythrobacter alti. Next base: position 520,423 of record NZ_JBBNAX010000001.1, on the reverse strand, counting down.
GCCGGGTCCGGGACGGCCTGCGACCATGCCCGCATACTGGATCTGCGCTGCGGTGACGGCTTCCTGCACATCGCCCATCAGTTGTGCGATTTCCTGCGATTGCTGCGCGGTTTGCACGCGGCTCTCGAGATCGGGAGCCTCCTGCGCCGCGAGGGGTGCGCTAACAGCAAGTGCAGCGGTGAGGGTGCAGGCGAGCAAGCGGATCATGCAGTCTCCGTCAAAAGTCATGCGCGATGTCTATGCGCATCGAAGCTGAACGCAAGCGGACTGCCCGGCGCGATCAGTCCTCGGCCTTGGCGACCTGCTGTTCGTCCATAAGCTGCTGCAATTCACCTGCTTCGAACATTTCCATCATGATGTCGCTACCGCCGACGAATTCGCCCTTCACATAGAGCTGCGGGATGGTCGGCCAATCGGAATAGGCCTTGATGCCCTGACGCACTTCCATGTCCTGAAGCACGTCGACACTGTCGAAGGCGACCTTGCAATGATCGAGAATGGCGACCGCGCGGCTGGAAAAGCCACATTGCGGGAAAAGCGGCGTGCCCTTCATGAAAAGCACGACATCCTTGTCGCTGACGATCTTCGAAATACGGTCTTTGGTTTCGGCGCTGAGTTCGCTCATTAGTCCCACCCGGTGTTGTCTGTATGACAGGTCAGTTGGGTACGCTTGTATGCAGTTGCAAGGCGTGAAGTTCGCCGCCCATCCGATCGCCCAGCGCCGCGAACACCATCTTGTGCTGCTGCACGCGGTTTTTCCCGGCAAACTGGGCAGAGGTCACGCGCGCCAGCCAATGATCGTTGTCATCGACCAGCGCTTCCATCTCGACCGTGGCATCGGGGATAGCTTCCTTGATCAGCGCCGCGATCTGCTCTGCAGGCATGGGCATGGGATCAGGACTCGCTCATCAACTGGCGCTTGGCCTCGATGTTCTTTTCTTCAAGCTGCGTTCGCACGGTCGCCTCGTCCACATCGCATCCGGCCTGCGTCAGGTCGCCGAGCAGCTTGCGGATCACGTCCTCATCGCCCGCTTCTTCGAAGTCGGCCTGCACGACGGCCTTCTTGTATGCTTCGGTTTCCTCGGGCGTGAGCTTCATCAACCCCGCTGCCCATTCGCCGAGCAAGCGGTTGCGGCGAGCCGCGATGCGGAATTCGGATTCGCCGTCCCTTGCAAACTTGGCTTCCTCGGCGCGTTCGCGGTCTTTGAAATCGGTCATGATGAGTGTGTCCTTGTACTTGTCTTACGTCCGGCTCATGCCGCCAGGTTTGTCCCGCGCGCCAGCCACGGATGCTCCGCTTCCAGCTGCGCCTCGTAATCGCTTATAGCCTTATCACGTTCCAACGTCAGGCCCACCTCATCCAGACCTTGCAGCAGACAATCTTTGCGGAACGCATCAATTTCGAAGGTGAAGCGATCCTGGAAAGGCGTTGTCACGCTTTGCGCTTCCAGATCGATGTAGATCGGATCGCTCACCGCGACTTCGAGCAGCCGGTCGATCTGTTCCTGCGGCAGGGCGACGGTCAGGATACCGTTCTTGAACGCATTGCCTGCGAAAATGTCCGAAAAGCTGGGCGCGATCACGGCGCGCAGTCCCATGTCGAGCAGCGCCCACGCCGCGTGTTCGCGGCTCGACCCGCAGCCGAAATTGTCGCCCGCGATCAGGATTGGCGCGCCGGCAAATTCGCTCTGGTCGAAAATGTTGTCGGGGTCGCTGGCGCGAACCGCCTCGAACGCTCCTTCGCCCAAGCCTTCACGGGTGATGGTCTTGAGCCAACGTGCCGGGATGATCAGGTCGGTATCGACATTCTTGCGGCCGAACGGAATCGCACGTCCTTCAACTTGCCGCAAAGGCTCCATTAATCGGTCTCCGGCTTTTCGCCGCTGGGAATCGGGCCGGGCTGGGTCGGCTCGTTCTTCTTCTTGCGCTTGTTTACATACAGCAATGCGGCAGCAACCGCTGCCGAGCCGATGGCTGCACCGATGGCAGCCTTACCTTTGATGTTGTTTGTCATGCTTATTCAATGCGCCTTGTCGCCAGGTGTTTCAAGAAATTCGCGCAAACCCATCCAGGACCGCTCTTTTTCAGCGAGGGGCATCGCCGCAAAGGCGGGGCTGGAAGAGGGGAGCGATATTTGTTCGACCTGTGTATCGGCCAAATGAGGCCTGCCGATCTTTTCCGACGTCTTGCCGTTAAAACAAACGGCCCGCAGTTGCGGGAGTTCGGAAACCAGTTTGCCAAGTGCATTGGGCCTGGCCTCGCGTATCGAGGCATCGAGCGAACCTGTGCGGTGCGCGGAGGCGACAACGTCCCACAGACCGATGCCATGCGCACGCAGCGCGGCGAGCCGCGTGTCGTAATCCATCGCGACGAGATCGACCGAAATGGCCTTGCCGACCAGATGCCAGAACCGGTTTTGCGGATGGGCGTAATACTGCCGCTGCGCCAGTGATCGCTCACCCGGCAAGCTACCGAGGATCAGTACGCGTGCATCGGGCGAAGTGGCAGGCGAAAAAGAGGCCTTACGCCGGTTCATGCGTCAATTCGCGCACATCGGTCAGCTTTCCGGTGACCGCCGCCGCCGCCGCCATTGCGGGGCTGACGAGGTGGGTGCGGCTGCCGGGGCCTTGCCGGCCCACGAAATTGCGGTTGCTGGTGCTGGCGCAGCGTTCGCCCGCGGGCACCTTGTCCGGGTTCATGCCGAGACAGGCCGAACAGCCCGGTTCGCGCCATTCCATGCCAGCTTCGACGAAGATCTTGTCCAACCCTTCAGCCTCGGCCTGCATTTTCACAAGGCCCGACCCCGGCACGACGATAGCCCAGCGGATATTGTCAGCGATCCGCCGACCGCGCAGCACTTCTGCCGCGGCGCGCAGATCCTCGATCCGGCTGTTGGTGCAACTGCCGATGAAGATGTTCTCGACCGCGATATCCTGCATAGCCGTGCCCGGAGTAAGCCCCATGTAATCGAGGCTTTTGCGGGCAGCTTCCTGCTTGGACGGATCGGCAAAGCTGGCCGGATCAGGAACGCACCCGCCAATCGGCACGACATCTTCCGGGCTGGTTCCCCAGGTGACGGTGGGCGCGATATTGGCAGCGTCGATCACGACCGAGGTATCGAACTGCGCGCCTTTGTCGCTGTGCAGGGTTCGCCAATAGGCAACAGCTGCATCCCAATCGGCACCTTGCGGGGCGAGGGGGCGACCTTTGAGATAAGCGAAAGTCGTTTCGTCGGGCGCGATCAGGCCGGCGCGTGCGCCAGCCTCGATGCTCATGTTCGATACGGTAAGACGGCCCTCGACGCTCATTTCCTCGAACACGCGGCCGCGATATTCGATGACATGGCCGGTGCCGCCCGCAGTTCCGAGCACGCCGATGATGTGCAGGATCAGGTCCTTGGGCGTGACGCCGGGGCCGAGCGCTCCTTCGACGCGCACCTCCATGCTCTTCGATTGCCGCAACAACAGCGTCTGCGTGGCGAGGACATGTTCGACCTCGCTTGTGCCAATGCCGAAGGCGAGCGCGCCGATGCCGCCATGGCAGGCAGTGTGAGAATCTCCGCAGACAATCGTCGTGCCGGGCAGCGAAAAGCCCTGCTCGGGACCGACCACATGGACGATGCCCTGCTCGCGCGCGGTTGCGTTGAAATAGCGGATCCCGAAATCGGAGACATTCTGTTCGAGCGAGGCGAGTTGCTGCGCGCTTTGCGGATCGCTGATGGGCAGCCGCTCCCCTTCAGCGTCCACCCGCGCAGTAGTCGGCAAATTGTGATCGGGAACGGCGAGAGTAAGCTCGGGACGGCGCACCTTGCGCCCGGCCAGACGCAGCGCCTCGAACGCCTGCGGGCTGGTGACTTCGTGGACCAGGTGGCGGTCGATAAATATCAGGCAGGTGCCATCATCGCGCCGTTCGACAACGTGCGAATCCCAGATTTTCTCATAGAGCGTGCGCGGTTTCATCGCGCTTCCAATAGCGCGGGGCGGTGGCACCGCCAAGATAATCGCCAAAAGGCTTTCGATTGTCTTTGAAAGTTAAGATTTCATCCCCAACTAACAGGCATGTCAATCAAACCCTTCGCGATACCCATTCGCATCCTGCCCGAAGATATCGACTTCATGGGCCACGTGAACAATGCCCGCTATCTGGGCTGGGTGCAGGACGTCGTGCTGCAACATTGGCAAAAGCTGGCGCCGGCGGAGGAAGTGGCGAGCAAGGCGTGGGTCGCGCTGAAGCACGAGATTACCTACCGCCGTCCGGCTTTCCTCGATGACGAGGTGATCGCCGAAACCGTTCTGGAGAAGATCGCCGGTGCGCGCAGTTTCTACAACACGGTGATCCGCCGCGGTGAAGAGGTGCTGGCCGAAGTGCAGAGCATGTGGTGCTGCATCGACAGCACGACACTACGCCCGGCCCGCATCAACCGCGAAGTTGCGGAGACGCATTTCGGCATGCCGCGCAAACAGGAACGCCATACCGGCGACTGACTGTCTTTGCGTGACGGTGCAGGTGCGCCTATATTGAGCGGCATGGAGATACTCGTCCCCATCCTGATCGTGCTGGCGACTGTCGTGGCGATGGAATTCGTCGCGTGGTCGAGCCACAAATATATCATGCACGGCTTCGGCTGGGCGTGGCACCGCGACCACCACGAACCACATGACAACACCTTCGAAAAGAACGATTTGTTCGGCCTTGTGGGCGCAGTGATGAGCATTTCGATGTTCGCCCTGGGCAGTCCGCTTGTGCTGGGCGAGGCGGCGTGGATTCCGGCGACCTGGATTGGCCTCGGCATCCTTGTCTATGGCATCATCTACACGCTCATCCATGACGGGCTGGTGCACCAGCGCTATTTCCGCTGGGTGCCAAAGCGCGGCTACGCCAAGCGGCTGGTGCAATCGCACAAGCTGCATCACGCAACGATCGGCAAGGAGGGCGGAGTGAGCTTCGGCTTCCTGTTCGCCCGCGACCCCGGCAAACTCAAAGCCGAATTGCGCCAGCAGCGCGAGGCGGGCACTGCCGTCGTGCGCGAAAGCGCCGGGGCCTGAGGCTCCGCGCTTGGCGTCTGCTCCCGAGAATATCTCAGGCCAGTGGGACGGCCAGTTCACCTATCCCGCAGGCGACGGGCCAGTGACACCTTTCCTCGCCACCATCACCCAGCGCGGGACCAGTTTCACCGGCACCATCATGGAACCGGACCTGTATCTGTCGGGCAATGCGGCAGAGGCCACGCTTGTCGGCGTGATTGCAGGATATGCGGTGGATTTCACTAAGACATACCGCAAGGCCGCAATGGGTTATGAAAACCCGGTCGATTACGTTGGTCAACTGACCGACAAGGGCGAGCGTATTACCGGCGTATGGAGCCTGCTCGACATGAACGGCACGTTCGAAATGACGCGCCAGCGCAGCGCAAAGGCGAAAGTGGAGCGCAAGGAAGCTGTGACCACCAAGCGTTAGGTTGCGCCATGAAAAAGGGCCGCACGCCCAAGCGCACGGCCCCTTTTTAGTTGGTCAGTTCCAGCCGGACTTACCGAGCGTAATTCACATACAGACCGTGGATCAGGCCGGGAATGAAGCCCAGCAGCGTCAGCACAAGATTGATGAGGAAGGTGGAGCCGAGGCCGTGCTTGGCGGCAACGCCGAGCGGCGGCAGCAGGATGGTTGCAATCAGTACGAGAATTGCCATGTCATTTTATTCCTTGCGTTTTCCCGTCCAACCCTATGCAAATTCAACGCATCGCATGGCGCGATGTTCCGATTTGCTATTCGTTTCGGGTGGCGATCCACGTCCCGCAAATCACCAGTACGGCGACCGAGATCCAGTACCAGGGATCGCCCAGCGTGTACCACGTCACGACAGCGCCCGTGGCCATAGCGCCGATAGCCATGGTCTTGGCCCGGCGGGAAATCGCGCGGCGTTCGCGCCAGTCCTGCACCTGCGGACCCCAAGTCGGGTGATCGAGGATCTTCTTCTCGAGCGCCGGATTGCTGCGGGCAAAGCAATAGGTGGCGAGCAGCAGGAACGGCACCGTCGGCATGATCGGCAGCGCCGCGCCGATTGCGCCCAAAGCGACGCAGATGAGTCCGCCAGCAAGATAGAGCCGGCGCACGCGGTCAGCTTTCGATCCGCGCCGCGTGTTCTTTCACCAGCGCGATCATGTTGGGGACACCCTGCGTGCGGTTGGAGCTGAGCTGGTTCCTGAGATCGAAGGGTTCGAGCGCCCCTGCAATGTCCATCTGTGCAACCTCTGCGGCAGGCTTGTCCTGCACGGCGGAGATCACCAGCGCGACGATGCCCTTGGTAATCGCGGCGTTGCTGTCGGCCAGGAAATGCAGCCGGTCGCCATCAGCGGTGGGATAGACCCACACCTGCGCCGAACAGCCGCGTACCAGCGTGGCATCGGTCTTGAGCGCGGCGGGCATGTCCTCCAGCTCGCGGCCCAGCTCGATCAGCAGGCGATAGCGTTCATCGCCCTCGAGAAAATCATACTCTTCGTGAATGTCATCAAGTGTGCGCATGTCAGCGCAGATAGTCACTTCGCGTCAGAGGTCCACCCCGCTGGCGATTGCTTCCAGCTTGCGGATGCGTTCCTTGAGGTCGGCGATCTCTATCCGCGCCATGCCCTCGGGCGAGCCGTTTTCCATCTCGGGCGGCAGCCTGCGCATTTCCAATTCACGATTCTTGTATGCGAGCCAGCCCTGCCAGCCCAGCAATGCAGTGCCTGCCGTGATGACCAGCCCAACCAGCGCGGTTGCGGCAACAAGCATGTCGACTTCCATCATCATCATGTTCTCCTTGCCCTTGGTCCCCTATTCGTCCCGGAGTTTCTCGATTTCCTCGGCGGTGCGACGCGCCGGGTCGGTGGCTATGCGTTCAAGCACTTTGACGCGCTCGCGCAGGCTTACGACTTCGTCTTCCAGTTCCTTTTCCCGATTGCTCGGCAAGGTCGGCTGGTCCTGCTCCTCGACACGATCGCGCGACTTGCGCTTGGAGCGGCTTCCCAGCGTGCCGGTGATGGCCATGATCAGCACGATCAGGACGATGGCGGTCCAGAATCCCATTACACTTTCTCTCCCTCGGCCTTGATTTCACGCAGGTTCTCGATCTGACGCGAAATGTCGGCCGATGGATCGGTGGCAATACGTTTGAGAACGCGCAGGCGGTCCTCCAGCTGCTGGAACGACTGATCGTTCTTGGCAGCCTGGCCCTTCCTGGCCTGCTCGATCTGCAATTCCAGTTCGAGCTTGCGCTCCTCGTGTCGCACGACACGGCGGTGCGTAAGAATCACGAACGGGAACACGATGAGTGCCAGCGCGACGACAAAACCGAAAATAAGAAGTAGATCACCGTCCATCAGTTTGCCTCCTTCTGCGCGCCACGCAGTGTCTCGATCTCATGGGTCAACTGGTATCCGCTATCGGTGACGATCCGCTCCACATTGGCGAGGCGATCCTTCATCGATCCGAGTTCGGCGCGCAGGGCAGCGTTTTCCTGGCTGAGCAGTTTCACCCGCTCCTCGTTCTCGGCGCTTTTCGGATAGACCGCCTTGCCCCAGCTGTTTTCCAGCGGATATCCGTGGCGGATACGCATCCAGGTGTTGGCGACCCAGCCCAGCGTGATCGTGCCGATGCCGACGATGACGGCGGTTTCGGTGAGTGGGAAATCCATCAGACTTGCTCTTTCTTGTCGAAGTTCAATGGCACGCCCGCTGCGCTGGCATTGTTGGCGGGCTTGTCACGCAGCGCCTCGATTTCCTCGGCCACGGTATAGCCCTTGTCGGTGACGATGCGTTCGAGCACGATCATCCGGTCCTGCATCTTCTCCATCGTTTGCATCAGTTGCTGGTTCATTTCGCGCAGCTTGGCATCATCGCGTTCGGAAGCCTTCTCGGTCTTGCCGCCCCACTCGTCTTCGAGCGAGTAGCCATGTTTTGCGCGGATCCAGTTGTTCACGATCCAACCGATAGTGCTGATCGCGATGATCGCTACGACGAAACCCGGTCCTCCCCAATCCATTATGCTTTTTCCTTCTGGTCAAAATTCATCTGCACGCCGCTGCCTTTTTCCTCGACAGCGCGGACATCGCGCAGCGCCTCGATCTGGCTGGCGACGTCATATCCTTTGTCTGTGACGATGCGTTCGAGCACACGGACACGGCTTTCTAATTCCTGGACGTGGCTCGCATATTGCGCAGCTTTCTCGCTGGTCGCTTCGGCCGTGGCCGCAATGCGCTTTTCTTCAAGCTTTTTCTGGCTACTGATCCAGACGATGCCGAACACCATCAGGAATGGAGCAGAAACTGCGACCAATCCGATCAAATCACCCATTTTCCACTCCCCTCAATTCGATTGGCTCAGCGCAGGCGCTCGATTTCCGAGGTCAGGCGCGGGTTGGAGCTGACGTAGTAGCTCTCCACCTCGGCCAGGCGCCGGTCGACGTCCTTCATCTGCGCGCGGATTTCGCGGGCGGTACGCTTCGGGTTCTGCCGCACGCGCTGCCAGTACTGGTTCTCGCCCGGATCGGCGGAGTAGAGATGCGCCGGCTTCTTGTTCAGCAATACGCCCATGACGATGTAGGCAAGTATCGGCCAACCCATGGTGATGATCGACACGACCAAACCAAGCCGGATCCAGAAGGCGTTGACGCCGGTATAGTCGGCAACGCCAGCGCATACGCCCATGAACTTGCCGTTCTGCTTATCGCGGTACAGCGTGGTGCGGGGGGTATTCATGCGCGTTCTCCTCTCTTCTCGGCGATCAGTTCTTCCAGTTCGCGAAGCGGCACATTGTCCACTTCCTTGTCATGCTGGATACGTGCCGGCTTGAAGTCGGCATTGTCGGAGGCAACCAGTCGTTCGACCGTGTCCATCCGTTCGTCGAGCCGTTTTGCAAGGCTGTAGAGGTCTTCCAGCAGCGCCTCGTCATCGGTGGTGATGGTGGCGGCGGTCTTCCACTTGGTCACATAATGAAGGATGAGCCAGGGCAGGCCAATCACGACCATCGGGATGATGATAACTTCTTCCACGGTTATTCCCCTTCGTCTTTCTTCTCAGCACTGCTGCCCTTGCCGAGCGCGCGCTTCATTTCTTCCAATTCCTCATCGACCTTGTCGCCGCCTTCGAGCGCGGCAAATTCATCGGCCAAGCTGTTGCCGCTGTTGTTCGAGATCTGCAGCGCATCGGCGCGGCCTTCGGCATAGTCGACACGGCGTTCGAGTTGGTCGAAGCGGGTCAGCGCATCGTCCACACGTTCGTTGGTCATCAGGCTGCGCAGCTTGACGCGGTTTTCCGCGCTTTCGAGGCGTGCGGCGATCTGGCTCTGGCGACTGCGGGCCTCGCGCAGGCGGTGCTGCAGCTTTGCGATGTCCTGTTCATAAGCGCGCAGGGCGTCGTCGAGCACGGCGATTTCCTGGCGTAACTGGTCGATCATGTCGGTCGCCTTGCGCTTTTCCATCAGCGCGGCACGGGCCAGGTCTTCGCGGTCCTTTGACAGCGCGAGTTGCGCCTTTTCGGCCCAATCGGCCTGAAGACGGTCCAGCTTGACCGTGTGGCGGTGCATTTCTTTTTGGTCGGCGATCGTGCGCGCCGCACTCGCGCGGACTTCGACCAGGGTTTCCTCCATTTCGAGGATGATCATGCGGATCATCTTCGCGGGGTCGTCCGCCTGGTCGAGCAGTTCGTTGAAGTTGGCAGCGATAATATCACGGGTGCGGCTGAAAATGCCCATCCAGTTTCCTCCAGAGTAATTGGCGCCCGACGTGGGGGTGGGGCTGGTGCGCAGGCGCTCGATCTCCTGATCGAGGCGGGTTCCTGCGCGCTTCAGTCCTTTGCCCAGCGGGGTAAGGGGGTTGTTGTTCTGGTCGCTCACGCCAGCTCACCGGTAATGGATGCGCTGACCAACATGTTGGCTCCGCTGACATCCGCCTGCATCTGCGCGAAAACGGTGAATGCAACCATCGCGATCACGCTTACCAGCGCGGCGTGTCCCACCTTGCTGGAGAAGAAGCTGCGATCAAACATTCTGAAACCCTCCTGAAATCATGTATGCACGATGAACTGCAATGGTCGTGCCAAATCGCATGATTGGCGGATTTTCGCAGTTTTTTGACATGGCGGCGTCGCGCGATATGGTTTCTCTTGCCAAGATGTGGGAAATTTCCCTATATCTTGGCGCGTGGAGCAGAAGAACCAGTTCATCGGCCAGTCCGGCGCTTTTCTCGACGCTGTCGAACGCGCCAGCCGCGCCGCGCCGATGTCACGCCCGATCCTCGTGATCGGAGAGCGCGGGACGGGCAAGGAATTGATCGCAGAACGCCTGCACCGCCTGTCCGACCGTTGGGAAGGCCCGCTCGTCATCATGAACTGCGCCGCGCTTCCCGAAACCCTGATCGAGGCAGAATTGTTCGGTCACGAGCAGGGAGCATTCACGGGTGCTACCAGAGCGCGCGAGGGACGGTTCGAAGAAGCCGACCGGGGCACGTTATTTCTCGACGAACTGGGCACATTGTCGATGGGCGCGCAGGAACGCTTGCTTCGCGCAGTCGAATATGGCGAGGTCACGCGGATCGGTTCATCGCGTCCCACGCAAGTCGATGTCCGCATCGTCGCCGCCACCAATGAAGACCTGCCACGCCGCGCCGAGGAAGGGACGTTCCGCCCCGATCTGCTCGACCGGCTGAGTTTCGAGGTTATTACCCTGCCGCCGCTGCGCGTGCGCGAAGGCGATATTCAGGTGCTGGCGGACTATTTCGGTCGCCGCATGGCCGCCGAACTGGGCTGGGAGCAATGGCCCGGCTTCGCCGAACATGTTGCCAATGCGATGGAGGAACACCCGTGGCCCGGCAACGTCCGCGAACTGCGCAATGTCGTTGAGCGCGCGGTGTATCGCTGGGACAATTGGGAACAGCCCATCGGAGAGGTGGTATTCGATCCCTTCGACAGCCCGTGGAAACCGCTTGAAACACACGCTCCTGCCATAAAGGGGGAGGGCAAACCCGCGCCTTCGCAGACCGCCCCCGCTTCACCGCGCTTCGACAAGATCGACGATTTGCGCGCCGCGGTCGACGCGCACGAACGGGCGATTGTCGAGCACGCTCTCGGCGCCAATCGCTGGAACCAGCGGCAAACCGCCAAGGCGCTCGGCCTCACCTACGATCAGTTGCGCCACGCCATCAAGAAACACGATATCGCGTCGAATTAGGGCTGAATTTACCCTCTTCGCCTATTCTCGGCGAATACGCAGCACTTGAGCTGCGCGCTGGAGGGGAAGTCTTGTGAACAGCATGGCAGTAAAAGCTATCGCCGTGGTAGCTCTGATGATGGTGTTCATTGGCATCTTCACCGCGTTCGATGATACGGCGGACGACCGTGAGCAGGTCTATCAGGAAGCCTATGACGAGACGCAGCAACGCTTGCGCGACTCGCAGGACTTGGGTGAACTCGAAACCGGCATTTCCGACCCTGACGACGACGAAGATGAAGATGGCTTTGCCGAGGAAAGCCGGGCCGAGCGCGAACTCTTCGACGGTGATTTCGAGAACGAACCGACCGACGATTGGGCCGGCGTTGAGTGATCTCCTGCCGCATGCAAACTCCCTTGTTGCTTTCCTGCGCGGCTCGCCCTAAATAGCACGCATCCCGACATTGTCGCGACACTGGAGGGGCTGGCGCCATACGGGGCCGGCCACAAACCCGCTGTCGTGATAATGCCGACCCGATGGAGTGTTGATGGCCGATATTGCGCGCCTTGTTGAAGTGATCGAACCCGAAGCCGAGGCTCTGGGTTTCGAACTCGTACGCGTGAAGATGACCGGCAGCGGAGACGAGCGCACCTTGCAGGTGATGGCTGAAGATCCCGCCACCGATCAGTTGGTTGTCGAGCAATGTGCGAAGCTTTCGCGCGCCATTTCGGACCGAATCGATGCGATCGAGGAAGCTGGAGAGGAACTGGTGCGCGGTGCGTACAACCTAGAAGTCAGCAGCCCCGGCATTGATCGCCCGCTCACCCGCGCCAAGGATTATGCAAGGTGGGCCGGACACGAAGCGAAGATCGCCTTGTCCGAAAAGGTTTTCGGTCACCGCAATCTGCGCGGCGAACTGGTCGGGATAGAAGGCGAAACCGTCACCATCGCGGATAATTCTGCGGGCGAGGTTGCGGTTCCGCTCGGTACAATTCATTCGGCCAAGCTCGTCCTGACAGACAAGCTGATCGCCGCCACACAGCCGCTCGACATGAGCGGTGTCGAAGATATTTTGGAATCCAACGAGGAAGAAGAGGCTCAATCCTGATGGCCAGCCCCATTTCAGCCAACAAGGCGGAACTGCTTGCAATCGCCAATGCCGTCGCATCGGAAAAGATGATCGACAAGGGCATCGTTATCGAAGCGATGGAAGAAGCGATCCAGAAGGCCGCGCGCGCGCGTTTCGGCCAGGAAAACGACATTCGCGCCAAGCTCGACCCGGTCACCGGCGATTTGCGCCTGTGGCGGGTTGTCGAAGTGGTCGAGGAAGTCGAAGATTATTTCAAGCAGGTCGATCTGGCGCAGGCCGAAAAGCTGGAGCCGGGCTCGGCTGTCGGCGATTTCATCGTCGATCCGCTTCCTGCCATGGATGACCTTGGCCGTATCGACGCGCAGAGCGCCAAGCAGGTGATCTTCCAGAAGGTCCGCGATGCCGAGCGTGAGCGTCAGTTCGAGGAATTCAAGGATCGCGCCGGCGAAGTCATCACCGGCGTCATTAAGTCGGTCGAATTCGGCCACGTAATCGTCAACCTCGGTCGTGCCGAAGGCGTGATCCGCCGTGACCAGCAGATTCCCCGCGAAGCTGCCCGTGTTGGCGAACGTGTCCGCGCGCTCATCAGCAAGGTGGAACGCAACAACCGCGGTCCGCAGATCTTCCTCAGCCGCGCACATCCCGAATTCATGAAAAAGCTGTTCGCGCAGGAAGTGCCCGAAATCTACGATGGCATCATCGAGATCAAGGCAGCAGCCCGCGACCCGGGCAGCCGCGCCAAGATCGGCGTTATCAGCCATGATTCCTCGATCGACCCGGTCGGCGCCTGCGTCGGCATGAAGGGTAGCCGCGTGCAGGCCGTCGTGCAGGAACTGCAGGGCGAAAAGATCGACATCATTCCGTGGAGCGAAGACACCGCGACTTTCGTGGTCAACGCGCTCCAGCCCGCCACCGTCAGTCGCGTTGTGCTGGATGAGGAAGAAGGCCGCATTGAAGTCGTCGTTCCCGACGACCAGCTTTCGCTCGCTATCGGTCGCCGTGGCCAGAACGTGCGCCTTGCCAGCCAGCTGACCGACAGCCAGATCGACATCATGACCGAGGAAGAAGCCTCGGAGAAGCGTAGCAAGGAATTTGCAGAGCGTTCCAAGATGTTTGAGGAAGAACTCGACGTCGACGAAACGCTGTCGCAGCTGCTCGTGGCCGAAGGCTTCGTCGAGCTCGAGGAAGTTGCCTATGTCGAACTGGCCGAACTCGCCAGCATCGAAGGCTTCGACGAGGAACTGGCCGAAGAACTGCAAAGCCGTGCACAGGAAGCCTTGCAGCGTCAGGAAGAAGCGCACCGCGCTGCCCGCCGCGAGCTGGGTGTCGAGGATGACCTCGCCGAACTTCCGCACCTCACCGAGCAGATGCTCGTGGTGCTGGGCAAGGGCGGCATCAAGACGCTCGACGACCTCGCCGATCTCGCCACCGACGAATTGATCGCCAAGAAGCGCGAAGCGCCGCGCCGTCGCAAGACCGAAGACGGTCCGCCAACGCGTCGTCCGCAGCGCACCGAGGACAAGGGCGGCGTGCTCGGCATGTTCGGCCTGTCCGAAGAGCAGGGCAACGAGATCATCATGGCTGCGCGTGCGCACTGGTTCGAGGACGAGGAAGAAGCGGCTCCGACCGCAGAAGCCGAGCCCCAAGCAGAGGAGGCCGCCGATGCGGAATCCTCAACATGACCCATTAGGTTCGCCTAAAACCGAGAGTGGCGTCTCCCGCGAAGGCGGGAGCGAGCGTCGTTGCGTGCTGAGCGGTCAAAGCTCTGCACGCGATGATCTGGTGCGCCTGGCACTGTCGCCTGAAGACGCAGATGGCATGTGCCATATCCTGCCCGATGCCCTGGCCAAGGCGCCCGGACGCGGCGCGTGGATCGGCGTGACACGCGATGAGCTGGCGGCAGCGATTGCATCGGGCCAGCTGCGCGGCGCGCTGTCGCGGGCGTTCAAGACCGGCAAGATTGCCATACCCGATGACTTGCCTGAACAGACGAAGGCAGCGTTGGAAAAGGCTGTCCTACAAAGGCTTGGCCTCGAAATGCGCTCCGGGAGGCTTATATTGGGTTCCGATCGCATCGCGCAGGATGCCCGCATGGGCAAGGTCGCCGCGCTTTATCACGCTGGCGACGCCAGTGAGGACGGGTGCAAGAAGCTCGACCAGGCATGGCGCGTGGGGAGCGATGCGGAAGGTTCAGGCGTGCAAGGCGTGCGTCTGCCACTGGACCGGGAGGCCCTGTCTGTGGCATTGGGCCGCGACAATGTCGTCCACCTGGCGCTTGCCGATGCCAGATCGGCACAGCGGGTAGCGATCCCGCTGGGGCGCTTGCAGACCTTTCTGGGGGCCGTGAAAGCGGCCGGGACTAGCGAAGAAGCTGGCGGTGAGACCGCCGCCGGCCTCTCCGCATGACTGATTGATTTTGAAGGAATAGTACGAGCACATGAGCGAAGAAAACGACACACCGAAGCGCACCCGCAAACCGCTGGGGCTCAAGCGCTCGGTCGATGCAGGTGAGGTCAAGCAGACCTTCAGCCACGGTCGCACCAACAAGGTTGCGGTCGAGGTAAAGCGTCGCCGCAAGCTCGTGAAGCCCGGTGAAGAACCGGCTGCACCGCCGCCGCCACCTCCTCCGCCCCCGCCGCCGCCCGCGCCGGCTGCAAAGAAGGCCGCTCCCAAGAAGGCTGCGCCCGCTGGTGAGACTCCGCAGGAACGCGTCGCACGTATGCAGCGCGAGGCCGAGGAAGACCGGCTGCGCCAGGCCGAGGAATCGCGCAAGCGCGAGGAAGAGCAGGCCAAGAAAGCTGCCGAGGACGAGAAGAAGCGCGCCGAAGAGAACGCCAAGGCCAAGGAAGAGGCTGAGAAGCAGGCCAAGGAAGACGCGAAAGCTACTGCCGAAGCCGAACAGGCTGCCGAGGAAGCGCAGGCCGACGCCTCCGTCGCCCCGGATGACAAGAAGAGCGCGCCGGCCGCGCGCAAGTTCACGCCGGTTGCCCGGCCAGAGCCCAAGCGCCCTGAAAAGAAGCGCGAGGAAAAGCCCAAGCGTGGTGCTGGAGGTGGCGGATCCGCTGCCGACAAGCGCCGTTCGGGCAAGCTGACGGTCA
Organism: Erythrobacter alti; assembly: GCF_037996805.1. Classification (NCBI taxonomy): domain Bacteria; kingdom Pseudomonadati; phylum Pseudomonadota; class Alphaproteobacteria; order Sphingomonadales; family Erythrobacteraceae; genus Erythrobacter; species Erythrobacter alti. The sequence goes on along the minus strand of NZ_JBBNAX010000001.1, from coordinate 505,057 downwards.
ACAAGGCACTCAACGAGGACGAGGGCCGCCGTGCGCGCAGTCTCGCTGCGCTCAAGCGTGCGCGCGAGAAAGAACGCCGCGCCCAGGGCGGCGGCTCCAGCGCACCGCGTGAAAAGCAGGTCCGCGATGTCGTCGTTCCTGAAGCCATCACCGTGGGTGAACTGGCCAAGCGCATGGGCGAGAAGGGCGCCGACCTCGTGAAGGAGCTGTTCAATCTCGACATGATGGTCACCGTCAACCAGACGATCGACCAGGATACTGCGGAATTGCTGGTCGAACAGTTCGGTCACAACATTCAGAAGGTTTCCGAGGCCGATATCGATATCGATACGACCGAGGACGACGATGCCGAAGAAACCAAGCAGCCGCGTCCGCCGGTTGTCGCGGTCATGGGCCATGTCGACCACGGCAAGACCAGCCTGCTCGATGCACTCCGCAAGACCAATGTGACGCGCGGCGAAGCTGGCGGGATCACCCAGCATATCGGTGCCTATCAGGTGACCACCAAGGACAAGCAGAAGGTGACGTTCCTCGATACGCCGGGTCACGCCGCCTTTACCGAAATGCGCCAGCGCGGTGCCAATGTCACCGATATCGTGGTGCTGGTGGTTGCTGCCGACGATGGCATCATGCCGCAGACGATCGAGGCCATCAATCACGCCAAGGCGGCGAATGTCCCGCTGATCGTGGCAATCAACAAGATCGACAAGCCCGAAGCCAACGCCCAGAAAGTGCGCGAGCGCCTGCTCGAGCATGAGGTGATCGTGGAAGAAATGTCGGGCGAAGTGCTCGACGTGGAAGTTTCTGCCACCAAGGGTACCGGCCTGGACGAACTGATCGAGAAGATCGCGCTGCAGGCCGAGCTGCTCGAACTCAAGGCGCGCCCTGACCGCGATGCGATTGCAACCGTGGTCGAAGCGCAGCTCGACAAGGGCCGTGGCCCGGTCGCCACCGTGCTCGTCAATCGCGGTACGCTCAAGCGCGGCGATACTTTCGTCGTCGGCACCGAAAGCGGCAAGGTCCGTGCGCTGGTCAACGACCAGGGCAAGCAGATCAAGGAAGCCGGTCCATCGATGCCGGTCGAAGTGCTGGGCCTTGGCGGCGTGCCTGCCGCAGGCGAGTTGCTGACCGTTGTCGAAAACGAACAGCGTGCCCGCGAAGTCGCTGAATACCGCAAGGAAAAAGCCACCGAGAAGCGCACCGCGCTCGCCCCGACCAGCTTCGACACGATGTTCAACACATCGAACGTGATCGAATGGCCGGTCGTGGTGAAAGCGGATGTGCAAGGTTCGGTTGAGGCCATTACCACGGCGCTGCACAATCTTTCGAACGATGATATCAAGGTGCGCGTGCTCCACGCGGGCGTGGGTGCCATCACCGAAAGCGATGTGCAGCTTGCCGCAGGCTCCAAGGCACCGATCGTCGGTTTCAACGTGCGACCCAATGCCAAGGCGCGCGAGCTGGTGAAGCGTGACGGCGTCCGGATGATGTATCACGATGTGATCTATCACCTGACCGACGAGATCACGAAGGAACTGCTCGGCGAACTCGGCCCGCTCAAGGTCGAAAACGTGGTTGGCCGCGCCGAGGTCAAAGAGGTGTTCAAGTCCGGCAAGCGCGACAAGGCGGCTGGCCTGCTGGTCGAGGAAGGCGTCATCCGCAAGGGCCTGCACGCTCGCCTCACCCGCGAGGACGTCATCGTCTCTGCCACCACCATCGCTTCGCTGCGACGCTTCAAGGACGATGTGGACGAAGTCCGCGCCGGTCTCGAATGCGGCGTGGTCCTGGAAGACACCAACGATATCAAGCCGGGCGACCAGCTTGAAGTGTTCGAGGTGAACGAGGAAGAGCGGACTCTCTGAGTCCGCTCTCACCTCCCGCGAGCGGGAGTAACGGGACGCTAGATGACCAAACCGCCGAACAATATCCTGCAATGGCCGTCGGCCAAGCTGATGGGTGCCGAATTCGTTTCGCATGACGAAGCGGACGGCACAGTCGAAATGGCGTTTATCCCGCCCGAAGGCTTCGCCAATATGCGTGGCTGTGTGCAGGGCGGGCTGCTGGCCGGGCCGATGGACGAAGCGATGGGCGCGGCAGTGTTCGTTGCTACCAATGGCGGCTTGCAGCTGACGCTCGACATCAATCTCTCGCTGCTGCGGCCCGTGCCGATGGAACGCATGACCGTGAAGGCGCGGGCGGTGAAAACCGGTCGCCGCGTGACCTATGTCGAAAGCGAGCTGTTCGATGTGAACGGCAAGCTCTGCGCGCGCGCTACGGCCACCACGATGATGACCGGATGGCCCGGCGCGGACAAGCAGCAGGAGCAAGGGCCCGACGCCTGATGCCGCGCTACGTCGCCTTCTTTGCCAGCATGAATGTCGGCGGTAACCGCCTTACGATGGCCGAGCTGCGCGAAGCGCTGGAGCGGGCAGAGCTGGAAGACATCGAAACGGTCGTTGCCAGCGGCAATGTGCTGTTTTCCTACGATGACCGCCCGACCGACGGCCTGTCCGAAATGCTCGCCTTCATCGTGAAGGATCACTTCCGTTTCGAAACCTTTGCCGCCGTGCGCAATGCTGCTGAAGTGCGCGCCGCGATCGAGAACAATCCGTTTCGCGACACCGGCGAGGAGAAGCTCGTCCACACGCTGTTCCTCGATGGCGAGGTCGATGAGGAAGGCTTTGCGAAGCTACTAGCCGATCACGAAGGGCGCGGACCCGAACGTATCGCCAAGGGGCCGCGCTGTCTCTATATCGATTATGCCGAAGGCGTGGGCACCAGCAGGCTCACCGGTGATTTTATCGAACGCCGGATCGGCACGCGTGGAACCGCCCGCAACATGCGCTCGTTGCAGCGAATATTGGACAAGATGGAAGAATAATGGCCCGCCACTCCGCCCCCGAAGACCAGTCCGTCCGCCTGCTCAAGGTGGGTGAGCGCGTGCGTCATATACTGTCCGAACTGCTCGCACGCGGTGAGGCGCATGACGACACCCTGCGCGCCTCCAACATCTCGGTCACCGAAGTGCGCATGTCGCCCGACCTGCGAAATGCGAAGGTCTATGTGAAGCCGCTGCTGGGTGAGGACGAGTCCGTGGTCGTGAAGGCGCTGCGGACCAACACAGCCTTCTTCCAGCGCGAGGTCGCGCAAAGGCTCGGCCTGAAATTCGCGCCCAAGCTGCAGTTCCGCGCCGACGAAAGTTTCGATGAGGCAAGCCGGATCGAACAATTGCTCGATGATCCCAAGGTGCGTCGCGATATCGACGGGGAATAAGTCCCCGACAGCGCGACCGCGCCCCTTGTCCAGCGCGCGGCTTTGGCTTTAGCCAAGGTCATGGCCAAGCTCTATTTCTACTACGCCAGCATGAATGCGGGCAAATCGACCACGCTGCTGCAAGCCGATTTCAACTATCGCGAGCGCGGCATGGACACCATGCTGTGGACCGCCGCTATCGACACCCGCGCCGATGCCGCGATTGCCAGCCGGATCGGGCTGGAGGCCGACGCGAACCGCTATACCCCCGGAACGAATTTGTGGCGCGAGGTGATGGCGCAGCATGAGCAATCGCCGCTCGCCTGCGTGCTGATTGACGAAGCGCAATTCCTCACCGCGATGCAGGCGTGGCAATGTGCACGGCTGGCAGATGAGGGCGGCATCCCGGTGCTATGCTACGGCTTGCGCACCGATTTCCGTGGCGATCTGTTTCCCGGCTCGGCGGTCCTGCTCGGCATCGCCGACGTGCTCGAGGAGCTGAAGGCAGTGTGCCATTGCGGGCGCAAGGCAACGATGAATTTGCGCGTCTCTGACACCGGCGAGGCGGTGGGCGAGGGCGAGCAAACCGAGATTGGCGGCAACGAACGCTACCTCGCGCTGTGTAGAAGGCACTTTGCCGAAAAATTGGACATGTATCGGTAGACAACGTTAGGCTGCGAGAATGCGCCTTTTAGTCCTCGTTTCGATTGTATTTCTCGGTGCTTGCGGGCAGCAGCCTCAGTCTGAACTTACCATCGATCAGCGCGCAATTCTCGAACTCGTACTTGCCGAATTGCCCGACGTTCCTGCAGGTCACCGAGAATTTATCGAAGAGCATCCACGTGCAAGAAAGTGGTCCGACTGGCTGCTCGTCACTAGAATGTGCGTTGCTCCGGAATTGCGTGGCCTCCCTCCAGCGATCGTTCAAGAACATGTAGAAGAATTATACATACCTGAAATTCTTCTCGACGATGTCGTGAAAATACCTGCTGATATTCTACCGCATCATCTCCGACTGGGGAGCGATCGTTTGTTGTGCACAACCGGAAAGGCACAAATCAGTCTAATCGTGATCGATGGCAATCGTGCGAGTGTAGCATATGAAGTTAATGGATTTCGTGGCGGCTATGATTACAGCTGGATTTACGAAAAACAGCCGGATGGGAGCTGGGAGGAAATTGCTTCTTTGGGGTTTGGGTACGTGCAATAGGCTGACTCTAAAACACTCCCATCTCCAGCCCCGCCGCCAGCGTTGCGCCTAGTTCGCGTGCCGCGCGCAGTTCCGCCTCGCCAATCTCTTTCTGGCTGAGAATTTCTTCTTTCGTCTGCGCGTTCACATTGACGATCTGCGTGTCGGCCACACGCTTAAGCCGCCAGCCGGTAGCGATGCGTTCCAATTGGTGCTGGGCATTGCTCCCGTCCGATCCGGCGCAGATCATCGCGGCGTAGGGGCGGCCTTCGATCTGGCCGAGCACGTCGTAATAGGTCCGGTCGAAGAAGGCTTTCATCACCCCTGCAATCGCGGCGAGGTTTTCGGGACAGGCGAAGATGTAGCCATCGCATTCGAGCAGGTCGGCGGATTGCGCCTGGTCAGCAGAAACGAACCGCACCTCCGCGCCGCCAGCTTCCACCGCGCCATCACGCGCAGCCTCGGCCAATTGGCGGGAGCCGCCGGTGAAGCTGTACCAGACGATCAGGAGGGTCTTCATGGGGCCGCCGAAGGTAGCTCCATGAACACGCTCGTCCCCGGTCCGAGCGGCAGGTCGAACACCACCCAGCTGACTGTCACCAGAAGGCCAGCGGCCATGATGCCGAAGAAATAGGGCATCATCAGCGCGGTCAAGCTGCCGAGGCCGAAATTCTTGTTCCAGCGCTGGCAGAAGATTAGGATCAGCGGGAAGTAGACCATCAGCGGGGTGATGATATTGGTCGCGCTGTCGCCCACACGGTAGGCCGCCGTGGTCATTTCGGGCGAGACGCCCACCAGCATCAGCATCGGCACCAGCACGGGTGCAAGCACGCTCCACTTGGCGCTGGCCGAGCCGATAATGAGGTTGAGGAAGGCGCCGAAAAGCACAATTGCGATCAGCATGGCCCACATCGGCAGTCCGCTCGCCTTGAGCGCATCCGCGCCCGTCACCGCCAGCACGATGCCCATGTTGGACCAGGCGAACATCACCACGAAATGCGCCGCGACAAAGCTGAGCACAAGGTAATAGGCCATGTCCTTCATCGCCTCTGACATCTTGCCGATCAGGTCGCGGTGGTCGCCGATCGTGCCCGCCGCGCGGCCATAGGCGTATCCGGGCAGAAGGAAGACCAGCAGGAAGAATGGCAGGAGGCTGCGGTAAAACGGGTTCATTTGCGCTTCGGGCGGGGCGCTCGGATCAACCAGAGGCGCGACGGGGCCAAGCACCAAGAAAGCCCACAGCGCGACAAGGCCCAGCGCGACCAGCCCAGCATTGCGCAACCCTCGTTTCTGCTCGGGCGTAACGCCTTCGGGCACATCGCTCGCCAGAGCCTCTCCCGCGAGTGAGGCGTCATAGGTGCCGAGCCGGGGCTCGATCACGCGGTCGGTCACGAACCAGATGGCCGGCAGGTAAACAAAGGTCATCGCGGCGATGAAATACCAATTGCCCGCGATATTGATCGTGTAGTCGCCGAACACGGTCTGCACCGCAGCCTCGGTAATGCCGAGCAGCAGTGCGTCGAGCTGGCCGGGCAGCAGGTTCGCGCTGAAGGCTCCTGACACGGAGGCAAAGCTCACCCCGATGCCGACAAGCGGGTGGCGACCGGCGGCATAGTAGATGATCGCGGCGAGCGGGATCATCACCACGAAGGCGGCGTCGGCCGCGTGGTTCGCCAACATACAGGCAAGCGCCACGGAAGGCGTTAGCCAGAAGCGCGAGGCCTTGGCGACGCTGGCGCGCATTGCGGTGGTAAACAGGCCCGAACGCTCGGCGACGCCTGCGCCGAGCATGACCGTCAGCACCATTCCCAGTGGCGGGAAGTGGGTGAAGGTTTCGGGCACCAGTGTGAGCAGATTGCGCAAATTCTCGGCCGAGAGCAGGCTTTCGACAGTGATGATGCGGTTGGTGCCAGTATCAGGATCAATCTCTGCGGGATGCGCCGCGGACCAGCCAGCCAGGCTCGCCACTATCGACAGCACGATCAGTATGAGGATGAAATAGACGAACAGCAAAACCGGATCGGGCAGGCGGTTGCCGGTGCGTTCGATCCAGCCGAGAAAACCATTTTGCGTTTCCGCTGATGCGACCGTTGCTGCGCTCATTCCCGTACCCCGCTTCGAGTTGCAATCGCGCTTCGATTAGCATGAGCATCGCGCAAGGTCTTTACCGCTGCCGCTGCCTTCCCCATCTAGGATCGCAATGACCGAAACTCTCCTGCTCGCCAGCATCCTGATCCCCTGCCTGATCATCGCTATCGTCTTCCACGAAGTCGCGCATGGCTGGACTGCGCTGATGCTCGGCGATCCGACCGCCAAGGAGCGCAACCGGCTCAGCCTCAACCCGATCCGCCATGTCGATCCGGTGGGCACATTGCTAGTACCAGGAGGACTGGCGCTGGCGGGACTGCCGGTGTTCGGCTGGGCCAAGCCGGTTCCCGTGATCAAGCAGCGGCTCAACAATCCGCGCTTCGGCATGATGGCTGTGGCGGCGGCCGGGCCGGGGACCAATTTCGTGTTGGCACTGGTGGGAGCGGTTTTGCTGGGGCTTGTCATCCCTTCAGCAGGCGTTCCCGATGGGCAGGACCCGGGCCTGGCGGTCACGGCGCTGAGCTATTTCATCGCCATCAACATCTTCCTCGCACTGTTCAACCTGCTGCCCATCCCGCCGTTCGACGGCAGCCACGTGGTCGAGGGCCTGCTCCCGCCGAGCGCGGCGCGCGTCTATGACCGGCTGCGCCCGTTTGGCTTCCCGCTGCTGTTCATCCTGCTGCTGGTGGTGCCCTACGTCTTCCCGCAGGCCAATATCATCGAGAACGTCGTCCTGCCGCCGGTAGAATGGGCGATGGGCAAGTATTTCGCGTTAAGCGAATGGATCGCCGGTGTCTGATCGCGACGCACCCCATGGCTGGCTGATCCTCGACAAACCGCGCGGGCTCGGCTCGACGCAGGCTGTTGGCGCGGTGAAGCGCAATTTGCGTGAGGGCGGCTATCCCAAGGTCAAGGTCGGCCACGGTGGCACGCTCGATCCGCTGGCAGAAGGCGTGTTGCCGATTGCGCTGGGCGAAGCGACCAAGCTTTCAGGCCGGATGCTCGATGCCGACAAGGTTTATGAATTCACCATCCAGTTCGGTGAAGAGACCGACACGCTCGATGCCGAGGGGGAGGTGGTCGCGACGACCGATCGCCGTCCGCCGCTCGCCGCCGTGGCGGCGATATGCGAGCATTTCACCGGCGAGATCGACCAGGTGCCACCCAAATATTCGGCGCTGAAAGTGGATGGCAAGCGCGCTTACGACCTCGCCCGCGCAGGCGAGGATGTGGAGCTGGAAACGCGGCGGGTGACAATCCACTCGCTTGGCCCGCTGCATGGCGAGGGTCCTTCCGACCTGCGCTCCACCTTCCAGACGACCGCCGGCCGACCCGATCCCTACGACCCGCAGGCTCCGCTCGAGCTGGCCGATGCGGTCACGCTGGTCGCGCGCGTTTCGAAAGGGACGTATATCCGCAGTCTGGCACGGGATATCGCACACGCCCTTGGAACGCTTGGGCACGTCACCTATCTACGGCGCACGAAAGCTGGCCCTTTCACCGAAGATCAGGCGATTTCGCTGGACAAACTCAACGAAATCGGTAAGGGCGCGCCACTTCAAGACCACCTCCTGTCACTGGAGGCGGGGCTGGACGGTATCCCGGCCCTCGCTCTCGATCAGACAAGTGCGCAGGCGGCCAGACAAGGCCGGGTCGTTTCTGATCTGCCCCACCCCGATGGGCTCTACTTTGCCAAGCTGGACGATGTTCCAGTGGCGCTGGTCGAACTCGACGGGGGCACGATGAAAGTCGTGCGGGGGTTCAACCTGTAAAATGATACTGCAGAAGGTAGGATTTTTATGACGATTACAGCCGAGCGTAAAGCCGAAGTCATTGCCGAAAACGCGCAGGGCAAAGGCGACACCGGTTCCCCCGAAGTGCAGGTAGCGATCCTCACAGAGCGCATTCGCAACCTGACCGACCACTTCAAGGCAAACCACAAGGATAACCATTCCCGTCGTGGTCTGCTCAAGATGGTCAACAAGCGTCGCAGCTTGCTTGCCTATCTCAAAAAGACCGATCTGGAACGCTACAACGCGCTGATCCAGAAGCTGGGTCTTCGTAAATAAGAGTTTCGTGAAAGGCGGCTCCTGCGGGCCGCCTTTCTCACATTTGGGGTATGGCGGCATCCGGCTGCCATCCTTGGGGCTTACAAGCGCCCCGCACCGGACCGGGACGGATTACCCGGAACAGTAGGCCCCGCACCGCAATCAGGCCGTGCGGGTCATTTTAGGAAAATATATGTTCGATAAGAAAACCGTATCGCTGGAGTGGGGCGGAAAGACCCTCACCCTCGAAACCGGACAGATCGCCCGTCAGGCAGACGGCGCCGTTCTGGCCACCTATGGCGAAACCGTGGTGCTGTGCGCCGTGACCGCCGCCAAGAGTGTACGTGAAGGGCAGGACTTCTTCCCGCTGACCGTTCACTACCAGGAAAAATTCTCGTCCGCCGGCCGCATCCCCGGTGGCTTCTTCAAGCGCGAAGGTCGCGCGACGGAGAAGGAAACGCTGACCAGCCGTTTGATCGACCGTCCGGTCCGTCCGCTGTTCCCCGAAGGTTTCTACAACGAAATCAACGTGATTGCGCAGGTCCTGTCGTATGATGGCGAAACCGAGCCCGACATCGTTGCGATGATCGCCGCGTCGGCTGCGCTGACTATTTCGGGCGTTCCCTTCATGGGCCCGATCGGTGCCGCACGCGTCGGCTTCGTTGATGGCGAATACGTCCTCAACCCCAGCGTCAATACCATCTTCGACGAAGGTCGCCTCGACCTCGTGGTTGCTGCAACCAACGACGCGGTGATGATGGTCGAGTCCGAAGCCAAGGAGCTTTCCGAAGAGGAAATGCTCGGCGCCGTCATGTTCGCACACGAAGAAAGCCGCAAGGTTATCGGTGCGATCATCGACCTGGCCGAACAGGCTGCCAAGGATCCGTGGGAAATCGATACGTCGGACGACACGTCCGCGATCAAGGAAAAGCTTCGTGGCATCGTCGGTGATGATATCGCCGCAGCTTACAAGCTGACCAGCAAGTCGGCCCGTTCGGATGCGCTCAATGAAGCGCGTGCAAAGGCGAAAGAAGCTTTCGCCGAGGAAGAAGCGCAGACGCAGATGGTCGCCAACAAGGCGGTCAAGAAGCTGGAAGCGGAAATCGTGCGCGGTGCCATCCTCAAGGACGGGCAGCGTATCGATGGTCGCAAGCTCGATCAGATCCGCCCGATCGAAGCAATGGTCGGCCTGCTGCCCCGTACGCACGGTTCAGCGCTGTTCACCCGCGGTGAAACGCAGGCGATCTGCACGACCACGCTGGGCACCAAGGATGCCGAGCAGATGATCGATGGTCTGGAAGGTCTCTCCTACAACCACTTCATGCTGCACTATAACTTCCCGCCCTATTCGGTCGGTGAAGTGGGCCGCTTTGGTTTCACCAGCCGTCGCGAGACGGGTCACGGCAAGCTGGCATGGCGCGCGCTGCACCCGGTGCTGCCCGACCATGAAGACTTCCCCTATACCATCCGCATTCTGTCGGATATCACCGAGTCCAACGGCTCGTCCTCGATGGCGACCGTTTGCGGTGGCTGTCTGTCGATGATGGACGCCGGCGTTCCGATCGAACGCCCGGTTTCGGGCATCGCCATGGGCCTGATCCTCGAAGGCGAAGACTTCGCAGTCCTGTCGGACATCCTCGGTGATGAAGATCACCTTGGCGACATGGACTTCAAGGTGGCCGGTTCGGAAGCAGGCATCACCTCGCTCCAGATGGACATCAAGGTTGCCGGCATCACGCAGGAAATCATGCAGTCCGCGCTCGAACAGGCCAAGGCTGGCCGTACCCACATTCTGGGTGAAATGAGCAAGGCGCTGGGTTCCGCACGTACCGGTGTTTCCAAGCACGCGCCGCGTATTGAAACGATGCAGATCGACAAGTCGAAGATCCGTGACGTTATCGGCACCGGCGGCAAGGTCATCCGCGAAATCGTGGCTGAAACCGGCGCCAAGGTCGATATCGACGATGAAGGCGTGATCAAGATCAGCTCTTCCAACTCCGATGAAATCGAAGCTGCGAAGAAGTGGATCGAAGGCATCGTGGAAGAAGCCGAAGTTGGCAAGATCTACAATGGCAAGGTCGTGAACATCGTCGATTTCGGCGCATTCGTGAACTTCATGGGTGGCAAGGACGGCCTCGTCCACGTGTCCGAAATGAAGAACGAGCGGGTCGAGAAGGTGACCGACGTCGTTTCCGAAGGGGACGAAGTGAAGGTCAAGGTTCTCGAAATCGACCAGCGCGGCAAGGTTCGCCTGTCGATGCGCGTTGTCGATCAGGAAACCGGCGAAGAGCTGGAAGACACCCGTCCTCCGCGTGAGAAGAAAGAAGGCGGCCGCGGTGGCGACCGTCGTGGACCGCGCGGCGGTGGCCGAGGCGGCGATCGGGGCCCGCGTGGCGGCGGTCGTGGCCGTGATGGCGGCGACAAGGACAGTGGCGGCAGTGCTGACCACATGCCTGCCTTCCTCAAGGACGACTGACTCCAGTCAACTTCATTGAGAATCAAAAGGGCCGCGAGCAAATCGCGGCCCTTTTTCTTTGTGCGCCAGCCGCTCCTAAATGTGCTAAAAATCGAGTCTGACGAGTCGAGAGCCCGTATTCGCAACAGCGGGGCCACGACGACCGGGTCGCTTTTCCGTAATGATGGAGGAGCGGACAATGGCAGAAGACATCTACATGGCACGCGTCGAGGAGCTTGCTGGCAAGGTCGTGGGCGACGTTGCGGCGTCCTTGAGCCTGTTCATGGCCTATCTTGGCGATCAGGCCGGCGTATTCGAGGCGATGGATGGCGAGGGCCCAATGAGCGTCGCCGACCTGGCTGCAAAGACCGGCTTGAACGAAAAATACCTGCACCAATGGCTCGGTTCGGTCAGTGCTGCTGGCTATGTCACCTATGATGCGGACAATGACACCTTCTCTATCACGCCCGAACAGGCGTTGATCTTCACGCGCGAAGGGCAGCCGGCCTGCATGCAGGGCTTCATCCAGGCGGTCGTTTCGCAATACGAGAGCCACGAAAAGGCGGTCGAGACATTCAAGTCTGGCAAGGGCCGTCCGTGGAGCGACCAGTCCCAATGCTGCTTCTGCGGGACGGACCGGTTCTTCCGGCCGGGCTATGCCGCCAACCTCACCAGCGAATGGATACCCTCGCTTGGCGGGGTGGAGGACAAGCTGAAAGCCGGAGCGAAGATCGCCGATATCGGCTGCGGCCACGGCTCATCCAGCATCCTCATGGCGGAGGCCTATCCCAATTCGACGGTCATCGGTTTTGACTTCCACGAACCGTCCATTGAAGAGGCGCGCCGCAAGGCAGCCGACGCCGGGATCGACAATGTCAGCTTCGAAGTGGCCAGCGCGCAGGATTATCCGGGCGATGATTTCGACTTCGCCTGTATTTTCGATGCGCTGCACGACATGGGCGATCCGGTAGGGGCGGCGCGGCATATCCGCGAGACGTTGAAGGACGATGGGACCTTCATGCTGGTGGAGCCGCTGGCGGGCGACACGATGGCGGAAAACATGCATCCGATCGGGCAGATCTTCTATGCATTCTCCACCACGGTTTGCACACCAGCAAGCCTGGCGCAAGATGTCGGGCTGGGCCTTGGCGCGCAGGCTGGCCAGAAGCGCTTGACTGATGTGTTGACCAAAGCCGGCTTCGGCAAAGTCAGGCGCGCTTCGGAAACGCCCACCAACATGGTGCTGGAAATCACGGCGTAGCTGGAGTTCCCTGCACGCTACCAATTTCCTGAGTGCGGAATCGCGCGGGACTGCTAATACCCACCACGCTATTTGCAGTGCGGGTTGCTCCCTGTCCGCTGTTCTTGCATCGCATGTCTGCGCACGACCGGAGAATTTTTCTTGGACAGTAAGCCCCCGAAGTCGCCCCGCAGGCGTCCACCGTCTCGAGAGCCATTCTCACTGGGCGGCGAGACCGTCGAGGCTGGGCATTCGCGTACTATCGACCTGCCCATCAGCCGCTTGTCCACGCGCACTGAAATCAACATGCCCGTTCGCGTGCTGCACGGTGCCAAGCCCGGGCCGACCTTGTTTGTAAGCGCTGCTGTGCATGGCAACGAGATTATCGGCGTGGAGATGATCCGCCGGTTGCTGAAAAATGTTTCCGCGAAGCGACTTGCCGGAACCTTGCTGTGTATCCCCGTGGTCAATGCCTACGGATTCACCGCGCACAGCAGGTATTTGCCCGATGGTCGCGATCTCAATCGCACGTTTCCGGGAAGCGAACGCGGGTCTTTGGCGGCGCAGTTGGCCAATGTCTTCAGCAAGGAAATACTCGCCCGCAGTGACTATGGTATCGACCTGCATTCCGCAGGCACCAACCGCGAAAATTTGCCGCAAATCCGCTACAGCCCGGATAATGTCCGCGCCTCTGTACTGGCTGACGTTTTCGGAGCGCCGGCGATTATAGCATCTCCGCTTCGCCCTGGCTCGCTACGACAGACTGCGGATGAGGCGAATTGCACAATGCTGCTCATGGAATCAGGAGAGGCGCTGCGGTTCAACGAATATGCCATCCGGATAGGTGTGCGCGGGATATTGCGCGTGATGGCGCATCTGGAGATGGGAGTGCGCAAGCAACCCGCTCCGGCGGCAGAGCCAGTGCGGAGCGAAGGTAGCCGCTGGGTCCGGGCAGAAGAGGGCGGCATTTTTCGCGCCATGCGCAATACCGGCACGATGGTTCTTGAAAACGAACAGATCGGCTACATCAGCGATCCGTTCGGTGACCATGATACGCCCGTTATTGCACCGATCACAGGCCTGATAATCGGTCGCAGCGTCATGCCGGTGGTCAACCAGGGCGATGCGTTGGTGCATATTGCGAGGGTGCGCTTGCCGGGAACTGCGGATGCGCGCCTGTCCGCCATTGAAGAAGCCATAATTGACGATCCACTGTTCGATGAAGACGAGATTATGTGAAATGTTACCACGCGAAGAATTAGCCACCGCACAGATCCCCGGCGGCGAGACGCTGACTCTGGTCAGCCATGGCCGCGACCATATCATCATGCTTGGCCGTGATGAGCTGATGGGCACGCGCATGCAATTCAGCGAGGAGCAACTCGCCCGGCTGACGCTGGAACAGCTCGAAATCCCAGCGCCGAGCGTGCTGATCGGCGGATACGGCATGGGCTTCACCTATCGCGCCACGCTTGCCGACATTCCAGAAGACGGCCGCGTCACGGTGGCCGAAGTCGTGCCTGAAATCCTCGATTGGGCGAGGGGGCCACTGGCGCACCTCACCGGCGACTGCCTCGACGACCCGCGCGGTGAGATCGTGCTGGCCGATGTCGCTGCGCTGATCGACGACGCTGTGGATGGCACAACGCCGCATTATGATGCGATCCTGCTCGATGTCGACAACGGCCCCGATGGTATCGTGCGCGAAGGCAATGAACGGCTCTACACCCGCACGGGTATCGCGCGGATGCGTGATGCGCTCAATCCCGGCGGGATCATCGCGATCTGGTCAGCCGCGCCCGATCACAAGTTCACGTCCCGCCTGCGCGATGCGCGGCTCGATGTGGAAGTACGCACCGTCCGTGCCCGCCCTAACAACAAGGGCCCGCACCACACGATCTGGTTTGCCCGCAAACGCGGTTAGACCTGCTCTGCGCGTAATTGGCCCATGAAGTCGAGCTTGCCGATCTTCAGGCCCTTCATGCGCAGGATGTCGTAGGTGGTCGTAGCGTGGAAATAGAAGTTTGGCTGGCTGAAGCTAAGTAGGAAATTCTCGCTGGTGAAGGGTACATCGATCCCGGCACGTTCGAACACGAACCGTGTCTCTCCGCCGATAAAGCTGTCCACTTCGCCTTTTGATAGCGCGCGCAAGGTGTTTTCCGCTGCGCCCAGGTTCAGCCGCATCTGCTCCAGTTCGACCGCCGGTTCGCTCATGTCGGGAGAGAAACTGCCTTTGCGAACGCCCTCGATTGCTCCGACCGAATGGGTGATCAGGCTTTTCACCTGATACGGGAAAGGAAACATGTCGTCATGAATTCTGGCTTCGGCCAATTCATCTTCAGAAATTTCGCATTCCTTGGCCTTGTCGATCAACCCCTGCGCTGCATTGAGTATCTGGACCATCGAGGGGATGGTGGCTTCGTAAAGCGAAAAAGACATGGGTGGGACTCTCCTGAAAGGCGGGAAGGGGTCTTTAACCTGCTGGGTCATTGCTGCCTTCAACGGGCCGGCGTTGCAAGGTGGTGCAAGCCACAGCGATGGCAGCTTTAGACAGCGTCGCCACACTCATGCCAAACGACTTGCAAAAACTGGACATTGTCGCGGCATAATAATTCAAAGTTAGCGTTCATCTTGGACAATTGCGCTACCGTCTTGTGTATGACAAGATGCCGTAAGACAAGTCCTCCGACTCCGGTCCGGTGACGGGGTGACTTTACGCATCCATGCCATGTGGGGATGTGATGGAGACTATCGAGGAAAACGCTACTACCGAGGCGATTTGCGCTTTGCGCGATGCGCAGGAGTTCATGCAACTCCGCGATGCGGTTGATAATGCGCTCGATCTGTTCGGCGTGAAAATTGCCTATTTCGTGGCACCTATTACCAGTGATTCCCGGATCGAGCCGGTCCTTTTTACAGTTGGGCTGCCCGAAGTTGCTGCTCGTCACTATCGCAAACGGCTCCGTCATGCCGATCCACTCCCCACGCGTTCGACCCGGTTTGCTAATGCATTCTTCTGGCCGGACGATATCGAACCTGATGACCTGACTCCTTACGAGAGGCGTTATACCAAGATCGCCACCCGGTTTGGATTGGAGCAGGGCATAGGCGTCGCCTGTTACGGGCCACAGGGTCGCACGGGATTTCTTGGCGTGGGATGGCCGGAAACGAAGCGCCCGTCGAACGAGACGTTGCTCGCTGTCCACCAGATCGCGCAAGTCGCTTTCCAGCGTTATTGCCAGATGTTCAGGCATCCCGACGAAGTGGTGCCATTGTCCGGACGTGAAGCAGAGGTGCTCGGCTGGATGTGTTCGGGAAAGAGCAATCCGGCCATTGCTGAAATCATCGGTGTCTCGCGGTCTTCGGTCGATGCCTATATCCGCCGTATTTTCAAAAAGCTGGAAGTCTCGGACCGAACCGCAGCCTGTTTGCGCGCCCAATCTCTGGGCATGGTTGTGACTGACGAGCTGGCACAATTAACCGAAGCAGCGAAGCAGCTCGACAGACCGAACTCCTGACGCGGCGAATCGAAATAATTTGTGTAAAATCGCGTAAATCAGCCAGATTCAAGCGATCGCGTGACATGACCCGACCGGTTCGCGGCCATATAGCCCCCGCCACAGGTATTGTAAGGCCTTCGGGTCGCACCGTGGACTAGACCAATATCTGGGCGTCCTGGAACCCACATCCGGGACGCCGAACTCTTTTGGCGGGATGCAAAATGCTCGTCGAAATTCTAAACTGAACACCCTTGCAGAGCCCCCCTCCGCAAGGGTGTTCTTTCATGTGCAGTACAGATACGAAAAACCCGCCGGGCGAAAGCGCCGCGGCGGGTTTCGTGTGCACCTTTCGGGTGCAATGCGGTTACCTTAGCGAACGCGCGGTCCGCCAAACGGCAAAGGTGGCGGAGGACGTCGCGCACCACGCGGAAGCTGTGCCTGATACGCCCGGCCACAATGCTCTACGCAATAAGGAAAACCAGGGTTTACCTTCTCGCCGCAGAAGTGGAAATCCGCTTCACCCGGATGTCCCATCGGCCAGCGACATACGCGGTCGTTGAGATCGAGCAGGCTGGTCTTGTCGGCAATCTCCGGGCTGGGTTTTGCAGGCACCAGGCGGCGCGGCGGCGCGGGCGGGATTGGTGGCTGCTGGTCACCCGGGCCTTGGCGCAGGAAGCCGCCGGGACCGTAGGATACGATCTTCGGCAAATCATTCTGCTTATTGGGCAACGGCTGGCTCTGGTTGCCGGCTGGAGCACTAGCTGGCTTGGCTTCTGACTTTTCCGCGGCAGGTGCTGCGCTGCGAGCCGGGGCCGGTGCCTTCTTCGCCGGGGGTTTGGGCGCAGGCGCGACCTTCTTCTTGGTTGGAGCCTTCTTCTTTTCCTTGGCCTTCACCGGACTCGGGCGCGCCTTCAGACCGAGCCGGTGCGCCTTTCCGATGACTGCATTGCGCGATACGCCGCCCAGTTCCTCTGCGATCTGGCTGGCGGTGGAGCCACCCTCCCACATCTTGGTGAGCGTTGCGATGCGTTCTTCGGTCCAACTCATGTAATCTTGTCCATCCGTATTTAGCGCACTGCTGGTGCGCCGTAATTCTTGCCAGCCCGGCCCGCTCAAGATAGGCGCACACCCATGGCCGAACAAGCACCCCAAACCGCCGGATTGACCGAAGCCAATGCCGCCGAATTGACCAGCACCGGCCAGGGTGCTGCGCGCCAGTTCCCGCCTAAGGGGGAGCCCCAGATCACCGGTATCAACCGGATCGGGCTGTGGAGCCTCTATATTAAGGAGATTCGCCGCTTTCTCAAGGTGCAGACGCAGACTGTCTGGGCGCCTGCTGTCACGACACTGCTTTTCCTGGTGATCTTTACCGTTGCACTAGGCCGTGAAGGGCGGGAGGTGCTGGGTGTGGGCTTCGGAACATTCGTGGCCCCGGGCCTCATCATGATGGGGATGATGCAGAACGCCTTTGCCAATTCCAGCTTCAGCCTGCTGGCGGGCAAGATGCAGGGAACGATCATCGACCTGCTGATGCCCCCGATCTCCAACGCCGAACTGATGCTCGGTATCGTGGCGGCAGCCGTCACGCGCGCGGTTCTGGTTGGCGGAGCAGTTGCTTTTGCGATGTGGCTCTATCCCGGCGTCGATCTGCACGTGGCGCATCCGTGGGCCATAATCTGGTTCGGGCTGATGGGCGCGACCATGCTGGCATTGTTCGGTTTCCTGGTGAGCATCTGGGCGGAAAAGTTCGATCACAATGCGGCCATCAGCAATTTCATCGTCGCCCCGCTGAGCCTGCTTTCAGGGACGTTCTACGTCATTTCAAACCTGTCGCCCTTCTTCCAGGCAATCAGCCGCGCGAACCCGTTCTTCTACATGATCTCGGGCTTCCGTTACGGATTCCTGGGGCAAAGCGATATTGGCAATACAAACGAAGCCGTGCTGGGCGCGGCAATCGGCGTTGGTGTTCTCAACCTGGTGCTGGGCTTCATCACTTACCGCGTGTTGCGGAGCGGCTGGAAGATCAAGAGCTGAGCGGCTCTGGAAGCGGCGCGGATTGCGCGAGCCGGTCCCGCGCAGTGCGGATGGCATCGTCGGCCTGCATCACATCGCTGACTTCACCCAATTTGAAATAGTCGATCTGCCGGTCGCCATCGCTGTCGCGTGATATGCCGATGGCTATCTTGAGGTAACCGCTCCCATCGCGGCTCTCGGTGCGCTCGATCGCGCCAAGCTCTGAAAGATCCACCGATTTCGATTGCAATTGGCGTGCAAGACGCAATTCGATCACCCGCCGATCGGTTACGGCAAACATCCGCCGATTGGCCCACAGGAGCGGGGCGAAGGGGGCGCTCATCATTGCCAGCCCGACAAGAATAAACGGCAGGCCGAACAGCGGGAAGGCGTAGGCCAGCAAGCTGCTTCCTCCATCCGTCATGCTGTCGACGCCGGCATAGGCCATCACGGTCCAGAAGACCGCAAAAGCCGTCCACGGCACGGCGAAGAGCCATATCGCAAATCCCGTCCACATGATGCGCGACAGTGGTCGCGCCTTCCACATGACACGCTCGCCCTCCACCAGCTCGCGCTGCAGGGCGATTTCTAGCGGATCGGAATAGGGATGGCCTGAACCGAGCATGATGCACCCCCTAACACGCGATCGTTACCATGCGATTGCGCCGAGTAAACAGCCTCAGTGGGTCAGGCTGCGGCGCAGGCGATAGCGACCGCCGCGGAAATCCTCGAACAGTTGGGAGACCTGCGGATGGTCGATCGGTTCACCAATGGTGTCCATCAGCAGGTTCTGCTGGCTGACATAGGCAACATAGGAGCTGTCATCGTTCTCGGCCAACAGGTGGTAGAACGGCTGGTCCCGGCGCGGACGCTGGCCTTCGGGGATCTGTTCCCACCATTCATCCGAATTGGCATAGACCGGGTCGATATCGAAAATGACACCGCGGAAATCATGGCTGCGGTGCTTCACAACATCGCCAATCGCAAATCGCGCCCTTGAACGACGCGGTGCATCGACGAAACGGCCGGCTTGGGAAGAATAGAATTCCGAGCGATCCATAATTGCAAATATAGGGATATTGCGCCGCACAACAAGGCGGACTTTGGACCAATCACCCGATTTTGCCTGCGAGAGCCAAACTGGGTCTTGGCAAGTGATCGTCCATCCGCTAACCGCCGCGCTTCCAGAAGGCCTGGCGGGAAAATCCCGCCCGTTCATCTTGCGGAGAGGTGCCGGAGTGGTCGAACGGGGCAGTCTCGAAAACTGTTGAGCTCCTATGGGGTTCCGAGGGTTCGAATCCCTCCCTCTCCGCCAATAATAAACTGTTGATATAGAAGACTTTTGTTCCTCTTCAGAACTCGCGCAGTTCCGCGCGAGTTCGCGCCCGAGGCGGTCTGCCGGAGAAACTGTCCGGTGCTAAAATACGCGAGATCTTGCTCGTTTTCTCTGGGCCACATTTCGGTGAGACCACCCTGCAGGTCCGCCTAGCAGCGCCCGCGAACGAAAAAGGGCGGCGCCTAAGCGCCGCTCCGAGATCATCCGGGATGATGATCTAGTTGATATTGAGCAGTTGTTTCTGCGCTGACCATTCGAGTGGGAGGTCGTGCAGGTCGAGAAGACCCTGCGCATCCAGGGCTGCGGGCTGGGTGCCCGATGCGATGGCGCCGATGATATCGGGTGCAAGAAAGTTCAGCCGGATCAGCCGCGAAGCCCGAGAGGAGCTGATGCCGTGTTCTCTCGCGATCGCGGAAGGCGTCAGGTTTTTTTCGAGCATTTCCTGCCATAGGATCTTCGCCCGGAGGATCAGCCTGACAAGGTGTTGTTGCGGTTCCGGTGTTGCGGCGGATATACCATCGCCTAGCAGCAGTTTCATAGCGCGGCCGCTTCGCCTGAGACTGGCCGGGACAGCGATGGTAACGGTGGTAGGACCATCGCTCGCATTATCGAGACCGAGGTTGGATGCCAACTCGCTTGCCAGCATGTCGATTACGATACCATCGCGCTGGACGCAGACCCTATCGACCAGTTGGCGAACTGGCATGCGTTGGCGCTTCGCTACTTGATCGGCGAGCGTTGAAGCTTGGCGTAGCAAAACATTTATCTTGTGAGGCGAATGCTCGGATCCCAACTTGTCGACTAAGGCGAGCGGCTGGCGCAGTTCGCGGACGATGCCTTCACAAACCGTCTTTTCCAGTTCGTGAGCAGGGACGCGCCAGCCTTTGTTGGGTGCTTCTTCCTTGTGCTGTAGGGAGCGACTGACGTAGTAACGATAGCGGGTCATTCCCTTGCATGCATGGCTGGCCACCAGCGGTTCGCTTTCCGCGTCGAAGACTCTTCCGGCGAGCAGGCTTGGCGATCTGGCATTAGCCGACGTGCGCTCGCCCTGCCGGTTGGATTTGAGCGTGGCCTGCACCGCGTCCCAAAGTTCATCGTTGACGATGGCATCGTGCTGGCCATCGTAGACCTCGCCCTTGTGTTCGATCCTGCCAGTGTAAATTGAATTGGAGAGGATTTTGTAGATCTGCCCGCGGGTGAACGGAACGCCGCCCATTCTGCGACCCGTTGACGCGAACCGCTCGGGCACCATCAAGTCTTCGTCGTCAAGTTGCTGCTTGAGCAGGCGGACATTGCCGATCTCGAGATAGCGGCTGAAGAGATCGCGGATCAGTTCGGCATGGTCCTCGACGATGGCAAGGCTTCGTCCTTCAGGCCGGTATCCAAGGGGCGGGTTACCACCCATCCACATGCCCTTGGCCTTGGAAGCTGCTATCTTGTCGCGAATGCGCTCGGCCGTCACCTCGCGCTCGAATTGCGCGAAGCTGAGCAGCATGTTGAGTGTGAGCCGCCCCATAGAGTTGGTCGTGTTGAACGACTGGGTGACCGAGACAAAGCTGACCTCGGCCTTGTCCATGGTCTCGACCAGTCTCGCGAAGTCGAGCAGCGAGCGCGTCAGCCGGTCAACCTTGTAGACGACCACGATGTCGATCTTGCCGGCGCCTATATCGTCCAGCAGCCGCTGAAGGGCAGGGCGCTCAAGAGTGCCACCCGACAGGCCTCCATCATCGTATTCGTCCGGCAGCAGCGACCAGCCTTCGGATGCCTGGCTAAGGATGTATGCAGCACAGGCCTCGCGCTGGGCATGGAGTGAATTAAAGTCCTGCTCCAGCCCTTCCTCGCTGGACTTGCGGGTGTAGATCGCGCAGCGAACCTTGTTCATGCCGCATTCCTCTTCTGCCGGAGGCCGAAGAAGGCAGGGCCCGACCAGCGGGTGCCAGTGATCGCACGGGCGACCTCGCTGAGCGAGCGCCATTCTCGGCCGTTCCATGTGATCTCGCCGTTGTCGCCGATGCTCACGACGTGGACCTTGCCGGCAAACTCCCGGGCCAGCCGCATGCCGGGCCGGATGTCCTTAGTCTGTGTCGTCGTCGCCGCGGCGACCTGATCGAGCCGCTGGCGCGTCTTGCGCGGCAGCCCACCAAGCGCCTTTGCCTGTATCTCGTAGGCGAGGGCGAGGCGCAGCAGCTTCTCACTGATCTTAGGGACCGGGCGACCGGTGAGCTTTGCCCACCGGTCCCTGAGGTCTGCCTTGGTCAGATCTTCCAGCTCCTGCAGCTGGTCATCGAGCTTCGCCATGATCAGACGCCCTTCGCGATGCGATAGCAGGTGACGTCCACGCGCTTGTCGCGCGTGATCTCGTGGCCTTTCTTGCGCAGGCCGGTCAGTGCAGCGCGGGTTGTGTGCTTCAACCAGCCCGTTGCCTCGATCATCTCGCCCAGCGTTGCGCCTTCCTTGCGTTCGAGCAGGGCGATCACAATGCCGATCTTCGTTTCGCGCTTCGGTGCTGCTGCTTCACCAAATGACGTTTGCCCTTCGGCGGCATTGCCCTTTCCAGGGCCGCGCGCATAGCGGCGTTTGGGCTTGGTCGTGGTTTCCTTTGTCATGAATGGTTCTCCTTTGATCGGAGCAGCGACTTGCTACTCCCACCACCCAAGGCCCCGGTCGAGCGCGTCGCCGGGGCAGCAGCCGGTCGATCCGGCCGGAATCCAGTGAGCACACCAATGCTTCGTATGCTGGAGAAGTCGAATGAAATGTGAAGGGCAAGAAGGGCTCAGCATTACATCCGAGGCCGATCCAACAAAGCTAAAACCGGACTAGCCGCATCTATCCGCATTCGAGCCACGAGCCGAATGGCAGCTAAGTGGGCGCCGCACGAAAGGTGCGATAGATCTTTTTGTCAATCAAAAGGAACTTGCCGACCTGTTTCTAACCTGAACGGAGCCGATTGCGGACAGCCAGGTCAGCTGTTGGGAATAACTTCCATCATTCAAGAATTAGGCTCATCAGGACTCCCGTCTCGTCCTGAACCTTCATATGAGTTGTCCGGTTCTGTCCGGGGATCGAGCCGGACCGCGAGAGAAGAAATGTCTGGCAGTGGGACGAACTTCTCTCTGTCGGCAGGCGAAATTTTTGCACGCTTCTTCACCGAATACAGCACGTATAGCGCGTATGTAACCGCAACGATGGATTCAAAAATGAAGAACGACGATGGGCCGTAGACTGACATTAAGGTAGCGGCCAGAAGTGGACCAAGAGTCGCGCCAATCGTGCCCGGGATCAAACTCTTGCAGCGAGTTGACCCGAATGGTGGCGGTATCGCCTGAATGTCATGGCAATAGACATGGATTGTATCTGGGGATGGAGCGTGGTGAAGTCAATTGCGGCGACGGCCTGAGAGTGGGTGGCACACGCTTTAATCGCTCAGCATTCGCTCCAGGCCTTTTGATACGCATAGTGCCTCTTCATCGGCCACAGCCACGGCAATGCCGCTTTTCTGTGATAGTTCGTGCGCGAACATTCCCACACATGCACTGCCACCTGTCATGACTATCGCATCGGCGACCAGATCAGCAGCGAGATCGGGCGAAATTTCACCGAGAACGGTCATGGCGGCATCGACCAGCGGTGCCACATGTTTCTCAAAGACCGGAAGCAATTCACTATGGGACAAAGCTAGTGCTGCTGGCCCACCTTTTTGCAGGTCTAAACCTTTGACTACGATCTCATCGTTGGCGATCGATTGACTGTCAAAATACAATACCAGCTCGCGCTTCAATTGCTCGGCTGTCTGTCCGCCGATCAGGAAATGATATTTGGCATGGAGGAAATCCGCCAAGCCTGCATCTAGTGCAAGTCCGCCTTGACGTACCGAACGTGTTTTGCAGAGACCGTTGAGCGAATACACCGCGATTTCCGTGGTGCCCGCTCCGCATTCAATAATCATGGAGCTACGCGCCGAACCAAGCGGCATCTCGGTTCCCATCGCAGCAGCGAAAGGCTCTGAGATCAGCTTTACTTCACCGATGCCTGCGTCATTTGCTGCAGTTCTCAGGGCGCCGGCTTCTGCCTTGGTGGCATCGGCTGGGATGCCGATCAGAGCTCGGGGCTTCCGAAAGCCTCTCTTGCCACCGACCGATTTGAGAGCATGTTCCAGCAAGGCACTGGCAGATCGGATGTCTTGCAGCACACCCCGCGCCAATGGACGGCGTACCTCCATCCCTGCATGCATCCGGCCCACCATCGCTCCAACTTCGTTGCCAGCGGCCACGCATGTTGCGCGACTGGCGGTACCGGAAAAACAGCACAGTGAGGGCTCGTCAAAAATGACGCCTTCACCGCGCCGAATAACGCGCGTGTTCGCAGTGCCCAGATCAATCGCCAAATCGGTTTGGGCGTGGCGGGATGAATTGAAAAAGTGGATCATTCGAGAAGTTTACCCGCAGTAGGCATCTGTGTCGCCAACAAAGAGCAATTGCGCGATCATATGGCGTGGTGTGCCTTGCGATTGTTCTGCCGCAGCTGCGGGAGCTTCTACATTGCCGTAGCGCCGCCATCGATGACCATAGGATGGCCCGTAACGAAGCTTGCCGCGTCTGAGCACAGCCAGACCATTGCGCTCGCGATTTCCTCTGGCTTGCCGATGCGGTCCATAGGTGTGATGAGCTTCATGGAATTGGTCAGTTTGGCACTTTTAGTAATAATATCGGTCATAGGGGTTTCGATGAAGCCGGGGCAAACGCAATTGACACGGATGCCATCCTTCGCCCACTTCAAAGCTCCATGACGGGTCAAGCCGATGACGCCGTGCTTACCGGCATTATAAGCCGGCTGCATCGGATTGCCGATAAGGCCGTTGATGGACGAAGTGTTGACGATCGCGCCGCCACCGGAGGCGAGCATCGCTTCGGCCTCGGCCTTCATGCAGAGCATCACACCGGTCAGATTGACGTCCAGGCTGCGCTGCCAAACATCCAATTCGTATTCGTCCTTTGCGATATCGTTGATGCCCGCGTTGTTCACCGCGAAGTCCAACCGGCCATATTCCGATACGGCCCTGTCAACCAATGCCTGGACTGATGCTTCATCCGACACGTCACAGAGCTGGAACGCCGCCTTGCCACCTTCGTCCGTGATCAATTTGACCGTTTCTTCGCCCTTTTCTTCCTGCACGTCGGAGACGACAACACTGGCGCCGGATCCAGCGAATGCCTGAGCAGCCGACCGGCCGATGCCGCCACTGGCGCCGGTTACAAGCGCCACTTTTCCGTCCATTTGATAGTGAATCATAATCTGCTCCAGATAGCTCAGGTCCGCTCGGGCGCGCCCGGCATAGTCATGTAATAGTGCCCCGCATTAAGGCCGCCATCGACCGAGAGCTCTGTGCCATGGCAATAAAGTGCATCGTCGGACGCAAGGTAGGCGGCTGCGGCACCGATATCGGATGGGTCGCCGGCTCTCTGCGCCGGATAGATCCGGAATCCCTTGTCGTAGTCTGCGCGTGAGACATTGTGCGGATTTGCGAGCGGCGTCACAATACCGCCGGGATGGATCGAGTTCACCCGGATTCCGCGCGGGCCAAGCTCCATTGCGGCGGCCTTTGTGAAGCCTCTGACGCCGAATTTGGAGGCGCAATAGGCAGTCAGCGAGTTCGCACCCGAAATGCCGTCGGCTGAACTCATATTGATGATCGAGCCGCCGCCCACCGCCTCCAGATAGGGGATCGCAGCCTGCGTGCCGATCATGACGCTGATCAAATTTACTTCGATGATCTTGCGCATGTCTTCTGCGGCAAGATCATCCAGCTTGGCGAATTTGATGATCCCAGCATTGTTTACCAGGCAATCTACCTTGCCGAAAGTTTTCGAGCAGTATGCGAACGCGCGTTTCCAGCCAGCCTCATCGGTCACATCGTGATGGGTGAAGGTGCAGCCAGCGCCGAGTTCGTCAGCCAGCGCTTGCCCTTCGTCATCGAGAATATCGGTGATCAGTACATGCGCGCCTTCCTCGACAAAGCGGCGCACGATTCCCTCGCCAATGCCGCGCGCGCCGCCGGTCACTAATGCCACCTTTCCATCTAGTCGCCGCATGGTGTCTCCCTTCAGGTAAATCGCTTGATGCCGTGTCGGCTATCTGGAGCCGAACGCCGATTTTAACGCGTCCGCAGCTTTGGCCATCGCCTCATCCGCAATCGGTGCCATGCCGAACAGGCTGGCAAACCCGTGAATTGCGCCGGGGAAGTCGTGCAGTTTCGATTTCACGCCCGCTGCCTCAAGCGCTGCCACATAGGCGGTTCCCTCGTCGTGAAGCGGATCGTTGCCAGCAGTGATTATTGTAGCCGGAGCAAGGTTTGCGGCTATCAGAGCTTCGGCAGGAGAGGCACGCGGATCTGATCGTTTCTCATCGGGAGCATATTGTTCCCAATACCAGCGCATCTGGTCAGTTGATAGGAAGCCGAAATGGTCCTGCGCGAAGGACTCGGTCGCGCAGCGCCCGTCCAGCACAGGATAGAACAGCAGTTGATGGACGACAGAGGCATCGCCAGCAAAGGCCTGCGCCACAGCGGCGGCCAGATTGCCTCCAGCGCTGTCGCCCGCAAGCGCGATGCGTTCTGGATCCACACCCAGTGCGAAATGGTTATCCTTGAGCCAGCGAAGCGACGTTATGGCATCGGTCCACGCGGCCGGGAAGGGATTTTCCGGTGCCAAACGGTAGTCGACCGAGACCACTGCACAATTTGCCTGCACTGCAAGATGGGCGGCAAGCCTATCATGCGTTTCCAGCGTACCGTGCACCCAGCCACCGCCGTGAAAGAACAGCACAACCGGCAGAACTTTGCTCGGCTCCGGATGATACAACCGCCCTGCAAGCTCCCGGCCCTCCGCAGTAATCGTCAGGTCACGCTGCTCGGCAATTTCAACTGGCGGCGCAGGGATGGGCGCGTCTGCAACGGCCCGAAGCGATCCGGCCTCTAACGGTTCGGGCAGTTGAAACCCGCTCTCGGCCATTGCCTGCAAAATTGCCTGGATATGCGGATCGATCATAAAATTGAGGTCCGATGCTCGGTTGAAAGATTTAGGGCGCGCGTTTGGAAATTCAGCTTCTAACGAAACCTTCGTAACCGTTTTTCAAGGCGTCTTCGCTGAGCTCGCGATATCGCGGAAAGCCGCCGACATAGATCATGAAGCCGCCCTTCTTGCCGTCGATATTCTTGCCGTTGTACCAAGAGTTTGCCTGACCGAAGACAGTGTGGGACGCAGCAGTGTTGACCTCGTCAGCCCAGAACTGTTCCGCTTCTTCGGTGGTGTCGATGCGAGAGAAGCCACCTTTCTCCATGTCATCAATCACGCCGGCAGCGTAATCGACCTGCCACTCACCTGCCGTAATCATCTGGGCGAGTGCAGCAGGTGTCAGCGGCCCGTGGATCATGAACATGTTCGGAAAACCTGCGACCATGAATCCGAAATAGCTGGTCGGACCGTCCTGCCATTTGTCGCGGAGTTTCAGTCCATCAACGCCTTGGACATCGATCCGGGTCAGCGCGCCAGTTACCGCATCGAAACCCGTAGCCATCACGACGACGTCCAGATCATATTCTGCATCTGCCGTTTTCAGGCCAGTTTCGGTGAATTCGGTGATGGGAGAGGCCTTCACATCCACCAGCGACACATTGTCACGGTTATACATCTCGAAATAGCCATTATCGATGCACAGCCGTTTTGCGCCTAACGGATAATCGGTCGGACAAAGCAACTCGGCTGTTTCAGGATCATCAACCATTTCGCGAATTTTGCCACGGACGAACTCGCAAACCACTTCATTGGCCGCGCGATCGGTCATGACATCGGGGAAAGCAACCATCAGTTGGAAAGCGCTTTTCGAGTTCCAGCCTTCTTCAAGGATCGCCTGTTGTTCTTCCGGAGTACATTCGAGCGCCGACTTGGTGCCGTATTCGATCAGCGACACGCCGTAGGTGTCGAGCATCTTGTCGCGTCGCTCGCCGTAGTTCTCCTTCCAGCTGCGCTCATGTTCTTGATCCGTCGGGCGGTTGCCCGAAGGCATACTGAATGCTGGTGTGCGTTGGAAAACCGTGAGATGCTTGCACCGTTCGGCCAGCAGCGGTGCAGCCTGGATACCGGTCGAGCCCGTGCCGATGATCCCGACGCGCTTGTCCTTCAGGTCCAGCGGTTCGCGTGGCCACTGCGTGGTATGATAGACTTCGCCCTGAAACTTCTCGCGGCCCGGCCAGTCGGGCATATTCGGTGCCGAAAGGCTTCCCGTCGCAGCAATAACGTACTTGCACACCACGTAATCGCCATTTGCAGACTGAACGTGCCAGCGGTTGGTATCCGCGTCGAAATGCAATGATTTAATCGCGTTCGACAGCCGGATATTGTCCCGCAATTCGAAGCGATCCGCGACGTGATTGGCATACTGCTCGAGCTCGGGCTGGGCGGAGAAATATTCCGGCCACTTCCAATCCTGCTGAAGATCTTCGTCAAAGCCGTAGGAATATTCGACGCTCAGGATGTCGACGCGCGCACCCGGATAGCGGTTCCAGTACCAGGTACCGCCCACGCCATCGCCCCTTTCGAAGCAGACCACGCTGTAGTCTTTGCGAAGCCTGTGGATTGCATAAAGACCGGAAAAACCGGCCCCAATGACCACGACATCGAATTCTTCGGGACTACCGGCCATCTTGCTCTCCATCGCTATCCACCAGGAAGCTCTTCGGTTGTTCTCGCTTGAGGATCATTTCTGTCCTGTCTCGTATTCCTTGGTCGAGGGCTTCTGATTGCGGCATGATCCAGTATTCGCCTCGCTCGATGGCGG
The DNA here is from genome assembly GCF_037996805.1 of Erythrobacter alti. Classification (NCBI taxonomy): domain Bacteria; kingdom Pseudomonadati; phylum Pseudomonadota; class Alphaproteobacteria; order Sphingomonadales; family Erythrobacteraceae; genus Erythrobacter; species Erythrobacter alti. The sequence goes on along the minus strand of NZ_JBBNAX010000001.1, from coordinate 477,104 downwards.
CGAAAACCAGCGGCGCGAACTCATCGGGTGTCAGGCCATTTGCCTGCGTCATGTCGCGCATCAAGGTCATGAATTCAGAGGTTTCAGCAGGAGCTTGCTCATCCATTATCGCGCTCTTCACGGCGCCAGGCGCAATCAGCGATACCCGAACGCCACTTCCAATCGCGGCGAGTTCGCCAGCCAATGCTTCGGAGATAGCGACAATCGCAAACTTGGTCGCAGTATAGGGCGCCATGAAGGGCGACGGCAGGAAGCCCCCCATTGATGAGGTGTTGATGACGCGCGACGGGCGATCCGCTTCGATAAGGCGCGTCACGAAAGCGCGGATGACATTGACAACGCCGCCGATATTGATGTCGAGCGAGCGTTGCCAGGTCGCTGAATCGATTTCCCACGTCAGGCCGCTGGAAAGCACGCCGGCGTTGTTGAACAACAGATCGACCGAGCCGAACTTGTCGTAGGCGGCCTTCGCCAAGGCTTGAACTGCAGCTTCATCGCGGACATCGGTCGGAACCGCGAGCACTTCTGTCGAAAGGCTTTCTGCAGTTGCTTGCAGAGCGGCTGCATCCCAGTCCGCCAACACCAGATCCATGCCAAGCGATGCCGCATGACGTGCCAGACCGGCACCAATGCCGCTCGCCGCTCCTGTAATCACTGCGACAGTCATGCTTCGCTCTCCTCGGTGGAAACCATAGCGTCATCACCGAGTACTTTCGGATCGAGACGAATTTCCTTGCGAGCCATCGCTTCCCAAAGGAAGGGAAAGCCCAGATCGTCTGACATCTGCGCCACACGCAGGGTTTCAGGATCGGTAATGGGATGGCCTTCGCCAAGCGCCTCGACACGCCAAGCCAAGCGGCACCGATGTTCCAGGGTGATGGCGCGCAAATGCGCTTGGCGAATGTCCTTGGCGACCACAAACACGCCGTGGTTCTTCAGAATGGCCCATTTTTCATCGCCCAGTGCCGCGGCTGCGGCTTCGGCTTCGGAAGCACCATCGACCGTTCCGGCATATTCGTCATAGTAAATCGGGTCGCCTTCGACCTGGCCCGAGGTCTGATCGTAAACCGGCGGCACGCGCCCCGAGCCAGACCAAACAAGACCCCACCGTGAATGATTGTGGAGCACGACTTTCAGATCGTGCCGTCGCCGGTGAACTTCTAGATGGAGGCCAATTGCCGGGGTGACATTCCAATCGCCTTCGATGACTTTGCCCGTGCTATCGACGCGGATGATATCCGTGGCGGTGACTTCATCCCACGCCAGCTCCCAAGGATTGACGAGAAATGTGCCATCTGGCTGTGCCAGCGTGATGTGTCCAGCGATGTGATCATCATATCCTTCGCGGTGCAACGCACGGGCCAGTAAGGCGAGTTCCTGCTGCGGGGTTAGCTCGGGGAGCAAGGCATATCGGCCCGGTTTCGGCGCGAGCTTTTCCATCATCGGATTGCTTCGTTTTGGCATTTCCATCACGAGTTTCCTTCTTGAGACCATCGAGGGCTATCGCGGCCGACCCTCGAAAGATTGCCGGGCTTCCAAACCCTATTGTTCCGCCGTATCGGCTCGATCCTGTTCGCGCTGCTTCATGAAATCCTGCGAAGTAATGAAGCTGGCATCCGCTTTCGCCCGAAAATTCACCAAATGCAGGCCTTCTGGCCCAGCCTTGAATCCGTAAAGAGTATGCCGCGCAACGAAGAGTGAAGAACCCTTGCCGTAAGTGCGGTTTCCAAGCTGGATGGACCCATCGACGACGAATATTATCTCATCTTCTAGATGGGCGTGGACTGAAATTTCGGCATCGGCAGGGTAATAAACTTCCAGCAATTCCAGTCCTGCCGGATCGCCGCGATCATGCGGTTTGAACTCGCCCAGAAGCTCGCCCTCGGTCATCCGTTCGGATAGTTCCCGGCCTATGACGGATCGGATCGGGGTCCATTCGTTTTCCGCACCGTCCTGAACGTGAATCTTACTCATGCGGCCTATCCTTCAGCTCAGTTCCACTGCGCCGAGGCAGCACCGGTATCGACGTATTCAACGCCCTTGATGCCTAGCTTTTCACGAGCCGCTTCTGGCGTCATGTCGAACACATCCTCGAACTTCATCATATAGAGCGGAGCGGATTCCCGGCCCACTTTCGCGCCGCGTTCCATCGCGTTTTGCGTGATCAGCCATGTTTGCGGATAATGCAGGACCGCACGGGTGATAATGCGAGTTGAACCAAAGATCGAGAAAGCCGATAGTTCGCCAGCAAGCTCGGGGCTCATGTGCACGAACAGGTTCGTAAGCCGCATGTAATAGGGCACCAGCTCGCCAATAAAGTCGAACCCGCCGCCGCCCATGATATGTTCCAGATCATGCGTCTGGCCGGCGCGAAGATTGAAATATTCGAAGTCGTTCTTGGGCTCGAATGGCGGAACGATGTTCACATCGAGCGAATTCTTGCTCAGCTCCGCGTAAAAAATCCCGCCAACCGTGTCAGGAGCATATTGGCCAAGGTCTTCGAGCGTGAAGCTGGATGAGAAACCTTCGGCAAACCAGGCATCTAATTCCGGATTGGATTTGCGCTCTGCCGCGATCAACTCGTTGATGTAGTCAATGTCCTGAACTTCGCGCAGGATCTGCACCAGTTGAATGGAATCAGACGGAGTTGGCACGTCCGATCCATTGCGCCGCAAGAGGTGCGTCGAAACCCAGTCACGCACACGCGCATCGTTGAGATATCTGGACGAGCTGACAAGCACGCTGCTGTCGGTTTCGACCTTCTTGATGCCCTGCATCAGGTATGAATAATCAGGCATATCAGTCTCCTTGAATTCAGGCTTCGCTAGCCAGCTCGGCGGCGAGGGCAGAGGGAACCTTCACGGGGAATCGCAGCAGCATCTGCGCCATTCCCTTGGCTGCCGGATCAAGCCGGGTGCTGGCATTGATCCCGCCTGTAAGGGCGTCATTGATCACGTAATTTAGCGCGTTGAGTCCCGGCACTTCATAGTCATCGACACGTGGAGGCTGACCGTCTGGTCCGAGGTGCCTGTACCACTCCGCCACAGCCTCTGAAGTCAACGCGGCTTTCAGGTAAGGGAGGTATTCGGGTTGGCGGGCGATGACCGCAACATTGAACAAATGACCCTTGTCGCCGCTGCGTGCCCAAGCAAGCTTAACAAGGTCGACTGCAGTAGTGCCCAGTTCGGTTGGCAATGCAATTTCGGAGTCCGTTGTGGGCGCGGCTTCAGCAGCCGATGTTCCTTGAGCCTTCGGCAGGCCCAACTTCGTTCCGTTCACCGTCACCGACGGAGTGATCGACTGTTTGTCGATGAGGAACAGGAACACGCCCGTCATCGGCAGCACGTTGGTACCAAGATTAATAGATGTGCCCACGGACATGCCGGAAATACCTGCCCATTGCTCGCGAGCGAAGATACCCGCACCTTCCTGAGTGGGGTGGTCGACTACGAGTTTGGAAATCACTTCGCGAGTGCCGGTGTCTGCCGCATGAGCGCCAAAGCTGGCCTCGCCGCCGATCAATACGTTTTCGGTAAGCGTATAATCGGGCAAATTGCGGGACCGTAGCAAAGTGCGTGCGCGGGCGAACAGCGCCTCTGCCTGACGCGCTGCTTTCTCGGCAGCATCCTCTCCGATGATCGGCTGGTAAGCGACTGTGCGCCAGCCGCCGTCAAAGGTTATGCAGGCCTTGTAGGTATCGGTAGGCGGGAGGCCCTTGGCTCTGGTGACGCGCACGCGGTTCGGTGCGATCTGTTCGAGCTGCACATGACTGAAATCGCAGCGAACATCGGCTACAATATAGTCAGCTGGATCGCTCACTTCATACAAGATTTGTTCGGCGACAGTCCCGATGGAAACCAGCCCGCCTGTGTCTTCCGGCTTGGTCATCACGACAGTGCCATCGGCATGACACTCACCTATCGGATAGCCGATGTTGGCCCAATCGGGCACATCGCGCCAGTCGGTAAAAGTCCCGCCGGTGACTTGCGCGCCGCACTCCAGCAAATGACCTGCGAGCGTTCCGGCTGCGAGGAGGTCGTACTCCTTCTCTTTCCAGCCGAATTCGTGAATGAGCGGCCCCAAAACCACTGCGCTATCGACGACCCGGCCGGTGATGACAATGTCCGCACCTTCGGCCAAAGCGGCGGCGATGGGAAACGCGCCAAGATAGGCATTCGAGCTTATGATATTTTCCGGGAAAGGCGCGTTAGTGAACATGTCACGGTAATCGGCATCGCGCAGTTCGGAAGTGCGATCTCGAAGATCGTCACCCTCGACGAAGGCAACGGTGAGGGACAGACCCTCATCTGCAATCATTTTCTCCAATGCAGCGGCGAGTCCCGAGGGGTTCACGCCGCCGGCATTGGCAACGATCTTCAGTTTTTGCGATGCGATTTCATGAAGATGCGGACCAACATGGACAGTGAGAAAGTCGGTGCCATATCCGGCTGACGGATCTGCAGCCTGCATTCGGCCAAAAATTCCCATCGAACCTTCGGCAAGATAATCGAATATCAGATAGTCCAGCTTACCGCCCGATAGCAGTTGCGGCACCGAAAGTGCCGTGTCGGAAAACGACGCGGTTGCGCCGCCAATCCGTATGATCTTGCCGCCAGCCTGCGTGTCCAAGCCTTCTCTCCCATTTCTTATGTTCTCACTTTACCACGCACCCTTGCGAGCAATTGTCACGAGGGTTACAATCTCTCAATGAATCTGGACGAAATAAAATTGGCACTTCAAGTGTTGTCCGAGGTTCCTTGGCTGAAGGACTATCCGGCCACGCTTTCCGAGCGACTTGTCAGCGAAGCGCGACTCATTCGTTTGGGTGTTGGCGAATGGGCGCAAGCCGAGGGCGACAATCGTGCAGGGCTGTTCATTGTCATCAGAGGTTCGCTGCATTCCTACTGCGCCGCTCCGGGTGGCCGGTCAGTTCTTATCGGGGTCGTAGGTCCCGGCATGGTTATTGGGCACGCCACCCGCTACAGCGGTGGGCCCCGGTTAGTGACGGCCGTTTGCGTCGAGCCAAGTCTGTTGCTCGAAATATCGGAAGCTGCGCTGGACGAAGTGGCGAGTCGCTCGCCAGAAATCTGGCGCGCCATCGCCGGGTTTGCTTATGCACACACGCGTGCGGCCCTGCGCATGGCCGCCGAGATCATATCGCTGAGGCCTCGCGAACGCATAGCGGCCCGGCTTTTGGCGATGGCAGAAACAGAGAGCCCGGACGACAAACCGGTCTTGCGCGTTAATCAAGAGTTGCTGGGCGAGATGATGGGTCTCACCCGCAAGACGGTGAACAAGCACCTGTCATCGTTTGAACAGGCAGGGTTGCTCAAAATTGGATACGGCCAGCTCGAAATTGTTGACCGCCATGGGTTGTATGACGTGGCCAACCGCCAATAGCTCTCGCTTTCAGGCAAGAGCGGGGTAGTCGCAATATCCCGCAGCCTCGCCGGTATAGATCTTGTCGAAATCGGGTTTTGCCAGTTCCGCATCGTTGCGAAACCGGTACGGCAGATCGGGATTAGCAATGAACTTTAGCCCGAAGGATACCGCTTGGGCTTTTCCATGCGCGAGCACATGTTCTGCTCTTTCGGCATTGAAGCCATTGTTGGCGATAATGGGTCCGGAAAAACTCTCACGGCACATTGCCAAGGTGTCGGGGCAATCTTCGCCCATATCGACAACGTGAAGATAGGCCAGACCCAGCTTGTTCGCTTCTCGCAGGAATGGGGTGAATGTCTCCCACGGGTTGCTCACATCCATGCCGTTATATTTATTACCCGGCGAAATGCGGAAGCCGACACGGTCCGCGCCAATCGAACCGGCCATGGCTTTGAGCACCATGATCGGAAAACGTGCGCGGTTCTCCGGCGAGCCCCCGAATTCGTCCTCCCGCAAATTGCTGACCGGGTTGAGAAACTGGTTGATGAGATAGCCACTGGCGCAGTGCAACTCGACGCCGTCGATACCAGCGGCGCGCGCATTGCGCGCCGCATCGCCGAACTCCTGCGCCAAGGCTGTCAACTCGGACGCCTTCAACGCACGCGGCATTTGTGGAGTTTGCGGCACGCCGTCCGGTCCGGGAACTTTTGCCGGGCAAGCGATCGCCGACGGTGCAACAACATCAGCTTCAAACCCGCGGTTGTCCGCAACGACCACGCGGCCGCAATGCATGATCTGCATGGTAATCGTCCCACCCTCGGAATGCACTGCGTCGGCGACACGTCGCCATCCTTCAATTTGCGCGTCCGAATGGATGCCGGGTGTACGCCAGTAGCCTTTTCCTTCAAGACTAGGCTGAGTGCCTTCGGTCACGATCATGCCAGCGCCTGATCTCTGCCGGTAATATTCCACCATGATATCCGAAGGAACATCGCCCGGACCCGCGCGATCTCTGGTCATTGGCGCCATGACGATGCGGTTGCGCAAGGCCAAAGAGCCTAGCTTGGTAGGTTCGAACAGGACTTCTGGCATACGAATCTCGCGTTTCAATTGCAGTGTTTTGCGCTATATGCGCTATACAGGGCTTAAATTTTTACGCAAATGAGGGATTAGATGATTTATCCATTCGAAGGAAAAGTGGCAGTCGTTACCGGCGCAAGTGGAGGCATTGGCAGGGCCAGCGCGCTGGCGTTCGGTCGGTCGGGTGCGAGTGTTCTAGTCTCCGATGTGCAGGACGAGAAGGGGCAGGAGACTGTAGACCTCATCATTAATGCGGGCGGCACCGCTCATTTTCAGCATTGCGATGTGTCGGACGAGGCGCAGGTCGACGACCTAGTCGCAACTGCGATCTCAAGGTTCGGCACACTCGATTTCGCGCACAATAATGCCGGCATAAACCGGCCTGGTAGCGATGAATGGACCACTCCGGACTGGGCGCTTTCAATCAATGTGAACCTGAACTCGGTCATGTACTGCATGCGCGCACAAATCTCTGCCATGTTGGCCAAAGGAGGGGGGGCGATCGTCAACACTGCTTCGGTCAACGGGCTGGTCGGCAACCCCAGCCAACCCGGATATGTCTCCAGCAAGCATGGCGTTATCGGCCTGACCCGTTCTGCCGCCTTGCGATACGCCAAGGAAAACATCCGGGTGAACGCGGTCTGTCCAGGTGTGGTCGACACTCCCATGGTCAAGGACATCGCGACCGTGCCGCAATATCGCGCGGCCATCGAGGCGATGACCCCGATGGGCCGCATGGCGCAGCCAGAGGAAATCGCGAGCGCAGTATTGTGGTTGTGCTCCAACCAGTCGAGCTTCGTAACAGGCCATCCGCTGGTAATAGACGGCGGCGCCACTGCAATTTGAACACACCCATCGTCCGGCACAAAAAAGAGGGGCCGCATCGGAATATCCCGATGCGGCCCCTTTTTTGTTGCTAACGGCCTTGGCCGACAGGCTTAGAACTCGATACCGATATCGAAACCATAGGTCGCCGGATCCCCGAAGATAATCTGGCCGTATCCAAGCTGGCCGTAATCGATGCCGCGTGAGACATACTCTTCATCAAGAATGTTCTTGCCCCACAACTGAACGAAAAATTCGGCACCATTACCAAGAGAGAGGCCGTCTAGACGCAGCTGCGCGCTGAATAGGTGGCGCTCATCAGCAGACGTTTCGTCTACGAAAGCCGACGTCAGCGGGTTGGAGAAGTAGATGTTTTCAGACGTGTAGTTCCAGCCGACGCGAGCGGTGAGCCGTGTATCACCCGAGCCAATATAGTCTGACCAGGTAATCGCAGCATTTGCCGTCGTATCGGGCGAGTTGGTTACACGCGAGATCGAAGCAATGTTCTGGATGTCGCCGTTGATGTCGTTCGATGGGAACTGGACGATATTCTTGTCGACGTAACCAACCGCTGCATCGAGCGTAAGCGCGTCTGTGACTTGCAACAACGCCTCAAGCTCAACGCCGAGATATTCGACTTCACCTGCGTTGATGAGCTGGACGCCGAAGCTGCCGCCACCTTCGCTCGGGATCAGGACCGTCGACTGCAAGTCCGAGTATACGTTGTAGAATGCCGCAGCGTTGAAGCGCAGTGGTCCGAATTGAGTCTTCGCGCCAACTTCCCAAGAATTGATTTTCTCTTCCGTGAAAGGAATCAGCGGAACCGATTCATCGATATTCGGGGTCGCGGGATTGTCGAGGTTGGTTGCCTGACGCACGTTGAAACCACCTGAACGATAGCCGCGGGCAAATCGTGCATAAAGGTTCACATCGTCGCTTGCGCGGTAATCGAGCGTCACGTGTCCGGTCGGTTCGGAAAAGCTTTCTTCCTGCGTGTTCAGCGCGATACCTTCTGCCGTGCTGAAAGGCATTGCACCATTCTGCGTACGCTCAACCGACTTCTCATCCCAAGTGTAACGTGCGCCGACCGTGATGCCGAGGCGGCCATCAGGGCCGCCTGGACGCCAGGTGCCCTGTCCGTAGAGCGCGTAGGACTGCGCATCGACCGTATAGGCAAGCGTCGAGGACTGGGCCACAGCGCGATAACGGGCTGGGTTACTTGCCTGGAATGCCGGGCTGAGCGGACCGAAATTGGAGAAAACAGCCTGATTTGTATCGAGGACGAATGCAAAAGTCTGATCATTACTTTCGAAGCCATGCTCGTCAAAATAGAAGCCACCAAGCACCCACTCGAACGAAGTGCCAGAGCCACCAATTATTTCGATTTCCTGCGTGAACTGGTCTTGGCCACGGGTGTTTTCCGATAGGAACAGCGGCTGGTTGGTCGTCGGGACCGGCGAATTTGCAACGAAATCGATGATGAACTGTGGCGTTCCCATCGGAAATACGAATGGCAAGAGCGGCTCGGCCGCAGTGCCGGCAAAGCCGTTGAACAGAGTACTAGTGTCGAACAGCGGGCCTTGAAGGGTCCCCAAGCCACTCAGGTTGGTTCCGTTCACTTCATTGCGCCACCAGCGGAATGCCGTTGTCGAGCGAACTGTAACATTTCCAAGTTCAAGCTCGAGGCGGGTCATGTTGCCCCAAACAGTGTCCTCAGATGGGAGCGCACCCGCGAGACAAAGCGAATCCAGGCGGCTCGTCGAAACGCTGTCCAACGGATCTCCACACCCGGGCTCGAGAATCGTGGAGTTCGCAAGATATTGTCCTACAGGAGCAGGCTGGACTTGCGAAAACTCGTTACCGTCGACGGTGATGTTGGGACGAAAGGCGCCATCGCCTACGCCAGAGAGCTGAGCGGCATAGGGCGTGCCTTCAATATCGGTCCAATCGAAGACGTTGTAAAAGGTGAGGTTTTCGCCAAGATCGATTTCGACAGCGGCTCGGAAACCGGCCGTTTCGTTGCTGCCTGGATCGCGGCTGTCATCAGGCTCAAGGAGATTGTCCACGATCCCGTCGCGAGATTTTAGCAGCATACCTACAGAGGCACGAATGCCGCCAAGGTCACCGGAATTGACCACGCCGCGAAGATAGCGACGGTCGTAATTGCCGGCGCCTAGCCGAAGTTCGGCACTTGCATCATAGGATGGGCGTGATGTGATATAGTTGATTGCGCCGCCAGTTGTGTTGCGGCCGAATAAGGTACCCTGCGGGCCACGAAGCACTTCGATGCGTTCGATCTCGGCAATTTCGAACGAAGCGGCTGCTGAGCGCGCGAGATACACGCCATCGATGTAGAGACCGATCGGAGAGTCATAGCCGAGAGCTTCGTCGACATTCGTCGGAATGCCGCGAATGGTCACGATCGCCGAGGTGGTGTTGGTTGTACCGCCGTTTACAGCGACGTTTGGAGCGATCGCGCCCAAATCCGCCGTTTCGGTGATGTTCAACAACTCAATGGTGTCTTCGGTGACAGCCGTGATCGCGAGCGGGGTTTCTTGCAACGACTGTTCGCGCTTGTTGGCGGTAACCATGATGACATTATCATCTGGGTCGTCTGCACGTTCAGGCGCTTCTTGCGCTAAGGCAGGCGTGGCGATGAAAGCCAGCATGCTTGAACCCAAAAAGTATCGCGAAACCTTGCGGCTAGTGAACATTGTTATCCTCCCAAAACCCGATGCACGCTTTCATTGAGCTTGCATTCGTTGAAAACGTAGAAAATGTCAATTATAATTACGCAAATATGTGCTACAGAAATATCGCGCACTCGTCTTGCGTAAAAACAGGCGCAGTTACGGTTGCGTTGCGTTAATGCGATCCGCCAAGACGCTGATTAAGCGACTTCTTCCCATGGATGCGTGCTTGTGCCGCGTGTGATGTAGCGGCCGTTGACTCTCGTCTGAAATTCGCTCGCGCGATCGCGCGGGTTGAAGAACTGACGATACCAAATACGTACCTTGTCGAACGGCCCATCGCCGGCAACCATCATCGGGCTGAGACATGGGCGCTTGTTCGACCAGATCTCGAAATCTTGTGCGAAGGCTTCAACCCCGGCCTCTTCGTAGCCTTTGGCGATCGCGAGGTCGTCCGCACTCGGCTCGGCATTTGCGACTTTAACCGAGAGGCCATACCAGACCTTAACGCGACCATCTTCGACTGGCGTGTGGGCGATAAGCATCAATGATGGGAATTCGCCTACCATCTTCGATAGAAGGATTCCGGGCCCGGTGTACCAAGTGTCATTGGTCATCGCTTCGCCGCCATCAGCGGCTAGTGTACGGTGTCCGGCCGACAGGATTTGACGGCAGATATGGCCATCAAATTCGTTTTCAAAAAGTTCCATGTTCTGCGATCCGTGGACCGGCTCCAGATGGCCCTTGTCGGCGATGTTATCGACCACTTCCTGCGGGTGACTGTCTAGCTCGCCAAGGCAACGAACCGACCAGCTAACCCAGCTGGGTTCTCCATAACCTTCGAATTGCGGCAAATCGTAATCGGGCTCGCCACCCTCGGCATCATACCAAGCCCAAAGACAGCCAGCTTTCTCTGTAACGGCGAAGTTCTTTAGGCACGCTCGTTTGGGAGGATTTTTTGGAGAATATGGAATGTGGTTGCACTGACCGTCTGGCCCGAACCGCCAACCGTGATAGGGGCAGCGGATATTGTCACCTTCGACCTGCTCCCCGTCCTTGACGACATATGATGTAGTGTTGAGCGCGAGGTGAGTGCCCATGTGCGGGCAGTAGGCTTCGACGAGAAAGACCTTACCTGACTCGCCTCGGTACAAGACCAGATCTTCCCCAAAGAAGCGGACTGCGCTGGGCACTGTCGTCGCCTCGTCTGACGATCCAACCATGAACCATCCACGCGGGAAGGTATATTCACCTAGCCGGTAGTCCGCCGTAGTAGCCATCACTAATCCTCCATCCGAATCCATATATACGACTCTTAGCCGGTATATGCCATCGCAAAGTAGGGTTAGCAAGCAATTCCATTGCAGGTTTGCGTAATTCAATACGCTAACTGCTACGCAAAGATCGTCAGTGCCTGGTGATGCGCACGATTCTGGAGTTATATTTGAGCGTCTTGACTGCGATCGACGTTTCGACGTGGTGGACGCCATCCATCGACAGGATTTGGTCCGATGCTATTTCGTGCAAGCGTTCCAACTCGCTGAATAGACAGACCACGGTGATATTGAAGCGACCCATTGTGACCATGACAGCATTGACCGCATCAAGCATGGCGATCGAATTGGCGATTTCGCGGACCCTGTCGACATCGGTCTGTACCCCGATAAAGGCCATCTTGGTGTGGTCTGCCAGCTGAAAGCTGGTAATCGCTGTAAAGGCAATCAGGCCTTCTTTCTGCAACCGGCGGATGCGCCCTCTGACCGTGCCTTCGGTCACACCCAAATCCGTTGCGATCCTGCGGTTGGATGTGCGCGCATCCTTGGCAAGAATATCGATCAGCTTGAGATCGAGGTCATCAACTTGCGGCTCGCTCACGATGCCTCCTTCGCCTCAATAGGCGCTACATCGAATTTGTATTTCAGGATGTCGACAGCGATGGCAGGAAGCATCGAACGTATGCCGCCAATATCTGCCATCCTGTCCAGCATGAAATCCGACAGTTCATCGTAATTGCGCAGCGCCACCAACATGTCGATGTCGTACCGGCCCGTGACAAGATGAACGGCAAAGACTTCGTTCAACTCCGCAAGGTCGGCAGCAACATCGGCAGCGGGCCTGCCGTCAACTTCGACGGCGACCTGGATGAGGAGTCCATATCCATGGGCCGAGAAATCCGACACGGCCACGACGCGCAGCGCATTTGCATCTTCCATGCGCTTGATGCGCGTTGAAACAGTTGCCGCGGTCAGCTTCAGCTTCGTTGCGATCTGTTGGTTGGTCGCCCTCCCATCAGTTCGCAGCTCGGCGATGATTGCTTCGTCGATTTCATCCACTGTGATTTCTTCACTCATAGTATGAAGCTAGTGCTCGCCCGCTGCGGTTTTGTGAAGGTCAAGGCGAGCGCAATCCTCAGTTTTGAACCTCTCCGGCGTGTAGCGTCTTGCGGTCTTCATCCAGTTTCAGCGAGCCGCGCCACAGCAAGAACGCACCAATTAGGCCCATCGGAACGACCACGCTGAGCGACATCTGCAAACCAGTTGCGCCTTCGCCGAAAAAATTGCTTAACCCGCCAGTGAGCCATGGACCCACGACATACCCCAGCAAATTTACTGTGAGGAGTGCCACGGCGGTGCCTGTCGCGCGCATGCGGTCTGGCAAGATGTATTGTAATCCAGCCTGTATCCCTACAGCCCACCCACCTCCGAGAATTCCAGCCGGGATCGCCCAGAGAAGAGCGTTATTCAACGAGCCAGCCCATACCGCCCCCAAAACTGCAAGTGTCGCCCCGGTCAGGCTAATAGCGGCCAGCAGAAGCATCCTGCCGTAGCCGGCCTTAATCAGCTTGTCTGAGACGATACCGAAGAGGATGGCACCGATCATTCCCGGGAGGACAAAAGCACTGCCGAACGCACTGCCCGCTTCGGTGATTGTCATATTGTAATTGCGCGAGAACAGCGCCGGTCCCCAATAACCGAAAGCGATGCCCGACAAGACGCCCAGACCCATACCGAACATCATGCTGCGATAGCTGGCAAGCTTGAGCAGTCGTTTGGCGAGGGGAATAAACGGTAAGCGCACGGTTAGCGGCTCTGTGCGGGCAGGTTCGCGGATCACAAGCCAGGCGACCGCGATGATTGCCAGGCCAACCGCGCCAAAGAGAATGAACGCGAAACGCCAACTTTCGACTTCTGCAATTGCAGGGCCCGCGCTGTAACCAAGCATTTGGCCAAAATAGACCGAGAGCGCGATGACAGCGAATGCCTTTCCTCGTTGCTCAGCCGGAAAATACGCAGCAACCAATGAGAAAGCCGGAGCCTGGAACGCAGCTTCGCCCACGCCTACGCCTACACGGTAAAAAGCGAGCGAGGTCGGACCGTCTGCAAAACCGCAGAGAATCGTGAATATGCTCCAGATTACACAGCCTGCGATGATGATGCGGATGCGCGAATGGCGATCAGCCATGATGGCGATCGGGATGGCTAGCGTGGAGTAGAAGACGGCAAAGGCCGGCCCCATCAGCAGCCCCATGAAACCATCCGACAAGCCGAATTCAGCCTTGATCGGCTCGACAAGCCCGGCCAGCAGGAACCGGTCGGCATGATTGAAGACGGCGATGCCGAGCAGCAAGCTCAGGACGATCCATTTGTTGGGGAGGGGCTTGCCCTTGAGGTCCATCATCATCAATCGCGCATCTGCGAGCCGCCATTGACATGCCAAACTTGTCCATTGATCCAGGCGCCGTCATCAGACGCTAGAAATGCAATGGCAGCAGCAATATCGCCGGGATCGCCCAAACGTTTGTGAGGAACGCGTTGTAGAGCTTGTTCTACCTGCTCGTCCGTCATGTGAATTTGCACTGCTTCGGTCAACACAACGCCCGGGCAAATCACATTTGCCCTCATGCCTTCCTTCCCCCATTTTGCGGCCACATGGCGGGCGAGAGCATGGATGGCGTTCTTTGTCATGGGATAGGCAACTTGCCACGGACTGCCTGCTGAGGCCGCTCCTGAAGACGTGTAGATCATCGCGCCGCCGCCCCGCTCAAGCATGACAGGCAGGGCCTCCTGCGTCGCAATGAAGTGGCTCTTGGCATTGATGGCAAAACTTTTCTCGAGCACTTCTAATGAACAATCGAGTGCGTGATTGTCACCCACCGTACCGCCGGCAAGATTGGAATGGTAGAAATCAAGCCCGCCAAAATGTTCGACTGCCGCAGAGACGATGGCCTGCTGGCTTTCCGCCGATGTACCATCGAGGTGTACCCCCAGCGCCTTGCCGCCTTCCGCCTCTATTTCGGCGGCGACCTTGATTGCCCACTCATCCTCGATGTCGCCAATGACAACATGCGCGCCCTCAGCCCCCAGACGCTTTGCCGTGGCTGCGCCGATCCCGCGACCGCCTCCGGCTACGATGCCGACTTTATTTGCTAATCCACGCATCATGAGATTCCTTCTGGAAGACGGTCGAACCAGGGCGATGCCTGCTCAAGCTGCCCGGCGAGACGCAATAGGGTTGCCTCGTCGCCATATCGTCCGCTGAACATCGCACCGATGGGCAGGCCATCGGGAGACATCGAAAGCGGCACAGACATGCTGGGCTGGCCGGTGGTGTTGAACAGGCCCGGGAAGGGCACGTAAGCGCCAATTGCAGCGCCCCATGCGGCAAAGTCCGGGTTGTCCATTGAGTAGACGCCAAGCAGCGGGGCAGGGGTTGCCAACACAGGACTGAGAATGACGTCGAACTCCTGCATGAAGCGTGCAACTTCAATGGCCACTTCTTGCGTCGTCACATTGGCTTCGGCGACCATGGTCCCGGTCATTTGCTTGCCGATGCCATAGAATGCGAGCGTAACCGGCTCGAGCACATCAGGGCCGAGGGTTATCCCAGTAGCTGCTGCCCTTGCATCCAGATCAGCAGCGAGTGCTGTGGAAACGATCGCAAAATTGGCTTGAGCCAAACGCGTCGCATCGAACTGGAAAGATTTCTCCTCGACCCGATGGCCAAGGCTTTCACACAATTGTGCGGCACTGCGCGTCGCCGCAATCACTTGCGGATCGATTGGTGCGCCCGAGACAGGCTCCAGCATCAGCGCGACGCGCAATTCCCCCGGGTCGCGCGTGACCTGCGACAGGAATGTGCCGCTGGGTGTCGGCGCGCTGTAACGTGATCCAAGTTCGGTCCCATGAGTCGCGTCAAGCAGTGCAGCGCTATCGCGAACGCTACGGCTGATTGCCCCGTTGGTGGAACTGCCGCCCCATCCTTCGGTTCGTAGCGGACCCATGGGAACGCGGCCGCGGCTCGGCTTGAGACCGAACAGGCCGGTGTTGCTGGCAGGGATGCGGATTGAACCGCCTCCGTCGCTGGCATGGGCCAGCGGAATGACGCCTGCTGATACCGCCGTTGCCGCTCCGCCGCTTGACCCGCCGCTGCTGCGTCCGAGGTCCCATGGATTGCGCGTTTGTCCCTCGGCTATGCTTTCGGTAGTGCCGGTGAGGCCGAATTCCGGCGTAGTAGTCTTGCCGAAGATGACCAATCCAGCGGCTTCATGTCGCCGTACAAGTTCGGACGTGAACTGCGGCACATAATTGGCATAAAATCGACTGCCTTGTCCGCTGGGATAGCCCGCGATATGCATGTGCAGGTCTTTTTCCAGAAAAGGCACGCCGGTGAACGGTCCTTGGGGCAGGCCTTGCGCAATTTTCTGCCTGCCATAGTCGAACATTTCCTGCGCGAGGAAATTGAGCCGACCATCTTGAGCTTGCGTCCGAGCAATGGCTTCTTCCAGGAGTTCGAGCGGAGTAACCTCGCCGCGCGAAACAAGCCCCGCGAGCGACAGCGCATCGTGCTGCCGGTAATCGAGGCCGGTAATCGTCCCTCGCGTAGTCACGGTACTACAACCGCTCAAGGCGATCGTCGCAGCAGAACCAGCAAGCAATTCGCGTCGGGAAAGGTTCATCAGGCGGCATCCACTTCGGACTTCGGTCCGACGTAGAACTGCTTGTACCAGGCGCGGAACTTGCCGATCGGGCCATCGCCGTCGCAGATCAGCGCCTTTGGCATGTAACGTTGCCTATCCCAAACGACCTTGTCCTGATCGAACTGTTTGCAGATGTCTTTGATGATAGCCCTTGCTGCACCGCCGCCTGGTCCGTCTTTCTGCGCCTTGGGCTGGGTGAAGCAGAACCGCGCTACCGCGTGGTCTTTCTCAACGGGCGTTATGCAGGCGATCAGCACCGTTTCACAGATTCCGGTAAAGCGGGTGTAACTCTGTCCCGGCCCTATGTTCTGGTACGCGATTTCGCCTTCAACCATGCCCTTGGGCGTGCCCATTTTCACAAATAGACGTGCGCCGCGGCGATGGTCGCCGGTACCCCAGTCGAATTCGTAATCGGGCATATCGGCCGCGCCGTGGATATATTTGAAGTGAGCAGAATCCACGCCGTTTTCGGCCATGTTTTGCAAACTGCCCCAGACATCCCACTCGAAGATCTCGTAGTCGGTCCAGTCGGGCGATGATGCTTCGGGAACGTTCTCCACTTCCCACATCGGCTCGGCACCATCGGGATGGTACCAGAACCAGATCCAGCGGTTCGCTTCAGCCACATGCCATTGCTTTTCGCACGGACGTTTTACTTGTGGTGGTATGCGCTTGGCATACGGAATGTTCTCCACAACGCCTTCGCCGTTGTATTGCCAAGAATGGAACGGGCACATCAAATTGTTGCCCTCCACCTTGCCGCCGTATCCCATGTGCGCGCCGAGGTGGCGGCAATAGGCATCAAGCATCCTTGCTTCGCCGTCCTCGCCCCGCCATATGACGAGATCGGTTGCGAAATAGCGCAGCGGCTTTACCTCGCCGGGTGCAAGTTCCGACGAGAGCATTGCGGGATACCAGCCATAGGGGAAGGGCATGTCGAGGTTGCGCTCTTCGACACTTGCGCGGTTCTTGGGTTCGCTCTTGCGCCACTCGGCCAATTCTTCCCGGCTCATGTTTTCGAGCATCTGCCACACGAGAACAGGAGCTGTACGGGCATCAGTGGCGTTCTTGACTTCACCTTCGACTTCAGCGGTTGGAACGGTCATCTTGGTATTCCTTGAAACATATCGCGCGAAGGGGTTGTCTCTTTCACGCGGTCAGGTTCTTGACGGAGCAGACTTCCCGGCTCCGCTTATCTCGCAAGCTCATCTAATCCTTCAAACCAAATACGCGCATGGCGTTTTCGCGCAGGAATTTTGGCCAGACTTCGTCTTTGAACTGCACGTTCGCCATATCGCGGAATATCCTCTCCAGACTTAATCCCATCGGAAAATAGCCTGCGTAGATTATCTTGTCCGCGCCGCGCGTGTTGGCGTAATCGATGATTGCCTTGGGGTAATGTTTTGGCGCGAAGGCGCTGGTTGAATAATAGAGGTTCGGATATTTCAGCATCAGCTTGACCGCCAGATCTTCCCACGGTTCTGCACCGTGACGCATCACCAGCTTGAGCTCGGGGAAATACCAGCAGACCTCGTCAATCAGCTCTACCCGCTGCGGCGCCATCGGGATGCGCGGTCCGGGAATACCGGCGTTCACGCAAAACGGAATGTCCAGCTCACAAGCTAAGGAGTAGAAGGGAAACATGTATTTGTGATCGATGCCGACCTGCGGGACAGTACCTGAAGGAAAGCAGCTGAGCGCCGACAGGCCGACCTCATCATGAATGCGGCGGATGCGGCGGATTTCATTCACACCTCCGTTGGGATCAATCGGCAAATCGAAGAAGAACCGGTCACCGTAATTCGCTTTGGCGCGGCGTGAGGTTTCGTTCTCGTTCCAGCCCACCAGCGCCCTCTCAACGCCATGCTTGTCCATCTGTTCAACAACCCAGGACGTGTAATCGTCCTGCTGGCCAGACTCCGGTATGTCTTTGAACATGTATTGAGCAGGCATGGAGAATTGCTTGAGCGTTTCTTCATCCTTGATCAGCGGCTTGAAGCTTTCAAACCAGTCGCCGCGATCTTCCGCCTCGGGAATGCCGAGCATGCAGTCGATAACACCGATATCGGTTGGCATACCCATCAGTTTTGTTCCTTCAGAAATTCTGGCCACTTCGCTCGCAGCGAGATCTTGTCGACCTTGTCGAGTTGATTTCTTGGCAGTCGTTCATCGACGAATGCGACTCGTACCGGCGCTTTGTAACGCGCTAGCTTCCCGGCCACATGTTCGCGCACCTCGTCTTCAGTCAAACCGTCGGCGCGAACGATGGCTACCAATACTTCGCCCATACGGTCGTCCGGAATGCCGAAGGTCGCGCATTCGGTGACCTGCGGCATTTGCGTCAGAACGCGCTCAACCTCGGCGCAGTAGATGTTCTCGCCGCCGGAAATGACCATGTCTTTCTTGCGATCGACGATGAAGAGATAGCCTTCTTCGTCCAGGATTCCGATATCTCCGGTGCAGAACCAGCCATCGGCGGATACAGCTGCGGCTGTTTCGTCGGGACTGTCCCAGTACTGCTGCATGACCTGCGCGCCCCGCACTACGATTTCACCAGCCTGGCCGGGTGGCAAGTCCTTGCCGTCCGGCCCCTGGATACGCATGTCGACAAGCGGCAGCTTGCGCCCGCAAGACGCGCGCTTGCGGAGGAAATCCTCTCCCATCGCCATGGCAACAGAGCCGGAAGTCTCCGTAAGTCCGTAACCAGTGCCCATCACCGCATTGGGGCAGGTCTCGCACATCGTGTCGAGCAGATTGATCGGTAGGGATTGCCCGCCGGTGCCCACATTGGTCAGGCTGGAAAGCTCGGTGTGATCAACCGTCGCGCATTGCAGGATATCCCACAGCATGGTCGGCACACCGGAAAATGTCGTGACCCTCTCGCGCGCGATTGCCTTTACGGCTTCGTGGGCATCCCATCGCGGCAGGATGACAATCTTGGACCCGGCGAGGAAAGGCGAAAGAAACGAAGCGCCAAGGCCGGAGATATGAAACAGCGGATAGACGAGCAGATTGGCCTGCTGCGGCAGTCGTTTGATCAATTCCTGCGGCGTCATACCGAGCTTGGCTGCAGTATTGAACAGCACCATCGTGCCAGCCAGCTGGACGCTCAACACGCCCGTGATAATATTCTCGTGTGTGAGCACCGCACCTTTGATCTGGCCTGTCGTGCCTGAGGTGAACAGAATTACCGCGGGATCGTCTCGGCTCGCCGGCGGCGGGGTGTCGAATGTTTTTGCATCGGTTGGGAAATCCGTTGCTTCGAACAACCGGCCTTCATAGCCGCCGTCCCGCAATAAATGTGCTCGCTTGCTATCCGCCAACACCAGCGCTGCTTTAGTGGAATGCACTGCATCTGCCAGATCGCCAGCAGCCCCTCGGCTGTTGATCAGCACAGCCACTCCGCCAGCATGCTGTACCGCCAAAAAGGCGATAAGCCAGTTGGCGCTGTTTCGCATGCAAATGGCGACATGTTCACCGGGATCAATCTGTAACATCGCGGCCAGCGCGTCGCGCAAACCGAAGACGTCGTCGAAAGTCAGTCGCCTGTCACCTTCGACAATACATTCCGCCTGGCCGAACCTGCGCGAGCCTTCGATCAGCTGGGCAAGGCTTTCGGGTGCATTGGCAAAGCACTTCATACCCCTGCGTTCGGTCAATTCGAACGGAGACCCCGTGGCTGTGACAGCTTCAAAAATAGGATCGGCGGCGCTCATTTATCGGCAGCCTAGTATACCGCGGCCGGATTTTTCGCGGGAGGCTTGCCAAGCATCTCGCGATAACTCGGCCGTTCGTTACCGCGATCGGTTACGCCCATTTCCTTGGCGATTTCGGCACCCACAAGCACGCTTCCGGAAAGCTCGTCCAGATTGGGCGCCTTCGCAATAGCGTCAAGGATATGCCCTGTGAACTCGGGGTTCTCAGCGGTGGCAAGAAACTCGGTATACTGCTCGGGATTCGTTTCAGCGGCGATCTTGGAGCGTTCAGTAATGAGCGGTCCCATCCAGATCGACACCGTCGCCACGCCCGTACCGCGAAGATCGTGCTCCATGTCGTGTGCAAACTTGTCGACGCCAGCCTTCTGGGCGCCATAAGCGGGGCCATGCATGTAGCAACTTGCGCCGAAGGATGAGCCGAAAGCAATCAGGCCGCTGCCCTGCGGAACCATCATGCGCGCAGCATGCCAGCTGGCGACATAGGCCGAGCGCAAGCCCACATCGAGGATATTTGCCGCCGCCAATTCCTTCTCCCAGAACGGCTTTTTCTCTATTAATTGATGATGGATATAGGTGGCGTTGTTGACCAGCATGTCCAGCCGCCCTTCGTCTTTGGCAATACGCTCAAACAGCGCGGCGACCTGTTCGTCATCCGCGTGATCGCATTGAACCGCCACGCCGTGGCCACCCAATTCGGTGATCTGCTGCGCTGTTTCTGCAAAAGTGCCGGGCAAGACCGTTCCGTCCCATCCTTTGGCGTCGCCTGGGCTCTTGGTACGACCGGTAACATAGACAGTGTAGCCCAGTTCACCGAGGCCACGCGCAATACCTGCACCCGCGCCCCGGCTGGCACCTGTGACAAGTGCTACCTTCTTATCGCTCATCGCGAATCTCTCCCATGCTCACGCAAATCTATTATGTTTTCGCATAATAGCCTCAATTTGCGAAATTGAAAGCGCTAATTTTTGCGCATTCGTCGCATTTTTGGTTCTCGGTTTGGAGTTTCCAATTTCAGTATTAGTCCGATGGTTTGTCTGTTGCGCCAAACATGCCTGGAGCTTCCCCAATGGCTATGGCTTTAGAAATACCGTCCTCATCAATCGAGTGGATCAGGCAACTTTTCTGCCGCGAGCGACTTTCCACGATCCACCAACGGCCTTCGCGCAATTCATAGCGGTCATCATATTCAACTCCGAGCTGCGTCAAAGTGCGCTCGGCCAAATTGATATTGTGGAAGTAAAGCGGCCACCAGCCTGTCGCATATGTGGCCCCGTAAAACTCGATGATCCCTGTGCCGCCTTGGTGGATATCAAAAATGCCGGGCGCGCAGCCAAGCTCTCGATAAATATCGATGAAGCTGTCACGGTCTTCGAAATCTGGGAAGCCCTGGAATGCGATATGGGCGTCGGGCGCAAAGCAATCGCGCATTGCATCGGGGTCTTTCGCATCGGCTGAACGCAAGTAGCGCATTTTGAGATCGCGGATGGCGCGGTCATGTTCAATCCGACGCAGCCTGTCTTCCATCGTCACGACTGATTCCCCGCATCAATCAAAGTTAGCCTGCCCACCGTCGAGGGGGATCGTTGCGCCTGTAAGATAGGAAAATTCCGGGCCACAAAGGCCGACGACCGCGCAGCCGATATCTTCCTCGCACTCTCCGATCTTGCCGAGCGGGATGGTGCGGAAGAACGCTTCTGCTTCTTCCGGGTTCTTTTCGATCCACCGTTCCAGTCCAGGGCTCTTCGCATGAGGGGCGATGGACAATACGCGGATGTGGTCACGACCCCATTCCGAAGCTGCAGCACTGGTAAGCGGACGAATGGCCTGCTTGACTGACCCATAGGCGCCGAACCCGGACATGTCCCAGCGGATCCCGGCTGAGGAGACGAGGTTGAAGATGACTCCGCCGCCACGTTCTTTCATGATCGGCTGCACCAGTTTCATCAGTCGCAAGATTGCCAGTGGACCCGATTTGAAGCCGAGTTCGAACGCTTCGTCGGTCACATCGAGCAACGGCCCGTTCGGGACCTGCTGCGCGTTGTTGACCAGGATATCGATTCCGCCCCACTTCTCAACAGCGGCATCAACTGCTCTCTCAAGATCGCTTGCATTGCAAACGTCACCCGCGACTACGAGGGCTTCTCCACCGCGCTTCTCGATAGTTCCCTTGGTTGTGACCAGCTTGCTTTTGGTCCGGCCAAACAGCACCAGCTTGGCGCCTGCGCGGGCCAATGCAAAGGCAATTCCTTGGCCGACACCCTGTCCGGAGCCACTCACCAACGCAATCTTGCCATCTAACGCCATAATTTGCCTCATATTCGTAATTTTGAGTGCTATCAATTACGCAAAAGCTTGACAAAGGTCCAGTGGCAATCGATTGATGCGAGGTGGCAGAGGAGAGGAAATTGGTGTCAGCTTCGGAACAGGCATTCAGCCCCTTGGCGATCGGGCCGCTCACATTGCGCAACCGGTTCATCAAGGCTGCGACCAATGAGGGTATGGCCAAGGGCGGCATCGTCAGCAAGGGGCTGGCGCAATTCCACGAAAACATCGCCGCTGGCGGATCCGGAATGACAACTGTCGCCTATTGCGCGACCTCGCTCGACGGACGCACGTTTGTCGATCAGGCGGTATTGAACACGGATTCCCTAGCTGACTTTCGAGCGCTGACCGATGGCGTGCACAAGCATGGCGCAGCTGCCTGTGCACAGGTAACTCATGCCGGCAGCTTCACTTTCCTCGACAAGAATACGTTGAAGACGAAGCGCCCGCTGTCCTCCTCGGGCGGCTTCAACAAGGTCGGGGTCATGTCTGGCCGCTATCTCAAGAAGGCCATGACCGAAGATGAAATGGAAGCAATCGCGACCGAATTCGTCGAGGCTTCGAAACTGGCACGGGAAGCTGGGTTCGATGCGGTAGAACTGCACATGGGTCACGGCTATCTGCTCAGCCAGTTCATTTCGCCATTGCTGAATAAGCGGCGGGATGCATTTGGCGGCTCTATCGAGAAACGCGTCGAGTTTCCTGCCCAAGTTTTGCGCCGCGTGCTAGACGCCGTGGGGAACGACCTTGCGGTCATCGTCAAATACTCGATGACCGACGGTCCCAAGGGGAACACAATAGAAGATGGCGTGCAGGTCGCTCGCCGATTGCAGGCCGAGGGGGCGCATATGGCGGTCCTTTCAAATGGCCTAAATGTAGAATCGATCAGCGCCCTGTTCGGATCGTCCCTGCCCAAGACAGGTGCCAAGCCTTCCAATCCAATTATCAGGCTGGGTATGTTCATCCAGTCGCTGACCGAGCCACCCGAGGTCCAGTTCCGCGAAAACTACCTGCGTGAACTCTCGCTGCGGGTGCGCAAGGCGGTCGATATGCCGCTCGCCTACCTTGGCGGCGTGCAATCGCGCGAGGGCGTCGAACAGGCCATCGGGGACGGCTTTGATGCCATCGCGATGGCGCGCTCGCTCGTTTTCGACGCGAACTTCGTGAACAAATTACGCAGCGGGGCAACCGAGCGTTCGGGCTGCACGGCCTGCAACCAATGTGTGACAATGATGTACACTCCAGGCGGCACGAGCTGCGTGCTCACCGCCAACGGGTTGGAACCGGAACTTAACACACAGCGAGCATCAGCATGAACCAGCAAGATATGACAGACCGCGTTGCAATCGTGACAGGCGGTAGCGACGGTATTGGCCGAGCCACCAGCGAAATGCTTGCGTCCCGAGGTGCCCATGTAGTGATTCTGGCGCGCGGCATGGAAAAGCTCGAGGCAACCCGCGATGCCATAAAGGCTGCGGGCGGATCGGCAGAAATTCACAGCGTCGATCTCACCGACGCAGAAGCTTACGGCGCGCTGGTCGAGACAATTGCTTCAGACCATGGCCGCCTCGACATGCTCGTGAACAACGCCATGAGCGTCCATTACGGCCCACTCGACCATTTGAAGATGGAGCACTGGCGCAAGGATTTCGCCGTCAATGCTGATGCGGTATTTGCGGGCACCCGCTCCGCGATTATCGCAATGCGCAAATGTGGTGGCGGGAGCATCGTGAATGTCTCAAGCACCACGGCGATCCGCGCAGCGCCTTTTATGTCAAGCTACTCAGCCAGTAAGGCGGCGATGATCCAGTTCTCAGCCGTCGCGGCAATGGAAACAGCGCGCGACAATATCCGCGTCAATTGCGTTGTGCCGGGCCAGGTGCAAACCGCCGCTAACGAGGATTACGCGAGCAAGGCGCCCGAATTGGCGGAAAAGACCGTTGCTGCCATTCCGATGGGGCGGGGCGGCCTGCCGACCGAACTGGCGCAGTCCATCGTGTTTCTCTTGTCGGATGCGTCCGCCTACATCACCGGCGTCGCCCTGCCGGTGGATGGCGGTAAATCCGCCCAACTCTACCTGCCAAGCTAGGAGCCGACACGCATGAGCTGGGACAAGGAAGTCGATATCCTGGTGGTTGGATCAGGCGCGGGCGGGTTGCTCAGCGCACTGGTCGCGGCCGAAAATGGCGCTGACGCGCTCGTCGTCGAGAAAGAGCCATTATGGGGCGGTACATCGGCGACCTCTGGCGGCGGCATCTGGATTCCTGCCAGCGATCAGGCCCGCGAAGCCGGGTTTGACGACAATCCGGATGACGCGTTCAAATACGTTCGCGCACTCTCGGCAGATAATGTCCCCGATGCCAATATCCGGTCCTTCGTCGATAATGCTGCCGAAATGCTCCGCTGGATGGGCGAGCACACGCCGCTCACCTATTGTGCCTTTCCCTATCCGGATTATCACGCTGAAAATCCGGGCGGCAGCCCCACCGGATTCAGGACGCATATGCCACTGCCGCTCGACGGGAAACCGCTCGGAAAAGATGTGGAGACACTTCGCTTCGCCAGCCCTGCTGCGAGCCTGTTCGGCTACCTCAACTGGCATTTCGATGAGACATATGTCCTGCTCTTTCGGCAGAAGGGTTGGCTTCCGCATCTCGTCAAGAGCCTTGCCAGATATTGGTTCGATCTGCCGTTCCGTCTGAAGAGCCGCAAAGATCGCCGCCTCACTTTGGGTAACGCGCTGGTCGGCGGATTGCGTTTGGCCATGAACGAGAAGCAGATACCTGTTTGGCTGGAGAGCCCGCTGACCGAGCTGGTCGAGGAAGATGGCAAAGTGACTGGCGCTGTCGTCGAGCAAAACGGCAAGCCAGTCCGCATTCGCGCGCGTAAGGGCGTGATTCTGGCGGCTGGCGGGTTCGACAAGAACCAGTCGATGCGCGATGAAAACGCCCCGCTTTATCCCAACGCCCGCTATTCCGGCGGCATTGCCGGGAATACCGGCGATTCAATCCGTGCAGGCCAAAGAGTTGGCGCGGAAACCATGAACCTCCAGTCGGCATGGGCCGCACCTGTGTTCTACGTACCGGGAGAGGATCGCGGTCGGCTTTGCACCATAGAGCGTGCTCTGCCCGGTTGCATCTTGGTGAACCAGTCCGGAGAGCGCTATCTGAACGAGGCTGCGAGTTATCATATCGTCGGCCAGCAAATGGCCCACCGTGAGGCCGAGCATTGCGATGCCAGCCCGACATGGTTTGTCTTCGATCACCGTTACCGGCACAAATATCCGGTCGGTCCGCTGATGCCGCTGGTGCCCGATTGGGCGCAGAACGGCATGGTCAAAACCATCCTGAAAAAGGGCAGTACTCTCGTCGAACTCGCCGAGCAGATCGGTGTCGAGCCAGCAAAGCTCGAAACCACAGTCGCGCGGTTCAATGAAGGCGCTGAGAAGGGTGTGGACCCTGACTTCAACCGCGGCGATGCGGCCTACGACAAGATGTATGGCGACCCGTCGGTAACACCAAATCCAAGTCTCGCGCCAATAACAAAGGGTCCGTTCTACGCCATGCCGATTTATCCCGGCGACATTGGCACGAACGGAGGCTTGCTTACTGACGACCGCGCCAGAGTTCTGGGGCAGGGCGGCAATGTGATCCCTGGTCTTTATGCCGTGGGCAACAATGCGGCATCGGCGATGGGCGAAAGCTATCCAGGAGCCGGCGTGACTCTCGGCCCAGCACTGACATTTGGCTATCTCGCCACGCGTGATGCGTTGGGCATCAATTAGGGCGGCAAATGAAGGTGCCGTGCCGCTTTAGTCGGCGCGCACTTTCACCTTTGGCGCATCCTTGCCGCGGCGCATTGTTGCAAGAAACTGTTCGGCCGGCGCAGGCTCAGGCACTGGCCCTTCGGGCGCGCCTTCGCGTTCCCAGAATTCAGCATAGCTCGGAAACAGCTTGTGAAAGTTGCCCTCTGACCAGTCACCACCCGGCCAGCGCATCTTGTTGGCACCCACGGGCGGTTTGTTGAGGTCGACAGCATACCAATAGAGCGGAAGGCGGCGGCGGAAGAACCATTGCCCCTCCTGACGCTCATATTCGTCGACATACATCATTTGCATGATGACCCATTCGTCATCACCTTCCTCGACCGGAGTTTCATGCTCGTTCTTCGAATAGACCACGCCATGCGCATGGTCGGCATCGTCGAATTCGATAATATGCCCGCCAATGTGATGGCTGGTGCCGGTGAACGGGCTGCGCAGAGTTCGATCCATATAGCTGCGTAAGGCTTCGCGGCCTGTCGTGTCCTTGCCCACGCGAACATCGGCGCAGAACAGGCCAACCATTGCGTCCATATCGCGCATGTCGAGCGCAAGGGCGTATTTGGCGGGCAGCTGCCGAATGGCGTCTAGCGATTCCAGTCGGTCGATGCGGTTTTCGAGATCGCTCATTCAAGACTCCAACTGAGAAACACGTATGCGTAAGCTAATAACCAACTGGTTACGGATTGCAATTTGATATTGCGCGTTAGGCGATGTATGCGTAGTTGAGAATATAAATTTCTACGCAATTAGTGCATTGCGAGTCTCGGGAGGACGCATTCCATGAAATTTCAACCAGTTTCCACGTTAGCAGTTGCAACTGCAATTTGCGCAAGTTGCCCTGCTCTGGCTCAGGAAACGAGCACCACTGATCAAGCCGGCGGAATTGGTACCATCGTCGTGACCGCACAAAAGCGCGAACAAAATGTGCAGGACGTGCCAATTGCGATTTCGGCATTGGGTGAAGAATTCCTCGACAGCCGCGACGTTACTTCGATCGACAACCTCGGCACAATTGCGCCGAATGTGAAGATCGAGCGAGCGCCGGGCAATTCGACCATCGCGCAGGTCGCAATCCGCGGATCGGTAACGATCAACCCGGCAGTGACTTGGGAGCCGGCCGTCGGAATTTATCTCGACGGGGTTTATATCGCCAAGAATCAGGGTGCCATTTTCGATGTGGCCGATCTCGAGCGGGTTGAAATCCTGCGCGGTCCGCAAGGCACGTTGTATGGACGCAATACGCTGGCTGGTGCTGTCAATCTCATAACTGCAAAGCCGACCGGTGAGCTGGGCGGTGAAATTGAGCTGACATACGGCAATTTTGACTATCAACGTGTTCGCGGAACACTCGATCTGCCCGAACTCGGCCCGTTCTCGCTGAAGGTTTCCGGCATGCTGGCCAGCCGCGACGGATTCTACGATGTAGGCGCAAACCCTTTTCCCGCCGCAGATTTCTTCGCGTCGCCGCCGCAGGTTTCAGAAGCCAATTCGCTCGATGGGGAGAGTGTCCTTGTCCAGTTGCGGTTCGAACCGACCGATAGCCTGACGATCGACTACATGTTCGATTACGCCAATTACGACCAGCATCCACGCCCGGGCCAACTGGTTGGCCTCAACCAGAACGGCGGCCCGGCCGACATCTTCGATCCGAACAGCCCTTCTTACACAGGTGTGCCGCTAGGACTCTTCCTCGATCCGCAAAGACGTGAACAGCAAAGTCTCGATGCGGACATCTTCGAAAGAACGAGGACGTCGGGTCATGCCCTGACCGCAACGCTCGATATCGGCGATGTTGAACTCAAGTCCATTACTGCCTGGCGCGACATGCGTTTCCAGGACAGGCTGGATCTTGACGGTACTCCCATCTCCATCGCGACAACTGCGCGGTTCACCGACATGGACAGTTTCAGCCAGGAATTGCAGCTTACCGGATCGGCCTGGGACGATCGCATCAATTTCGTGGTCGGCGGTTTTTATTATGACGAGAACGCCTTCACCGACAACCCGCAGCTTTTCTTCGGCGTCTTCGGACCGTTCGGAAACCAGTTTGAATCGAGTTATGGTTCGCTAACAGAAGCCTGGGCTCTTTATGCGCAAACTGATTTTGCAATTACCGACGCGCTTACACTCACACTTGGCGCGCGATACACTGAGGAACGCAAGGATATCAGTCGCTTCCTTCAGGTACTAAGCGATCCGATGATACCGCCGGCAGCCCTCCCGTTCACAGTTGCTGATGTCGATTTTGGCGATGTCGAACAGGCGAGATATGACGATTTCAGTCCTGCTGCCACGATCAATTACGAGATTACGCCGGATATCAGCGTTTATGGCCGTTATGCCCGCGGCTATAAATCAGGGGGCTTTAACGGCGAAACCAATGTGTTTGCCGCTCCGACGCCTGATTGCCCGACCGGCACGCTCGAGTTGTGTTCGCCCTACCTTCCTGAAATCGTCGACAGCTATGAGTTGGGTTTTAAGAGCGTTCTGGCCGATGGCAATGTTCTCCTGAATATCGCTGCATTCTGGAACGATCATAGTGACATCCAGCTGTCCGTTTTCGATGCAACGGGCGCGGCGGCTTCCAAGGTGCTCAACGCAGCTTCTGCCACCATTCGAGGGATCGAGGTCGAAACCCAAGTCAACCCATTCGATGGCTTGGCCATCCATGGTTCGCTGGCATATCTGGACACCCAGTATGAAAGTTTCATCGAGAATGGCGTTGAAGTTTCCGACAACCGGGCATTCCCGCATGCTCCGGAATGGACAGCAGCTCTGGGCGCAGATTGGCGCGTGATCGAGGGAAATTGGGGCCAGCTCAATCTGATTGGCGATGTCAGCTACGTATCGAGCTATTATACTTTCCCATACCAGCTTCGCCAGACTGATCCCACAGCATCGATTGCTTCGAACAGCGAATCCGAAGGTCGAACAATCGTCAATATGCGCGCCAATTTGTCCGGGATTGAGCTAGGGGCACTGGATGCCTCGCTGTCTCTGTGGGTTCGCAATCTGACAGAGGAGGACAATCCTTCCAACTTCATCGACTTCGGTCCGGCATTCGGCGGTATCGTGTTGGGATATTTCCCCGAACCGCGCACTTTCGGTGCAACGCTGGGAGTTGAATTCTGACGGAATGTTACCGCCAGCCGATACGGAATTTCTATGAGGCAGCTTCGCCCGGCGTGATCGGTGAATTGATCCGCCGGGTGACCAGCCACTTACCATCATTACCGCGCTCAAGTTCCCAGCGATTTCGCGAGACCCTCCAGGCCTCCAAACAATAATCTTGTGTGCGATAGACTGTACTGTAGCCCGTCGCGACAGCGGACGAGCCGTCGATCACAATGGTGTGCGGTGACAGGACATGGGCGCAGCCCTGCTTCATAAGATCCTGATGTGTGCGGCTGGTGATGAGCGCGGCAATTTCCTCGCGCCCTCGCGCTATGCCGAAACCGCCAACATGGTATTCGCCGTCTTCGGTCCATAATGCCGCAAGTTCATGCGCAGCGCCGCGATCTGCTAATGGACCGTAGCTCGCGATGAGGTCGGCGATATTTGCTCTGTCCTCCAGCCGCTCTAGCCGCTTCTCAATGTCAGCCATGGCTCGCCTTGCGCCCGGCCTGGCGCCCAAAGAAAGTGCAATCTGCAAGGCTCAAACCGGATGAATAGCCGTGCCCCCAAGCTGGCAGACCGTGTGTGCAACGTCCGGCGGCAAACAGGCCCGGAACGGACGAGCCCCCGCGATCAAGAACCTCGCCATCCACACTGGTATGCAATCCGCCCAGGGTGAAGAAACTGAAATAGCTCGTTTCGAAATTTAGCTCGAGCGCCACATAGGGCCCCTTATCCAGCGGCACGAGAATTGGCTCCTGCTTGTCGAACCGGGGATCGGTGCCGTTTGCGGCGTGTTCGTTGTAAAATTCCATCGTAGCCGCAAGCGTACATTTTGCCATTCCGAGCTCGGCTTCGACTTCATCCCAGGTCTCGCCTGTGGCCGCGATATCGGTGCGCGCGAAATCTGCCGGTTGCGAAAAATGGGCGCTGTCCAGAAGCAAGTAAACTTTTCCGCCAAGCTGATCGATACAGGTTCGCGATACGCGGCCGTGATAGCAATCCTCATTAATGAACCGCTGTCCGGCGGTGTTGACGAACACTCCATGCGCCTGCTCGGCCGGGATGATCCATGGGCAGGTGGTGAAGAACTGGTCCATGTGCACGGCATCGCCGCCGGCGGACATGCCGAGCATGATACCAGTCCCATCGTCGCGCTCACCGATTGGATCGCTGATGAGGAAAGTCTGGGGGCAGTAGCGGCGGCGCATGTCTTCATTCATCACGAAGCCGCCCGTTGCCAAAACAACACCACGCCGGGCGCGGACAAATTTTGGTTGGCCTTCTTCCATGAAGACAGCGCCGACGACCCGGTCACCATCGACGATCAGTGAACGAGCAGTGCTGTCCGTCGTGATGCGCGCGCCTTTGGCACGCGCACTTTGCTCCAATTGATCGACTAGCAGCCGGCCGCCACCCCAGCCAGTGAAGCGGATCACATGGCCGCGCGGTGCAGGCTTCGCAGCATCCCGGAACGGTGCAGCAGCCTCGCTGCCTGACCAGATCAAGGTGGAATCGTCAGCAGGTTCGATAATCTTCCCGGGAGCATAATTGCCACGGTAGGGCACGCCTTGAGCCTTCAGCCAATCGTAGTGGGCGAGGGCTTCACGTGCATATATTTCGCACTTGGCTTCGTTGACACAAGGTCCGCCTGCCATCTTGAGATATGTCTCGAAGTCTTCGGTGGCGTCGGTAAAGCCTGCATCGCGCTGCGCGTCTGTGCCGCCGCCGCCGCCGATATAGATTTCGCCGCCGGAAAGTGCAGAGGCACCGCCGCTGCCTGATCCGCGCTCATACAAGGCTACGTCTGCACCCTCTGTAGCGGCTTCGATTGCGGCGCAGGCACCTGCAGCACCAAAGCCGATCACCACAACGTCTGCGGTGTCATCCCAATTGCCGACCTCGCTTGCGGAAACCGGCCTGTGCAATGACAGGTCAACCATTCGCGGGTTGTGCCTCTTTCGCCTTTTGCAGGTCCAGAGCGACGTCCACGATCATATCTTCCTGACCGCCAACCATCTTGCGTGCACCCAGTTCGACAAGAATCTCGCGGGTATCGAGGCCATAGTCCTCCGCTGCCTTTTCTGCATGTCGCAGGAAGCTGGAATATACTCCGGCATAACCAAGGCTGAGCGTTTCGCGGTCGACCCTGACAGGGCGATCCTGAAGAGGGCGCACTAGGTCTTCCGCGGCATCCATCAATGCCATCACATCGCAGCCGTGGTTCCAGCCTTTGCGGTCGGCCGCAGCAATGAAGACTTCAAGTGGGGCATTGCCAGCTCCAGCGCCCATGCCGGTGAGGCTAGCATCGACGCGAACAGCGCCTTCCTGCACAGCTACCATCGAATTGGCGACGCCAAGTGCAAGGTTGTGATGTGCGTGAATACCGCGCTCCGTTTCCGGCTTCAGCACTTTGTCATAGGCGCGCAGGCGATCGCGTACGCCGTCCATATCAAGCGCGCCGCCGCTGTCGGTGACATAGACGCACTGGACGCCGTAGCTTTCCATCATCGCCGCCTGTGTTGCGAGTGTTTCGGCGTCGACCATGTGGCTCATCATCAGGAAGCCCGACACGTCCATCCCCAGATCGCGGGCGAAGCCGATGTGCTGCTTTGACACGTCAGCTTCGGTGCAATGGGTCGCCACGCGAACCGAGCGCACACCCAAAGCATGGGCACGCTGCAAATCCTCGACCGTCCCGACACCAGGAAGGATTAGTGTGGTCAGCACCGACTTTTCCAGCACATCGGCAACGGCTTCCAGCCATTCCCAATCGGTATGTGCGCCAAATCCGTAATTGAAGCTGAGACCCGACAGGCCGTCACCATGAGCGACCTCTATGGCGTCTACGCCTGCGCGGTCCAACGCCTTGGCGATGTCACGCACCTGATCGATGCTGTACATGTGACGGATGGCGTGCATCCCGTCACGCAGGGTCACGTCCTGAACGAAAATCTTGTCGCCGGCGTCGATATTGAAGGTACTGCTCATTCTGCCGGCTCCTTCGCTGCGATTTGTCGTTCGGCGATAAGTTCGCCCGTAGCTTTGGCTGCCGCAGTCATGATATCGAGATTACCCGAATACGACGGAAGATAATCACCCGCGCCCTCGACTTCGAGCAGGACCATCGTTTTCACTCCGGTGAATTGGCCCATGCCCGGAATTGTCAGCGGATTGTTGTCGCCGAATCGCTCGAATTGGACCTGCTGCTTCAACCGATAGCCGGGTACATATCTCTTCACCTTGGCGACCATCGCCTCCACCGACGCGCGGATCGCATCTTCGTCCGCACCTTCGGAAAGAGTGAATACGGTATCACGCATGATCATCGGCGGTTCGGCAGGATTGAGAATAATTATCGCCTTGCCCTTCGCGGCGCCGCCGATCTTCTCGATCGCGCGCGCCGTAGTCCGGGTGAACTCATCGATATTGGCGCGCGTGCCGGGGCCAGCCGAACGCGAAGAGACTGAAGCGACGATTTCTGCGTAATGAACCGTCGCCACCTGGCTGACCGCCGCGACCATGGGAATGGTCGCCTGACCGCCGCATGTCACCATGTTGAGATTCGGCTCATCGAGGTTGGCCTCCATATTCACTGGCGGAATGGTGAAGGGACCGATGGCAGCCGGCGTCAGGTCGATGACACGAATGCCATCGGCACGCAGCTGTGCGTCATGTTCCTTGTGAGCATAGGCGCTGGTGGCATCGAAAGCGATGCGCAGATCCTTGTAGCAATCGAGCTTCTTCAGGCCATCGATGCCTTCATGGGTCGTCGCAACTCCGTGTTCGCGCGCCATCGCCAAACCTTCACTGGCGGGATCGATGCCGACCACGGCTGCCAGTTCCATGTTCTGCGGATATTTGATCATCTTCATCATCAAATCGGTGCCGATATTGCCCGAACCAATGATTGCCGCTTTTACCTTGCTCATATCCCAGTCCCTATACGAAGCGCGCGGTGCAACTGCCCACGTCCTGCAAGTGCATTTCAAATTCGTCGCCAGCCTGCGCATTCTCCAGCGGGACCAAAGATCCCGAGAGAATGATGTCGCCCGCATCCAGTGTGACGCCGTGCGTGCCCAATGTATTGGCCAGCCACGCGACAGCCTGCGCCGGATCCCCCTGAACCGCCGAGCCATAGCCTTCTGAAAGCGGTGCGCCATTCTTGGTAACGGTGACCTTGAGAGATGGCAGATCAAGCGTGCGAGGATCGACGCGGGCCTCCCCTAGCACGAATACGCCGCAGCTGGCGTTGTCGGCAACGGTATCGACGATTGTGATGTCCCAATTGTCGATGCGGCTATCTACGATTTCAAAACAGGGCGCGACTGCCTTTGTTGCCGCGATCACCTGCTTTGGCGTCACTCCCGGGCCACGCAGATCGTCAGACAAAATGAATGCAATCTCGGCCTCAGCGCGCGGCTGGATGAGTTTGTGTTTGACGACATCAATATCGCCCTGCTCGTGCATCGCATTGGTCAGGAAACCAAAGTCCGGCTGATGGACGCCCAGCATGTCCTGCACGGCCTTGGAAGTGACGCCGATTTTCTTGCCGACGACCCGCTCGCCTTCAGCGCGCCGCCGGGCGAGGAAATCAAGGCTGATGGCATAGGCATCGTCGACGGTAAGGGCAGGATCGCGGCCTGCGATGGGTGCAATCGTGCGACAATCGCGCAGCGCGGCAAATAGCTCCTGGCCGTATTTTTCAGCCGCACTCATGCAGAAATTCCGTTGCATAACGGTTGAATTCGTTCACGCGCTCGACCTGCACCCAGTGACCGGTCCGGCCGAATGTGACGGTGCGAGCATTGGCGCAGCGCTCCAGAAAAAGAGCGGAATGCTCCACAGGACAAAACTCATCGTTCAGCCCCCACAAAACAAACACCGGACAATCGAGTTCTCCAAGGCGCGGTGACAGATCGGGCGTTTTCATCCGCATCAAGACATCTTTCGGCTGTGTCTTCGCGACCGCGAACCGTTCTTCGACAAGTGCGTCGGGAATGTTCTTTGCGAAATCGGGGTGCACCAGATTGCCCACCAGCCGGCGCTGTTCTTCCAAACTGAAATCGGGTGATCCGAAACTCGATTTCATCTTGGCGATACCCGGCATGGTGAAATAGCTCGCCTGCTCGGCTACGCAGCCCGGCGCCATCAAGACCAGCGATGACACGAAGTCCGGTTCATCAAGCGCAAGCTGGATGGCGATGCCTCCGCCGAGCGAGTTGCCTACGAAAGCCGCACGATCGACACCGTGCTCTCGTAATGCTTCGCGCACTGTCGAAGTGAACAATTCGAGCGTGTAGTCGGTATCTTCTGGTTTCGAAGATTCTCCGTAGCCAATCAGGTCGGGCAGGATGACCCTGTATCCCGCTTCTACGAAAGCATCGATATTGCCGCGAAAGTTCGAGACGCCAGACGCGCCCGGACCGCTGCCGTGCAGGAACACGACTGCCGGGCCTTTACCGGCTGTAGCCAGTTGGATCTCCTGACCATCCGATACGCGGTGGCGCGAAGTGATGATTTCCGTCATCGCTCTGCGTTACATGAACGTGAAGACGGGAGGCTGACCGAGCATCGTGCCGACCACATCCTTGGTCCGGTTGTTGGGATCGTTTGCCACGTGCGCACGCGCAGCGTTGATGTCCAGCCACGGCTGGATGATCTCGCTCGAGGTGTAAATCGCACGGCCGCCCAACAGCTCAACCATAGCATCAACCAGCTTGGCCAATCGGCGAACAACGGTGGAAGACTGGTACGCATACAGCGCGCGTTGCTCGAGTGTGATCTCTTCTCCGCGTTCGGCCGTGTCGAGCAATTCCTTGAATGTCGTGCGCAGGGTTAGTTCCATCTCCTTCGACTGTGCATGAGCGGCAGCAATTGCTGCATGTAGCGCCGGATCGTCCTTAGAGGCCTTGCCCGTGTTGGTGGAGATGCGGCCTTCCATGATCTTCATGGCAGCGTTGATTGCAGCGCGCGTTCCACCGAATGCAGCAGTGCTCACCGAGCGCACAAAGACCTGTGCCCAAGGGAGTGAATAGAGCGGGCTGTCATTCACTTCCTGACCAGGATTGTTGCACATGAACCCGTCTAGAGCGCGGTGCGTGCGGTACTCAGGTACAAAGGCGCGATCGACCTTGATGCCATGGCTGCCGGTGCCTTGCAGCCCGAACACATGCCACTCGTCCTCAAGGATTTCGTAGTCCGAGCGTGGGAGAAGGAAAGTGC
This sequence comes from Erythrobacter alti, assembly GCF_037996805.1. Classification (NCBI taxonomy): domain Bacteria; kingdom Pseudomonadati; phylum Pseudomonadota; class Alphaproteobacteria; order Sphingomonadales; family Erythrobacteraceae; genus Erythrobacter; species Erythrobacter alti. The sequence continues at coordinate 441,950 of NZ_JBBNAX010000001.1, read as the reverse complement.
GCATATCCGGTGCGCCGCCTTCTTCCGAAGGAGGAACCAGAGCGCCGAGCAAAACCCAGCCGCAGTGGGTTGAGCCGGTGGAGAAGCCCCAGTGGCCCGAAAGATAAAAGCCGCCCTCAGTCGGTTCGACTTTGCCAACAGGCTGGTAGGTGGAGGAAACAATCATGTCGGAATCCTCGCCCCAGACTTCCTGCTGCGCCTTGTCTTCAAACAGCGCCAGTTCATAGGGGTGACAACCGACGACGCCAAACATCCATCCGGTCGACATACAACCTTCGGCAATCAGTTTTTGAACATCAAAGAACACATTGGGGTGCATTTCATAGCCGCCGAATCGTTTCGGCTGGAGAATCCGGAAAAAGCCTGCCTCCTTCAGCTCGGCGATTGTTTCGTCGGGTACGTTGCGGTCGGCAATACATTTCCGCGCTCGGGATTTGAGTGTGGGGATCATAGCGCGGGCGCGATCCACCAGTTCCTGCGCGGTGGGGATGTCCCCTTCCTGTGTATGCATCGCAGTCACCGTTACCATCGTCACTCTCCTGTATGTGCGTTGATTCGTTCATTTGCACGATATTCGTAAAACTTGTTGCCAAAAAATACGCAAATCGTCAATTGAAAAGCGATCTACTTTTATATATGTGGGTTTTCAGCAGCGCAGACTGACTGATTCACGGTCAGAGTATTGTTAAGGAGAACGGGGTGTCATCAAGGCTTGACGGACGCGTGGCAATTGTCACCGGGGGAACCCGGGGCTTGGGCCGTGCTATAAGCCTCAGCCTTGCCGACGCTGGCGCGAAAGTGATGGCCTGCGCGCGTAGCGAGCCGGAGAGCCTGCCCGACGGGGTGAGCTTTGCGCAGCTTGACGTGCGCGATGCCGAAGCGGTCGAGGCCTTTGTGGCCCAAGTGCACAAACAGCATGGCCGCATCGATATCATCGTAAACAATGCCGGTGGCTCGCCCAATACAGATGCCGCTACTGCCAGCCCTCGCTTCGCCGACAAAATCGCGCAGCTCAATTTGCTGGCACCCTATTATCTTGCCCGCGCAGCGCATCCCTACCTTGTAAAATCCGGCAACGGAGCGATCATAAATATTGCCAGCGTGTCGGGTATCAGGCCTTCGCCAGGCACCGCTATTTATGGCGCCGCGAAAGCTGGTTTGCTCAGCCTTACCAAAAGCCTCGCGCAGGAATGGGGCCCGCAGGGCATCCGCGTAAACGCGATCATCGTCGGACTCGCCGAAACTGAAACCGCAGCGCAAACATACGGCGACGATGAGGCGCAGGCCAAGATCGCCGCGTCATTGCCATTGGGCCGTATGGCGCGCGGCGAGGATGTTGCGCGTGCAGTGCTTTATCTCGCTTCTGATGCTTCCGAATATGTGTCCGGTGCATGGCTTAACGTCGACGGGGGCGGTGAGCGTCCTCTTTTTCTAGATATTGTGAAGGGAGGATAGCTGTCATGGCTATCAAGCAACTCGGTTATGTGGTCATCGAAACCGCGAAGGCGGACGTGTGGCGTGACTATATGACGCAGGTGGTCGGCGCCATGTCGGCTGACGAAAGCGCCGATGGCGCAGCGCACTACCGCGTCGATGATCGGGTCTTCCGCTTTCGTATCGTAGATTCCGATGTCGAGCGCCTTGCGGCAGCAGCATACGAGGTTGATTCGCGTGGCTCGCTCGACGAGTTGGCGGGAAAGATCGAGGCGGCGGAGCGTGACGTCGCATGGGGCGATGACGCTGGCGCTTCAATACGCGGTGTAGAGGCTTACTTCAGCACTAGCGATCCGGCAGGCAACGGTCTGGAATTCTATGTCGGCGATGCCAAGAGCGATCAGCCCTTTGTCTCGCCGCAAGATGTCTCGGGATTTGTAACTGGCGAATTCGGTATGGGGCATGCGGTATTTGCCGCACCTGATTTTGAGAAATCCCACGCATTTTATCGCGACACGATCGGTTTTCATGACACCGACCTGCCACATTTCCGCTTCTCACCTGATCCTGAAGATCCGGGAATGCGCTTTGCGTTCATGCATGCGGACAATGGCCGTCATCACGCTTTGGCGATCGGAGAAATGCCGCAAAATCCGGCAAGCTGCGTTCACCTGATGCTCGAGATGAAGAACGTTAGCGACGTGGGCAAATGTCATGACAGGATGCGCGGAGCAGGCGTAGAAGAAAGCGCCAGTATCGGGCGCCACCAGAACGATCAGACGCTGGGTTTCTATATGAAGACACCAAGTGGTTTCGATCTGGAAATCGGTTGCGATTCACTGGTGATCGACCCGGGTAGCTGGAAAGCGACGGCGCACGGCCAGCCCAGCGAGTGGGGCCATGTCTGGTCGTGGCAAAAAGCGATGGAAGAATCGGAGTCCACTCAATGAGCCTTGATAAACGTATGGATGCCGCCGGGATTGTCGGGCGGCTCCGCAGCGGCATGACGCTAGGGATCGGGGGCTGGGGTCCGCGCCGCAAGCCGATGGCACTCGTCCGAGAAATACTCCGCTCGGATATCACCGATCTGACCATTGTTTCTTACGGCGGTCCCGATGTCGGAATGCTGTGCGCAGCGGGCAAGGTGAAGAAACTTATCTTCGCGTTTGTATCGCTAGACGCTATTCCGCTCGAACCCTGGTTTCGCAAAGCCCGGCAAGCCGGCGAGATCGAGGTCCTGGAGCTTGACGAGGGCATGTTCCAGTGGGGCTTGAAAGCGGCCGCGTTTGGTGTGCCTTTCCTGCCGACAAGGGTGGGTCTTGGGACCGATCTGCTGGAACTCGGTAACCTAAAGACGGTGAAGTCTCCCTACGAAGATGGTGAGGTCATGGTCGCCATGCCCGCACTGAAGCTCGATGCGGCAATTCTGCACGTTCACCGGGCCGATCACCGTGGCAACATCCAGGCGCTTGGCCCGGACAGCTATTACGATGAATGGTTCGCCAAGGCAGCGGAAGAGTGCTTCGCGAGCTGCGAAGAATTGGTTCCGGCGATGGAGGATTCCTATCCGGAAGACGCCAAGGCTAATATCATCGAGCGTTGTTTCATTACCGGTGTGACCGAAGCGAAGGGCGGGGCGCATCCAACCTCGTTCCCGCCGTCATACGGCTTGGACATGCCCTATTTCAAGAAATACGCAGGCGCGGCGAAAGAGCCGGGTGACTGGGATTCTGTGCGCGGCGATCTGGTCGGCGAAAACGAACAGCAATATCTTGCCAGCGTTGGCGGAATGGAGGCGGTAGGGTCACTTCCCCTGCCGATATACTGATGGGCATCACGCTAGCTGAACTGTGCATCGCGGCGGTGGCGGAAACTTTCCGTACCGACCGGGAAATCATCGGAACGGGTATCGGTCCGGTCCCGCGCCTTGGGGTGGGTCTTGCAAAAATGACTCACAGCCCCGGTCTGATGATGACCGACGGGGAGGCCTATCTGGTTGAGCAACCGGTTCCGCTCGGGCCGCGCGCCTACGACGATCGCAAACCTGCAGGCCATCTGCCATTTTCGCGTTTCTTCGACAGCGCGGTGTGGACCGGCCGTCGCCACGCGATGGTCACACCAACCCAAGTTGACCGGTTCGGGCAGACCAATCTGTCTGCGCTTGGTGGCACACATGAACAACCCAAGGTCCAGATGCTTGGCGCGCGGGGTTTCCCCGGTAACGGCATCTACCATGCCAATTCGATGTTCATTCCCGGCCATTCCACCCGCGTCTTTGTCGAAGGCGAAGTCGACCGTGTATCCTCGCCCGGATATAATCCTGCGCGCCGGATCGAAGGCGGCAATTATTCCGGCATCGACTTGCGCAAAATCATCACCAATCTGTGCGTAATGGACTTCGGGGGAGCTGATAATGCGATCCGCGTCGTAACGCTGCACCCCGGCGTCTCGTTCGACGAAGTGCAGGAAAACACCGGTTTCGAGCTGAGCGATGCCGTCGAGGGTGAAACGCCCACACCAAGCGAAGAGCAGCTCGGTATCATCGAACAGCTCGATCCGCATGGCATCCGTCACAAGGTGCTCAAGGATAATCCGCCAGCAAATCAGGAAACGCAGGAAGCGTCGGCATGAGCGATTCCATCGTGCCTCCGGTGGATCAGCCACCCGAATACGAAAGCGCAGAACCTGTATTGTACGAAGTGCAGGACGGAGTGGCCTATGTCACACTGAACCGCCCACAGTATCATAACGCGCAGAACAGCCAGATGACCTATGCGCTGGATGACGCTTTCCAGCGCGCCGTCAATGATGACGATGTGAAGTGTATCGTGCTTAAATCAGATGCCAAGCACTTCACGGCCGGGCACGACATCGGCACGCCAGGGCGCGACTTTCACTCCAGCTTTGATCGTCGTTTGATGTGGTATGACCATGCCAACAAGGGAGGTGCTGAAAAGGCTTATGTGCGTGAGCAGGAAGTGTATCTCGGCATGTGCAAGCGCTGGCGTGCCATTCCCAAGCCCACCATTGCGCAGGTCCACGGTGCCTGCATCGCGGGCGGACTTATGCTGGCATGGGTTTGCGATCTGATCGTAGCTTCGGACGATGCGTTCTTTCAGGATCCGGTCCTGCAAATGGGCTTTCCGGGCATTGAATATTTCGCGCATTGTCATGAATTGAACCCGCGCATCGCCAAGGAATTCCTGTTTCTGGGTGAGCGGATGAGCGCGCAGCGTGCTTACGAAATGGGCATGGTCAATCGCGTGGTCGCGCGTGACGACTTGGCCGCAGAAGTTGCCCGCATCACAGCGCGTATTGCTGAGCAGCCGAGACTGGCGCTGCAGCTTGCAAAACAGGCTTGCAACCACATGGAGACCTTGTCCGGCAAGGAAGCCGGAATCGACGCTTCATTTGGTTATCACCACTTCGCCCACGCCAACAATCAGTTGGTGGACGGGGATTACATTGGTGGCTTCGACGGTAAGAAGATGGCCGACAGCAACAAGCGCCAGGCCGAAGAGAGCTGAACCGCATGTCAGATCCGCTCTCCACGCCATTGACGCAGATGCTCGGCTGCCGTTTGCCCGTTGTGCAAACTGCGATGGGGTGGATCGCCACGCCGCAGTTGGTGGCGGCCAGCAGCAATGCTGGCGCGTTCGGGTTTCTGGCAGCGGTGGTGATGAAACCGGCCGAACTGGCGCAAGCTGTTGCCGAGACTGCGCGGCTGACACCCCATAATTTCGGCGTAAACTTTCACAGCTTTCAACCGGGTGCGAAAGAGGTCGTCGAGATCGTCCTTGCAAATGCAGACAGGGTGAAGGCGGTCAGCTTCGGGCGTGGACCCGATGCGGAGATGATCGCGAAATTTCGCGCTGCCGGGATTGTCTGTATGCCAACGGTTGGCGCACTCAAGCATGCGGAAAAGATGGTCGCCCTCGGTTGCGACGCGATCACTATTCAGGGCGGCGAGGGCGGTGGTCACACAGGCTCCGTCGCGACGACGGTCCTACTTCCGCAAGTGCTCGACGCGGTGGACGTGCCGGTACTCGCCGCAGGCGGATTTGCCGATGGCAGAGGTCTTGCAGCAGCGCTCGCCTATGGTGCCAGCGGTATCGCTATGGGCAGCCGGTTCATGATGACGAGCGACAGTCCGGTCCCCGCCGAAGTGAAGGCTGCATACACCAAAGCCGGCACACAGGATATTTTCGTCACCAAGAAGATCGACGGCATTCCCCAGCGTATGATCCGCAATCCCATGCTTGATCGCATCGAAAGCGGCGGTGCGCTGGCCCGCTGGCGTCGCGGCTTGCTTGCCGGATTGGCGATGAAGAAAGAGACCGGCGCAAGCTGGCCCGAAATGATCAATGCAGCGCGGCAAATGACATCCCACGGCGAAATGGCATTGCCCGAAGCCATGCTCGCCGCGGCGGCGCCAATCCTGCTTCAGAAAGCGGTTGTGGAAGGCGATGCCATCAATGGACTGATGGCTTCAGGCCAGGTCGCTGGCCGGCTCGACAGCCTACCAAGCTGCGCCGAACTTCTCGCCGATATCGAGCGTGACGCGCGCGAACGGATTGCCGCGCTGACTGGTGCGACCGACACAATGAAGGGAACAGCCTGATGGGCATCGAAACTCACGTGAGCGACAGGATCGCTGAGATCGTTTTTGACGTTCCGCCGGTCAACGCGTTCGACAGCGAGACGTGGCTCAGCATTCCGGACATCATCAAGTCTGCGTCATCCCGCGAAGACGTGAATTGCGTTCTGATCCGTGCCGAAGGCAAGGGCTTCTGTGGCGGCGTCGATATCAAGGAGATGCAGGCGCATCCCGAACGGATCACGCAGCTGAACCGCGGAAATTTTCTCACCTTCCGCGCCGTGCGCGAGGCGGAGGTTCCGGTTGTTGTGGCCGTACACAATTTTGTGATTGGCGGCGGCATCGGCATTTGCGGTGCGGCCGACACGATCATCGCAGCCGATGACGCTTACTTCTCCCTACCCGAAGTCGATCGCGGAGCGATGGGCGGGGCCAGCCATCTTTCCCGAATGCTGCCCTTGCACAAGGTTCGCGCTGCATTCTTCACCGGAGGCCGGATCGAAGCCGAGGAAGCATGGCGGCTCGGCGGGGTCGAGAAGGTGGTTCCTCGCGCCGACCTTGGAAGCGAAGCCCGCGCCTTTTGTGCGCGTATAGCGGGCAAGAGCCGCAAGGCCTTGGTGCTGGCGAAAGAGGCTCTGAACGGCCTCGAACCGCGCGATGTCGATGCGGGCTATCGCTGGGAGCAAGGTTTCACGCTGGAAATGTATCTGCACGAAGACAGCCAGAAGGCGCGCGATGCCTTTGTGCAGTCGGGCAAGACGGCGGATTTCTGAGATGGAGCTGCAATATACGCCATCCCAGCAGGCCTTCCGTGCCGAAATTCGCGACTGGTTAGCGGCCAATAAGCCGTCTGAACCACTTATCACTCTCGAATGCGAGGAAGGCTTCCATCAGCACGTTGCCTGGGAGCGCAAGCTCGCCAGGGGCAATTGGGGCATGGTCACTTGGCCGGAAGCCTATGGCGGGCGCGGCCTCGATCTTGTCGAATGGCTGATTTTTGAAGAGGAATACTGGGGTTCGGGCGCGCCCTTGCGTGCCAACCAGAACGGTATTTTCCTGCTCGGCCCCACCATCATGGAATATGGTACGGACGATCAGAAGCAGCGCTTTCTCACGCCGATGGCGGCAGGCGAAAAGATCTGGGCGCAGGCATGGTCGGAACCCGGCGCAGGCAGCGACATGGCTGCCATCAAGGCCACTGCCGTGCGTGACGGCGATCACTATGTATTGAACGGTCAGAAGACCTGGTCGAGCCGTGCGAGCTTTGCTGACTGGGGCTTCGGCCTGTTCCGCACCGAGGAAGGCAGCCAACGCCACAAAGGCCTGTCTTTCCTGCTGTTCGATCTGGAATCGGCGGGCATCACCCGTCGTCCGATCCGCCAGCTTCATGGAGATCCCGGATTTGCCGAATTGTTTTTCGACGATGTGCGCGTTCCGGTCGAAAACCGTCTGGCTGGCGAAGGTGAGGGCTGGAGCGTCGCCATGGCGACCGCCGGGTTCGAACGCGGATTGATGCTGCGTTCACCGGGCCGCTTTCAGGCGACAGCACGGCGACTGATTGATCTGTTTCGCAAGCACGAAGCCAGCGCCACACCTTCCGCGCGAGAGGCGGTGAGCAAGGCGTGGATGGACACGCAGGCTTATGCCTACAACACCTATGCCGTGACCGCGAAAATCATGGCAGGTGGCAGCATTGGCGCGGAAGCCAGCCTCAACAAGATATTCTGGTCGGAGCTTGATCGCGCCATGCACCGCACGGCGATGCAATTGTTGGGCGCTGCTGGCGAACTGCGCCGCTTTGCAGACGGAACTGCCAACGATTGGTTGGAAGGCTACATCTTCTCGCTGTCCGGCCCGATTTACGCCGGCTCGAACGAAATCCAGCGCAACATCACGGCAGAACGACTGCTCGGCATGCCGCGCGTGGGCAAGGGATAGGGGCTGACAATGGACTTCCTGATAGCTCCTGAACGGCTCGAACTGGCCGAAGCTGTCCGCGATTATCTAGCGGGCACGCATGGACCCGAAGTGTTGCGGAAGCTGGACGAAGGCGACAACCGCGATCCGGCGATCTGGGATGGTCTGGTTGAGATGGGCCTGACCGGACTGCTTGTTCCGGAAGAGTCCGGCGGGCTGGGACTTGCCTTGCTCGATGCGGCACTGGTTGCGCGCGAATGTGGTCGTGCCTGTCTGGCGGAACCACTGGTCGAAAGCGCACTGGTTATGGTGCCTTGGCAATTGCGTAACGGCGGCCTTGCCGACGCTGACGCCGTACTGTCAGGCGAAGCTCAGCCCCTTCCGGCGCATCAGATCAACGGATGGCAATCTGATGGCGAAGGCGAGGCGCTGGAAAGCGTGGATCCTTTGCGCAATCTCGCTGCATTGCTTGATAACGCGAGCGACGACGCACAACTGCTCGATCTGGGCGCTGTGATGAGCGCGGCGCAATTGGTCGGACTGGCCGAGGCCATGCTCGATCAGGCTGTCGAATATTCCAAGATTCGCGAGCAGTTCGGCCAGCCAATCGGCGGCTTCCAGGCTATGAAGCACCGCCTTGCAGACGTTGCCGTGGCGCTCGAATTTGCGCGTCCGGTTGTGTGGCGTGCGGTGCAGGCTCTCGATGATGAGGCGGGGTCCGCCAGCCTGCATGTGAGCCATGCCAAACTGGCCGCCGCGGACGCTGCTTACCTCGCTGCCGAAAGCGCGATCCAGGTGCATGGTGCAATGGGCTATACCTACGAAGTCGACCTGCATTTCTGGATGAAACGCACCTGGGCGCTGGCTGGCGCTTGGGGTGACCGCGCATTTCACCAGCGCCGCGTCGACGACGCTATTCTTGGCGGTGCCCATCCAATCGGCCCCGAAAACACTTTTGCTTGAGGATCCGAACTGATGCCCGAAGCCTATATCATCGACGCAGTTCGCAGTCCTATGGGCCGCAAAAAGGGCAGCCTTGCGCATGTTCATCCGGCAGACTTGGCTGCGCATCCCCTGCGCGAATTGTTCAAACGCAATGATGTAGATCCAGGCGCGGTCGAGGACTGCGTTTGGGGTTGCTGCGATACTATCGGGCCGCAGGCGGGCGATATCGGCCGTACCGCGTGGCTTGCTGCCGGCCTACCGCAGCATGTGCCGGGAACGACTGTGGATCGCCAGTGCGGATCGTCACAACAAGCACTACATTTTGCCGCACAAGGGGTGATGAGCGGGACGCAGGATCTCGTAGTTGCAGGTGGCAGCCAGGCGATGAACGCAATCCCGATCATGGCCGCGATGATGGCAGGTCAGCCCTACGGTTTCGACAATCCGTTTAATACCTCCAAAGGCTGGGTCGAGCGTTACGGCGACGGCGAGATCAACCAGATAGCTTCGGCACAGATGATCGCTGACAAGTGGAACATCAGCCGAGAGGCGATGGAAGAGTTTGCATACGCATCGCATGCGCGCGCTCATGAAGCGACGCAAACGGGTGCGTTCAAGCGCGAGATTGCTCCTCTTGAAGGTCTTGTCGAAGACGAAACGATCCGGCCCGGAACAACGCTCGAAGGATTGGCCGAGCTTAATCCAGTGGGCGGCAAGGGCACCATCACCGCAGGCGTTGCGAGCCAGAATTGCGACGGCGCCGCTGCACTGCTGGTCGCGAGCGAAAAAGCAGTGAAAGATCACAGATTCAAGCCGCGCGCACGCATTCATCATCTTTCGGTCCGGGCGGATGATCCGGTATGGATGCTCACCGCTCCCATTCCGGCGACCAAATATGCGCTTGAAAAGGCGGGCATGCGGATCGCCGATATCGATCTCTTCGAGTGCAATGAAGCCTTCGCCAGCATTCCGATGGCGTGGATGCACGAACTCGAAGTTCCGCACGAGAAGGTAAACATCCGCGGCGGCGCTATAGCGCTTGGCCATCCGCTCGGCGGTACCGGCGCGCGCATTATGACGACAATGCTTCATGCGCTTGAAGACACCGGCGGCCGCTACGGCTTGCAAACTATGTGCGAAGGCGGCGGTCAGGCCAATGTCACGATTATCGAGCGGCTTTGATGACAAATCCCGCAATCGATATTCCCAATCTGCTTTTCCGCTATGCCGACCTCATGGACGCAGGCGCGCTGGCTGACGCTGCGCACTTGTTCGATCACGGTGCGATCATGGCGCAGGGCAAGGAAATCGTGGGTGCGGAGCAGATCGAGGCATATTGGCGCAGCTTTGTCATTGTTCATGAAAACGGCGGGCTGAAGACACGCCATCTTACAACCAATCCGCAAATCTGCCTGTCCGATGACGGACAGATTGCGCAATGCGTCTCACAATGGACGATTTTGCAGCAGACCGAAGGGTTGGCGCTACAGATAATTGGCAGCGGGCGGTATTCGGACGAATTCGCGCTGGTCGATAATGTGTGGCGCTTCACTCGCCGCGAATATGCCTCCGTCGATTTCTGGGGCGATACGAGCCAGCATCTCAAGACAAAGACAAAAGAACTGGAAAATTGACCATGGGAATTTGTGAAGGCCGGACGGTCATCATTACCGGTGCAGGAGGCGGCTTGGGTCGGGCCTACGCACTCGCCTTTGCGGCAGAGGGCGCCAATGTGGTTGTCAACGATATCGGCGCCTCGCTGGAAGGCGAAGGCCGCGACACCAGCGCAGCCGATAATGTGGTCGCCACAATCAATGAAGCCGGTCAGGGCCGGGCTATCGCCAATTACGAAGATGTCACCGATTGGGACGCAACTGCGCGCCTTGTGAAGGCCGCAATTGACGAATTCGGCGACCTGCATGTGGTCGTCAACAACGCCGGTATCGTACGCGACCGGATGTTTGTCTCGGCCACGCTCGACGAGTGGGATGCCACGATGCATGTCCATCTTCGCGGCCACTTTTGCACTGCGCGCCACGCGGTCGACTATTGGCGGACGAAATCTAAAGACGGCCGCGATCCGGATGCGCGGATCATCAACACGACCAGTGGGGCAGGCTTGCAGGGATCGATGGCGCAGGCTGCATATTCCACCGCGAAAGGCGGGATCGCCGCGCTCACGCTGGTTCAGGCTGCGGAATTGGGTCGCTACGGCATCACCGCAAACGCGCTCGCACCCGCAGCGCGCACACGCATGACCGAGCAGGCTTTTGCCGAGAAGATGGCCACTGATGGCGATGCCTTCGATGTGATGGACCCCGCCAATGTCGCCCCCGCCGTTGTCTGGCTGGGCAGTACGGAGAGCCGCGATGTGACGGGCTGCGTGTTCGAACTGGAAGGTGGCCAAATCATGCTGGAAGATGGATGGCGCGAAGGGCCTCACGTCGACAAAGGTGCCCGCTGGGACCCTGCCAACGTGGGCGATGCCGTGAGCAAATTGCTGGCAGAGCGAGTGCCACCGCGCAAAGTTTGGGGAACCTGAGATGGATTTTGCATTCACCGACGAACAACGGATGATCGATGAAACGGTTAAAGGATTCTTTTCCGAAATTGCGACCAGCGAAAAGACCCGCACCGCGATGGCCGCTGACGGCTTTGATCGCGCCTTGTGGACCGCCTTTTGCGAAGAGCTGGGACTAGGGGGAGTAAATCTCCCCGAAGAGCATGGCGGCGCAGGGTTAGGGATGGTTGAATTTGCCATCCTCGCCGAAGCGGCTGGCGCACAAGTTGCCGCCATTCCGCTGCTCGGCCTCGCAATGGCATCCGATGCGATCTTGAAAGGTGGCTCGGACGATCAGAAACAGGATTGGCTGGCGGCACTGGCCGGCGGTGAGGCAATCGGCGCCTGCACATTTGACGCCGATGTGTCTGTGTCGGGAGATCAGCTATCCGGAACGACAGGTCTGGTTGCACACGCGGGCGTGGCGGATTTGCTGATTGTCGGCACCGAGAGTGAAGGCTGGCTGGTTCGAACAGATGATCCGGGTGTGACGATCACCGTGCATACCACGATGGACCAGACACGTCCTCTCGCGACCGTCACGCTGGACAGCGCGAAAGCGCAGTCTCTATCCAATTGGAACGCAGCCCGCGATGCGGCACTGGCCGCCGGTTGGATTTGCCTTGCAGCGGAGGCTTTGGGCGGAGCGCAGGCCACTCTCGACAGGACAGTGGCCTATGCGAAGGAACGCGAGCAGTTCGGACGGCCCATCGGAAGCTTCCAAGCTTACAAGCACCGCCTCGCGGACATGATGATCGAAATCGAACAAGCCCGCAGCGCAGTATACTGGGCGGCATGCGCGATGGACGAAGGATCGGATGACGCCGCTCTCGCGCTAAATTCTGCGAAGGCTTTTTGTGCCGACACTTTCTTCAAATGCGCAGGCGACATGATTCAGCTGCATGGCGGGATCGGCTTTACCTGGGAGCACGACGCGCATCTGTTCTTCAAGCGTGCGCGCTCGATCCAGACGCTGCTCGGCAGCGGCAACTGGCACCGTGAACAGGTGGCCAAAACTATCCTTGGAGAAGCGGCATGAAGCTCGGTTTCACACAGGCGGAAGAAGATTTTCGGCAGGAAGCCTCGGACTGGCTAAATGCGCAGATGCAGGGCGAATTTTCCGACATACGAGGGATCACTTCGCTTACCGAAAAGGCCGAACGGCGGATTGAATGGGAACAGCATCTTGGCGAGCACGGGTGGTCGTGCATCGGCTGGCCGAGCAAGTGGGGCGGGCGCGATGCGACCCTAGCCCAGCAGGTCATCTTCGCCGAGGAATATGCCCGCGCTGGTGTTCCTGGACGCGTCAATCACATCGGCATCGAACTGGCCGGGCCGACGCTGCTGGCGTTTGGAACGGAAGAGCAAAAGCAGCGCTTCCTGCCCGGCATCGCTTCGGGCAAGACAATCTTCTGCCAGGGCTTTTCCGAACCGGGCGCCGGATCGGACCTCGCCAGCGTGCGCACCAAGGCGCGTCTCGATGGTGATGAATGGGTAGTCGATGGCCAAAAAATCTGGACAAGCTTGGCGCAAATTTCCGACTGGATTTTCGTCATCGCCCGGACCGAGGAAGGCACAAAGGGGCCAAAGGGCCTGACCTTCTTGATGATGGAGACCGATCAGCCGGGTATCGACATTCGCCCGATCGAGCAGATCAACGGCGATGCCGAGTTCAACGAAACCTTCTTCGATGGTGCGCGCTGCCCTGCGGACAGCCTGATCGGCGCGGTTGGTGACGGCTGGCGCGTGGCCATGGGCCTGCTCAGCTTCGAGCGCGGTGTTTCAACGCTGGGTCAGCAAATGGCATTTCGCAACGAGTTGGACGAAATCGTCGCGGCTGCCAAAGCCAATGGGAAAGCGAATGATCCGATCTTCCGCCAGCGCCTCGCCAAGGCCGAAATAGGTTTGCGACTGATGCGCTATGGCGCGCTACGGATGCTATCCAATACTGATCACAGCAAAGTCGATGGTGCCGCGCTGACGTACAAAATCCAGTGGGCCAGCTGGCGTCGCGATTTGGGCGAACTTGCGATGGACGTGCTCGGTCAGGAAGGCGAGATCGCTGACGGGACGGAGTATGAATGGAGCACGCTTCCCAATCTGTTCCTCTATTCGCGCGCTGACACGATTTACGGCGGCACCAACCAGATCCAGCGCAATTTGATCGCAGAACGCGGACTGGGAATGCCACGCGAACCGAGGGGCGTTAAATGACACTGACACCGAAATATCCGCCGCCGCGTAATTTGCTCAAGGGCCAGACTGTCGTGGTCACGGCCGCAGCCGGAACGGGCATCGGCTATGCTGTCGGCAAGCGAGCGGTCGAAGAAGGCGCGAAAGTGCTGATTTCCGACTTTCACGAGCGCAGGCTGAATGAAGCTGCCGACCGCATGGCGGAGGAAACCGGTAGCGAGCGACCCCTCACGCATCTTTGCGACGTCACCCAACAGGACCAGGTCGATGCCTTGCGCGATGCAGCGGTCGCAGGCCTTGGTCATGTCGATGTTTTGATCAACAACGCCGGGCTCGGCGGAGAAACTTCAGTGGTCGAAATGACAGACGACCAATGGCACCGCGTCATTGATGTCACGCTTAATTCGGTGTTTCGCATGACCCGCGCTTTCCTTCCGCACATGCAGGATCGCAAGGCAGGCGCCATCGTCAACAACGCTTCGGTGCTGGGCTGGCGCGCGCAAAAAGGACAGGCGCATTATGCCGCTGCAAAGGCAGGCGTGATGGCATTTACCCGCTGTTCGGCGCTGGAGGCGGCAGAGTACGGAGTGCGGATTAACGCTGTCGCTCCGTCAATCGCCATGCACGCCTTTCTGGCCAAGGTGACGACGGATGAAATGCTCGCTGAACTGTCCGCCAAGGAAGCTTTCGGCCGCCCGGCAGAGGTTTGGGAAGTCGCAAACGCGATGATCTTCCTCGCCTCGGATCTATCCAGTTACATGACCGGAGAAGTGCTCTCGGTCTCGAGCCAGAGAGCGTAAGCCAATGCAGCCTATCGTCATTGATACTCCGCAAGACATAATCGCCATGGCCGGCACCGAAATCGGGCCGACCGACTGGGTCATTATCGAACAAGACCAGGTGGACAAGTTTGCCGAGGTCACGAAGGACCACCAGTGGATTCACGTCGATGTCGAGCGGGCCAAGGATGGACCATACGGCGGTACAATCGCGCATGGCTATATGACGATGAGCCTCGCCAGCCATTTCCTTGAGAGTATGATCGAGGTCCGTGGCTTCGGCTTTGGTGTGAACGTCGGCACTGATCGCCTGCGCTTCATTAGTCCGGTGCGAGTTGGTTCGCGCGTTCGCGGACGCGGTGAAATTTTAGGCGCAGAAGAGAAGGGCGGCGGTGTCCAGTCTGTTGTCCGCATCACCATCGAGATCGAGGGTGAGGACAAACCTGCGTGCGTGATCGACACCATTAGTCGCTACTACCCGGAGGCAGAGTAATGGTCACTACCGAACAAAAATTGGCAGTGGTCGACGCCTATGTGCGCGGCTTTGAGGCAGGTGACGCGCAGGCGCTCGCCAATCTGTTCGCTGACAATGCGAGCCTGGAAGACCCGGTGGGAACACCGGTTAAAAATGGCCGCGCCGAGATCGATCAATTTTATGTTGGTGCAATTGCGACTGGCGCGAAGCTGGCGATGCTAGGCACGCCCCGTTGCGCTGGAGATTACGTTGCATTCCCATTCACCGTCACATTCGACTGGGAGGGTGAGCGTGTAGTCATCGAAGTGATCGACACGTTCCAACTCAATGATGACGGCAAAATTACCGAGATGCGGGCGTATTGGGGTCCCGAAAACATGACAGGAAACGACAATGCGTGAAGCTGCAATCATCTCCACCGCCCGCACCGGCGTAGGCAAGGCCTATCGCGGCGCATTCAACGACACTGAAGCGCCTGTGTTGTCGGCACATGTCGTCAATGCAGCCATCGAGCGAGCGGGGATCAATCCTGAGCGGGTTGACGATGTCTATCTTGGTGTTGGCAATCACTGGGGCACGCAAAGCTATAACCTTGGTCGCTTGACCGTCCACGGCTCTGTCCTGCCCGACAGCGTTGCCGGGTTCACTCTGGATCGCAAATGTTCGTCCGGCCTCAATACAATCGCGCTTGCCGCACGAGGGATTGTCTGTGACGAAATCGACTGCGCGGTGGCAGGCGGGATGGAGAGCATCTCGCTCACGATCAACAAGCACATTCCCCAGTTCCGCAATCGCTCGGATTTCATCAAGGCAGCTGACCCCACTGCCTACATGGCCATGATCGAAACCGCAGAGATCGTGGCTGAACGCTATGGTGTCAGCCGCGAAGATCAGGATCAATTCGCCGCTACAAGCCAGCAGCGTGCTGCTGCTGCGCAGGAAGCCGGACGATTTGACGAGGAAATCGTGCCAATTACCGTCACCAAGGCGCTGTTCGACAAAGAGGGCAACGAAACTGGCAAGGAAGAGCTGACGCTGGCTCACGATGAGGGCGTGCGTCCTGGCACCACCTATGAAAAGCTTGCGGGGCTTAAGCCCGTTCACAAGAACGGCATGGAGATTGCGGAGGGCAAATATGTAACAGCGGGCAACGCCAGCCAGTTGTCCGACGGCGCCAGCGCGCAGGTCGTGATGGATCTCGCCACTGCCAAGGCTGAAAACCTGCCCGTCCTTGGAATCTATCGCGGATTTCAAGTCGCCGGGTGCGGCGCGGACGAGATGGGCATCGGCCCCGTTTTTGCCATTCCCAAATTGCTTGACCGTGCCGGACTGAAAATCTCCGACATTGACCTGTTCGAGATCAACGAGGCGTTTGCCAGCCAGGCATTATATTGCCAGCGCAAGTTGGAGATCGACCCTGACAAATTGAACGTGAACGGCGGCGCTATTGCCATCGGCCACCCCTTCGGCATGAGCGGCAGCAGGCTCGTTGGCCATGCGCTGATCGAAGGCAAGAGGCGCGGTGCGCGCTATGTCGTGGTGTCCATGTGCGTTGCCGGAGGAATGGGCGCAGCAGGCCTGTTCGAGGTCGCCTGAATGGGCCAGCCGGCCACCATTCCCCACGTCGCGAAGCACGCAGCTGAATTATGGAGCGATGAACCGGCCATTATCCAGGCTGGCGAAACGTGGAGCTTTGCCGATCTGTGGAGACGCGCGCGCGCGGCGGCATCTGGTTTGATCGCATCCGGTGTCGGCCAAGGCGACAGAATCGCGATTTGGGCGCCCAACAGCCGCGAATGGATCGTCGTCGCTCTGGCAGCGCAGGCAACGGGCGCGGCCATCGTCCCGCTCAATACTCGCCTGAAAGGCCGCGAGGCAGCTGACATCTTGCGCCGCACCAGCGCCAAGATGTTGTTCACGGTCGATAATTTTCTTGGCACTGATTACCCGGCTTTGCTGGCTAAGCAAGACTTGCCCGATTTGGACGAAACGCTTCTGATCGGCCGCGACCTACCGGGCCTCGACAAGCGCGGATCAGGTGAGGCGGACGAGCGCGTTGATGCGGCACTCGAGCAGTTAACCTCGGACGACGTATCGGATATCATGTTCACCAGCGGAACTACCGGCGCTCCCAAGGGCGTTGTGACGACCCACGGTTCCATAGTGCCGATGTTCCACCATTGGGTGGGATTGATGGGACTGGAAAAAGGCGAACGCTACCTCATCATCAATCCGTTTTTTCACAGTTTCGGATTCAAGGCGGGATGGGTCGCCGCTCTTGTTGCCGGGGCTGTCACCATTCCGGTTGCCAACTTCGATGTCGACGAGGTCATTCGCCGGATTGAGCAGGACCGCATCAATTTCTTGCCCGGTCCGCCGACCATTTATCAAGCGTTGTTGGCGGCGAAGGCTGAAAATGACTTTGATACCTCCAGCCTGCGCGGCGCGGCCACAGGCGCGGCCAGCGTTCCGCCGGAACTTATTCGCCGGATGCGAGCAGAGCTGGGGCTGCGCGATACCGTCACCGCCTATGGGATGACGGAATGCACCACCATTACTGCCTGTCGCCGCGGAGATGATGCAGAGCTCATCGCCCAGAGCGTCGGCAAGGCCATTCCGGGTCTTGAGGTGCGCGTTATCGACGAAGACGGCGAGGAGCTGCCGAGAGGCGAAGCTGGCGAAATCTGCGTGCGCGGATACGGCGTCATGCGTGAATATCTCGATGATCCGGACGCCACAGCATCAGCTTTTGACGCTGACGGATGGCTGCACACGGGTGATATTGGCACGATGGATGCCGATGGTTACGTGCGAATCACTGATCGGCTGAAAGACATGTACATCAGTGGCGGTTTCAACTGCTATCCGGCTGAGATTGAAAAGCTGCTGTCTGAGCACCCCGAAATTGGGACGGTCGCAGTTATCGGCGTACCGGATGAGCGCTTGGGTGAGGTCGGGAAAGCTTTTGTCATTCCCCGTCCGGGGAAAAGCCTGTCCGCCGAAAGCCTGCTCGCATGGGCACGTGCAAACATGGCCAATTACAAAGTGCCGCGTGAGTTCAAAGTGGTTTCGGAATTGCCACTCAATGCTTCGGGTAAAGTGCTGAAGACTGAACTTCGCGAAGGCTAAATAATGCCCCAGCGTTGGGCCTGCCGCGCTGACGGAAGCAGAAGGTGACGAATGATCCTGTCCTGCTTGCCAATGTTAGAAACCGCTTGCGGCTTATCTATCGGAAAAGACAATCCCTCCAGATCATCTGATGCTAATCCCTGCGCCAACAGCTTGCCCATCAACGGGGCCATTATATTGCCCCAGGCATTGAAATGCATGAGCCCATACAGACCCGGTTGAACTTGAAACATGCCGGGAAAGGCCTGGTCGCGCATTGCAACGCGCCCCGTCCAATATGTTTCTAATTCCAATTCAGGCGCGTCGGGCCAAGTGTATCTGATCCAAGCCTGCTGGTTAGCGAAATGCCATGCTGCGTCTTCCGCTATTCCGGCAGCTGGGATTGATGAGAGAACAAGGCGCCCATGACCGTCAATCACCATGGGGTTAAGATCGATCGGAACCTGCGCCAAGGTTTGCCCGCCAGGCATAATCTTCTGCCGCGCTTCTGACGACAGCGGCTTCGTCGTCAAACCATATGCGGTCAATGGGTAAAACGAGTTTGCGAACTGGGGAATGATGTCGGTTGGATAAGCGTTGGTGCAGAATACTATTTTGTCTGCGGTTACGCTGCCATTTCGTGTGCGGATGCACCAGCGCAGTCCTGCGGGTTCTATCGACAGCGCTTCACTGCCCCCCATAATTCTAGCGCCTAAATTGCTTGCGGCTTGCGCCATGCCGTTTGTCATCAGGTACGGATTGACGCGTCCGCCATCGACGAAATTCAGCGCATGGCTCCAAGCCGGGGTTCCTGTCAAATGACTGAGATTCGCACCCCCAATTTCCTCGACCGTCAGCATTTCGCGCTCGATCATCCAGGAATGCGATGCGCGAAAGTCCCGGATTGCATCGCTGCTAGTTGCGACATTGAGATAACCTGACCTCACAGCGTCCGCATCGAATTCATATTTTTCCTGCAAGTCGAGCAGAATAGATTTGTGTTCTGCAAATTCGTCGAAGAATTGTCTGCCCTCATCCTTGAAATGCGAAAAAGGCTCAGGACTCTTCAAGGTCGGAAGCACATGACCTGCGTTGCGTCCTGAAGCGCCCCAGCCAGGCTGCCTGGCTTCCAGGACGACAACGCTGATTTGTGCTTCTGCAAGGTGTAGCGCGAGTGAGGTTCCTGCAAGACCTGCACCCACAACGCACACGTCGGTTGATAAATCTTCTTGGAGTTCTGCGTATCTACGAACTGGCGCAGAATGCTTGGTCCACCCGCTTTTATCGACATCGATCAACCCCCGCTCATACAGATCGTTGCCCCTCGCAACGCGATCCGCCTCCGCAATCGGGGGTACAGCGTTCCACCAGCGAAAGCTTAGCGCCGCTCCGCCAGCCAGTCCGGCGCCGGCAATCAACGCTCGCCGGGAGATCATCGGGGGTTCAGTCTTCCCTCGCGCGCCAGTTTATCGGCACATCCTCGCCGGACAATTCGATGATACGCCGCAAAACCTGCTTCGTTTCAGCCAACTCGGCCGCGGTGAAGTGGTCTGCGAGATCGGCCTCGAAGGCTTTGCCGAATGCGAGTGTTTCGACGAAAAGCTTGCGTCCCTCCTCTTCGAGATCGAAGCCTTTCACCCGATCGACTTCGCGGATCAATTTCTTGCGTGTCATGTAGTCAAGCAATCTGGGCGCGGGCGCGTGCCCGGTGTGGTTTAGGCGCTGACCGATCTCGTTTCGCGTGAGCGGTGCCTCCATACTCAGTACGGCGAGCGTAAGATATTCTTCCATCGAAGAACCCAACTCTGCAAGCTTTTCGCGGGTCGGTCGTGACGTCTGGAAGTGCGCACGAGAAATCAGATAGAACAGAAAATCGTCGGTGAACCGGCCATGCTCGGTATCAACTGTCTCCCCGCTATCATTCTTTGGGCGCGGCCTCCGTTCGGCGTAGCTGCCGCCATGAAAGAGTAGGGGCGCTTCTTCGCGCGTCTCATATTCCACAACCTCGCCGACAAGAATAATATGATCGCCGCCCTCGTATTGATGGCGAGTACGACATTGAAAAAGCGCGGCGTGCTCATCAAGAACTGGAGAATCTAGCTTCCCTGGCGACCACGCGACGTCGGAGAATTTGTCCTCCCCGGATCGGGCAAACCGGTTCGACAAGTTTTCTTGCGAAGCCGAAAGCACGTGAACCGCAAAATGTCCGCTCTGGCAAAACGCAGCACGGGAGTGACTGTTCTTCGCAAGTGACCAGAGCACAAGTGGAGGATCGACACTTACGGAATTGAAACTGCTTGCAGTGACGCCGATTGGATTGCCATCACCGTCCTTCGTCGTTGCGATCGTTACGCCGGTAGCGAATGAACCGAGCGCATTGCGAAAATTGCGTTGGTCGTCTTGTGGCATGGACATCTTCGCCCTCCCTCAAATTGGTTGCAATGCAACGCGGCCTTGACTTAGCATCATGCGTAAAAAAAATATACCCTTAAAGCGCATAACGTCAAGATACAAATCGTTTATGCGGCACATGCGGACATAATCTAGTATCATTTTGCGCATACTGCACCTTAGAAAGGTGTATGTAGAAACCGGTCGCGGAGGAAATCGCGAGCTGCGCAGCAACATCTGTAAGCGCACTTCCTCCGAAGCTGGGACCAGAACTGGTGGTGGCACTCGAGTACAGCTGGAAGGACTGGCTTCATACAAGGGTGCCTGACAGCTGGAAAGCCGAGAAGCTCTGCAGTGCTCTCGGCGAGCCAGTGCGTCTGATGGGGAAGGTAAAGTCGGCCAGCTTCTATCATCGCACTCGCGCCCTTGACGCGCGACATCTTGTCGCCCCGTGGGCGCCGCGCAATGGGCGAAGGGACACCCGCGGGTTCCTCGGCCCGCAATACCTGCACCAATTGCTGACCCGATGCTGCATCCTCAATCAGCAAGGCCAGCGCACCGTGGTTCCTTGCAAGTTCGATTGATCTTGGCCAACTGGTGGCTGATCGCATTGATACGCCAGTTGTACATCTAGCTGCCTTCGTCAGCTATCACGGTGTGCTCCAACGTTCACTCTTGGATGGTGCCAAGTTTTCTTACCAGGGTCTGCGATCCAGTCGGACCACGTTTTGGGCTCTGCCGTTAGGTTCGTATTCGGTCAGGAGCCAGACCCAGTGTCGTAGCTGGTGGCGGACGAACTGGCTGAAGCTGTCGGCCTGGTCGTCATGCTTGCCATGAGGAAAGGCGCGCAGTTCATTACGGAAATCGTCGAGCCACGCGGCTTCACGCGGAAGTAAAAACCGTCCTGATTCCACCTCTGCAAGGCAAGCATTAAAACGGTCTTCTTTGCTCGTTACAGGAGTGGCCGCAATTGGACGCAGCTTGTTTGTCGCGCGCAGTTCCTGGATGAGGGCGTGCCCGCTACCAGCCTTTTCAATGATGACCCTGTCGGCCCTGAAGCGCCGGTGAAGATCGATGACCGCCCGGAACAGGTCAGGATAGTCGAGCCGCTTGCGATACACGTCAAGTAGGTACCATCTCGGCTGATAACGCTCGAAACCCCAAGTCGTGCACACCGAATAATCGCTTGTTGGAGCTGAACTCATTCCCGTGTCCCAGCTCTGGATGACCTTGAGGAAGTCGTGTCGTTCAGGAGGCGCTTCGTAGGCTCCGAACCACTCAAGCCGGATCATATTGCCCTCGGCAGTAACCGGTTCCTGCTGGTACTGGGCGGAGAAAACCACCGGACCAAGGTCCCGCCGTAGTTGGTCGAGCGTTTCGCGGTTTTCACGTATAGGGCTTAACAGGTCACCGACAGATCGATCGTGTACCCGCCCCCTTCCGATCGCGACTTTCTCTTCCTTCTCGGCGATGGCGGGAAGATTGAGGTGCCTGTATCCTTTCTCCAACATGTAAGCGGGTAGGTCATCCTCGTGCAACCGTTGCTGGATCGAGATTATGCGCCCCGTCGCCTTGTTATTAAGGCGGCTCAACAAGGTGTTCTCGAACCAATCGCGCAGGTTCTGTCGTTCGACAGCACTCTTCGCTTCGTCCGCCTTCATGCAGTCATCGACAATGATGATATCGGCGCCAAAGCCTGTAATCGAGCCTTGTACCGAGACTGCCTTGCGAACGCCGCCAGCGGTCGTCTCGATTTCTAAGGCGCGGTTTCCGCGATCACTTATTCGCGTGTCCGGGAAATCCTGCCGATACCACTCGCTTTCCATGAGCGTGCGGGTCTGGTTCGAGTGATGCCGCGCGAGGTCCTGGCTGTAGCTTGCAACCATGATCTTGGCCCTTGGCTCATGCCCGAGGACCCAAGCGACAAACGCCACTGACGCGGTCACCGACTTCAGGTGCCGCGGCGGAACAGTGATGACGAGGCGCCTCTCTTCGCCGGATCTTGCCTGCATCAGGGCATGGCAAATCGCCTCGAGATACCACGCCAGATCGAGCGGTAGATCTCCGGGATGAAGCGTCTCGAACGCTTTGATCAGGAATAACTGGAACTGCTGTCGGCGCATGGCGGACAGGAGGGTAGGTGTGAGCAGAATCATGACCTCTCTCCTTGCTGTTCAGCCAATTGCGCTTCGAAGGCCGCCAATATGGCGAGATCGGCAGAGGAGAGGTCCTCTTCATTCCCCGCCACTTCATCAGCGTCGGAGACATCAGGGACCGCGTTCTTCCATAACTTCATCAATTCGAACTGAGCGCGGGCGTCGCCCTTGAGTGCCTTTTCGAGCGTCTTCTGCAGCACGGCCTCGATCTTGCTGATCTTCTTGGTTCCCTCAGCGGTTCTAACAGCCAACTTGCCGCCCAGGGTCTCTCGCACGATGGTATTAAGGCCCTTTGCACCCTTCGGCCTGCCCTTGGGATTACCGGACTGGCCGGGCTTGAAGCGGGTACTCACCGGCGGTTTTCCGTAGCCGACTTCGTACTCTGCACATGCCGATCCTACGCGACGCGCTTCTTCAGCATCGATTAAATCGGGTTCGGCGGCCTCGGCGGTCTCGGCAGGCTCGGGGTAGCCGACGTCCGGATGCGGGTCGGGAGTTATTATCGGTGGCACCGGGCGGGTGCGTTTTCTGGCTGACGGCAAGCGGCGAGGCAGGTCCTCGTCTTCTTCGGGAAAGGCGCTGATCCAGTCGGAAGCAGGTATGAATGGCATGGGTCGTCTCCGGATATCTCGAAAGGCGCGCCGGCCCCTTGAGCGGGGCGGCGCGCCAATGTGCTGCTCAGGCAGCGTCGGTGGTCGTTTGGACCGGTGTCGGAACTTCATTTTCGACGGGGTTGTCGGCGCGGAGCGCAGCAACTTCGGCGAAGCTCTGGCCGGTTCCGAGCAGCACGGCTTGCTCGCCCGTCAAGGCTTGCCATCGTCGGAGCGCGACATCGACATATCCCGGCTCGATCTCGATGCCGTACCCGCGACGCTTCGTGCGCTCACAGGCCAGGATCGTGGTGCCGGAGCCCATGAAAGCATCCAGCACGATTTCGCCGGGATGGGTGACATCGCGGATCGCGTCGGCAACGAGGGCCGTGGGCTTGACCGTCGGGTGGTCCGCAAGATCCTTCATGCGGTCCTTCCCGAAGGTGTTGATCCCTGCATAGTCCCAGACGTTCGTGCGATAGCGCCCGTGCTTGCCCAGCTCGACGTTGTTGGTGTGCGGGGCTTTTCCCTTTTTTGTGATGAAGACCAGCTCGTGCTTCGACCGGTACAGGCTCCCCATGCCGCCATTGTTCTTGTTCCACGCACACAGGTTGATGAGGGACAATCCGTTACCCTCGATGGCGGACAACAATTCGCCGAGATGTCGCCAGTCCATGCATAGGTCGAGCACCGCGCCGTCCTTGCAGTGCGGAAGCATCGCTGCGATGAACTCTGACAGGAATGCGCTGAACTCGTCCATCGACATCTCGCCCGAGGCCATGGCAAACTCGGCATGGCTCACCTTGCCTAGCCCACAGACATGTCCCGAAACCGGGACGTTATAGGGAGGATCGGTGAATGCCATCGCGGCGGTCTCGCCCTCGAGCAGCATCGACCAGTTCGCAGCATCGAGGCTGGAACCACAAAGCAGGCGGTGCTCGCCGAGAAGCCATAAGTCGCCAGTACGACTGACTGGCTTTGTCGGTGGTTCGATCTGGCCGTCAGCAGGGTCTGTGTCGGCCTCATCGTTCGACCCGAAATCTTCCTCGAGTAACAGGTCGATCTCGGCCGTTTCCCAGCCCAGTATTTCGACCGGTGTCTCGTCAAATTCAATGATTGCGGCCAGCTCGATCGCAAGCGCCTCACTATCCCAAGCCCCCAGTTCAGCCAGCCGGTTGTCGGCGAGCCGATAGGATCGTACCTGCGCCGCGCTCCATTGATGGGCAACGATGACAGGGACCTCGGTCATCCCGACGCGGCGAGCCGCTTCGAGCCGTGCCTCGCCGGCAATGATGATGCCTTGCTCATCGACCAGCATCGGCATCGCGAACCCGAACTCTCTGATGGAAGCGGCGAGTTTGACCAGCTGCTTTTCTGGATGCTTACGCGGATTGTTCTCGTATCGCTTGAGCGAGGCGAGCGGCCGATATTCTATTGGACCGAGCTTCTGCTCGAGTGCAGAAATGTCATTGCGAATGCCGTTGGCGGCCCGCTTATTCGATTGGATTGTCATTTGGCATATCCTTTTTTGCCGAGCAGGCAGCAAAAGGAGGGACGAGGCTTGCAGCACAGGGGCGACAACCAAGGTCCCGCCAGGTGCAGTGCACGGCGGTTTCTATTGGTTGTCCCGAGAATTGCTGCTGTGCGCCGAAACAGCGCGTTGCCTCTACCTCAAAAGGACAGCAATGAGGTTGGAATGCTCGCCATAATCGTCAAGATGGCTGGGAAAAAAAGTTCACGCAAATCGAGAACTTATTTCCCTGCTCGTCCTCGGTCTGGTCCCTATTCGCGTCTGAAAATTCCCTGTTAGCGTTTTTAGGGAAATCTTCGCCGAAAATGGCTAATTTCTGCGGCTCGCGGGCACCCACGTGACCCCATACTTGGGCGGAAACCAATCTTTTCCCTGTAAATTCCCGTGAAGCAGGGAATTGCATGTGGAGACTGGTTCGCAGCTGACTGCCTCCTCCGCCACATTTCGCAGACTTCATCGGCAAGATCAGACAGCTTGCGCGCCTTGACCGGGCGAAGTTTCAGGAAGGTGCAGGCCAGCGTTCCTGAGGCCAAGAGCAAATTTTTCCGCCAGTTCCGGTGAGCGGAAAGTCCAGCGATCGACCGCCTTCTCGCGGAAACCCGTGAGGTCTGTGCCCCACAAATCTATCATTTCATTCGCGGCTTCCTGCGCCTTGTCAGTGTGACCCATCAGACCCAGCACGATCGCCCGCGTGTAGGGGTCGGCATAATAGGAGGGCATCTGCACCCGCTCGGCCCATTGCAGCGCACGGTGAAGGTTATCGTCGAGCACGTCGTTGAAGATGTGCGCGAAACGGTACCAGCCGGGGTGATCGGGATTGAGTTCCATTGCCCGCAAGGTGAGTTGCACGCCCCGTTCCCAATCGCCGCCATAAAACATCATGATGCCGATCATCGCCATTGCGTCGGAATCGAAGGGATTGAGCTCGATGGCTTTTTCGCCGGCCGAGCGAAACGCGCCGTAATCGCGGCGGAAGAAGTAGACTTCTGCCAGGCAGAACTGAGCGTAGGCATTGCGCGGATCGATCTCGATCGCTTTTCGCGCCATGTCCAGTGCCCTGTTGGCGCTGTTCGGCAAGGGATTGAATTCGTGCTTGTACTCTTCGATCGTGATGTAGGCTGATGCAGCCCAGACGTCGGCACAGGTCGGATCGATCTCGCGCGCTTTCTCCAGAGCGGTGCGCGTCGCCAGATGGTCCTCGGCGTTGACGCGTTCCTTGAACAGGAAGGTACGGACTACCGCATGGGGCCCGGTGAGCGGTCGATTATCGTCGGACCCGATAAAGTCCGAAAAAACCGCGGCCATAAGCCTTCCGTGCGGATCGCCGAGCGATGCGATGATCGTTTGCGTGATGCCCTCGATCTCAAGCACGACATCAGCCTCGTCAGTGACCAGCTTCTCGTAAGAGCGTGACCAGATGATGGCATCTTCGATCTGGTCGATAAGGCGCACGCTGATCTGGATGTGGCCGGACGAGTGCAATTGCCGCCCCTCGAGCCTGAACCGGCTGTCGGGCCGGGATTCGGTCGAAACCCGCGCTCTCAGCCAGCTGAAGCGCGACAGGCCGTCGGCAATTTCCGGTCCGATATCGCTGATCGCCTCCTTTCCGATCAACTGGAACGGGACCACCGTGACAGTGGTGAAACGATTTCCCCCGACCGGTACGGCAGAGCCGTTGGCCGCGCTCGTGCTGGCAGGCTTCACCGATTGCAGCAACCTGTATCCACGCTTTGGTACTGTTTCGACGTAGGTATCCGTGACCCCGCAAGAACGAATTGATTTGCGCAGGAGCGACACTGCCCGGCTGAGACTTTCGTCCGAACCGTAACGGTCGCTCCAGACCTTGTTGATGAGATTATCGCGGGACAAAACCGCGTTGGGCGTTTCGATGAACGCTGTCAGAAGATCCATCACCATCGGTTCAAGCCGCACGGTGACCTGATTGGCCGAGATAGTGCAAAGCGATGTATCGGCGACAATTTCGCCGACCGTCAACGGCCCTTCATAGAAGGACGGTTTCGCAGTTTCCTGGTCGCTATTCATGTCCCGCCACAGCTTGCCCCCAAGGCCATCAAAGCAAATTAATGCGATATACTCCAATTTTTCCGGCACATGCCGGCGGTTTCTCCCGTCATCAACCCTTTACCCGAAAGCAAATCATATAGGCAGAGCTATTTTTATAATGTTTTGTTTCAACGATTTGCCAAATCCTAAACTAATCCTAAAGTTGCGATCAGGACTTTAGCCCGGCCTTCCTCGATCAATGGCGACAGGCAGTTTGATCTGCCGAAACCAACCGAGGAGAAGAAAAATGTTCACTACTGCAAAGCTTATCGCCGCCGCTTCCGTCCTTGCACTTGCAGGTACCGCTGCAAACGCCAGCGATCCCGAAGACATCATCGTCAACCCTGAAGGTAACCGCATGGTGATTGTCGAGTTCGGTGATCTCAATCTGCAGAGCGAAGCTGGCCGGGACACCCTTGAAGGCCGGATCCGCGGTGCAGTGCGCGTAGTTTGCGGACACACCACGGAAGTACAGAGCGTGAGCGAGCGCACTGCTTACCGCCAGTGCAGCCGTCAGGCGACGTCGACCGCCCTTGCGAGTATCGACCCGGCCGGACCGACCCGTGTCGCAGTGGCCGAAATGCCTGCTCGCCCAGGGAACTGAATACGACGAGACATCGTCGTTCCTCGAGGGGGCAGCCGGGAAACCGACTGCCCCTTTCTTGGTGTCCAAGTCCCTGGCGGGTTTGCCGCCGGGGCGCAGTCTGTATAGCTGGTGGCTCAAAAAAAGATCGGGGCTGGCATGACTGACAGGAAATTCGACATCATCGTTTACGGGGCGACGAGTTTCGTCGGCCAGATTATCACGCGCTACATGCACGGGCATTGCAGCGATGGATCGGTCAGATGGGCAATTGCCGGGCGCTCGCGCAGCAAGCTGCAGAAGCTGAGCGATGACATCGGTCTGGCCGGCGTCGAGCTCATCGTGGCCGATGCTACCGACGAGGCGGCATTGCGCGCCATGTGCGAGCAGGCCAAGGTCGTCATGTCGACCGTAGGTCCCTATGCCCTGTACGGCGACACGCTCGTGAAGGTTTGCGTCGAAACGGGCACGCACTATTGCGACCTGACCGGGGAGCCGCAGTGGATCCGCAAGATGCAATTGCGCCATGTGGATGACGCCAAGGCAAGCGGTGCGCGCATCGTACATTGCTGCGGCTTCGATTCCATCCCCTCAGATCTCGGCGTTCATTTCCTGCAGCGCCATGCCAAGCAGCAGTCCGGTCGGACTTGTGACCGGATCGCGATGCGTGTGGCGAAAATGAAGGGCGGAGCTTCCGGCGGAACGATCGCCAGCATGATCAACATGGTCAAGGAGGCATCGGGCGATGCAGAGCTGCGCAGGCAGCTGAAAAATCCCTACAGCCTATGCCCACCCGACCATGATTTCTCTGTCCGCCAGCGCAGCGTGGCAATGGAATATGATGAGAAATACGGAAGCTGGATTGCGCCTTTCATCATGGCCCCGATCAACACGCGGGTCGTCCACCGGTCGAACGCGCTGAGCGGGAATGCCTATGGGACCGAGTTCCGATACGAAGAAGCCATGGCGACCGGAAAGGGCGGGCGCGGCAAGCGCATGGCGCGGATGACAAGCTGGGGCACGAACGCGCTGATGCTTGGCCTCGCACTACCGCCGACACGCTGGCTGCTCGAAACGAAAATACTGCCCAAACCCGGCGAAGGCCCGAGCGAGAAGGAGCAGCTTGAAGGTAAATTCGACCTTGTGTTCCTAGGCACGACGCCAGACGGCGACACAGTCAAGTGCCGGGTCACCGGCGACCGCGATCCGGGCTATGGCTCGACTGCCAAGATGCTGAGCCAGGCGGCCATCTGCCTCGCCAAGGACGTGCCGGATGATGTGCCGGGCGGATTCTGGACCCCGGCAACGATCATGGGCGATATGCTCGTCGAGCGTCTGCAAGCGCACGCGGGCCTCACATTCGCGATCGAGGAAGCCTGATCGGCCTTCAGGCTGTGTAATTGCCCGGCCCGGTTGCCATGCGACGTGCTTTGGTGACATAATCGCGTCTGGCGCAAAAAGGGGGCTTGATGCGGAATTTTTTTACCAGATCAGCGTGGTTCGTCCTGCTGTCAGCTGCCGGGCTGGCGCTCGTCAGCCCTGCACAGGCGCAAGAGCAGGAATTGGCCGAGCTCGATCGGCTTTCCGACATCTCGGCTGACGAGGAGACAGGAATTGCCGCTGCGCAGGATCAGGCGCGCAGCGGGCGTTTGCTCGAGGCCTTGGCAACGCTCGAGCGGGTCATGGCGGTGCACCCGCGCTCACTCAACGCACGCATGCTACACGCTTACTATCTTTGCGCGATTGACGATCAACAGGGTGCGCGCGTCGAGATCGACAATATGGACGAGGATGATTTCGGCGAGCAGAATCTTGTCGAACTGCGCGCCCGCTGTTCCACAGCGAGCCGCGAGTTTCCGGCTTCGCCCGCCGCACCATCCCAAACCGACGGCAAGAAGGACTAGGCCATGCGCGATCTGAAACGCCTTCTTGCCTCGCTCGCCTGCGGCACAGTTCTTGCCGCGGGATTGACGGCGTCTCCCGCCCACGCGCAGCGCACCGAAGTGGGCAATGCCTCAGCAGTGGTGGGCGAAGTTACGCTCGACAACGACAGCCTGCGCCGTCCGCGCGAGGTCCGGCGCCGCGACCGGATAGCGTGGGGCGACCTGATCGAGACCGAACGCCGTTCGCAAATGCAGATATTGCTGCTCGACCGCTCATCCTATGGCATCGGCGCCCGTTCGCGCGTGAGGATAGACCGGCATGTCTACGATCCCGACGCTGGCAGTTCGACGGTGGTGACGTTCCTGCGCGGCGCATTGCGTTACCTGTCGGGCAGGCAGGATGACGGGAACGACACCAATATCCGCACCCCCGCCGGACGGATCGGCATCCGGGGTACCGCGCTCGACGTCCTTGTCGGCGAGGAAGCCGAGGATATTGCCGAGGATGAAGACGCTGTGGGCGGGATGCGCAGCGATGATGACGAGGCGACGCTGGTCATCCTGCGTGGTCCCGGTGCCAATACCGGCGCAGGTCTGACCCTTGGGCTGGTCGAGGTCGAGGCGGCCGGCGTTACCGTGGTGCTCAGCGCGCCGGGACAGGCAACCTACATCCCCTTCAACGGATCGCCTCCCATCGGGCCGTTTCGTATTTCGGACAGGGGTCTGGCGGATGTACAGGAGGAACTTGCACCCGAAGTTGCCCGCGCAAACAGGGGCGGCGGACTGCTCGAAACGCTGATCCCGATTGCAGTGGGCGCTGTCGCTGCGGGAATCCTGCTGTCGGGCGGCGATGATGACGAGCCGGGTTCGGTAATTGTCGATAATCCCGACCACAATGACGATCAGCCGACCGCCGGCGTCCCGCCGCGGCAGCCGCAACCTCCGCAGGGAGGATCGGATACCTCGGAAAAGCCACCACCGCGCACGCCTGAAGGTTAAGTAACCCGCCTTGCCCTGCGCTATTTTCGAAGTGCCTGGAACACGCCATCCCAATCCTGTGCGGGAGGGGCGTCGCGCAATTGCCTGATCCTCTCGCGGTAGAGTGCATTCAGATCGGGAACGCCCATGCTTTCATAGAAGGGTAGGCCAGCTTTCAGGAGCTTGTTGGCTTCGTCCCAATCCTGCTGGCGGTAGGCGTCGAGCATCCTGGCGTGACATTCGGACAGTCGTGCAAAGATTTCCGAGCCTGGCATCACTTCGTCACCCAGTAGAGCAAAGATCGTTTCCGGAGCATCGCGTCCGACCACGCGAACGCGGTCAACCTCGATCAGCGCGAAATCATCGAGCCGCTCGGCAAGTGCGCTGCCCGCGATTATGGGTACGCCATATTGCTTGGTCAGCCCCTCCAGCCGGGAAGCGACGTTCACCGTATCGCCGATCAACGTATAGGACAGGCGTTGGCGTGACCCCATGTTCCCCACACAACACAGGCCCGAATTGAGGCCGATACCTATCTTGACCTCTTCCGGCCAGACCACATCGCCTTGCCCCTTCATGCTGGCATTCAATTCTTCGGTGACCTTGATCATTTGCAGCGCGGCACGCGCTGCGTTCCGGTGGTGGTCGGGATCGTCGAGGGGGGCATTCCAGAAGGCGAGAATGGCATCGCCGATATACTTGTCGAGCGTGGCCTTGTGATCGAGCAATATCTCGCTCATCGGCGACAGGAACGCGATAAGGAAATCGATAACCTGGCGCGGTGTGTATTGCTCGGAAATGCGCGAAAAACCACGGATGTCGCACATCATCACGCTCATATCGCGCTCTTCTCCGCCAAGTTCGAGCGAATCCGGGCTGGCCGCGATCTGGCGGACCATTTCGGGCGAGAGAAAGCGGTCGAATGCCGAGTGGATATAGCGCCGTTGCCGCTCCTCGCGGAAGAACACTGCCGCTGTCTGCACAACGTAGATGAGGGCGAGCGCGACAACCGGATAGGTCGGATCGAGAAGGTAGCGCAGCTGCGTGAAAGCAAGCCAACTGGTCGCAATCACCGCTGCAATCATGGCTACAGCCACCAGTGCGCCGGGCAGGGCACCGATACGCGGCAGGACCACTACCAATATGCCGCCGAGCACCAGTGCGAGCAGCATTTCGAGGCCCAGCGCCCAATCGGGCCGATCGAGGAAATCGCCTGAGAGGATCTGCTCGGCCGCAGCCGCGTGGACGGTGACGCCGGCCACCTGCACATCGCTTACCGGTGTCGCGACGAGGTCCTGCAGGCCTTGCGCGCTGCCACCTATGAACACGATCTTGCCCGCAACCAGTTCGGCCAGTTCGGTATCGCTCATGGCATCGGTGATGATCGGAGCGGCGGAAATCAGCCCGAGCGCATTCGCCGGCTGGAAATGAATCCACATCTCGCCCGCATCATTGACCGGTAT
This sequence comes from Erythrobacter alti, assembly GCF_037996805.1. NCBI lineage: Bacteria > Pseudomonadati > Pseudomonadota > Alphaproteobacteria > Sphingomonadales > Erythrobacteraceae > Erythrobacter > Erythrobacter alti. Next base: position 410,303 of record NZ_JBBNAX010000001.1, on the reverse strand, counting down.
TTCGGTCTCGCCCAGCCGCACCGCTACAGCAGCGCCGGGAGCAGACAGCGTTTGCCCTGATCCATCGCTCGTCAGCAGGTTCGGGGAGCCCAGATCCTGCGCAACGCGCACAGCTTCCAGCGACAGCGCCGGGACCAGTGTTCCGCGATGGATCGCCACCATGCTCGCTCGGCGCACAATGCCATCGGCGTCGGGATCTATCGAGACCGATCCGATCCCCGCCGATGCGTGTTCAATCTCCGGCAGCGGGAGCAGGGCGCCCGCGTATTCGCGCACACTCTCGCTCGGCAGGGTGCCGCTGATGGTGAAGCTGGCTGCGGGTTCGACTTCGCGTCCGATCTCGCCTGCATCCAGGAAAAAGCCGGTGACGACAGGAACTTCTCGCAGCGATTCTGCAAACAGCGCATCGTGGCTGGGCAGGCTGGCGAATTCGGCACCTAGCGCAGCTTCGTCGCCTGAGCGGGCATATCTTTCAGCAATCAGGGCGGGCGACGTACGGTCGGGTTCGGAAAACACGATATCATAAGCGATCACGTGAGCACCCGCTTCGCCAAGTCGGCGGGTCAGCTTGGCCAGATCGGTTCGTGGCCATGGCCATTGACCCAGCTCGGCAATCGACGCTTCGTCGATATCGACCACGACGACCGGCCCGTCGGCATCCGGCGCGCGCGGAGCCGCTTGCTGGTAGATATCGAATACCTGCCAGCGAATACGTTCAAGAGGGGCAAAGTCTGCAAACTGGACAAGCGCAACGAGCACGAGAACGATCACGCCAGCCATTTCAGGGCCAAGCCGCCCCATTCGCCGCATTTGCTCAAACAAGTCGCGATCCCCCCTCACCCCGGAGCCAGCTTTAAGCCTCACCCTGCATAAGGCGCAAGCACTGGCGAATTGGCATTTTGGCACAGTGCGGGGAAATACAGCGAGTTAGCCTGATGCCTGAAGCGTTTGTTCCATTGCGTAGAGCCCGATGATCCGTATGAAAGCATATCCTTTCAACTGAAACGGAATCCCGATGCTCCGCAAGTTCACGCTCTTCGCCGCTACCAGCCTCTTCGCCACCTCTGCTGCCTATGCTCAGGTGCAGCCGCCCGCCGACCAGGCCCAACCGCCTGAGGAGACGGAAGTCACCGAAGACGAGAACGTACGCGTAGCTCCGCCTGCCGATCCCGCGCCGGGACAGTCCGTCGAGACGCCGGAAGTCGCCAATGCAGAGCCAGAGGCCGAAAGCACCGAGTGGGACGTCAACAACCCTCCCGGAGTGGCCATCTCGCAAGTTCCGATCAGCGTGGACGAAGGCACGTGGATGGACATCGATGTGTCGCCCGACGGGCGCACCATCGCATTTTCCCTGCTGGGCGATATCTACACAATGCCGATCAGCGGCGGCACGCCAACACGCATAGCCGAGGGGCTTGCCTGGGAAGTGCAGCCGCGCTTCTCGCCTGATGGCCGCCGGATTGCCTTCACCTCCGACCGCGGTGGCGGCGACAATATATGGCTGATGAATGTCGATGGCAGCGACATGCGGCAGTTGACCGACGAAGATTTCCGACTGATGCATCAGCCCACGTGGTCGCCTGACGGGCAATTCATTGCCGCCAAGAAACACTTCACCACCGGCCGTTCGCTCGGAACGGGCGAGATCTGGCTCTACCACATTTCCGGCGGCAGCGGCGTGCAATTGGTCGAACGTACCAACGAGCAGCACCAGAAAGAGTTGGGCGAGCCAATCTACGCGCCCGATGGCAGCGCGATCTATTACACACGCAACGTCACCCCCGGCAGCACCTTCATCTACGCGCAGGATTCCAACCAGGACCTGTTCAATATCGAGCGTTACGACCTCGAGAGCGGCGAAGTCACTACGGCGGTTTCCGGACTCGGCGGTGCCGTGCGCCCGACACCTTCGCCCGACGGGACGATGATTGCCTTTGTCCGCCGCGAAAACCTGCAATCGGGCCTCTATGTCCGCAATATCGTCACTGGTGCAGAACGCCGGATTTACGACGATCTCGACCGCGATGTGCAGGAAACATGGGCGGTAACAGGTGTCTATCCGAACATGGACTGGACGCCGGATAGCCGGTCCATCGTGTTCTGGGCCGGCGGCAAGATCAACCGCATCGATGCCGACGGCGGAAATCTTGCGCAGATACCCTTCGCCATCAGCGATACGCGCGGCGTGCTGCCCGCGCCACATCCGCGCATTCCGGTGGTGGCCGACACTGTCGAAGTCACCATGCCGCGCTTTGCCTCGGTATCTCCCGATGGCCGCACGGTCGTGTTCGAGAGCCTTGGACGGCTCTACACCATGCCAGCAGGCGGCGGAGCGATGCGGCGGCTGACCAGCGATAGCGGCGATGCGCGCGAGCTGTATCCAAGCTGGTCGCGCGATGGAGGCCAAGTGGTTTATGTCCGCTGGACTGATTCTGGCCTCGGCGAAATCCGGACGGTGGGTGCGAATGGTCGTGGAGGCCGCACGGTTACCACCGTACCAGGCCATTACGCCCGCCCGCATTTCTCGCCCGATGGTCGCACCATCGTGTTCGAGAAGGGGGAGGGCGGTTTCTTGACTGCGCCCGAATACAGCGACAATCCCGGTGTCTACCGCATCCCTGTCTCGGGCGGCGCGATGACGCTGGTAAGCCGGGGCAATGCGCGCCCGCATTTCGGCGCAGCAAACGACCGCATCTTCATGACCGGTTCCGAAGGCGGATCGCAGGTGCTGCTCTCGACCGACCTCAACGGCGAGGCTGCACGCACCCACGCGAGCGGCGAAATGGTGACGAGCTACCATGTCTCTCCCACCGGTCGCTTTGTGGCTTTCACCGAGAATTACGACGCCTTTGCAGTGCCGCTAATGCCAGGCGGGCAGACCGTCAGCCTTTCGGGAAGTGCGCGCAGCCTCCCGGTGGTCGAGGTGTCCGATTCAGGTGCCGATTTCGTCCATTGGGCGAGCGGCGGCGACCGGTTGCACTGGTCACTTGGGCCGACGCTTTACACCGCCATGCTGAGCGACCTGTTCCCGTCTGCTCCGCCGGCCGAGGGCGAGGAGCGTGCAGATTACACCCAGCCAACCAGCGGCGTTTCCATGCTCCGCACCGTCCCTGCAGACCGTCATGGCGGCGCTCTGGCGATCACGGGTGCGCGCATCATCACCATGGCGGATGATAATGGGGGCGTGATAGAGAGCGGCACGATCCTGATTTCGGGCGATGTCATTTCGGCCGTCGGTGCAGCGGGCGAGGTTTCGATTCCCGCGGGCACACCGACTATCGATGCAAGCGGTCGCACGATCATCCCCGGTCTGGTCGATGCCCATGCGCATGGTCCGGTATCGGCCGATGGCGTGGTCCCGCAGCAGAATTGGTCGTTGCAGCAGGCGCTCGCGCTCGGAACCACGACGATTCACGATCCCTCCAGCGATTCGCCGTTCTTCGTCGCAGAAGACATGCAGCGGACCGGCATGATCCTGGCGCCGCGCATGTTCTCTACCGGGCGCATCATCTACGGCGCGCGTAACCCTTACGCCTATGCACAGATTGACAGTCTGGAGGACGCGCTGGACCATGTGCGCCGCTTGCGCGCCGAGGGTGCCCCGAGCGTCAAGAACTACAACCAGCCGCGCCGTGAACAACGCCAGATGGTGGTCGAGGCTGCTCGGCGGGAGAATATGCTCGTCGTGGCCGAGGGCGGTTCGCTGTTCGGGATGGATCTGAACCTCGTTGCCGACGGCAATTCGACGCTCGAGCACAATATCCCGGTCGAGCGTTTTTACGAGGACGTGCTGCAATTCATGGGCGGCGCGAACACCAATTACACGCCCACGCTGGTGGTCGGATATGGCGGCCTTGCGGGCGATCCCTACTGGCGGCAGGCGACCAATGTGTTCGATCAGCCCTTGCTGAATGCGCACACGCCGCCCGCCATACTGCGTGCCCAGACAGCACGCCGGACAACTGCGCCGGAGGGAGATTTTGTAGATGACGATATCGCGCGCGAGGCAGCCCGTCTGGCCGAGCGCGGAGTGGAGGTCGCCATCGGTGCGCACGGCCAGCAAGCTGGCATCGCGGCGCATTGGGAAATCTGGTCATTCGCGCGCGGCGGAATGAGCCCGGTCGAGGCGCTTGCGACCGCAACAATAGCATCGGCGCGCTCGCTCGGCATGGACAGCGAGATCGGTTCTCTCGAACCGGGCAAGCTGGCCGATCTGGTGATCCTCACCGGCAATCCGCTCGACAATATCCGCAATACCGAAACGGTCGAAACGGTCGTGCTGGGCGGACGTGCATACGAGGCGGCCACGCTCAACGAAGTCGCGACCGGGAATAGCCGGCGCGCACCATATTGGTGGGAAGACTGAGGGAGAAGATCAGACCGGGCTGGTCGTGATGGCCAGCCCGCTGATCCAGTGTGCTGTTCAGCCGATTCTGACCAGAGTGCGGTCACCAAGATCAGCGACGAGCCGTGCCAATACGGCGCGGCATACGTCCTGCTCCACCTCATATTCGCTGCAGATGGAATCGACGAGCGCGGCATACTGCACCTATGCGGGGGTTGCGGGATCGGGCAGCATTGTGGTCGCTGGCGAATGTCTGATAGGCGAAGTTTACGATGGCCCTTATCCGCCCCCTCAAGAAGCACCCGCTGCGCCGGAAAATTTGGCTCGCCCTGGCGTGGGCGCGGTTCCTTGTCCGGTGGGTTCCCTTTCGGCGCTGGCGCGCTTCGCTGGGAATTATCGGAGGCGAACTGGCAGATGCGAAGCGCCCGCTACTGACGCCACAGCAGCAAAAGCAGGCAGAAGATATCGGCCGGATTGTGAACCGGGTTGCCAATCGTCTCCGCATGTTCGACGCGGTGTGCCTTCCGCGCGCCATGGCGGCACGCTGGGTGATGGGGCGGGGCGGATTGCCGTCGCGCATCATCATTGGGTCGCGTCGCGGAACGTCCGAAGATGGCCTGCTCTTCCATGCCTGGCTGATGGCTGGCGATGTGGTGGTTATGGGCGAGGGCGAGCGCGAGCGCGAGGAATTCATGACCTTCGAAAAAACCGCTTCCGCGAGTAGGAACGTCGGCGATGCCGCCTGACGAACACGCCAGAAAGCGTAGCGGCGCCCGCGACCTGTTCCGTGCCATCTTTGCTTACGCCGGACCGCGCATGGGTCGGACGCTTTTCATAGTCGCGTTGGCGGCCGTGCTGGAAGGTGTTGGCCTGGTGTTGCTGTTGCCCGTTGCCGAAACGCTGTTCGCGCAGGATGAAACTGTCCAGGCTGGCGTGACCGGTCAATTGCTGGCAGGACTGAGCTCGATCGGTATCGACACGGTCATCGGCCAATTGGCGACAATGGGACTGGGCTTCGTCTTGCTGGTTGCATTGCGCGCCTACGTGCTGATGAAGCGCGACATCATGATGACCGCTCTGGCGCAGGGCTTCGTCGACCATACCCGCCAGCAATTTTTTACGCTGCTTGCCCACACCGATTGGCCAGTCATCAAGCGGTTTCGCAAGTCGCAACTTCTCAACACCATGACAACCAATATCGGACGGCTCGCGATGACGATGCAGGCTTTGTCGAACGGTCTGGTGACCTTGGCGATGGGGCTTGCCTACCTGATCGCGGCGTTCGTGGTCAGCGCCGTCCTTGGACTGGCGCTGTTGGTTCTGGTCGCGATCGGGCTGGTAAGCGCCATCGCATGGATGCGCCGCAGCCATCGTCTCGGCTCAAGGCTAAATTTCGCCAACCGCGGCGTAATGCACGAAACGACCCTGTTCCTCGATGGGATGAAGGCCGCAAAGGCAGCGCGCGCGGAAGACGAACTGAGTACGCGCTTTGCGCAACGTATCGCCGAAACCCGCGCGCTGGCGGTGGAATTTGTAATGCAGCAATCGCGCCTGCGTAACACTATCCAACTCGTGGGAGCAGTGGCGGCACTGCTGGTTCTGCTGGTCGGCTACGGCTTGGTCGGATTGACGGGGGGGGAACTGCTGGTGATGGCGGCTATCGTCCTTCGCCTGTCGCCCAACCTCATCTCGACCTTCAGCGGCCTGCAATCGATAGCCCACGCGCTTCCTTCGTTCGAAGCGATCCGCGAGACAGAGGCCGAGCTTAAATCGGCGCAGCAAGGGCGCAGCGACAATCCGCTCAATCCGGATGATCCGCTGCCGCCAGCTGACGAAGCGTTGCTGATCGAGCGAGCCTGCGTCGACGTGGTCAATGACGAAGGCGAAATTGTTCGGCTCGTGAGCACCGATAATGTGCGGATTGCGCCTGGCACGCTGGTGCATGTGGGCGGACCTTCAGGCGCGGGCAAATCTTCGCTGGTGGAACTGATAGCGGGGCTGCATCTCCCAGCCGAAGGGGCGATTCGTCGCGGCGACTTCCTGCTACAGGCGGGCGAGCGACGCGCCTGGCAATCGGAAGTCTCCTTTGCGCCGCAAGAGCCGTTTATCTTCGATGGTTCTGTGCGAGAGAATCTGCTCTGGCCAAACCTTTCAGCTGACGATGCGGCGGTATGGCACGCGCTGGAGCAAGCCGAAGCGAGCGAGATCGTGCGCGACCTGCCTGGCGGTCTGGACGAGGACCTTCTCGACGGTGGTGCGCGCCTGTCGGGCGGGGAACGCCAGCGACTGTGCCTTGCTCGTGCGCTGCTCCGGCCCGCAAGCCTGTTGATACTAGATGAAGCAACGTCCGCGATGGACCCCGATCTCGAGCGCCGCGTTATCGGTCGCTTGCGCGAAAATATAGCAAACCGCATCATCCTGATGGTCTCTCACTCGCTCAACGCAGTGGGTTATGCCGACATGCGGATCGATGTTGCGCAGGGCAGGGCGCGGGTCATGGATGCGGCGGAGCAGGCTTAGCAGCCGCGTGTTTGCCCGAACTTCATGTGCAAAACAGGGCGAGTCAGAGTTGTGTTGGGTCTAAATTTGCAAGTCCATGCAAACGGATGCTTTACCTTCACCGGTCTGCAAGGCTAGTATTCGACGAGTGAGGGATGACATTTACTCATCGGACCCGGAAGCCCACGATTTGATTGCGACAAGTCCTGTCGCTTCCGTGGTGAGCAATCCGCGATTGCCGGACAACCCGCTTATCGCCTGTAACAAGGCATTCATCGAACTGACGGGCTATTCGCAAGATGAAATCCTCGGTCGCAATTGCCGTTTCCTTTCCGGTCCAGGTACAGAGCCCTGGCTGACCGAGGCCATTCGCGAAGGCGTACGCGACCGGAAATCGGTGCTGGTCGAAATCCTCAACTATAAGAAGGACGGCACGCCGTTCCGTAACGGGGTCGTGGTTGCGCCCGTTTTCGATGAGGCTGGCGAGCTGGAATATTTTCATGGCTCCCAAATCGAACTGGAAGACGGAGCGGAAAGCCCGATGCTCACACGCCGCGCGCGTGCTGCGGAAAAGGTCAAGGATCTGTCCAAGCGCCAGCTTGAAGTGATGACAATGGTGGCCGCAGGGCTGCGAAACAAGCAGATCGCTTGGGAGCTTGGCCTCTCGGAAAAGACGATCAAGATGCATCGCGGGCTGGCTATGGAAAAGCTTGGGGCAAAGAGCAGTGCCGACATGATCAGGCTGGCGGTAGAGGCCGGTATCTAGGCCGATGCCCGCCTTGCGGTGGAGGTACACCGCCTAAGGTCTATCTATTCCGCTGTAACCCGTATGATATTACTGCAATTGCATCGTAGCCGGATTAGCGGGGCGTTTTCTTTCATTCCCTCCTGCCTCGCGACTTCTTCATACTCCGACCGGCTGCGATGCGACTTTTCCCCTTGAAGCAAGCCTTTCGCAATCAGCGCGGGCGTTGATCCGGGCCGATCTCGAAGAGGATGTCGGCGCGGCCAGGCATTTCTGCCAGAATGTGACGCGTCAATCGCTCGTAGTGGGAAATGAAGCGGACCAGCGCTTCCTCGTCCATCAGGCCGGGGCCGATCGGATTGAGGTCGGCCAGCTTCAGCTCCTGCCGCCTCCGGTTTGCCAGGACAGCTTCGAAACTGTCCACCTTCAGCATGATGAGCAGGTCGATCAGGCCGAACAGGCGCTTGTACTCCGCGCCAAGCCAATGGTTGATGAGCGCGCGCCATACGCCCTCGGGATCTTCCTCGGCCTCTAACACATTGACGGGTTTCGCCAATTCATCCGGCTCTTGCGGCGCGGCGCCGATGCACCAGCCTTCAAACAGCAAGACATCGACCGGGCCGCTGATCCGGGTGACTTCATTGCTGCGATCATCGCTGGACTTGTCGAAGCGCGGGATTTCGAATGGCTTTCCGGCAAGTACGGCCTCGATGATGTCGAAGGCCATCGCCACGGCATGGGTGCCGGGAGGGCCACGCGTTTCAAACAATGGATGGACTTCGGCGGCCAATTGCAGCCGTTCGGATTGCGTCAGGTAGAGATCATCGAGCGCGAGTGTGACAGCACGCAACCCACGCTGCTTGAGCAAGACCTCAAGGAAGCGGCAGAGCGTTGTCTTGCCAGTGCCCTGCGCCCCGTTCACGCCCACGATCAGCGGTTTGCGGCTGGCCGCTTCGCGCGCGATGCGCGTGGCGAGCGGTTTCCAGTGCTGCTCGACGACCTGCATGTAATCTTCGGGCAGGCGTTCCTTCGCGATCAGTTCCTCGATCATTCTCAGCCTACAACGTCGCCCAGAAGTGCGGGTCCGAGTGCCACCAGCAAACGCGCATCGATCGCTACGTCACCATTGCGAAAATCTGCGATGGTTGTGGAAATTCCGGCCAGTCTGATGCGGTGGACCGTGATGTCTTCACCCTCTACGCCGCCACCGGCACTCACCTTTTTCAGGCCTGTCGCCTTCAGCAGGCTAAAGCCTTCGCTTGTCATGCCGGGAGATGAGCAGAATTCGCCAATCTCCTCCCAATGCTCGGCCTGATAGCCCGTTTCTTCCTCCAACTCGCGCTTGGCGGCGTTCAGCGGATCGTCGTTCTCGCCGCCAGCATCGTCGCCGATCAGACCGGCGGGCAATTCGAGCACGCGGCGACCCAGCGCCACGCGATATTGCTCGACCAGCAGGATATCGCCATCATCTACGGCGAGGATGACCGCGGCGCGGATATTGCGCGCGCGGCTGACGTATTCCCAGCGGCCACGCTTCTTCGCGGTGATCCACTTGCCTTGCCAGGCGATCTCTTCGGGTAAGTCTGCGTCGGGTGTGCTCATGCGCGCTGCGCTATCGAAGCGTCACACTTCGATCAAGCGGTCGGGCAATTCGTTTTCGTCATCGTGTCCGCGGGGGAAGTGTTCGGACAGAATCTTGCCGACGTCACGCACTCCTGCCGCAATGCCTTCGGCGATGCAGCCCTTGCGGATTTCGACGAGCATATCGGCCATCGCCTCGCCCCAGACTTCGGCTGGCACCAATTCCGCGATGGAATCGTCGGCCACGATTTCGGCGCGGTGTTCCTGCATCGAAAGGTAGAGCAGCACGCCGGTCTTGCCGTGTGTACGACCCTCTGCCCCGACCTTGAAATGCCGTACGGCGCGGTCATGCACGCGCTGGCGTTTAACCGGACCGGGAGTGAAGAAGAACCGCAGTGGATCCCAGCTCAGGAACAGCCAGACGCCAAGAAATTTCAGCAGGCCGAACCCGACTGCCCAGGCGAGCACCTCGCCATAGCTGTGCTCGGATGACCAGCCGCCGAGGATCCAGTCGACCTTGTCGAGGAAAAAGTCGGGGAAGGCCGCAAAAATGCTCATCGCGGTGAATGCCGCCGCTATCGCCCAGACCAGCACGACATCGGAATACCCGTCAGAACGGTCGGCAATCACCGGCACGATCTCGCCGCTCGTCGTCAGTTCCGCCTGCGCGACCGCGTCGGAGACGATCTTGTGTTGTGCTTCATCGAAATATGCCATCACCAGCCCCCTGAAGCACCGCCGCCGCCGAATGATCCACCGCCCCCGGAGAAGCCGCCGCCACCGCCGAAGCCACCGCCAAAGCCGCCGCCTCCGCCGCCCCAGCTGCTACCGCCGCCCGATGCGCCGCGCGCGATGGCCTTGCCTGCTTCCCAAAGGATGATGTCTCCGACCAGCCCGCCGGCGCCGCTGCGATAGCGCCGACGACGCCCGCGCCCGCCGATCATGGGCAGGATGAAGAAGAAAAACAGGAATGCGAGCCAGATCAGCGTGCCGATCGGGAAGCCGCCTTCGCTTGTGCGATCCTGACCCGCCTGCGCTGCAATCGCGGCCGCTTCTTCCGCTGGCAGTTCGAGCTGAGTGATGATTTCATTCGCCGCCCAGCTGATCCCGCCGGAGTAATCATTGTTGCGGAAGTAAGGCTTCATCCCCTCGATATATTCGAAGGCAAGACCGTCGGGAATGATGCCTTCGAGGCCGTAGCCCACTTCGATCCGCATCTTGCGTTCGTTGGGCGCGACAATGAGGATGATACCGTCATTGTTCTCCGCATCGCCGAGAGCCCAGTGGCGCCCAAGCTGGTAGCCGTAATCGGCAATATCGTAGCCTTGCAGCGTATCCAGCGTGACGATCACGAATTGCCGCTCATTACGCCGTTCAAAGTCCTCGAGCTGCTGCGTCAGCTGTGCCTCGGTGCCCGGATCGATGATATTCGCAAGGTCGAGCACCGGCGCTTTCCCCCGCTCGGGGAAATCCGGCTGCGCATCGGCCACGCTTGCCCAGCCAACCGCCAAGACGGCGATCAGAAGGGCAAGCCATTGCCTTATTGGCAGGGAAATGCGCGTGTTGAGCGTCACTCGCCGCGCATATCCAGTTCTGGCGCGACTTCTGCGCCCTCAGATACCGCCTCATAGGGGACCATCGGTTCCGCGCCGTGTATGATGTTCGCACCGATTGTATCGGGGAAGGTGCGGATAGTGGTGTTATACTGGCGGACCGCTTCGTTGTAGTCGCGGATGGCGACGCGGATGCGGTTCTCCTGCCCTTCGAGCTGGGTCATGAACCGACCGAAATTTTCCTGGCTGCGCAATTCGGGATAGGCTTCCACGGTTGCCATCAGGCGCGAGAGCGCGCCGCCGAAAGTGTTCTGTGCCTGCTGATATTGCGCCATCGCCTCTGGATTGTTGAGGTCGTCGCTGTCGATCTGGATTTCCGGTCGAGTTGCCGAAGCGCGTGCTTCGATGACGCTTTCGAGCGTTTCTCGCTCCTGCTCTGCCGAAGACATGGTGATCTGTTCAAGGTTCGGCACAAGGTTGGCGCGTTCCTGGAAAGCGGCCTCGACATCGGCCCATTTGGCCTTGGCGTTTTCTTCTGCCGCCGGCACCGAGTTGATGCCGCAGCTCGCCAGCGCGAGGCTGCCGAATATAAGAGTGGCCAGCATGGCGAGACGTTTGAACATGCGCGAAATCCTCCGAAACCTGTAGGTGTATTGCCAATATAGCACGGCGCGGACCGGAAACAAGGCAGGCGCGAGCTGTTTATGCTTCTGTACGCCCTCGCGGGCATTGGCAAAAATGGTGGAGAAGGGCCTCAGCATGGTCAAGCAATTCAAGAAATTTATCGCGCGCGGCAATGTGCTCGACCTGGCGGTTGGCGTCATCATCGGCGCATCGTTCGGCAAGATCGTAACCTCATTGAACGAGAGCATGCTCATGCCGGTGATCGGGTGGATATTCGGCGATATCGACTTTTCAAACTGGTTCATCCGGCTTGGCGAGATACCGTCCGATTACTCGGGAAGCCTGACCAATTATGCCGAGTTGAAAGAGGCCGGTGTGCCGATGATCGGCTATGGCGATTTCATCACCCAGACAGTTGATTTCCTGATCATCGCGCTCGCCCTGTTTTTCATCATTCGCACCGTCAACCGCGTGCTCGACGAGATGCAGGAACAGGCCAAGCAGACCGAGGACAGCTCGAGCTCCGACGATATCCCCACCGATCCGCAGCTCGACGTACTCAAGCAAATCCTTGGCGAAATGCGCAAAAATTCACAGCCCGCCTGATTTTACATAATTTGAACCGTGCTCCGCTCGTTTCAGGCGTCCAATTGTGACAAAAGCCCCTCTCCAGATACGGAGAGGGACTTTTTACATGCTTTCAGAATTCAAGGATTTCATTGCCAAGGGCAATGTCATGGAACTGGCCGTTGCGGTCATCATCGCGGGCGCCTTTGCGGTGATCGTCGCATCGCTGACCGCTGACGTGATCATGCCGATCGTGGGCATGATTTTCGGTGATGTCGATTTCAGCAGCAAGTATGTGGTCCTGAGCGGCGGCGATCTGGTCGAGCCGGGCATGTCGCTCGAAGCTGCGCGCGAAGCTGGCGCCAACGTGCTCGCATGGGGTGCGTTCGTGACCGCGGTGATCAACTTCCTGATCCTCGCCTTCATCATCTTCATGCTCGTGCGCTACACCAACAAGGTTCAGGCGCGCTTTGAAGCGAAGGAAGAAACGGTCGAGGAAGAAGCAGGTCCGACCGAGCTCGAATTGCTAGCGGAAATCCGCGATGCCTTGAAGAGTGGCGCGCCCGGAGCGCCGCAGAACGGCCCGATGGGCTAAAACACCGCAATTTCAGCATACACTTCACATTAAGCGGGCAGGGTCTATATAGGTCCTGCCCGTTTCGGCGGGATATGGCGATAAATTGCGGTGTGCACTAGGCACAGCGGACCCGGGGGCAGTACCCGGCGGCTCCACCAAAAACGCTGAGAAATCAGCGACTTCTGATGGGGCCGAACCAGGATCGACGTGTGTTGAAAGGCACTGTTTTCGCCCGGGCTGAGATCCCCCGTTAAACGCTCACAACACACAAGTGCCAATGATAATGAAGCACTCGCGATTGCTGCGTAATTTGACGTCCTAACGGACTGAATTTACAAAGCTTAAGCGCGGTTGGACCGACCGGGCAACAGAACGGATTCCGGGGCTCCGGGGGTAGCTAGCAACAGAAACCCCCACCTTCCCTCATCGATAATTCTCACGCCTTGGTCAGTCGGCTGCTGAAAGCGTGGGGCATTCGCGTCCAAGCAGCGCAATACTTAGGGAGGCGGATCTTGGAAGCTGAGAAATCACAGAGCCGCACGGCAGCATTGATAGACCTGCTGATCGTTGTGGCCGTGCTGGTCATCGTGAAGCAGAGCGTATTGCAATATTCGGTCGTCTATGCCGGTCCGGCATCGACTTTCACCGCGATGGCTGTGGCAACATTCCTGCTCTATCGGCGCGGATATTCGTGGGCTGACCTGGGATTGAAATGGCCTGAGAGCTGGTGGCACACGCTTGGTCTAGCCCTGCTGATCTTCATCGCCTTTCTGGGAACGGTGGTGATATTCCAAGCTCTTGCAGAACTATTCTTTGAAAACATCGGCGCCAGCGGTCGCTTCGATTTCGTCCGCGGAAACCTTGGCGCATATCTCTTGGTGATGGCGTTAGTTTGGACGCATGGTTCGTTTTTCGAAGAGCTGCTTTTTCGCGCGTTCATCATCACCAAATCCGAAGGCGCGCTGGGCGGCACACGCATCGCAAGTATCGCCGCTGTTGTGCTAGCGGCCATCTTCTTTGGCTATCGCCATTACTATTATCAGGGGATGCACGGAGCGATCGTGACGGGAGGTATCGGCCTCGTCTTCGGTTTGATTTATCTGAAGATTGGTCGGCAGAATATCTTGCCGCTTGTCATCGTGCACGGTGTCGCGAACACAATTGCGCAGACCAACAGATTTCTCAGCTAGTCAGGCCTTGGATTTTTCCGGGGTATTGTCAGCTTCCCGCTCCGCCGCCTCAAATTTCAGGCAGTCGAGGATCTTCGCGCCAGCCAGAAACACCGCGCCGGTGCAGGCAAGGAACAGGGCGTAGCCGCCCCAGCCGGGATATTCCTGAATATAGGCGGCGCCGCGCGCAGTCGCACCAAGGGCGAGCGCGTAGATGATCAGATACGCTTCCCAGCGTGTCTTGATGACGAACAACCTGCCTATCTTGCGAAACATCCTACACCTTTCTTAACCTTTCACACAGCAAATGCCGTGCCAGACACGGATTTGTGCGGGTCGCAAAGGTTAATGCAAAGCCGGTTGTAAAGCAAACCGACATCACAAGTATCAGACTCAGATAAGCTCGGAAAGTTCCAAGGCTTCCAATAGCTTGGCACGGGCATTGCGGATCTGGTCTGCCAGTGTCTTGCTACCGATCTGCGCAGGTTCGATATGCTCGGGCCAATGCGCGGCAATGACCTGCTCGATCATGCCTGCCTTGGTCTCATCGAGCATGAAGCGCGGATCGACTGTAGCGGGATCGGCAACAACGCGCAGTCGCAGGCACGCAGGACCGCCGCCATTGGCCATGGACTGACGCACATCGACGACCTTGACGTTGCGGATCGGGCCATTGCTCGCGAGCATGTCTTGCAACCACTTCCAAACAGGCACGCTTTCGCGGCATTCTTCTGGCACAACCAGTGTCATCCCCGATCCATCGGGCGGGGTGAGCAATTGGGCGTTGAACAGGTAGGAGGCCACCGCCTCTTTCAAGCTCACCGCGCTAGCGGGCACTTCCACGACTTGCGCGCCGGGGCACTTCGCGGTGATCGCGGCATAGGTGCCTACAGGGTCCGCAAAGGCCTTTTCATGCGTGAACAGCACACCTTCATTGGCTACTGCCACAACATCGTTGTGGAACGCGCCCGTCGCAATCGCTTCGGGAGCCTGCTCGACGAACAACACGCGGTCGGGGTCGAGGCCGTGCTTGCGCGCGACAAGGCGGCTGGCCTGTTCGTGCTGGCGCGCGGGGAAGGGTCCGCCGCTGCGCCCGTAGACAAACACTTCGACACCCGCGCCGCCATGCGATCCGGCAAAGCGCATGTGGTTGGCAGCGCCCTCATCCCCGAAACACGGCGGCACTGGACCATGAACCGCGAAATGCGCAGGGTCGGCAAAAGCGAGCCGCAATTGCGCCAGCGTATCGGGCCATTCGTGGCTGCGATGCGCCATGGTGACGAGATTGGCGACCGTGAGGTGGCATTTGCCATCGGCGGTATCGGGAGCGGGTGAGACCGTCGCGGCATTGGCGGTCCACATAGAACTGGCCGACCACGCGCCCGCGACCAGCGCGGGATCGGTCGTCTCGTCGGCGGCAAGCTCCTCCAGCCAGCCTTGATCGGGGCGGGGAAGTGGCAGGAGGAAGCCCTGCGCCAGACCCATCGCCATATTGCCGCGCATCTTCGCGATGCCTTGCAAGGCAGCGGCACGCGGATAGGCGGTGGCTCCGGCGTTCTTGGTCGCAGCCAGATTGCCGAGGCTCAGCCCGGCGTAATTGTGACTTGGGCCAACAATCCCGTCGAAATTGATTTCGGTAAGGCTCACCGCAAGATGCTCCACACCTGGTCGCCTGCACTCACGCCGAGCAGGTCGGCCGCCTGCGCATCGATGGCGACCCCGTCTTCGCGCACTTCGCGCGCGCCGTAGCAGCAACGGAAGTCCTTCATCTGACCGGTGGCCAGCAATGCCTTCTCCCCCTTTTCGAGGCTGATGTTGTCGACCGTACCCTGATGCGCTCCGGCGATGGAGCGGACCTTGTCGGTCGGGGCGAGCATGGTCGGGCCGCCGTCGAAAATGTCGACATAGCCCTGGTAGGCGAATCCTTCGTTTTCGAGCATCCGCATCGCTGCGCGGCCGCTGGGGTGGGGAAGGCCGATCACCTTGCGCGCCGCTTCATCCAGCATGGCGATATAGACCGGATGCTTGGGCATCAGGTCGGCGATGAACTGGTTGCCGTGTATGGCGTTGAACTCATCCGCTTCCTGGAAACTCATGCCGAAGAACTTGCCGCCGATTGCGTCCCAGAAAGGCGATCCGCCACGTTCGTCGATGATCCCGCGCAGCTCTGCAAGGATGCGCTCGCCAAAGCGTTCGCGGTGGCTGGCGATGAACAGATAGCGGCTGCGCGCCAGCAACAGGCCGAGCCCGCCCGCGCGCTCGCCCGGATGGAGGAACAATCCGCCGACTTCGCTGCATCCGCCCAGATCGTTGACGAGGCTCAACAGTTCGGCGGTGACCGTACGATCAAGCTCCTTGGAATGCTGGGTCAGCGTGGTGATGCGATATGAATAGAACGGCCAGTTCTGCCCGACTGCTGTGAACAGCTGGCAGGTGCCGCGCACATCGCCTGTCTCGGCGTTCTCGAGCACAAGCACGAAGGTCTCGCCTTCGATCTCGTCGCCCTCGCGCGCAAAGGCGGCGTCGGACCCGGCGAGCTTTTCGGTCAGGGAATTGCGGTCGGGAGGCAGATTGGTGAAGCCGCCGCCTGTCAGCTTGGCCATTTCATACAGTGGCTGGAGATCCTCCGCCGTGGCAGCGCGCATCACATGACTCACAAATTCTCTCCTGTCGCGAGGCGGTGAAGAACCACTGCCGATAGCTGCGCGCGCTCCGTCAACGATGGCACGATCATGAATTCTTCGGGTGAGTGGATTTTCCCGCCACGCACACCCATCGTGTCGACCACAGGTACGTGACTGGCAGCAATGTTGTTGCCGTCGCACACGCCGCCGGTGCTTTGCCAGCCGATTGTCTGGCCAAGTGCAGCGCCGGTATCGCGTACGAGGTCGAACAGCTTCTGCGCCTTTGCATCGACCGGCTTGGGTGGACGCGAAATGCCGCCGTGGCAGTGGATCGAAACATCGTGTGCGGCTTCAATTTCGCTCAAGAGCACCTTGAGATCGCGAGAGAACTGTTCGGCTGCCTCGGTCGATTTGGGGCGGATATTAAAGCGCAGCACGGCATTGTCCGGCACCACGTTGTTCGCTGCTCCGCCATCGATCTTGGCCGGATTGATCGGCAGGTCGCCATGCTGCATCGCCTTCAACCGCACCGCGCAATCGGCAGCAGCCACGATGGCGTTGCGCCCGTCCTGCGGATTGCGCCCGGCATGGGCGGATCGGCCGGTAAAGCTCACGGCATAATTGCCGCTGCCACCGCGTGCATGAGCCAGCGTGCCATCGGGCAGGGCGGAAGGTTCGTAGGTCAGGGCTACGTGTTTGCCGCGTGCAAGTTCGTCGATCAGCGCGGCGGAAGAGAGCGATCCGGTTTCCTCGTCCGAATTGATCATCACGTCATAGCCGATATCGCGCGCCGCATCGCCGGTTTCCAGCGCGGTGAGAGCCTCCAGCATGATCGCAAGGCCGGCCTTCATGTCCGCCGTTCCCGGACCATTGAGCGTCTCGTCATCGAGCCATGTCTGCTCCTGGAACGGGTGATCGGCGGGGAAGACCGTATCCATATGACCGGTCAGCAGGAAGCGCCGCTGCGCCTCTGGTCGAACCGAACAGACGAGATGCTTGCCATGCAATTTCTCTACCTCGCGGCCTTCGGAATCCACCACGGTGACAGCTGCCGGGGCACGCAGGGTGACTTCGCCAGGTAGCGTCGAAAAGGCTTCAGCCAAGGCAGCGGCAACCTTCTCAAGCCCGTCGAGATTGGAGGTGCCCGAATTGATCGCCGCCCAGCCTTGGGTGCGCTCCAGCATGCGATCCTGGTCGATGTCCGCGATCAGCGCGGTTTCTGTGTCCGAAAGCTGTGTCATGACGGCCAGCCCTGAAGCGGCAATCGCGCGCTGTCAAATGGAGCCGCCGCCGAACGCGCCAAGCTGTTAACAAGCGGACTGAATCTCTGGGTTATCCAACGCGCGGGCGAGTGCAACGAACTCGTCTACGCTGAGTGTTTCTGCGCGGCGGGTCGGGTCCACTCCGACCGTTTCAAGCGCTTTCAGTCCACCTTCAAGTCCCCTCAGGCTTTGCCGCAACATCTTGCGTCTTTGGCCGAACGCAGCTTCGGTCAAGCGCTCGAGCGTCCTGATTGTGACTCCCTCTGGCGCATCATCAGGCTCGACATGCACGATGGCGCTCATCACCTTTGGCGGCGGGGTGAAGGCGCTGCGATGCACCTTCATCGCCAATCTGGCACGGCTGCGCCATTGGGCGAGAACTGCAAGGCGGCCATATTCGCCCGATCCTTCCGCAGCGACAATCCGGCGGGCGACTTCTTGCTGGAACATGAGGGTGAGGCTGGTCCAGCGCGGCGGCCACGCGCTCTCGGCGAGCCAGCGGGTGAACAGTAAAGTGCCGATATTGTAGGGAAGATTGGCGACAACTGCGAAGGGTTCGCCCATCAGTTTGCCATGATCGATGGCGAGTGCATCATCTTCCACCACACGCAAGCGGTCGGGGAAGGCTGCCTGCAATTCGGCGAGGGCGGGGATGCAGCGGCTGTCGCGCTCGATAGCGGTGACGCGAGCCCCGGCCCTCAGCAGGGCGCGGGTCAGGCCACCCGGTCCCGGCCCGATCTCGAGCACGGCCTTGTCCTCCAGATCACCCGGAATCGCGGCGATCCGGCCCAGCAATTGTTCGTCGAACAGGAAATTTTGTCCCAGAGCTTTGGATGCGGAGAGGCCGTGCGTCTTGATGACTTCGCGTAGCGGCGGAAGATCAGCCATTGGCGCGCCGCGAGGCGACTTCGCCTGCCATGCGGATCGCGGCAATCATAGCGTCGGGACGGGCGATGCCTTGGCCCGCGATGTCAAACGCAGTGCCGTGATCGGGCGAGGTGCGCACGATCGGCAAGCCTAGCGTGATGTTCACGCCTTCGTCGAAATCGAGCGCCTTCAGCGGCACCAGCGCCTGATCGTGATACATTGCAATCACGGCATCATAGGTGCTGCGCTTGTGCGGAGCGAACAGCGTGTCGGCAGGATGCGGACCGGTCGCGTCGATACCTTCGCCGCGCAATTGGGCGATGGCTGGCGCGATAATGTCGATTTCCTCGCGGCCCATGCGCCCGTCCTCGCCCGCATGGGGGTTCAGTCCAGCGATTGCGATGCGCGGTGCCGCGATTCCAAAATCGGCTTGCAGCGCGCGCGCCACGATGTGGGTGCGGTGGATGATAAGATCCTGCGAAATCAGGTCCGGCACATCGGCAATCGCGCAATGGACGGTGAGCGGGACGGTCTTGAGGCTCGGCCCCGCCAGCATCATCACCGCGCTCTCTCGGCCTAAACCGCAGCTGTCGGCGAGCAATTCGGTCTGGCCGATGAAGGCGGGGGAGACCTGCGCTATCGCGGATTTCGCTACCGGCGCGGTAACGACGCCGCTGAAATGGCCGGCGAGTGTTCCTGCAATGGCTTGTTCGAGCGAGGCCAGTGCGATCTGTGCCGACTGTTCGTCAGGCCGGGCAGGGCGGTAATCACCGTCCGGTCCGTCAATGCCGGGGATGTCAGCATGGCCCGCAGCGCTGGCCATGATCTGACTGCCGCCAATGACTACGAACGGCGGCAGCCCCAGCTTGTCGCGATCAGCCCATGCTGCCGCGATGATCTCCGGTCCGACTCCCGCCGGATCGCCAAGCGATACAGCGAGAGGCTTCACCGGATCAGTTATATTCGATCACCGCATCGCGCCGCAGGTCACGCAAATAGCGCTGGGCGCGGCGGTTGATGCGTTCATCTTCCAACTGCGCCATGATCTGCGGAATGGAGGGACCGGCAGTTTCCTGCGGATCGTCCCGGCCGCATAGCATCAGCACGCGGATGCCATCGCTCAGATCACCGAATGGCGGCGTGACCTGGCCGACATTCAACTGCAACAGCACGCCCTGCAGTGCTTCGGGAAGCTGGCGCGCAGTGATCTGATCGTTGTCGACCGTAGTGGCACCGACCGCAGCTGCCTGGGCATCTGCCGATCCACAACCGTTCATTCCCTGCACTGCGGCAATGAATGCGGCACCCTGGCGCTCAGCTTCAGCCGGAGTGGTGCCCGGTTCGAACACGTAGGAAATCTGCTTCAGGCTGAGCACGGCATCGCGCGGGTCGGCCATGCCAATCTGGCGCTGGTCAATCATCAGCAGGATCGAATAGCCGCCGGGAATTTCCAGCGGTCCGACAAGCTGGCCGGGAGTCATCTGGGCAGCTGCGGCTTCGAGTTGCGGCTGCTGCAATTGCTCGAGCTGGATCCAGCCGAGATCGCCGCCGACGATTGCGGACGACGCTTCGGAATATTGGCGTGCATAGGCGACAAAGCTGCCGCCCTGGCGCAATTGGGCGATGATCTGCTGCGCATTGGCGCGGACCTGTTCGTTATTGGCCGAATTGGCCGATAGGAAAATCTCGCCGAGACGGTATTCGGTCGTGCCGCGTGATTCCTGCAGGCGTTCCCACAGGTCTGTCACTTCGCCTTCGGAAACGTTTACGAATGGCGCGACGTTGCGGCGCAATAGGCGCTCCCACGCCAGTTCGCCCTGGATCTGGCGCTTGATCGAGCGCGAAGACGACCCGACCGAAGCGAGATAGGCGTCCATTTCGGCAACGCTCATCCCGCGCGATTCAACGGCGAAGCGTTCGTAGGAGGCATTCACTTCCTCCGCCGTCACTTCCATGTCCTGCGCAGCGGCTTCCTGGATCTGCAATGTCTCGTCGATCAGGTTCCGCAGAACCTGCAAACGCAGCGTCGCAACATCTTCGGGAGCAAGTTCGACATTCTGCGCCGATAGGATCAGCGCAAGGCGATGATCGATATCCGTGCCGGTGATGATGTTGCCGTTTACGCGGGCGGTGGCGCGGCGCTGATTGGGCTCCTGCACCTGCTCCATGATGAACGACACGTCTTCGGGCAGGTTGAATGCGTCGCTGCCCCCGGCCTGCGCCAGTGCGCCAGTGCTGGAAAGCGGCGCGGCGATAATCGCGGCGCCAATTCCGGCAATGGCCGAACGAACTGCTTTTTTCACGGTGAAATTCACGTTTTTCATAATCCTGTAGACGGCGCGGTCACTTGTGCGCCCGATATGCGTGTAGCTGATGTGAAACCAAGGCTGAACCCTAGCTGAGCCGCCCGTTTTCGCCAAGGGTGAGTTGACCGGCATTGCGCTCAGAACCCGAGGTTGCGCAGACTGAAATACAGGCGGAAACTGTTGCCGCTCTGCGCATCGGCAAGTTGAATGTAATCGCGCCGCCATGTCAGGCCGAATTCGAGGCAATCATCGGCATAGGCAATGCCAAGCCGTGTGCGCAGGGGTTCGAACCCGTCGGCGGTGAAGGAGGGGTCTTCCTCCCGGTCGGTCAGGTTGACCACTGCCGAGCCGAATATCGACCAGTGACGCGCAAAGGCAAGTCGCCCTGCAGCGCGCAATTCTTCGCGATCCTGCAAATCCTCGAAGGTGAAGTCGATATCCCGGTCGAGCCGCAAATAGCCGATCTCGAAATAGGTGCTGTCCGATCCGACCGTCGCGTCCACTTCGTTGCGGCGTACGGCGAAATTGTCTTTGTCGAGCCGGAAGCGGTGCGTGAACTTGATGAAGTCGTTGTAGCGAACCTCGGTCCGCCCGACGAAATCGGACCATTGCTCGTTGAGGCCGGTACCGTCCGGAAACAGCGTGGGTTCGTCGGTGAGGCGATAGGACTGGCCGATCGAACTCGCGATTCGCCAGCCGGGGAAGTTGGCTTGCCAGTCCACACCGTAGGTCAGTCGCACGCCATCTTCGACGCGATCGTAGCCCGGAAAGCGGTCGAGCGCGAAAAGGTTGGAATCTTCCAAGTCGATGGCGCGGGCATCCTCGTTGGGGATGTCGAGATTGCGGATGTCCGGCGCGGCGACCAGTTGAACACGCGGGGTCAGGATCTGCGTTCCGTCA
This sequence comes from Erythrobacter alti, assembly GCF_037996805.1. Lineage (NCBI taxonomy): Bacteria > Pseudomonadati > Pseudomonadota > Alphaproteobacteria > Sphingomonadales > Erythrobacteraceae > Erythrobacter > Erythrobacter alti. Next base: position 388,684 of record NZ_JBBNAX010000001.1, on the reverse strand, counting down.
AGGAAACTGCCGATGAATGGCCATTTCACGTCCACCGCTGCCAACGCCACGCCGCGCGTCTGCCAGCCCCCTTCGCCGCGGTAAAACGGGTTGCTGGTGAGCAAATTGCCATCCGAATGGTAGACATCGCCGCGCAGCAGGCCGGTGACGGTCACTTCCTGCCCCCACGGCGTGATGCGCCGAAGGTCCCACTGCGCACGGGTGAAGGCGCGCTGCGTGTCCTGCCCTTCGGTGCGAGTTATGGCGAGTGTATTGGCCTGCAATTCGACCTGGCCGCCGAAGACCGGGTCTTCCAGCCTGTATCGCGCATCGATCAGCGGCAGCGCGATCGGGACCTGTCCCTGATCTGTACTGACAAGAAGCGCCTGCGTTGCCCATCCCGCAATCGAGACAAGCGAATTGTCATCGATCCGCTCGAGCGAGACGGTCGAGCGGATGCGATCCTCGCGGCTGATGTCATAACGACGCAGGAATGTGCGGTCGCTGGCGAGCCGGAGCGACCCTTGTGCGGTCCAGTTCTCGTCAAGCTGGAAGCGACCATTGGCGGCGAGATAGCCGCGCAGGTCGTTCTCGGACGTCGGCACTGTTGCATTGAGCGGTATGCGCGAACCGTAAGTGGCATAGCCTTCGACCTGAAAGGCACCATTGCCGGTGAGGTGGCGATACTGGGCGTACACCATCGGCGCGGCTTCGGTGTATACGTAGCCGGTTACGGTCAGGTCGCGGTTGTCGGCCAGCCGCCAGTAGAAGCTCTCGCTGATCTCGACACCGTTGGATGCGGTCAGACCGATGTCGGGGACGAAGAAACCGCTGCTTGCCCGTCCATCGGCACGAACGGTCAGGCCGGGTAGCGGCAGGATCCGCGCACCGAACAATTCGAGATAGGCACCGGTAAAGCGGATCTGTTCGGTCTCACTGTCGTAAAACACCCGCTCTGCCGTGATGCGCCAGCTTGGGCTCTTCGGACAGCCGTCGGCATCGACAACCGCGCAAGAGGAATAGACTGCCCGGTCCAGCGCAATGTCGCCATCTTCGGTGCGGGTCGCCTGCACGGCAGCAAGGCGCGCGCCTTGCCGAAAAGCGAGCAGCAGGTTCGTCATCGCGCCGGCTTCAAGCTCGTCGGTCAAGGTCAGGCTGTCGGTAAAGAGCTGGTTGCCGTCCTCATCAACCAGCCGCACGGTGCCGGTCGCGATGATCTCTCCGCTAAGGCGGTTCCAGGTAACCTCATCCGCACGCAACGACTGGTCGCCCGATCGAAGGATAACATTACCCGATGCGCTGACCGTATCGGTGTTCTGGTCATATTCCAGCGTATCGGCCTCAAATCCGATCTGGCGCTGGCCATCATCGTTGAATTCGGGGACGGCCGGAGCCGTTACCTGCGTTTCGAGAGCATCTTCGTCTTGCGCAGCGGCCTGAGGCACGGCGCAAAGGAGCGCGATGCCTGCCGCGCCAGTGGCAGAAATTTGTCGGATCATGGCCTGGGGCATATGTGTCGAGCCGGGGAGCATGGCTTGCCTATCGCACCACGCGCTCCTAACTGCAATGTCAGCTTTGCAGGGCCGTAAATCCTTGCATTCCAGACACAGAACACCAGTCCCCGGGAGCCTCCATGAAGATTGAATTCCACGACAGCCTAGATGCTGAAAGCCCGCGAATCGTCGCCCGCATAGTCGATCAGGACAAGCTCCCTGCCGATTTGCCGCGTGCCGTTGCCGAAGGGGCCAAGGCCTCTCGCTTCACCGGCAAGGCAGGGCAGGTCTTCGACGGTTTCCATGAAGCCGATGGCAATGTCGTGCGACTCGCCCTTGTTGGTGCCGGCAAGAAAAAGGATGCCGGACGCCTCGCTGCGCTGGAAAAGGCAGGCGCGGCATTGACCGCGAAATATCTGACCAGCGGCGAGAAAGCGTTGGCCATCGATTTCAGCGATAGCGGCCTTTCGGCAGAAGACGCGGCTGCTGTCCTGATGGGAGCACGACTGCGCAGCTGGCGGTGGGACACCTATCGCACTAGGCTGCGCGACGAGCAAAAGCGTACGTTGAAAACAATCGACGCCGTAGGCGCTCCGGATGGCACGCAAGCGGCGTGGGAAGATGCCCGCGCGGTGGCGACCGGCGTGGAGTTCACTCGCGAACTCGTCGCAGAACCTGCGAACGTGATCTATCCGCAGTCTTTCGTCGAACGCTGCCAGGAGCGTCTCAAGGGCACTGGTGCCGAAATTCAGGTGCTCGATGAAGACGAGATGCGCACACTCGGCATGGGCGCGCTGCTTGGAGTCGGGCAGGGCTCGCGCCGCGACAGCAAGCTGCTCGTCATTAAGTGGATGGGCGGCAATGCAGGCGACAAGCCGACCGTTTTCGTGGGCAAGGGTGTGACCTTTGACACGGGCGGCATCTCGCTCAAGCCGGGTGCGGGCATGGAAGACATGAAGTGGGACATGGGCGGCGCGGGCGCGGTCGCGGGTGCGATGCTGGCCTTGGCCGGACGCAAGGCGAAGGCCAACATCATCGGTGTATGCGGCCTTGTCGAAAACATGCCCGACGGCAATGCACAGCGTCCCGGCGACGTCGTGACCAGCATGAGCGGGCAGACGATCGAGGTCATCAACACCGATGCCGAGGGTCGGCTGGTATTGTGCGATGCGCTCACCTGGGCACAGCGGGAGTTCAAGCCTGACACCGTGGTCGACCTTGCCACGCTGACCGGCGCGATGATGATCGCATTGGGCCACGAACACGGCGGGGTGTTCTCCAACGATGATGCGCTGGCGGACAATCTGCTGGCTGCGGGCAAAACGAGTGGTGACAAGTTGTGGCGTTTCCCGCTTGCGCCTGAGTATGACAAGCTGATCGACAGTCCGATCGCGGACATGAAGAATGTCGGTCCGCGCTGGGCAGGCTCGATCACAGCCGCGCAATATCTCCAGCGGTTCATCGAGGATGGCGTGAACTGGGCGCATTGCGACATTGCCGGCATGGTCTGGGCAGACAAGCCCGGCGCGACCTGGGACAAGGGCGCAACCGGCTATGGCGTACGCCTGATTGACCGCTTCGTGCGCGATACGGTCGAAAGCTAAGGCGTCATGCCTTCAGGCAGCGAAGCGGCAGGGCGGCATTGAATGGGCAGGATGCGCAAGAAGGCAGACCTGCCCACCAAGACCTGCGCAGCGTGCGGCCTGCCATTCACATGGCGCAAGAAGTGGGAGCGGGACTGGGACGAGGTGAAGTTCTGTTCCGAACGCTGCCGTAGATCGAAAGGAGAAAAAGCTTCGTGAGAGTAGACTTCTATCTCCTTTCCAGCGACCCGGCTCCGGCCGCCATCGCCTTGCTCGCTCGCAAGGTGCGCGAGGCGGGAGAGCGGTTGCTGGTGGTGGCTGACGATCTCGACCTGCTCGATACAATATCTGGCGCGCTGTGGGAGGCGACCCCTCAGGCATTCCTTGCCAATGGCCTTGCAGGCGACGAGCATGATGCGCGCCAGCCGATCCTGCTTTCGAACGAGGTGGGACCCGTCAATGGCGCGAGTTTCCTGCTGATCGCCGACGGCCAATGGCGCGAGCCGGGCGACGGCTTTAGCCGCGTGCTCTACCTGTTCGACGATGCGACGCGCGGCCAGGCGCGCGAGACATGGAAAACGCTTGAAACCCGCGAGGGTCTGGAGCGCAAGTTCTGGAAACAGCAGGACGGGCGCTGGGTCGAAGGGCCTTGACCTTCCGGTCCTGTGTGCAATCACGACCTCGTCGGTTATTGGAGGGGGAAATCATGCGCTTGTTGATGGCATTGGTCGGGGCGCTTGCGCTTGCGGCATGTGGGGACAGCGACACCACGACGATCGAAACCGAGGATGGCACGGCAGAATATCGGACCGACAACGATAGTGGCGAAGCCGAGATGCGCTTCACCGACGATGATGGCAATGAAACCTTCGTAACAAGTCGCAGCGACCTTGAGGCAGATCTTCCCGAGGGCTTCAGCATCTATCCGGGAGCCGAAGTTGTCACCAATACCGTGGTGAGCGGCAATGACGGCCAAGGCAGTCTCATCATCATGACAAGTAGCGCGTCGGTCGAAGAGATGACTGCGTTCTATCGCAGGCAGGCAGTTGCCGCAGGGATCGAATTCGGCATGGAAATGACGTCAGGTGCAAACCGCATTATCAGCGGTGAAGGGCCGGACGGCGAGACATTCAGCTTCAATGCCAGCACTTCGGAAGGCAGAACCACTGCCATGCTGACCATGAGCCGCGCGCCGGGCGAATAAGCTGCGGATACGCACCGGGCTTGCCGTAAGGGAGCAGTGGCGCTAGGGGCGCGCGCAATTGATTCACCCGATTTACCGAAGGAAATTCCCATGGCGGTTACCCGCACGTTCTCGATCATCAAGCCCGATGCCACACGCCGCAACCTGACCGGTGCTGTCACCAACATGCTGGAAAAGGCCGGTCTGCGCGTTGTCGCTTCCAAGCGCATCCAGATGACCCGCGAGCAGGCCGAAGGCTTTTACGCGGTCCACAAGGAACGTCCTTTCTTCGGTGAACTGGTCGACTTCATGATCAGCGGCCCGGTCGTGGTGCAGGTTCTTGAAGGTGAAGACGCCGTGGCGCGCAACCGCAAGATCATGGGCGCAACCAACCCTGCCGATGCCGATGAAGGCACGATCCGCAAGTCGTTTGCTGAAAGCATCGAGGCCAATTCGGTCCACGGTTCTGACAGTGACGAGAATGCCAAGACCGAAATTGAATTCTTCTTCAACGAAGACGAAATCGTCGGATAAGGCAATTTAATTGCGCAACTCGGCCAACGGCCATTCCGAATTTTGCGCTAATCTACTAGGTTGCTGAGTGTTGTTGCGAACTGCGGACGCTAATCCGCAGTTCGCACGAGTCGCACATGTCGTGCGGAGGGGGGAGCACTCATGCGTATCTGGCGTCCGACTTCTCGTGTTGCGATCGTCCGGAAGTTTATCCGGGCTATCAACGCGCATGATATCGATGCGTTGGAAGATCTTGTGCATGAGGATTTCTGCCTGATCGACAGTTCGTGCAATGCGATCATGGGTAAGTCTCAGTCGCTTGATGCGCTACAGCGAATGTCGCGGCTTTCGCCGGAGTTTCGCTTGAATGCGACTTCAATCAGCAGGCGGAGGGATCACGTGTTGATCAGCGGATCGGCGCACAGCCATGATCCGCGCATGGCGCGTGCCACGCAGTGGCGCGCCCGCGTCGTCGGACGCAAGCTGTGCGAGTGGCAGGCTTACGCCGTGTATCCGGCATCATCTTTCCAATCAATTTTGGGAAGCGAAGACGCGCACTCAAACGAGCAGGTCGCGCGGGTTTAGCCGCTGACCTGTCAGGCTTCGGCGCTGGCAAAAGCGCGATATTGGCGTGCGTGTTCACGGTGTTCCGAAGTGGCTGCGCGCTCATGCTCGTTACGGATAGCGGCGAGCGAGAGTTCGCTCATCGGCAAGCGGAGTTCCGAATAAATCCGCTCGACCTGGCCTTCCCAATTCGCGGACAGCGCATCGAAATCCACCCTTGTGACCGGTCCGGCAAATTCGGCTAGCGCGGAATCCATCCGGTCCTGTCGCAAAGCGATCTTGCGCGCCATCTCCTTCTCGATCCATGCCATATCGACATGATCCGACTGGATCGTCATCTGGTTGGCGACGAGCGAGGCAGCGCTCGCGGCGGTTTGCTGGTCGCAGCGATTGGTCAGGATCACGCGGGCATCGGGAAATTCGGCCAGCAATGCGGAAAGGTCCTCCGCAAATTGCGGGACCTTGAGCACGCGCGGCAAGTGCGCATTGCCATGGTTGGCTGCATCGGTTGCGAGGATTCGCGCAAATTCACGATAGACCGGCGCAGGGTCTCGGCTTTCAGAGAAGGCCGTGAAGGACGGCACGCGCCACTGCGCTTCATAGGCGCAGTGGTTGAGCGCGCAGGCGAGCCAGCCCAGTTCCTCGTCGGGGCGTGTCACGCCGAACGGATGGATCGAATCGAGCCAGGGATCGAGTGTTCGTGCAAACACGAGGGACAGGGCAGACCATGCTGGCCGCGTGTCCGGCTTGCGCGGGACTGGATGCCAACTGTCGCAAAAGCGGGTCGCGGCAAATTGCGGATCGGCGGCGAGCAATCGGTGAATGCGGGTCGTACCGCTACGCATCTGTCCGACGATGATAATAGGAGGGGCAAGCGGCGTAGCAGCAAGGTCGGGCTGCTGGCTCCACAGCGCGCCGAGATCGAGCCGCTGGCGGATAACTCGAACAAGCTGTCCGTGCGCGATGGTGAGACCCAGCGAATTGAGCGTCGCCTCGCTTTCGAGCGCTGCGCACAAGCTCTGCAATCGCAGCCGGAAATCATCCACCTCATCTGCGGCGCGGAGGCCATATTCGCCGTGTGCAAGGGCATCACCCAGCGCCTTGTCGAAAAGCGCCTCCGGATCGAGCGAGGGGCGCGAGAAGACACCCTTGGACCAGGCGCTTTCCAGCCACCCACAGCTGCGCCCGACCATGGGAGAGCGGGACAGCGGGTGTGGGCGAGGGGGCATCGGTCAGAACTGGTCCGCTATTTCCTGCAGTTTTGTCAACCGCTTGGGAGCGACCATGCGCCAGCTACGCTCAAGCCATTCGGCGACATTGTCCCAATCGACCCCGGGCCGGTTGAGGATGATCCCGACCCAGCCGCTCGCGCCGTAATAGGCGGGTTTGAAATAGGTCTCGGGCGCGGTTTCGGACAGACCGATGACCTCGTCCGGTCCGCCGGTCTTGACCAGCACGGCGATATGTTCGCTGCCGTGGTGTTGGTCGTTGAAATGGGCGAAGAACTTGCCGCTCTTCCCGCCGGTGCGCCAGCCAGGTGACCCGTGGCTTTCACGTGCCTCGGCTTCGGGAAGTGCCATGGCCAGTTCCTGCACGCGGTCGAACAGCCAGTCCGCACGGTACTGCCGTCCGACATATTCGGCAAAAATGCGCGGGTAGAGCTGGTATTCAGCGAGGATAACGCGACTGGCGAGGCTGTCTGCAGTGTCATCGCGCAGTATCGCGACCGGCATTTGGCCAAGCACCGGCCCGCCATCGAGTTCGGGCGTCACGACATGCACCGAGCAACCACCGTAGGCGTCTCCGGCATCGATCGCGCGCTGGTGGGTGTCGAGGCCCTTGTATTTCGGCAGCAGGGAGGGATGGGTATTGACCATCCGGCCTTCCCATCCGGCGAAGAACTCTTCGGTCAGGATGCGCATGTATCCGCACAGCGCGAGATACTCCGCCCCCGAATCGCGAAGGGCCGCGTCGATTACCTCTTCGTGCGCGCGGCGATCCATGCCGCGATGGTCGTGCGAAAAGGTCGCGATCCCTTCCGCCGCGGCAATCTTCAGTCCGGGTGCATCGGGATTATTGCTGGCGACCAGCACGATTTCATAGGGGCAATCGGATAGTTTGGACTGGAACAGCAGCGCCGACATTGTCGTACCGTTGCCCGATAGCAGGCAAGCGACCTTGACCTTTTGCGGCACTTTTGCCTCAGGCATCGTGTCCGGCATCCCAGTCCTGCTTTGCCGACCATGTGCCCGCCGAACCGCGTACGGTGCAACCGCGCTGGCCTTCAACAATCTCGCCGATTTGCCAGACCGTTTCGCCGGCTTCGGCGAGCGCATCCTTCACCGAATCGACCTTGTCCGGCGTGACCGCCAGCACCATGCCGATGCCGCAATTGAACGTGCGCGCCATTTCTCCGGGCTCGATATTGCCCTGCGCCTGCAGGAACGCCATCAGGCGCGGCTGTTTCCAGCTATCGGCATCAACAACAGCGCGCGCACCCTCGGGGAGGACGCGGGGTAGGTTTTCAAGCAAACCGCCACCCGTGATGTGTGCCAGCGCATCGATCTGACCAGCGCGCACGACAGGCAGGAGGCTTTCCACATAAATTCGCGTCGGCGCAATCAGGGTGTCGATCAGCAACTGGTCCTGATCGAACAGGGCAGGGCGGTCGAGTTTCCAGCCCTTGTCACTGGCAAGGCGGCGCACGAGCGAGAAACCGTTCGAGTGAACGCCAGAACTCGCGAGGCCGAGAAGGACGTGGCCGGGCGCGACTCTCTCGCCCGTCAACTGTTCCCCCCGCTCGACCGCGCCGACACAGAAGCCTGCAAGGTCGTAGTCACCTTCGGCATACATGCCCGGCATTTCCGCCGTCTCGCCGCCGATCAGCGCGCAGCCGGCTTCGCTGCAGCCTTCGGCGATACCCGCGATGACCCGCTCGGCCACGCCGTTGTCGAGCTTGCCGGTGGCAAAGTAGTCGAGGAAGAACAAGGGTTCTGCCCCCTGCACGATCAGGTCGTTCACGCACATGGCAACCAGGTCGATCCCGACGCTGTCGTGCCTGTCGTTCTCGATAGCGAGCTTGAGCTTGGTGCCCACACCATCATTCCCCGCCACCAGCAGCGGATCCTTGTAGCCCGCCGCCTTGGGATCGAAGAAGCCGCCGAAACCGCCGATTTCGCCATCTGCACCGGGGCGCATGGTGGCCTTGACCAGCGGTCCGATCGCCTTGACGAGCGCATTGCCCGCATCGATCGAGACCCCGGCTTGCTCGTATGTATAAGAGGGTGTGTCCGAACTCATCATGCTCCCATAGGCTTTCGTGCTTGGATTTCCACTCGCCTTTAGGCAAAAGGCGGGCGATTTCCCCGATGAGAACACTTTCGATCCTCTTCCGCCCGCCTGCCAGGCACCTTCCAGCTCTTATAGGGGCCGTGGCTGCGGCATTGCTGTGCCTTGTCGCAATCACATCGTTGATAGCACAGGTTGCAGGGGAACGAGGCATCGCGCCTGTCGCCAGCAGCAGCGATATCGACGTGGGCGGCATCGAGGTGAACACTACCGGAGACAGTCCGGAGGAAGCGCGCCAAAACGGCTGGAAAGAAGCCCAGCGCAAGGCGTGGGAACAACTCGACGGGCCGGATATCTCGGATGACCGGCTCGATTCGCTGGTCGCGGCCATCGTGGTCGAGGAGGAAAATATCGGTCCGCGCCGCTACATCGCTCGGTTGGGCGTCATTTTCGATCGGCAGAGGGCAGGCGCACTGCTTGGCTCGACCGGCTCGCGCAATCGCTCTGCGCCGATGCTGACCTTGCCGACTATGATTTCGGGCGGCACGCAGACGATGTTCGAAGTGCGCAATCCGTGGCAGCACGCATGGGCGCAATACCAGTTCGGGAACAGCGCCATCGATTATGTCCGCCCCTCGGGCGCGGGCGGCGAATCGCTGCTGTTGACTTACGGCCAGACAGGTCGCCGCAGCCGCGCATGGTGGAACAACATTCTCGACCAGTTTGGTGCGGCAGACGTGCTCGTGCCGATTGCCAATCTGCATTGGGAGTATCCGGGCGGCCCGGTCGAAGGGCGCTTTACGGCGCGATATGGTCCGGACAACCGCTATCTCGCCGATTTTTCACTGCGCGCGGACAGCGAGGCGGCTCTACCAGCCATGCTCAACCGTGCGATCGAGCGATTCGACAGGATTTATTCAGCAGCGTTGAGTGCAGGAACATTACGACCCGATCCGACCCTGACACTCGACAATGTCGAAATCAGTCCCGCGCTTCGTGCGCTTCTCGAAGAGGCTCGCAGCGGCGAGTTGGCCGAGAGCAACGCGGCGCGTGAACCGGCTGGCGGCGAAGACACTACAGAAGTCGAGCCGACGCCGCAGCCGACAGCTACGACTGCAGCAGCGGCGACCTTTGCGGTGCAAGTTGCCACTCCAGATGCGGCCTCGTTTGACACTGCCCTGTCGCTCCTTCGCGGCACGCCGGGTGTCAGCAGTGTTACGGTGAATTCGACCGCGATCGGCGGCGCATCAGTGCTGCGCGTGACTTACAATGGCGAGCTCTCCGCACTGGCGGGTGCCTTGCGTTCGCGCGGCTGGGCTGTGAATGAAGGGTCGAACGCGCTCGGCATTTCGCGTTAGGCGCTGGCAGGAGCGAGCCGGTGGAGCAGATCGCCCTTCCGTTGAAGGCCGGAACAGGCCCCTCACGCATCGTCGTGGGAACGGGCAATGCGCATGTCGCAGAAGCTCTGGCTGCCCCCGCAAGCTGGCCTTTTCGTACCGCCGTACTCACCGGCACGCCGCGTTCGGGTAAATCACTTTTTGCACGCTGGTTTGCTGAAAGCGGTGCTGGCGAATCGCTCGACGACGCGCACTTGCTGGACGAAGACGCCGTGTTCCACCGCTGGAACCGCGCACAGGAAAGCGGCACGGCATTGCTCATCGTCGGCGGTGAGCCACCCTGGGATATCACCCTGCCGGATCTCAGATCGCGGCTCGGCGGTTCGCTCCAGTTGGATATCGGCCTGCCCGATGATGAGATGGCGAAAGGACTGCTTCTGTCCCTCGCGGAGGAACGCGGACTGCCTTTGCCCGCCGATGCTGCAGACTACCTCATCCCGCGCGCAAGCCGCTCTCAGGCCGATCTGGAGCGACTGGTCGCCACAATCGATCGCTTGTCTCTCGAGCGAAAGGCCCCACCTACACAGGGAATCTGGCGCGCTGCACTGGAGGCTGTGCACGGTCCGGAAGAGCCCCGCTTGCTTTGAGCGGGTTTTGATGGGAAACTGATATCGCGATGTTCGAACGGCTGATCAGCTATCTGGACTCGGTCCATGCCCGCGACCCGGCGCCGCGCTCGCGCTGGGAAATCCTTCTGTATCCCGGTGTCCTTGCGCTCGGCCTGCACAAGGTGGCGCATTGGCTATTCGAAGCGGAAATGTATCTGCTTGCCAGATTGGTCAATCATTTCAGCCGCTTCCTGACCGCGATCGACATTCATCCCGGTGCAAAGATCGGCGAGAATTTCTTCATCGATCATGGCTTTACCGTCATCGGCGAAACAGCCGAAATCGGCAACAATGTCACGATTTACCAATGCGTTACGCTGGGCGGCACCAATCCCACCAATGGTGAGGGCGGCAAGCGCCATCCGACCTTGCGCGACAATGTCATCATCGGTTCCGGCGCGCAGATTATCGGACCGATTATTATTGGAGAGCGCGCCCGCGTGGGTGCCAACGCCGTTGTCACCGAAGACGTGCCAGAGGGTGCCACGATGGTCGGCCTAAAGGCGCGATCGACGCTTGTCCCGGCGGAAGACTGGGTCAAGGAGTTCATCCCATACGGTACGCCATGCGACGAGCCATGTGATCCCGCGCCGAATGAACAGGTAGAGGCGCTGCAAGACCAGATCGCAGAACTTTCGAAACAGGTAGAAGTATTGCGCAAGGCTTTGCCAGCGGCCGAAACTGCGGCTGAAGACGGTGAGTCCGACCTGTTCAGCGGGCGCAAGAGCGGCACCAAGAACTGATGCGGTCCTTGCCCGGCGCTCCCAATATTCTCCCATTCCCCGGCAATCGCGCACCTTCCCAGATCGGCTTCGAGAGGCAGGAGATGGTGCGCATCCTCGACCTGTACGGCCGCATGGTGGCAGCGGGTGAATGGCGCGATTATGCGATGGACTTCACGAAGGATTGCGCGATTTTCGCAGCTTTCCGCCGCGCTACCGAAGTGCCGCAGACGCGGGTGGAAAAGCGCCCGGCTCTCCGCAACAAGCAGGGCATGTGGACATTGTTCGGCGAGCAGGGGCAAGTCCTCAAGCGCGGACACGATCTCGGCGGCGTGCTGGCCCCTGTCGAACGGCGGCTGGTGAAAGCCGTGGAGGCATAGAAAAGCCCGCGAGTCGCTGACCGACGGGCTTCTCCAACTGTGTATATATTCAGGCGGCTTGCGGCATCGCGCCAGCAACAGGCAGGCGCGCTTGCAAGGCGCCGGGAAGCTTGGTCACCACCACACCGCGAATTCCGGGCCAGAAAGCGCTTAGCATCAGCAACGCCGATCCGATGACGAGTGCGGTAAGCGCCACTGACAATTCGACCATGCCGAATTCGTCGAATAGTTCGACAAGCGCGAACAGCACGTATGCGAGGGCCGAGACCAGCAGTGCTCTGCGGTCGATTGCGAGCGCAACCAGTCCGAAAGCCAGGTACACCGCCAGCACCGCAATGGCGCCGCCTATGCCGACCATGCTGCCATCGGTGATGCCGAGCCAGTGGAACAGCGGATGCGCGATCATCGGAGCGGCCAGCAAGTGAAGCCAGAAGGCCACATCGCTGCGCCGTGTTGACCGGCTGCGGTCACTCATGTCCCAGCGCATGGCGAAGGCGAAGATCGCAAGGCCAGCGATAAAGACCAGCGCAAGCACGAGGCGTTCGGGATTGGCGATGCTCTCGGGACCAATCGCAGTCACGATCAGCGCGATGACCGATGCGGCTACCGTGGCGCTCAAGGCAGCGATGGTGATCGGCACCATGAAACGCCGCCAGTGGAGGTAAGCGCCAATTGCGCCTGCAATGAAGCTGGCGGCCACAAGCGCGCCCATTAGCCGCTCGTTCTGGTCGGCAGCAGTCTCGCTGAGGATCTCGATCGGAGCGGCAACCACACCGCCCACGAAGGCCAGCATCAGCACGATGGACGGCAGCGCCATACGGCGGCGCTTGGTGAAGAATTCAGCCATGAACCACGCAGCGATTGCAACCAGCGCGCCAGCAAGTCCGGCCACGAGGGCGCTGCCGATACCCGCCATGGCGACGAGCAGCAGCACGGCTGCGATGGTCACGAAAATATCGTTAAAACTGTTGACGAGGCGGAAGTTTTCTTCGTCCGTCACCGGCATCTTGCGCATGTGCGCCACGTGTTGGCGCAGGGCATCTGCGTTTTCTGCACTGATAGCGCCGCCCGCTACGGCATCGCGCAGGTCCTGTTCGCTGTACATATCCATCTCCCCCTGTGGGATGTCCCGAGGCGGAAGGTAGACTACTGTGTTGTTAAGTCAATACACCCAGCCTACGGCTTCAACAGGACAAGTTTTCTAGAGCGGGAACAAGGTGATAGAGGTCATCGATTAGAACGTCGCCGCCCAATTCGGACACCGGCACATCGTGATAGCCGAAACGGCATGCCACCACCGTCACACCTGCGGCACGGCCCGCGCGCATGTCATAGGTTGAATCACCGATCATCGCAGCGCGTCCGCCGCCGCAATCGGCGATGGCGGCTTGCAGCATGTCGGGCAGCGGCTTGGCGCGTTCGCGTCCCAGCGTGTCTCCGCCGTAGATCACGGCAAAGCGGTGCGTCAGGCCAAGCGCGTCGAGCAATTCGCGCGCCGGCTTTTCGGACTTGTTCGTGCAAATGGCGAGCTCGCAGCCGTGCCTGTCAAGCAGGTCGAGCGCTTCGTGGCAGCCGGGGAAAGGCACCGTATTGGTCGCGATATTGGCCCAGTAATGATCGAGCAGGGCAGCGGTCAGGCGTTCATAATCGGCCTCGCTCACCAGCCCGCCTGTCGCTTCCAGCGCGCGGGTAAGCATCATGTCGGTCCCGCCGCCGATCATATTGCGGGTTGCACTCTCGCTGACCGGGGCGCGTCCGATCACGCCAAGAGCGTGATTCACCGCAGGACAAAGGTCGCGCGCGGAATCGACCAGCGTTCCGTCGAGATCGAACAGGATGATGTCGAAGGGAAAGTTTGTCATGATGAGGGGGCAGATAGACAGGCGTATGGAAACCGCAATCAAATGATGGCATGGCCCCCGGCATGAGCGACACCAGACCTATCGCCGCTATTGTTCTTGCCGCTGGCAAGGGTACGCGCATGAAAAGCGACCGCCACAAGGTGCTGCACGAAGTTGGCGGGCGACCGATGATCGAACATCTGCTGGCAAGCGTCGAGGCGCTGCAGCCCGAAAGACTGGTCACCATCGTCGGAGAATCGCGCGAACAATTGCATGAGCAGTTGGGCGAACGTTGTGCCTACGCGGTGCAGAAACCGCAGCTTGGCACCGGCCATGCCGTACAGCAGGCCGAAGAGGCATTGCGCGGATTTTCTGGCGATGTGCTGGTTCTTTACGGCGACGTACCCTTTGTCTCGACTGCCACCATGCAGGCGATGCTCGACCGGCTGAATGCCGACGATACGCCAGCTTCAGTCGTGCTCGGTTTCGAGCCGGACGATCCGCTGCGCTATGGCCGCGTTATCGCGCAACAGGGCCGCATATTGAAGATGGTCGAGTGGAAGGACGCCAACGCGGAGGAGCGCGCCTGCACTCTGTGCAATTCGGGCCTGCTGGCTGCGCGCGCCGAAGACCTGTTCCCCTTGCTTTCGCGCGTGCAGAACGACAATGCACAGGATGAATATTACCTCCCCGACATCGTCAATATCGCTATTGCAGACGGGCAGACCTGTGCGGTCGTCAACACCAATCGCCCAGCCGAAGTCACCGGCATAAACAGCCGCGCCGAACTCGCAGCTGCCGAGGCGCAGTGGCAGGGTTTTAAGCGCGAGGAAGCAATGGAGGCGGGCGTCACCCTGCGCGCGCCCGACACCGTGTTCTTCAGCTGGGACACCGAACTGGCTGCGGATGTGGTGGTCGAACCCAATGTCGTCTTCGGCCCTGGAGTCAGTGTCGCTTCTGGAGCGCACATCAAATCGTTCAGCCACCTCGAGGGTGCGACCGTCGGCGAGAATGTCGATGTTGGCCCCTATGCAAGATTGCGCCCCGGCACGGTGCTGGAGGCGGGCAGCAAGGTTGGCAATTTCGTCGAAATCAAGAAAGCCACGCTGGGCGAGGGCGCGAAGGCCAGCCATCTCACCTATCTCGGTGATGCGACGATCGGGGCGGGCGCAAACATCGGCGCGGGCACGATCACCTGCAATTACGATGGCTATTTCAAGCACAAGACCACTATCGGACCACGCGCCTTTATCGGGTCGAACAGCGCGCTGATAGCTCCCGTCAATATCGGCGCGGATGCCATCGTAGCAGCAGGAAGCGCGGTCAGTCGCGACGTCAGCGATGGTGAGCTGCGCATGGTGCGCGGTGAACAGCTGGTCAAACCCGGCTGGGCCGACCGTTTCCACGATGCGATGAAAAAGAAGAAAGCCGAAAGCAAGTGAGCGACCGTTACGAAGGCAAGCCTTTCCTGCGCCTGCTCGATAGCTATGTGCTGTCTGCCATAGGCCGGCTCGACGAGGCGAATGCCAAGTGGCTGACCGAGGCCGAGCCGCATTTCCGTGAATCGTTCGAAGCGCAGGGGAGCTGGAAAGACATCGTCGTTGCGCGAATGCAGTTTCCTGAGGGGATGGAGGCGAGCATACGCGAAATCTGGCAAAAGGGCCGCGTCCAGTTTCTCGCGCAAGACGGAACTGAGCCGGACCCTGTCACATTCACTCACCAATTCGTAGACACCAATTTCCCGCATTGATGCGGTGGAGAGCCAGTAGATATGTGCGGAATTATCGGAATTGTTGGCCAGGGCCACGTCGCATCGCGGATGATCGACGGCCTGCGGCGGATGGAATATCGCGGCTATGACAGTGCAGGGGTTTGCACGATCCATGATGGCGAACTGGTTCGTCGCCGCGCCGAAGGCAAGCTGAACAATCTGGTCGAGGAGCTGGCGAATAACCCTGCTCCCGGTGAAACGGGGATCGCGCACACGCGCTGGGCCACGCACGGCGCTCCGACGCAGAAGAACGCCCACCCACACGCAACACCGCGCGTGGCGCTGGTGCACAACGGCATCATCGAGAACTTCAAGGAATTGCGCGACGAACTCCGTGCCGATGGCCGCAGTTTCGAGAGCGATACCGATACGGAGACTGTCGTCCACCTTATCAGCCGCGAAATCGAGGGGGGAGCATCTCCCGAAGAGGCTGTTCAAACAGTCCTGCCGCGCCTGCGCGGAGCCTTTGCGCTGGCCATCGCTTTCCGCGACTTTCCCGACATGCTGATCGGCGCGCGGCTCGGCTCGCCGCTGGTCGTCGGATACGGAGAAGGGGAGATGTACCTCGGTTCCGATGCACTCGCGCTGGCACCGCTTACCCAGCAGATTTGCTACCTCGAGGAAGGCGACCGGGTCACAATCACGCGCGACACGGCGGTGATCCGCGATCTCGAAGGCAACGAGGTGGAACGCGAAGTTCGCACTTCGGGCGCCTCTGCTGCTGCAATCGAGAAAGGCAATTACCGCCACTTCATGCAGAAGGAGATCTTCGAGCAGCCGACCGTGGTCGCGCAGACGCTGCGTTCATATCTCCGCCCGGTCGAGCAACAGGTTGCTCTGCCGCAGATCGATTTCGATATTTCTGCCATCGACCGCATCACGCTGGTTGCGTGCGGCACCTCCTATTACGCAGGCATGGTCGCGAAATACTGGTTCGAACAGTTTGCGCGCGTGCCGGTCGATATCGATTTCGCCAGCGAATTCCGTTACCGCGAGCCGATCCTGCCCGAAGGCGGACTGGCGCTGTTCATCAGCCAGAGCGGCGAAACGGCAGACACGCTCGCCGCGCTGCGCCATTGCCGGGAACAGGGGCAGGTCATTGCCGCCGTGGTCAACGTGCCGACCAGTTCCATGGCGCGCGAAGCGGATTTGCTGCTGCCGACCCATGCGGGGCCTGAAATCGGTGTCGCTTCGACAAAGGCCTTTACCTGCCAGCTCGCGGTGCTCGCCGCACTCGCCGCGCATTTCGCAGTCAAGAAAGGCCATCTGTCGCGTGAGGAAGAGGCAGAGATCGTCGATCACCTGCTCGAAGCCCCCGCCTGCCTCAACGCCGCCCTCGACCATGACGATGATATTGCCAGCATGGCGCATCTCATCGCTCCCGCACGTGACGTGCTTTATCTTGGGCGCGGAGCGGATTTCCCGCTGGCACTGGAAGGCGCGCTCAAGCTGAAAGAGATCAGCTATATTCACGCCGAAGGCTATGCCTCGGGCGAAATGAAGCACGGTCCGATCGCGCTGATCGACGAGGATGTGCCGGTGATCGTGCTCGCACCATCGGGTCCGCTGTTCGAGAAAACCGTGTCCAACATGCAGGAAGTGCAGGCGCGTGGCGGCCAGGTCGTGCTGATTTCCGATGCAGAAGGCATTGCGCAGGCGGGCGAGGATTGCATGGCAACCATCGAAATGCCCAAGGTCCATCCCCTGATCGCGCCACTTGTCTATGCCGTACCGGTGCAATTGCTGGCCTATCACGTCGCGGTGGCCAAGGGCACCGATGTCGACCAGCCGCGCAACCTCGCAAAATCCGTGACGGTAGAATAACGCACAAGGGCAATTCCCGAAACGACACAGGTTTACCGGGCAATAACCATTATGCGTTTAAGGCAGGCGGGTGAGCAAGAACCCTACTGGCTTACCGAAACTGCCGCTGCAATTAGGCCCGCTGCAGGTAATCGGATTACGCGACCCCGATGAGGGCGACTGGTCGCGTCTGCGCGCCCTGCAATATTCCGAGCTTTACAAGGCTTCCCGCATCCGCCTTGCCGCGCATGGCATTGCCGCAATCATGGCGGTTTCCCTGTTGGTAGGCACCCTGCCTGCTTGGGCACTGGGGATCTGGTTGGTGGTGGTAGTGGCTGGCGTCGCCAACGTGGGGCGCGTGGATCGCCAATTTATCGGCGTATCCAAGCGAGGCATGTCGGTTGAGGAATTCCGCCGGCAGGCCATAGCCGTCGCTGCGTGTTCGGTACCCTGGATCGTCGCGCTACTGATCTTTGCACCCATGGGAAATGCCGCACAGCATTTCGGCATCTGGACGCTTGCCGCGATGTTGGTCGCCGGTAGCGCTGCAACGTCAAGCTCTGCGCCGGTTGCAACCGTGGTGTTCGACCTTGTCGTGGGCGTTGCGGGTGCTGCATCATTCATAATTTCGGGCGACTATCTGTTTGCCGTTGCCAGCCTCGCCTTCATCGTCGTGATCGTGGCGGGCTCGCTCAATTCGGCGCGTACCTATCTCTCGGCGCGAATTGCTGAGGCAGGTGTTGCCGAGAAGGATGAGGTCGTTTCGCTCCTGCTGCGCGAATTCGAAGAGAAAGAGTCGGATTGGCTGTGGCAGGTCGATAACAACCGCTGCCTGCGTTCGGTCAGCCCGCGCTTCGCCTATGCACTGGGCCGCGAGCCTGCCGATATCGAAGGCGAGCGCTTCATCCGGCTTGTCGCCGGGCATACTTTCGAAAGCGGTGATGTGCCGCGCAGCCTGCACGATCTCGCCGAACGGCTGAAGCGACGCGAAAGTTTTTCCAATTTGCTGGTCGAAATCCATCTGGGCGAACAGCGCCGTTGGTGGGAATTGTCAGGCACGCCGATGCGCGATGCTTCGGGCAATTACATCGGTTTCCGCGGAGTGGGCTCTGACGTCAGTGAACAGCGCGAACGTGACGAGAAGATCGCCTATCTTGCCCGTTACGACACACTGACTGGTCTTCCCAACCGCCTGATGCTGACAGAGGCGCTGGGTGAGGCAATGCGCTTTTCTGCCCAGTGGCGCACTCGCTGTGCCTTCCTGATGATCGATCTCGACCGGTTCAAGCAGGTCAACGATTCACTCGGCCACCTCGTCGGCGACCGCCTGCTGACCAAGGTTGCAGAGCGTCTTAACGAGGTCTGCACCGATAATGAGCAATGCGGCCGCCTGGGTGGTGACGAATTTGCTGTCGTGGTGCGCGACGCCACCGATCACACACGCGTCGACCGCGTTGCCGAGACGATTATCGAGCATCTTTCCAAGCCCTACATCGTCGACAATCACACGCTCTTCATCGGCGCCAGCGTCGGCTCCGCAATAGGACCGCGCGACGGGCAGAGCGTTGAGACGCTGATGCGGAACGCCGACCTTGCATTGTATCGTTCGAAGGATGACGGCGGCGGGGTGCACCACACTTATGTGCCGTCGCTTCACGCCGATGCCGAGGAACGGCGCACGCTCGAGCTATCGCTGCGCAATGCCATTGCCAATAACGAGCTGAGCCTGAACTATCAGCCGGTGGTGAATGCCCGCTCCGAAGGAGTCGTCAGTTTCGAGGCGCTGCTGCGCTGGAACAGCGAAGAGCACGGCTTTGTCAGTCCCGCCAAGTTCATCCCAATGGCCGAAGATACGCGGTTGATCATTCCCATCGGTGAATGGGTGCTGCAACAGGCATGCCGCGAAGCCATGCGTTGGCCCGAAGATGTGAAGGTTGCAGTCAATGTTTCGGGCGAACAATTGCTCGAACCCAATTTCCCCACCACCATTGTCTCCGCGCTGGCCGAAACGGGCCTTCCGGCGTCACGGCTGGAAGTGGAAGTGACCGAAAGCGTGTTCCTGCGTGACGGAAAGACCGCCAACCAGGCGCTTGAAGAAATCATCGCGCTTGGCTGTTCGGTGGCGTTGGACGATTTTGGCACCGGCTATTCTTCGCTCGGCTATCTGCGCAATATCCGCTTCTCCACCATCAAGGTGGATCGCAGCTTCGTGCAGGGTGCGGCGCAGGAAAGCCCCGAAAGCCTCGCGATCATCCGTGCCGTTGTCGCCATGGCGCAGAGCCTCGAGATGTCGACCACTGCCGAGGGTGTGGAAACAGCCGAGCAGGCTGACCTTATCCGCGAACTGGGCTGCACCAAGATACAGGGCTACTACTTCGGCCGGCCGATGACTGCTGCCGAGGCCTACTCACTCGTGGCAAACCGCCGCCACGCCGCCTGATACTAGACGAGTTCGCCGAGAATACTTTCGAACAGGCGCCTGCCATCGCTGCCGCCGTGATCGTCCTCGATGGCGCGTTCGGGATGCGGCATCATGCCCAGCACATTGCCGCCCGCGTTGAGAATGCCCGCGATATCGCGGCGTGATCCGTTGCAGGCTTCGACATAGCGGAAAGCCACGCGGCCATCACCCTCAAGCCTGTCGAGCGTTTCTTCGTCAGCGAAGTAGTTGCCATCGTGATGGGCGACCGGAATATTTATTTGTTCACCCGCCTCATAGCGCGAGGTGAACAAGCTTTGCGTGTTCTCGACAGCGAGAGTTACGGTGCGGCAGATGAAAGTCTGACCCGCATTGCGCATCAGGGCACCAGGTAGCAGGCCTGCTTCGGTCAGGACCTGGAATCCGTTGCAGATACCCAGCACCGGAACGCCTCGGTCGGCTGCGGCCTTGATCGAGCGCATGATCGGGCTGTTCGCCGCCATTGCGCCGCTGCGCAAATAATCGCCGTAGGAAAACCCGCCGGGCAGGGCGATAAAGTCGAGGCCATCGGGCAGGTCCGCATCACCATGCCACACCTTGACCGGCTCGCGCCCCGAAACATCGCGCAGCGCAACCCACATGTCCCGGTCGCAATTGGAGCCGGGGAAAGTGATGACGGCGGTCTTCATGCGCCGACCTTTTCGATCCGGTAGTTTTCGATCACAGTGTTCGCGAGCAATTTCTCGCACATATCGGTCAGGGCCGCGTCGCTCGTGTCATCGGCGACTTCCAGTTCGATCAGGCGACCGATGCGCACATCCTCGACACCGGCGAATCCCAGTCCTTCCAGTGCGTGATGCACCGCGCGGCCTTGCGGATCGAGCACGCCGGGCTTGAGCGAAACATGGATGCGGATTTTCATGTAAAATGGCCTTTCGCGCGGATGTGCAATTTGGCGTGCCTATGGCGTGTGGTCGCTTTTACCGCAAGAGGGCGGAAACCGTTACCCCGTCTCAAACGATCTATAGGTGACAAGAAAGGACGGAAGGCATGATTGCGACCGAGAAATTTTCCTTCACTGGTAATGATGGGCAGGTATTGGACGGGCGGCTGGAGATGCCGCTGTATCACAAGCCCCGCGGCGCCGCGCTGTTTGCGCATTGCTTCACTTGCACCAAGCAGAGCCATGCGGCGACCCGTATTGCCGCGGCGCTTGCGGCCAAGGGTTTGGCAGTGCTGCGCTTTGACTTCACCGGACTGGGCGGAAGCGATGGCGATTTCGCTAATGCCGGTTTCACCACCAATGTCGAAGATCTGACCGCTGCCGCGCAGGCGCTGGAGGAACACGGACTGCCGCCAGTGCTGCTGATCGGCCATTCGCTAGGCGGAGCGGCAGTTCTCGCCGCTTCCGAACACGTTCCGCAGGCACATGGCGTGGTCACGTTGAACGCGCCATTTGATACTCACCACGTGTTCGAACATTTCGGCGAGGCACTGGAAACGATTGAGGCCGAGGGTGAAGGTGATGTGACGCTCGGCGGGCGCACCTTCCGCATTTCGCGTGACTTCATCGAACAGGGGCGCGAGCAACCCCAGGGAGAGCGCATTGCCAATCTCGGCCGCGCGCTGCTGGTTATGCACACACCGCAGGACGAAATCGTAAGCGTCGACAATGCGCGACGGATTTTCGAGGCAGCCAAACATCCCAAGAGCTTTATCGCACTCGATGGTGCCGATCACCTGCTCACCGAACCGGGAGCGGCCGAGTATGCAGCCGAGACCATTGCCGCCTGGGCGACGCCTTTCCTCACGCATCTGCCCGAAGTGCCAAGAACGGATTTTGCCGGCACGGTCGAAGTCTCGACGGCGGGCGGCAAGTTCGCACAATGGGTGCGGACCGAGCGGCACCAGTTCATCGCCGATGAGCCTGAGAGTTACGGCGGTTCAGACCATGGACCCACACCATACGACCTGCTGCTCGCCGCGCTGGGCACCTGCACCAGCATGACAATCAAGATGTATGCCGACCGTAAGGGCATCCCGCTCGAGAGCGTTCGCGTCGAGCTGGAACACAGCCGCGACCATCATGAGGATTGCATTGATTGCGACAAGACCGGTGCGCCAATCCAGGTGCTGGATCGTGCGATCGAGCTATCGGGCGACCTGACGCCAGAGCAACGCACGAGGCTGCTCGAAATCGCGGACAAATGCCCGGTTCACAAGACGCTCGAGGGTGAATTGCATATCCACACGACTGCGATCCCGTCGTCTGAGAGCTGACTGAAAACGAAAATGGCCGGGCGCGCGGCCCGGCCAATCTGTTTTTCGCATCAGGCTGATTACTCGCCTGCGTCACCGTCCCCTTCGTACAGGATGCGCGTATCTGCGCGGCGTTCTGGCACGAGATATGTGCGCGCCAGGTCACGCAATTGCTCCGGAGTCCAGCTTTCGAGTACGGCGACCTGCTGGCGCACACGATCGAGGCGGTCTGCCTCTCCTTGCGCGGTCGAGGTCACTCCAAGCCAGAAGCCGTTGTTTTCGCGAGACTGGCGAATGTTCTCCAGCAGCGGTTGGCGGGCGCGTAACAGGAAGTCATCGCTCACCGCTTCTTCGCGCAATTCGGCAGCAAGCCTTGTGATGATTGCGCGCACATCGTCAGCCTGCGCAGGATCCACAACAGCCGACAGGCTAAGCGTGCCGAAATCGACGAAGTCCGAGCTGGTCGAGTTCGAGACCGAAGGACTGTAAGTCGCGGCCAGTTCTTCGCGCAGGGTTTCAAGCCCCTTGAGTCGCACGAGGCCCGATAGCAGCGTCAGCCCCATATCCTCGCGGAAATCACTGTCGTCTCGCGTGCGCCAGATGCTGCCGACCAGGGCCTGGTCGGCCTGACCGGTGTGCGTGTAGTCATTGATCTCATCGCCCGAAAGATCGCGCAAAGCCAGTACGCGCTTGTCGGCGAAATCCGAAAAGTCGGCATTGCGTTCGGGCAAGGCGCCAAAGCTGTTCGCGACGGCTGCAATCGCAGCATCGGGATCGATATCGCCCACGATACCAATCTCGATTGCTCCACTCGCTGCTGCTCCCAGCACTGCATCGCGCAATGCTTCACGGTCGACGGCGCCCAGCTCTTCCCGCGTGGGGAATTCGGTATAGGGGCTGTCGGCGATCTGTTCGCCGCTGCGCAGGGAGAATACCTGCCCAGGCTGCGACAGAAGCTGTGCCCAAACGGCATCGATAACCGCAGCGAAACGCGCATCGGCCTCAGGGCGCAGGCCGAGGTCGGTGAGATAGGCCGCACTGACCTTCATCTGCATATCGAGATCGTCCGGTGTGGTGACACCACCGGCTACGAAAGTGTCTTCGCCCGCTCCGATACCAGTCGAAACCTGCTGTCCGGCGAGAAGTTCGGTCAATTCGTCAAAGCTGTGCTGGCCGACGCCGCCGACTTGCGAGGCAATCTGCAGGTATATGCTCGCCGCAGTCGCATTCATGTCATCCAGCGCAAAGCTACCTCCGTCCATGCGGACGTTGAAGCGCACGCGGCCCGGCTCGAAATCGGTCTGCTTGATATTGAGCCGGACATTGTTGGCGAAGGTGACGGTGCGAATGCCGAGATCGTCGATCATGCTGTCTGCCATGACGGTCCCGGCGGGTCCCCAATCGTCATAGGCGAATGCGCTGACGGCTACGTCTTCGGGTTCCGCCACGGCAAGCTGCGTGCTTTCATTGTAAACGGCGGCAACCGCTTCCTCTCCGCCATCCAATTGCTTGGCGGTGACGCGCACCAGCGGTTCGCCCTCGCTCCACAATTCGCGGAAGTTCGCATTGACGGCATCGACAGTCAGTTGCGGACGGATCTGTTCGAACAGATCATACCGCCATGCGGGGTCAGTGACGAAGTCGTTCTCTGCCGCGACATTGACCAGCGCGCTAGCCAACTGCCGGTTGTTGCGTGCACCCGCCTGCGCAACCGCACGGCGCAGCGAGCTTTCGACCTGTGTGAGCGCGTAATCGAGTTCCGACTGGGTAAAGCCGTATTCGAGCGCGCGGCGCAGCTCCTGCTCGGCAATGGCAAGGCCCGAGGCCCACTCGCCATCGCGGGTGCTGATGCTGACGACCGAGTAATCGGTCAGGCCTTCGTCCTCGGTGAACCCGACACCGCCACCAAGAATGGGGCTGTTTTCCTGATTGGCAATCCGCGAGATGCGACGATCGAAGATGATCGTTGCGAGGCTGCGGAGCTGCGAGCGGGTACGCTCTGCCACCGTATCGGCCGGATCGGTGTAGGGGCGCTGCTGGGCAATCGCCACGCCTTCATTGATTGCAGGATCGACGAACGTATCAAAGGCAATCTCGCGATCGAAATCGACCGATCCGAGGTCGGGAATGGCGCCCGCATCGCCGCGTCCCTGCCAGTTTCCAAAGCGCGCTTCGATCATTGCTTCCATCTCGGCAACGTCGAAATCGCCGACCGCCACCAGAGTGGCGTTTTCCGGACGATAGAAACGGTAGTACAAATCGCGCAGCCGCTCTGCCGGAGCCTCACGCAAAATTTCATCCAGACCAATCGGGAAACGCGTCTCATAGCGCGTGCCCGGAATGCGGAAGTTGAACAAATCGCGGAAGTTGCGCAGGCCGGCACTGTCACGCGTTCGTCGTTCGCTGACAAGAATCTCGCGCTCGCGGTCTACTGCTTCCGGATCGAAAAGGATCTCGCTTGCGGTCTCGCGCAGCAGGAATAGCGCCACCTGAAGACCGTACTCGTCAGCATTGGGGACATCGAGCATATACACCGTCTCGTCGAAGCTGGTGTAGGCATTGGTGTCCGGACCAAAGGCAAGACCGAGCCGTTCGAGAAGCGGGATCATCTCGCCCTCGGGCACATTGGTCGTGCCGTTGAAGGCCATGTGTTCGATGAAGTGCGCGAGCCCTTGCTCGTTATCGGCCTCTCCGAAGGAGCCGAAGTTGAAATGCAGGCGCATCGATGCGGCACCGTCGGGCGTGTCGTTCTGGCGGATGGCATATTTCATGCCGTTGCTGAGCTGACCGTACGTCACCGTCGGATCGGGCACCACATCGGTGGCTTCCAGACCCCAGCCATCGCTCGGCCCAGTCTGCGCGAGCGCAGGTGCGCCAAGCGCGAGAGTGAAGGCCAGAGCGGCGCTGGAAATGGTGGCGCGAAACGCGCGGCTGTTGGTCATTGTAATCGTCCTCCCAAATCGAAACTTTCAATGTGGGATAACATTCCGATCGGGCGCACTCCCACACGTCCTGCCACGGAGTGTAACGGCAATGCGGCCTCGCGCAACAGGACAAAGGGCCGTATCGCGCCCTATCGCGTTATTTTGGTGCTATTTTTTCGGCTTGGCAGGACTTGGCCGCAGGCGCGATCGGTGTGCGCTCATGTCGAGCACCTCGCCGGGCGTGCCGTCATCGTCCTGCTGCAGCAGGCCAAGGCGGCGTGCGACTTCCTGATAAGCCTCTTCCTCGCCGCCGAGGTCGCGGCGGAAACGGTCCTTGTCGAGCTTCTCGCCGGTGGTGAAGTCCCACAGGCGGCAGTTGTCGGGGCTGATCTCGTCCGCGAGGATCACGCGGCTGAAATCGCCATCGAAAATACGCCCGAATTCCAGCTTGAAATCGACCAGCTTGATATCGATCGCGGCGAACATTCCGCACATGAAATCGTTCACACGGATGGCCATGGCGGCCATATCCTGCATCTCTTCATGGCTGGCCCAGTTGAAGCAGGCGATGTGTTCTTCTGCCACCAGCGGATCGCCGAGGGCATCATCCTTGAGGTAATATTCGATCAGCGTGTGCGGCAACATCTCGCCTTCCTCGATTCCGAGGCGCTTGGCGATGGATCCGGCAGCGATATTTCGCACAACCACTTCGAGCGGAATGATCTCGACCTGCCTCACCAACTGCTCGCGCATGTTGAGGCGGCGGATGAAGTGCGTCGGGATGCCGATATGCGCAAGCCGCGTGAACACGTGCTCGCTGATGCGGTTGTTGATTACGCCCTTGCCATTGATCGTGCCGCGCTTTTCGGCGTTGAAGGCCGTGGCATCATCCTTGAAATACTGGATGATCGTGCCTGGTTCGGGGCCCTCATACAGGATCTTGGCCTTGCCTTCGTAGATCTGGCGACGGCGGGACATGGCAGAAACCTTATTGCAATGCGCATTGGCGCTAGAAAAGCGAGCGCCCCAGCATGGCGAACCAGGTTCACCGAGGCCGGGGCGTTGTGATGGCGGTGCTATACACCCAAGCGTGCAGGCTGGCAATTGTGCTGGAGATCGGCGCGGCGAAGAAGCGTTTCGCGTTCCGCCCGCAGGGTGCTATGCGCATTGCGGGTCGCTTATGATAGGGGACCTGTTTCATGAAGAAATTTGCAATTGCGGCGTGTTTTGCGCTCGCTGCCTGTGGTGAATCTGCTGAAGTTACCGAAGAGCCGGCCACCACCGAAGCGGCAGTCGAAGAAGCGACCGCCGAAGTTCTGGCGCTCGACGGCCAGCCTACACCTGGCACTTACCAGGTTACGCTCGCAAATGGCGAAGTCTGGACCGAGGTTCTGAACGAAGACGGCACCTATACGGCAACCGGACCCGATGGGGCTGTCGAGAATGGCCAGTGGACGCAGGAAACGCCCGAGCGTTTCTGCACCATGGAAGAGGGCGAGACCGAATGGAGCTGCAATAACGAGCACATGTCCGATGACGGCCAGTGGATGTCGCTCGGCGAGGATGAAGGCGATGAGCCTTCGGTCGTCGTCCGCATGGACTGATTGGCCTTGGCCAAACCTGAATAGGCGGGTTTGAGCCAAACGAAAAACGGGGCGTATCGGCTTTTCGATACGCCCCGTTCTCTTGTGCGAGTGAAATCGTTCAGTCGGCTGGCGGCACGTCGTCTACAGTGGCGTAAAGGCCCTGTTCGACGATACCTTCGCGTACGTCCTCTGCGACTTCGGCATTATACTCCGAAACAGTCGAGATGACTTCGCCATCCTTGTCGAGCAGAAGTGCCGCCTCGCCCGATCCAGCGGCCGCCATGCGGATATATACCGGATCGGGGTGGAGGTGGTTTGCCGCGCCATTGCTGGCATCAACCACGCCGCCGATCAGGCCACCGGCGAGCAGATTGCCCGCCATGCTGCCACCCGTGCGGCTCTGCAGGTAGATCGTCACCGGCTCATAACCAGCGGCAGTGAATGTCACCATGGAATCGTCTCCACGGCGCATTTCGAAAGCACACGGCGTGGTGCAGGTCTGCCCGGCCAGCGTTTCGATGACAGCGCCCGATGGATCGGATTCGAACTCGATCGGCTGGCTGGTGCCATTGAGCACAGTTGCGCAACCCGAAAGACCGACCGATGCCGTGAGCAGTGCAGCCGCAAGTGTTTTCTTCATTGTTATTCGTCCCTTCCCGTAAAACTGGCAGGGCACTAACGGGAGTTCTCCGACCCCATCAACCGCAAATGGCGCACAGTTCGCAGAATGTCGCTGTGATACAAATTTCGCTGTTTTCCAGCCACATGCTCCCACGTCCCGGCATTTGAAACCTGTCAAACCAGTGCGAGCTGCGCGTTGTCCAATCCTTAACCATATCGAAAAGCCATGCCGCTAGGTCTGGTCGAATTCGAATGGCAGATTTGGGGGCATTACCACGCCATGATTATGGAACGGATTTCCCGGATCGGGTTGATAATCAACGGCAAGACCGTGCTGATCGCCGCGCTGGCGGTGATTTCGACATGGGTCAGCCTGCAAGTCGGCGCGGTGGCGGATTTTCCGCTCACCATCATCTCGACTGCAGTGATCTTCCCGATCGTGTTCTCGATCGGCCATGCCTACAAACGGCGCGAGAACGCGCTCGATGACTACGGTACGATCAAGGCGCACGGCAGAGCGATGTATTTCGCCGCCCGCGACTGGTTGCCCGATGGCGATGAAGCCGCAAGGCGCGCCCGCCTGGATGCCATCGAAGCCTGCCTCATCCACCTGCTGTCGAGCTGCCGCGCGATGTTCAAGGGTGAACGCGATTGCGTCGCCACGGCGGAACGCGAAGTCTATGCCAGCTTCTCGGAGCTATCGGTCTTTGTGAAGATGCTGCGCGAAGACGGATTGCCCAGTGGCGAGTGCAGCCGCTGTAACCAGTATCTGTCCAAGATGATCGTCGCCTTCGAAAGCGTGAAGCATATTTACCAGTACCGCACGCCGCGTACTCTGCGAGCCTTCAGCGACTTCTTCATCGTGCTGCTGCCGCTGCTTTACGGGCCGTATTTTGCCTATCTCGCGGTCGAGTACGAAGCGCCTTCAATGACCTATGTCATGCCCGCCCTGTTCGCCATTATCCTGGCAGGTCTCGACAATATCCAGACGCATCTGGAAGACCCGTTCGACCAGATCGGACCGGACGATGTTGCGATCAACGCAGAGAAATTCGTCGAATTGCTCGGTTGCGGCGAAGTCGGTGAAACCTCCGAAGACGCGCGCGAACTCCTCGCCAAGCTGGAAGGCTGTCCCACCACCTGACGGTGCGGATGCGTTATCATGGAGAAGGTGTGGTGCCCGGGGGCGGAGTCGAACCACCGACACGACGATTTTCAATCGTCTGCTCTACCACTGAGCTACCCAGGCATCGCATCGGCTTGGGGCATCTTCGAAGCGCCCGGCCAGCGGATGAGAGCGGGCCTATGGCGAAGCATTGCGCGCTTGGCAAGACCCGACTTTAATCTTCGCGTGCGATATCCTCTGGCGGAACCGGATTGCCGGGCACGGCATAGCCATCGCCGAACCATTTCGCGAGGTCGAGATCGCGGCAGCGGCTCGAGCAGAAGGGAGCGAATTCAGCCACGCGCGGCTTCTTGCAGATGGGGCAGGGTTTGGTCTTCATCGCGCAACCGCCTGGGCGAAACCGGCGTCCAGCGCAAGTGCGCGCCTGGTCTCGAAACGCACGTCATCCAGGCCGCGCCCGGTACTCTCTGCCAGCTCTATCAGCCAATCGTCGGGAATTGCGTGCCTGACTGCAGGATGACAGGTCAGGAGCAAGGCGCCGGGTTCCTTGACCAACTGTGCCTGTCGCAACAGGAATCGGGCGCAGGCATCCGGCCGTGAATAGGTAAAGCGATGCAGGAGCGAGGGCATTTCCATGCGCGCTACGATCTGCACGAACCCGAATCCGTTCATCGCGGTGCGCTCGTGCGGCCAGTCATCCAGCGCCTGTGCCAACGCGCTGTCGATGGCCTTGCGATCTACCTTTGCCTCCAGAGTCGGAAAATCGATGCCGATCGAGCCGCCCAGGTCAAACCAGTGGATGGCCTGCAAGATCGCCGGAATGGCCGCCAGCGCCAGCTCCTTTGGCGATCCGTGACCGTCTATATCGATCAAACTCATGGCAGGGGTCACGCTCAGCAGCAGCTTGCCGTTAGGAAATGGCAATTCGCCATCGCTGGCAGCAGACCAGACCTCCTCCCACATACCTTGTGGCAGGCGATGGACGTGCTTGCCGAGATCGAGAACCGAAGTCGATGGCAAGGGCGGGGCCTGATCGTGGAAATGGCGACCTTGTGCGCGCTTGAGACGGCCTTTTTCCGCCATAGGTTCACGATGGATTATCAGCCTGACATCGCTGCCTTCGGTGGCTTCGCGCGGAAGGTCGGGCACGTTGACTTCAAATCCGTCCGCAGTGCGGCATAGTCCCCGCGAAGAGCTTGGGCGACGGGATATGACCTTTGCCATCACAATGGCGCCGGCACAGATTGAAGTGCGCCAACCCAGCCGCGCAGCGAGCACGCGATCGTTTTCGATCAGGAGTGCGCGGCTTTCGCCGAAGCTTTCCTCGACTTGCCACTCAGCCAAGGACAAAGCCCGCTGACTTGAGCAGGATCCGCGTTTCATACAGCGGCAAGCCGACCACGCCCGAATGGCTGCCCTGTATCCACGGGATCAGCGCTTCGGCCATGCCCTGGATGGCATAGCCCCCGGCTTTGCCGTGCCATTCGCCGCTGGCGATATAGGCGTCAATCTCGGATACCGAGAGCCGTTTGAACTTCAGTTGGGTTTCGCTCAGCTTCTGTGTGACCGTGCCATCGGGAGCGGCCAAGGCTATGGCGCTGAGCACGCGGTGGCGGCGGCCCGACAGTAGCTCGAGACATCGGCGCGCCGTCGCCTCGTCCTCGGCCTTGGGCAGGATGCGCCGCCCGCAGGCAACGACCGTATCTCCGGCCAGCACGTAGGCATCGTCCGAAGCCGCAGCCAGCGCCTTTCCGCGCGCCATGCGCTGGGCATAGACGCGGGGCAGTTCTGCCTTGTGCGGCGTTTCGTCGATATCGGCAGGCGCAATGGCATCGGGCGTTACGCCGAGCCGCGCGAGCAGCTCACGACGCCGCGGGCTGGCCGAAGCCAGAACCAGTTTGGGTGTAGGAATGGGGTCGGGCGAAGCCATGCCCGAAGCCGTTAGCCCGTGTAGCCGGGAGGACCCGCGCGACCGGGCATGAAGCGATAGGTGATGCGCGCCTTGGTCAGGTCGTAAGGCGTTAGTTCACACAGGACCTCATCGCCCACCAGCACACGAATACGGTTCTTGCGCATCCGTCCCGCGGTGTGACCAAGGACTTCGTGACCGTTTTCGAGCTCCACCCGGAACATCGCGTTGGGCAGCAGCTCCACTACCTTGCCGCGCATTTCGAGGAGTTCTTCTTTAGCCATTCAGTTTCTCAAGTCCTTTGTGATGAGCGAGTTTTCGCGTCGAGCGCGCATAGCGGCCCCTCCTGTAAAAGGGAAGAGTTGCTTGTAATCCGGATCCCGACGGGAACGATTGTGACCCAAATGCCGCAGCATTTTGCGACAAATTGTTACTTTGCACCACCTTGTGATCTGTCGCAGCGCGCCGCATAGGCTCCCATCAGGTGGGGGCCAATCGAGATTCTTCAAGGATTTACAGTGCGCACCCATACCTCATCAAGCATCGCGGCAATCGCGGCGGTCCTGGTATTCCAGCCTCTTGCGATTGCGAGTGCTCAGGATGCACCGCCATTGGCGCAAGATGTCAGCCAGGACCAGTCGGGCGAAGGCGATGCGCTCCAGATGGATGGCGAAATCAACGAAATCATCGTGTTCGGGGCGCGGATCCGCGGGCAAATCGATGCTCCGCAGCCACCTATCCTCGAACTCGATCAGGAAGATATCGCAGCCTATGGCGCGGGGTCGATTGCCGAATTGATCGAAGCGCTCGGACCGCAGGTTTCCAGTGGCCGCGGACGTGGCGGAAGCGGAGCTCCGGTCATCCTCGTCAACGGCGTACGCATTTCATCCTTCCGCGAACTGCGAAGCTATCCGCCCGAAGCGATCGAGCGCACCGAGGTGTTCAGCGAGGAAGTTGCGCAGCGTTTCGGCTATTCGCCGGACCAGCGGGTGGTGAACATCATCCTCAAGAACAACTATTCCAGCCAGCGGATTGAACTCGAATATGGCCAGCCATTCGACGGCGGCTTTTCGCAGCAGGAAGTGCAGGGCACGTATCTGCGGATCGACGGGTCCAGCAGGTTCAACGTCAATCTGGAGTGGGACAATACCAGCCTGCTGACAGAGGGCGAGCGCGGCGTCATTCAATCCGACACCGGCGAGGCGATGGTTGCCGGTGACCCCGATCCTGCCGATTACCGCAGCCTTGTCGCCGACAGCGCCGGGCTGGAAGCGACCGTCAACTGGACCACCGCGCTAGGCGACAGCGGCAACTCGATCAGCGCCAATGCCACCTATGAACGCGACGACAGCCTGCGATTACAGGGTCTTGATACGGTGACACTGTTCGATCCTGTCGGAGCGAGCGTCGTGCGCAGCTTCAATGCGGGTGATCCGCTGGCAGTAGATTCGCGCTCCAATTCCTATTCGGCAGGTGCGACGCTGAATGCCGGGCTTGGCGAGTGGCAGATAACGGGCACTGTCGATGCCACGCTTTCAGATTCCGTCAGCCGCTCGCAGCTAGCGCTCGATACGAGCGATCTGGTCACCGCCGCCGCTGCAGGTGACCTGGCGCTGGACGCCGACCTGGGCAGTTTCCCCGATGCAGGCTTTGATGAGGCACAGAGCGAAACCTACACCGTCAATGCCCTGCTGACCGCGCGCGGTAACCCGATACTGCTGCCAGGGGGCGAAGTCGCGGTAACCGGCATTCTTGGCTATCGCGGCAATGGCATCGAAAGTTTCGACACGGGTTCTCCCGATGTCGTCACCGATCTCGACCGCACACGCTGGCAGGCAGGCCTTAACCTCGCCATTCCCATCACCAGCCGCGACGAGGATTTCGGCGGCGCGATCGGCGACATTTCCATCAATCTCAACGGAGCGCTGTTCGAGCAATCGGATTTCGGCACGCTCTACGATGTATCGGCTGGATTGAACTGGGGCATATTTGAAGGGCTGGCGCTGAGCGCTACCTATGTCGAGCGCGAAAACTCGCCCTCGCTCACCCAGCTCGGTGCGCCGCAAATCACCACTTTCAACGTGCCGGTGTTCGATTTCACGAACAACGAAACTGTACTTGCCACGGTCATCACCGGCGGCAATCTCGGGCTTGAGCCGGAAAAGCAGAGCGACTGGAAGTTCGGGCTCAATTGGGAATTGCCGTTCATCGAACGCGGTACATTCCAGATCGAGTATTTCAGGAACCACTCGGAAAATGTGACCGATAGCTTCCCTGTGCTCACTTCGGCCATCGAAGCGGCCTATCCGGACCGGGTCACGCGCGACGCATCCGGCACGCTGACGGGCGTCGACCGCCGGTTTGTCAGCTTTGCCGAGCAAGATGTCGAGCGACTGCAATTCGGCCTGAACCTGTCCGGCCAGTTCGGCGGCGGTAACGAGCAGGGCGGCGGCGAAGGCCGGCGTGGCGGAGGCGGTGGGGGAGGCCAGCGTGATGGAGGTGAAGCAACCGACCGTCCGGCAGGCCAGGCAGCCCGCGGGGAAGGCCGTCGCTGGCCGCGCAACCCCGAGCGCATGGCGCAGTTGCGCGCAGAATTCTGCGAGGTCGAACCTGCAACCCTGATCGCCCGCTTCAATCAGGCGCTCGAAGCGCAGGCCAATGGCGAAGCGCCACCGGTCGGCGCCGACGGAGAGCCGCTCACCATCCCTCCGCGGATGCTCCAGCGACTTACAGGCGAGGACGGGCGGATCGATCCCGAACGTTTCAACATGATGCACGCCCGCATCTGCAGCGATGAGGCTGGACAGATGGCAGGCGGCCAAGGTGGAGCCGGCGACGGCGACCGGGCTGGCGGCCCTCCGGGCGGTCCGCAGGCGCGCGGTGGCAATCGTGGCGGCGGTCCTCGCGGCGGTGGCGGACGCGGCTTCGGTCGCTTTGGCGGTGGCGGGGGCGATGGTCCGCCTACCGGACGCTGGTTCGCCAATCTGCAATATACGATGGACCTTGAAAACACCGTGCTGATTGCGCCGGGTGTACCCGTGCTCGACCTGCTCGAAGGCGATGCCCTGTCAGGTGGCGGACAAACGCGCCACTCGATTCGCGCGCGCGCTGGGGCATTCTACGATGGCTTTGGTACATTCCTGTCCGGCACCTACACCGGCGCCTCGCGCATCAACGGATCGGGCCTGGCCGGAAGCACCGACCTGTTCTTCGACGATTTCGTGACGGTGAATATCCGCACTTTCGTCGATTTGGGCCAACGGGACGAGCTGGTGGCAGCGATTCCATTCCTGAAAGGCTCGCGCATCGGGTTCGATGTCGACAATATCTTCGACGCCCGCCAGCGCGTGACCGATAGCAATGGCGATACACCGCTGGCCTATCAGCCTTTCCTGATCGATCCACGTGGTCGCAGCTTCGAGATCGAATTCCGCAAGATGTTCTGATCCAGGCGAGAGCGATCAAACGCTTTCACTGGCCAGCACGATATGGTTGCGACCATTCTGCTTGGCGCGGAAAAGCGCCTCATCGGCAGCCGCGAGCGCCTCTCGCGTTGTCGGGTAGGCCGTGACATTGGCAACGCCGCCGGAAAAGGTCACGGCTGCGAAGGCTTGCTCGGTTTGGCGGTCGACCAGCTTGCTTGCGGCGAGCTTCCGGCGCGCGGTATCCAGCTTTTTCACCGCTTCGGCTGGCTCCGTGTTCCGGAACAGCAGGACAAACTCCTCTCCGCCATGGCGGGCGACGTGGCAGCTCTTGTCGCAAGCCTTGTTGAGCAGTTCGGCGACAATGCAGATGATCTGGTCACCGGCTGCGTGGCCATACGTGTCGTTGAATGCTGTTAAGTAGTCGATATCACAGAAGGCGATGCTGAGGTTCTCTTCGCGGGCATGAGCAGTGGCCAGCTCCTGTTCCAGTGTCTTCTCGAACGCTCGCCGGTTGGGAAGGCCGGTGAGATAATCTGTCTCAGCATCGGTCCGCGCGCGTTTAAGCTTGCGCCGAAGTTGAACGGCCTGCTCTTCACGCTTTGTCAGCTCGGCTTCCGCCTGGCGGGAACGATTGAGCATGGAACGGGAATACGCTCGCAGTTCCCATGCGACATCATCGGACTCTGACGCGATTTTCAACGAGTCTATGTGGCGCACCAATGCATCGCCATACAGTCGCACGATCTGGCGTGCCAATTTGGCGCTGCGGGTGAATTCCGCCATCGAATGTTCGAGCTTTTCGGCGAGCTTGCCGAGAGAAGGGTCCTCTTCGGTCGTATCACAGGCCAATTGTTGGTCGAGCCATTCCTGGTCAACAGGATGGCCGCACTCCACGCGCCGTGCGATGCGCCTGCCAAGTCCGGGATTGAGACCTGACATGATGCCATGCGCTGCCACCAGGTTGGCAGGCGTGATGGCGAGAGCATTGCCGGTGAGGAATTGAGAGATTTGCCGGAGCAGGGGTTCACCCGAAAATGGCGGCTCGGCATTGTGCGTCTGTACCGCGTCGAATGCCCGATCACGCGCCCTCCGGCCGAGACCGAGGCGATGCAGCATCCGTGTCTGTGTTTGTTTTGCCAGCACTGGTCGCTTCCTACGGCGAGAATATATCTCGGCGTTTCGTTCTTCCGGAGCTTTAGGCAAATTCGGCTAATGCCTTGTGGCTTCCCTCTACGGACATTTGCGTAGCTGGTGGCTCACAAAGCCTGACCGGCGGCGTGCGCGCTGGCCCACGCCCATTGAAAATTATATCCGCCAAGCCAACCGGTTACGTCGACTGCTTCGCCAATCACGTAGAGGCCTGGCACGCTCTTGGCTTCCATCGTCTTGGATGAAAGCTCCGCCGTGGAAATGCCTCCCGCAGTGACTTCTGCCTTGGCGAAACCTTCGGTGCCATTGGGGTGGAATTGCCACCTGAAGAGGCGTTCCTCCGCCTGGCGCAACGCCTTGTCGGGTGCATTGCCGAGATCGCCTTCCACGCCCAGGTTGTCCGCAAGCACCTCGGCGAGCCGTGCGGGCAAGGCATCACGGAGAAGATTGCGCAAGCGGAGCGACGGCGTTCCTCGCTTGGCTTCGAGCAGCCATCCGGCCGAGCGTTCGGGGAAGAAGTCGATCGCTACGGGTTCGCCGTGCTGCCAGTAGCTCGACACCTGCAGGATTGCCGGGCCTGACAATCCGCGATGGGTGAACAGCGCCGCCTCGCGAAAGCGCGTCTTGCCGGCCGTGGCCTGGACATCGGCAGAGACGCCTGAAAGTTCGCGGAACAGCACTTCCTCGCCGCCTAGGGTGAGCGGGACAAGGGCAGGTCGCGGTTCCACGACTTTTAAGCCGAACTGGCGTGCCAGGTGATAGGCAAAGTCGGTTGCACCCATCTTGGGGATGGAGGGACCGCCGGTGGCGATCACGCATTGTCGCGATGTGAAAGTGCCGTGCGGTGTCTCCACCACGAAGCCGCCGATATCGTGTGAAACGCTGGTGATATCCTCCCGGCAACGGATGACCACTTCGCCCGGTCCAGCTGCGCATTCATCCAGCAGCATGTCGACAATCTGCCGCGCCGAACCGTCGCAAAACAGCTGGCCCAGCGTCTTTTCATGCCAGGCGATGTCGTGCTTCTCGACCAGGTCGAGGAAATTACGCGCGGTGTAGCGGCTGAGCGCGCTCTTGGCGAAGTGCTGATTGGCGGAGAGGTAATTGGCAGGCCCGGCGTCGATATTGGTGAAATTGCACCGTCCGCCGCCCGAAATCAGGATTTTCTTCCCAACCTTCTCACTGCGTTCCAGCACCAGCACGCGCCGTCCGCGCTGCCCGGCAATTGCGGCGCAGAACAGGCCCGCAGCGCCCCCACCGAGGACGATCACATCGAAAGCGGTGTTCATGCCGTCAAACCGCAGTCGTGCTGCGCTCGCCCGCGTCGCGACGCCGGGCGATGAAGTAGAGCCCTGTGCCGACTACCAGCAAGACGCCGAACATGGTCCAGGCTTCGGCATCCGCGTGGCTGGCGATCCACAGGGAAGCCCCGAACGCGATTGCAGCGACAACGGCATGGAAAGGGTTGAGCGCGCCTTCCCGCTTCTCGATAACCGGCAAGGCGGCAGCGGTAATCAGGTAGGTCAGCAGGCGCGAGAGTGTGCTCGCGGCAGCCAGAGCGGCAAACCCGCCCCAGATCGCGAACAATGACGAGGCAATGCCGTAGAAAGCGATAGCATTGGCTGGCGTCAGGAAGTGCGGGTGCACCAGTTCGAACCACCGCGGCAGCATCTTCTGTTGGGCCATGCCATAGGCCATGCGCGGCACGATGATCAGTCCGCCAAAACTGTTGGCTGCAATCGAGAACCCCGCCCCCAGCACGATCATCAACGCGCCCCATTGGCCCAGCGCCAGATCGGCCGCGCCGGCAAGTGCATTTTCGTTCATGCCGGGCTCCGGAGCGATTGTCAGATAGGCCCAGATGATAACAGCATAGAGCAGGGTGACGCCTGCCAGAACGGCCACCAGTACGCGGGGTATGTCGCGCTTCGGATCGCGCATTTCCCCTGCTGGCACGGTAACGCCTTCGAACCCGATGAAGGCATAGAACAGCAGGAGAATAACGGTCTCTACCGCGCTGAATTCCGGCAAGACTATCGCAGGCGATGTGAAATTGCCGAAAATGGCAGCTGCCACCAGCACGCCGAGCGGCAGCAATTTCAGCACGGTAAGCCCGCCTAATGTACTTACCGAGCCGCGCATCGAAAAAAGGTTGATCGCAGTGAACGAGAGAATGACCACGACCACCGTCACCGTGGTAATCAATTCGTTCCCCAACACGGGAAAGATCGCCGCGAAATAGGCGACCATGACATGCGTGTTTGCGGCCATCGCCACCATGCCGGATGCAAAGCGGCCCCAGCCTGCCTGAAATCCGGCGAAGCTGCCGAATGCGGTCTTGCCGTAGAGGATAGGTCCGCCAGTCCCATCGAACCTTGCGGCGAGCCATGCGAACACCAGTACCAGCGGCAGGAAAATCAGGCCGCCGAGGATCATGAGCCATGGGGCGAAACTGCCCACAGCGGCGACGAGAATTGCGGGCAGGGCGAAGATGCCGCTGCCGATCATTCCGTTGATCTGGAATAGCGAAGTGCCGAAAATTCCGACGGTACGCGGTGGGGCGATTTCCTGTTGTTCTGCCATGCGCGCAAGGGTTGCCTGCAAAGCGCGGCATGAGCAAGCGATTGAGAAACGCGCATCCCCCGCCTATCTGCATTGGGATGTCGCGTACGCCAGCAGGTTCTCCGCCCGACCCACGGGGCAAGGAGCGTTTCAACGAGGAGCGCGCCGCCTACACGGTAAAGGGCAGCGGCCAGGCAGGCGCGCAGCCGGATCTGGAGGCCGGTGTCGCGGCCATCCGCGAAGTGGTGGCGACCTTGCAGCCCAAGCCGGGGGTCTACCGCATGCTCGATGCGCGCGGCGATGTGCTCTACGTCGGCAAGGCGCGCAGCCTGAAGGCGCGGGTGGCGAATTACACGCAGATCAAGGCGCTGACGAACCGGCTGCAACGCATGGTCAGCCAGACGCGCGCGATGGAAATCGTCACCACCAATTCGGAAGCCGAAGCGCTTCTGATGGAGGCGCAATTCATCAAGCGGTTTCGCCCGCCGTACAATGTCTTATTGCGCGATGATAAGAGCTTTCCTTTCATCTTGCTGCGCGAAGGGCACGACTTCCCGCGGATCATGAAACATCGCGGTGCTCGCAAGGCGAAGGGCGCTTATTACGGACCGTTTGCCAGCGCCGGATCGGTCAACACGACAATTAATGCTCTCCAGAAGCTGTTCCTCCTAAGGTCCTGTACAGACAGCTTTTTCTCCCGCCGCGACCGGCCTTGTCTGCTGTACCAGATCAAGCGGTGCAGCGCGCCGTGTGTCGGCCGGATCGACGAGGCTGGCTATGCCGATCTGATCAAGGAGGCGAAGGACTTCCTCGGCGGCAAGTCGGGCGCGGTACAAGCGAAGATCGAGGCGCAGATGCAGGAAGCTGCCGAGGCGCTCGATTTCGAGACCGCGGCGCTACTGCGCGACCGGCTGCGTGCGGCAACCTTCATCCAGGGTTCGCAGGCGGTGAATGCCGATGGCGTGGGCGACGCCGATGTTTTCGCGCTCGCTGCGAAGGGCGGGCAGATCGCCATCCAGGGCTTCTTCGTGCGCGGTGGGCAAAACTGGGGTCACAAGGCCTTCTTCCCCACCCACACGCAGGATCTGGAGAAAGAGGATGTGCTCGCGCGCGTGTTGGCGCAATTCTACGAAGAGGTGCCGCCGCCGCGCACCATTCTTGTCGACCGCGCATTGCCCGAGCAGGAATTGCTGGAGGAAGCTTTTGGCGAACTGGCAGGCCGCAAGGTCGCGATCAGCATTCCCCAGCGCGGCGAACGGCGCAAGTTGATGCAACAGGCTCAGCGCAATGCGGTGGAGGCGCTCGACCGGCGACTGGCCGAAACCGGCACGCAGGCGAAAATCATGCGCGAGATGGCCGATTTCCTCGAGTTGCCGGACATTCCTGCGCGCATCGAGATTTACGACAATTCGCATATCCAGGGCAGCAAGGCCGTGGGCGCGATGGTGGTGGCCGGGCCGGAAGGCTACCAGAAAAACCAGTACCGCAAGTTCAACATCAAGACCGCGCAAACCAATGATGATTTCGGCATGATGCGCGAAGTGATGCGGCGGCGTTTCAGTCGCGCGATGAAGGAAGACCCCGATCGCGAGCAGGCAGGGACCTGGCCCGATCTGGTGCTGATCGACGGAGGCAAGGGCCAGATGTCGAGCGTGCGCGATACGCTGGAGGAGTTGGGGATCGAGGATGTCCCGCTGATTGCCATCGCCAAGGGTCCGCATCACGGCCGCGAGGGTCGCGAGGTGTTCCACTTCCCCGACGGCCGCGAAAAGACGCTGCCGACCAATTCACCGGTCCTGTTCTACCTCCAGCGCCTGCGTGACGAGGTCCACCGGTTTGCCATCGGCGCGCACCGCGCCAAGCGCAGCCGCGCCATCACCGCATCGCCGCTCGATGAGATCCCCGGCATCGGTCCTGCGCGCAAACGTGCGCTGCTGCTGCACTTCGGCACCGCCAGCAAAGTCCGCGCCGCCGCACTGGACGACCTCAAGCGCGCGCCGGGTGTCAGCGAGGCGGTTGCGCAGACCATCTACGATTTTTACCATGCGAATTGATCTTTGACGGCGATCAAAGCGCGGGATGCCTCGGCACACTATGTATCATGGCAGGAGGTATCTGCCATGAAATCGATTTTACTCCACGCCCATGATGAACCGCGCTTTGATGCCCGGTTGCAAGCAGCGCTCGATTTGGCGCGTGCGTTCGATGGGCATTTGACGCTGTTTCACGCAACCCCGATGACCATGGTCGTCCCCACCGACCCCTGGGGCGTCACGATGGTTGACGTTTCGGACAAGGCCAAGGTGCGGGCGGAGGAATTCTACTCCCGCGTCACCGACAAGCTCGAGGGTGAGGATGTCAGGTGGGACTGGATATCCGACGTCGGTGTGGCTGGCTCGCAAATGCTCAACTATGCGGCGCTGAGCGATATCGCGATTATCGGTGCAGACGATCCGGGCGAATCCAAGGGTGCCTCGCAGCTGGCAGGCATCCTGGCCCTGCAATGCCGCACCCCGATCTTGGTGACGCCGGATGGAGCGAGCGGATTCGATCCTGAAGCACCGGCGCTGGTAGGCTGGAACGGATCGCTCGAAGCATCGCGAGCGGTGCGGGCAGCCACCCCCTTGCTGGCGCGGGCTAGCAGCGTCACGCTGGTCCAGGTATCGGAAAAGCGTTCGCGCAATGCCGAAATCCTGCCCGCGCTATCGGGTGCGCGTTATCTCGATCGGCACGGCATCAGTTCGGAAATTCTCGAAGTCGAACGCGATGGCGGCAAGGTCAGTGCGGCGCTCAAGAACGCCGCCAAGGCGCGTGGCGCAGGCTTGATCGTGATGGGCGCCTATGGCGTTCCACGCTTGCTGGAAACGGTCTTCGGCGGCGTCACCCGGGAAATGCTGCAAGCACCGGAAGTTCCGGTCCTGCTGACGCACTGATTGGCGCGAGCCTTTCAGACGTGGCGCAACATGCCTTCCTGCGTAACGCTGGCGACGAGCCGCCCGTCGCGAGTGAAGATCTGTCCGCGCGCAAATCCCCGAGCCGCCCCGCTCCACGGGGATTCGGTGGCGAACAGGAGCCAGTCATCGACCGAGAAATCGTCATGGAACCAGACAGCGTGATCAAGGCTGGCACCTTTTACCTGTCCACTGTGAATCGATTTCCCATGCGGCTGCAGCACGGTGGCAAGTATCTGGAAATCCGAAATATAGGCTAAAGCAGCGCGATGCACAGCAGGTTCGGGCGGTAGAGGCGCAACGGTCCGGAACCACACGTTGCTCGTGGCGGGCCGCACCTGCGGTTCCAGCCAGTCGCGCGGTTCGACGGAGCGGAAATCGACCGGGAACGGGCGCAGCAGCAACCTCCTGATGGGACTGTCGGGAATCTGGCCTGCGACATCGAGCCGGATTTCTGAATCGGGTATCAGGTCGTCAGGACCCGGCACA
Organism: Erythrobacter alti; assembly: GCF_037996805.1. NCBI lineage: Bacteria > Pseudomonadati > Pseudomonadota > Alphaproteobacteria > Sphingomonadales > Erythrobacteraceae > Erythrobacter > Erythrobacter alti. The sequence goes on along the minus strand of NZ_JBBNAX010000001.1, from coordinate 348,139 downwards.
TCAGGCATGGTCGGATGCTGGTGAGAGGGGCCGTCTACCGGAATCTGGAAAGACGCTGTCAGGTTCAGGATCGGCTTGCCTTGCTGGCTTGCCACCACGCGGCGGTTGGAAAAACTGCGCCCGTCGAGATCGCGCTTTACGCGGTACTCGATCGGCAAATCATCGCTTCCCGGCCGTAGGAAATAGGCGTGGAGCGAATGCGCGCGGCGACCGCTGTCCACCGTGCGGCTGGCAGCGCCGAGCGCCTGTGCAATGGCCTGTCCACCAAATACACGGCCGGTGCCATCGGGACGACGGCGGCCGATGAAAACGTCGGGACCCTTCGCTTCCAGGTCGAGCAGGAAGACCAGATCGGCTACGATCTTTTCGGGTGTTGGAGTATTTTCAGCAGGCCGGTTCATCGCATTTGCCATGCGCGCAGGGCCTCGCGTCGTCAAGCGAGCCCGGGTATCCGGCGAGCGATCCGCATTGCGTTTGCCTTCAACCTGTTGCGCGCGGGCCATCTTCCGGGAGGCGAGGGGGCAATTCCGGCCTTGCGCAGCATGGCGTTAAACGCCCGCGCATCGGCCTCTTCGAAGCTCCACTCGCTACGCCAGGTGATCGAAAGCGAGATCGACATCCTGTCTCCGTTCTTTACCCAATGCGGGGCCATGACCGGCACATAGACGGCTTCGCCGCCGAACAGGGTGAAAGCTGCCCCTTCCTGCGCGAAGCTGTCATCCCACTTGAGTTCGCGCGCACCGCCCACGTGATAGGCTTCGTGCGCTTCATCCGGTGCCAGATGATCCTTGCCTGCCGGGAAGACAGTAATCGTCTTCTTGCCGCGTAACTGCAGCAGGATGTTGTGCTCCGGATCGAAGTGGTAGGGCGTTACCGCGTTGGGGCTGGAGATGAAGATGAACGCCTGCGGCTTCAACATCTCACCGGTGCGCTTCTCGATAATTGGATGCAATTCATCGAGAAGATTGGAAAGCAAGGCTGCGTAGGGCTTCTTTTGCTCGACATTTTTCAACACTGCCCAGCTGTTCGAAGTGCGGATGTTGCGGATCGTCTCACCGATGGTCAGCCCGTTGCCTTCGGGCTTTCCGTCCACGCCGATAGGAATATCGCCGCGGTTATATTCCACGCTGCTTTCGGGCAATGCCTCGCCCAGCATCGCCAGTGCATCCAGGTCGAGCATGGGGTTGCTTGCGAGTTCATGTTCGAGCTTGTGAGGTTTCTCAGGGTAGCAGGCCTTGAACTTGTGGCGCGCCTTCGCGGGAAATGCGCGGCGCTTGCCCAAGGAGCGTCCGTGGAGTGTGCGGGTGAGCCGGGTCATGACAGGCCTCCCACCGGTCGGCCCGTTTCCTTGCGGGCGAGAGCCTTGAACACGGCACGCCGGATGCGGCCACCGATGCCGATTGAATGATAGGCAATCGCGCGGCGCTCTCTCCAGAAGCGGTCGATCATCGGATGGTCGCTGGCCGCGCAGCTATCGGCCCACGCGATGTCATCACGGGCCAGCAATTCAAGATTTTCGCGCTGCAACAGCACACCGGGAGAGAAACGGGCATAGTCCTCGTCAAAAGTGGTTTTGTATGAAAATGCACCCGGCAGGGTGATGAAGTTGGCGAGCATGGCGATCGGCTTGCCATCGATGGTTAGCGCCAACCGCTCCAACCGGCCACGCAGTGCGGCACCTTTCAGTGCCCGTGTGAAAAGCCGCGCTGTTCGCTTGTCACAGGCAAGCGCCGACCCGGACTTGCCTTTCCATCCGCGTTTTTCGAGCGCGAGGAAATCGACGGTCCATTGCTCCAGGCCCTCGGCGTCTGCGTGCCGTTCAACCTCCAGCGTACCTTCTTCCTCCAGCCTGCGTTGCTGGCGGCGCAATTCCTTGCGCTTTTTGGTGGTCAGCGTTTGCATGAAGTAGGTCTCTGGCGAGGCCAGGCTCACCAGCGCGGCACGTTCTTCGCGCATGACGGTTGCCGCCGGGCGATCCTGTCCATCGCCGGCAAGCACCGACGCGAGGGCGATTTGCAGCGGTCCGGTGGCGGGCATCTGCGCCAAGTGCAGGAAAAACGATGCACCTGCCTGCAGATCGGCCTGACCGAAAACTCGCGCCCAGAACAGTTTTTCATATCCGGGTGCGACGAGGGGCGCTCCGAAAAAGCAATTTCCGTGGGTCCAGTTGCGGAGATGCGGAAGCGGGTAGTTGTAGTAGCCCATTTCTTGCCTGATCGGCAGGAGCGCGACCAGTCGCCCGTCGCACTGCATCGTCCAGATCTTTACGCGCCCATCGGGGTCGAACTCTTCCAGTGCCGGAAGCAGGTTCCAGCTTTCGTAAAAGGGATTGGGTTCGGCATTATCGCGTGCCAGCGCATCCCAGGCTGCGATGTCGAGGTGATTATCAAGACTGCGCCAGTTGCGTACCGACAGGTTGTGCCGCGCATCGTTTGACGCGGGCGCAATTGTCCTACCCTGCACCAGTGCAGGCATGGGAGGATCAATTGTAAGGTCTGAACCCATTTTAGCTTTTTGACCTTTGTGAACCGGCAGTCTTGCCCGCGGGGTCTTTCCCTACGCCGGTGGGGCAGAAGGAATGGCTAAGCGAAAGGGTAAAAAAAGCCCTGCCCGGATCGCTCCGGACAGGGCTTTGTACGCCAGATCTGGCAGTATTTCGCCTTAGGCGACGCCGCTACCAGCCAATGCAGCGAGAAGAAGCAACGCAACAATATTGGTAATTTTGATCATCGGGTTCACGGCTGGACCGGCGGTATCCTTGTAGGGATCGCCAACCGTATCGCCCGTCACTGCGGCCTTGTGGGCTTCCGAGCCCTTGCCGCCGTGATTGCCGTCTTCGATGTACTTCTTGGCATTGTCCCATGCGCCGCCACCGGCAGTCATGGAAAGCGCCACGAACAGGCCGCCGACGATCACACCGAGCAGCAGCGCGCCAAGTGCGGCAAAGCCGTTCTCCTGACCAGCGATCAGGGTAATCACGAAGTAGACCACGATCGGTGCGAGCACCGGCAACAAGGACGGAATGATCATTTCCTTGATCGCGGCCTTGGTCACCAGATCGACCGTGCGGGCGTAATCGGGCTTCTCGGAGTAATCCATGATGCCCGGCTTCTCGCGGAACTGGTTGCGCACGTCGATCACCACGTCACCCGCTGCGCGGCCAACGGCAGTCATGCCCATGGCGCCAAACAGGTATGGCAACAGCGCGCCGAGCAGCAGGCCGACAATCACATACGGATTTTCGAGGCTGAAATCGACGTCGGAGTTCGGGAAGAACTCGGCCAGATCGGCGGTGTAGGCTGCGAACAGCACCAGTGCGGCAAGACCGGCCGAACCGATGGCATAGCCCTTGGTCACGGCCTTGGTGGTGTTGCCCACGGCATCCAGCGCATCGGTCTTTTCACGCACGCTTTCGTCGAGGCCCGCCATTTCGGCGATGCCACCGGCATTGTCCGTCACCGGACCGTAAGCGTCGAGCGCCACGACCATGCCAGCCAGTGCCAGCATCGATGTGGCCGCATAGGCAATGCCCATGAGCCCGGCGAGCTGGTAAGCACCGATGATGCCCGCCACGATGGCGAGCGTTGGCAGGGCGGTCGATTCAAGACTGATAGCCAGGCCCTGGATCACGTTCGTGCCGTGGCCCGTTTCCGAAGCCTTGGCGATCGAGCGCACCGGACGGAAATTGGTGCCGGTGTAATACTCGGTGATCCAGATGATGGCACCGGTCAGCAGCAGGCCGATCATGGAGGACCAGAACAGGTCCATTCCGGTGAACGGTGTGAGGGAGGACGTGCCTTCCTCTGCCAGCGGCGCGCCAGCATCGACGTTGCCAAGATTGGTGCCGCCGATTTCGGCATTCAGATCGCCCAGGGCATACTGCATGACGAGATAGATCAGCGGAATGGAAAGGATCGCGGTGACAAGAAAGCCCTTGTACATTGCGCCCATCACGTTGGTTCCGTTGCCGAGGCGAACGAAATAGGTGCCGATGATGCTGGTAACGATGCAGGCACCGCCAATCAGCAGCGGAAGCGACATCATCGGCATCAGCAAGTCACCAAGGCCTGACAGCAGCAGCGCGGTCAGAACCATGGTCGCGCCAACGGTCACGACATAGGTTTCGAACAGGTCGGCGGCCATGCCAGCACAGTCGCCGACGTTGTCACCCACGTTGTCCGCGATCACGGCAGGGTTGCGGGGGTCATCTTCGGGAATGCCGGCTTCGACCTTGCCGACAAGGTCGGCGCCGACGTCTGCGGCCTTGGTGAAGATGCCGCCGCCAAGACGGGCAAAGATCGAGATGAGAGATGCACCGAAGGCGAGGCCGACAAGGCCATCAATCACTTCGCGGCTGTTCGGTGCATGGCCGGCGGGGCCGGTCAGGTACCAGAAGAACACGGCAATCGCGAGCAGGGCAAGGCCAGCCACCAGCATGCCGGTGATAGCGCCTGCGCGGAACGCCAGCGTAAGGCCTTCCTGCAGGCCCTTCATCGCCGCCGCTGCGGTACGCAGGTTCGACCGGACCGAGATGTTCATCCCGATGAAGCCCGCCACGCCCGACAGGATTGCGCCAAGGATGAAGCCGATGACCGGGATCATGCCGAGGAAGACCCCGACCAGCACGGCCACGACCACGCCGACGATGGCGATGGTAGTGTATTGGCGCTTCAGATAGGCTTGTGCGCCTTCCTGGATCGCTGCAGCGATTTCCTGCATTTTTTCGTTGCCGGCATCAGCGCCGAGCACCTGCCGACTGGTGACGAAGCCGTAAACTACGGCGAGCGCACCCAAGGCAATAGCGATGAAAACGAGTTCCATGACCCGGTAATCCCCTCTCAAAAATAAAAACGACCCGGTTCTGCCGGGTCCGCATAGGAATGCGGGCTAGGGAAATCCTCCCCATTCGACAACCGTAAATCGTGCCTTTTCCCCCTCGCGAGAGGGAATCGGCCTATTTGTGGAGATATCCCAGCCCGTGCGGGTTGGTAATTGCCTCGCCATCGAGGAACATCGGAGCGAAGCCGCGCGGCTCGACCTTGCCGATGCGCGTGGCTGCCACCGGCGGGAATGTGCCATCGGGCAGCGTGAAGAGAAGCTCGTAATCGTCGCCCCATTTGAGGCATTCCATGCGCCGGGCCTCATCCGCAACGGGTACCGTCTCGCTATCGATGGCGATGGAGACCTCGCTTGCCTCGGCCATGCGGAAGGCATCGAGCAGCAGGCCGTCGGACACATCCATCATGGCGTTGGCAAGCGGGGCCAGGTCCGCCCCTTCGACCAGCCGCGCCATCGGGCGGGTGTAGGCCGTCGGATCGACCTTGGTGCCATCGCGCAGGGCTTCGAAGCCGAGCATGGCTGCGCCCAGCGTTCCCGTAACAAAGACCGCATCACCAACCTGCGCTCCGGCGCGCGAGGGGACGGGCGTGTGCGTAGCCTTGCCGATCGCCGTCAGGCCGAGTGTGCGCAGCCCGTCCGAGGCGACGGTATCGCCGCCCAGCAGCGCCACGCCGTAGTGCGACAGCACTTCGTCCAGTCCGGCAATGAAATCGGCATCACCCTTGCCGAGCACGTGACCCAGCAACACGCCAACCGGCTCTGCGCCCTTGGCTGCGAGATCGGACAGATTGGAGGCAACCAGTTTCCACGCGACATCGGCCATGTCCTGCGATGCGAGGTAATGCCGCCCCTCGACCATTGCATCATGCGTGATGACCAGCGTTTCGCTGCCTACTTCCAGGACGGCAGCATCATCGGTCAGTCCGCGCGCCCCCTTGTGGAGCGGAAGTCCGCGCAGTGCAGCGATGAAATCGGTCTCTGTCATGTGCCCCCAAATCGCGGATCGGCTAGGCCCGCGCTTCCTTGCCCACAGCGTCAAGTATGCCATTGACGAATTTTGCTTCGCGCTCATCGAAGAAAGCGTGCGCGACATCGACATATTCGGTGATCGCAGTCGCCTTCGGCACATCGGCCCGGGCGATGAGTTCATAGGCGCCGCAGCGCAGGATTTGCAGCATGGTCTTGTCCATGCGCGCGAGCGTCCAGCCTTCTGCCAGCTTGGCTGTCAGCGCATTGTCGATCTCGACCTGGCGGGCGACGACACCGGAAACGACATCGTCGAAGAATTCGACTTCGGCGTCTTCGTACTGGTCATCCTCGATTTCCTTGCCCAGCCGGTGCTGGTGGAATTCGTCGAGCAGCCTGGCGAGCGCTGTCTTTTCCATGTGGCGCTGGTAAAGCGCCTGCACAGCGGCAAGGCGCGCGGCGGAGCGGGCGCGGGATCGGGGGGGAGTTGTCATTTGAGGCGCACTTTCACACTGGCGGCATGGGCGGGTAGCCCTTCAATCTCGGCAAGCGTCGCGGCCGCAGGGCCGATTGCGCCAAGCGCGGTTTCGTCCAGCTCGATGAAGCTGGTTCGTTTCAAGAAGTCGAGCACCGACAACCCGCTGGCAAAACGCGCGCGGCGACCGGTGGGAAGGACATGATTGGGGCCAGCGACATAATCGCCGACCGCCTCGGGAGTGTGGCGGCCAAGGAATACGCTTCCGGCGTGGCGGATGCGGGCAAACATGTCGTCGGGATCCTCGACCATCAGTTCGATATGTTCGGCGGCAAGACGATTGGCGAGCGGCGGTGCGTCGCGCATCAGGTCTTCCACCACGATCAGCGCGCCGTAATCGTCCCAGCTCTTGCGGGCGACCCTGCGGGTTTGCAATTGCGCGCACAGCACATCGACCGCGTCCTCGACCATGCCAGCAAATTCGGCATCGTCGGTGATGAGGATGGATTGGCTCGTCGGATCATGCTCGGCCTGACTGAGCAGGTCGGCGGCGACCCAATCGGGGTCGGACTTGTTATCCGAAATGACAAGGATTTCGCTTGGCCCTGCGACCATGTCGATGCCGACCACCCCGTAAAGCTGACGCTTGGCCTCCGCGACCCATGCATTGCCGGGGCCGGTGATGACATCGACCGGTTGGATCGTGTCGGTGCCATAGGCAAGCGCGGCGATGGCTTGCGCTCCACCAATGCGCCAGATCTCGTCGATCCCGCACAGATGCGCGGCGGCGAGCACCAGCGGGTTGATCTCGCCCTTGGGAGTTGGCGTGGCGACCACCAGACGCTCGACACCGGCGACCTTGGCCGGAATGGCGTTCATCAGCAGGCTGGAAGGATAGGCGGCGCGGCCCCCCGGAACATATAATCCCGCCGCCTCTACGGGCGACCACTTGGCACCGAGCCGCACATTTGCGTCATCGCGGTAATCGCGATCCTGCGGCAACTGGCCCTCGTGATAGGCGCGGATACGTTGGGCTGCGAGATCGAGCGCGCTCTTGGCCTCTGGCGACAACTCTCCGTAAGCGGCAGCGCACTGATCTGCTTCAATCCGCCAGCTTGACGGATCGTCGGTCAATGCGTGCTTGTCGAATCGCATGGTGAGATTGCGCAATGTCGCGTCACCATCACGGCGCACCTCGCGCAGGATTTCGCGCACGTCGTGAGCGACGTTGTCGTCGCTTTCTCGACGGTCGTTGACGATCCGCGCGAATTTCTCCTCGAAATCCGGAGCACTGGCATCGAGGTGCCGCATCAGGCGGCGTCCTGCAGCATGGCGGTGCGGAACCGCTCGACCAGATCTGCCACGCGCGGATCGGTCTTGAGGGCTGCACGGTTGACGATCAGGCGGCTGGTAACCTGCATGATCGTGTCCTTTTCGACCAGGCCATTCGACTTGAGCGTCTGCCCGGTGGAGACCAGGTCGACAATGCGCCCGGCAAGCCCGCTCGACGGAGCAAGCTCCATCGCGCCGTTCAGCTTGATGCACTCGGCCTGGATGCCCTGGCGTTCGAAGTGTCGGCTGGTGATGTGCGGATATTTGGTGGCAACGCGCAGGTGGCTGGCATTGCCATATTTGTATTCGACCGGCTCGACCGGCTCGGCAACCGACAGGCGGCAAGCTCCGATGCCAAGGTCTACGGGAGCGTAAAGCTCGGAATAATCGAATTCCTCAATCACGTCGGAGCCGACAATACCCATCTGCGCCGCGCCGAACGCCACGAATGTTGCCACGTCGAACGCACGCACGCGGAAGATGCGCATATCGCCGCTTTCATCGGCAAAGCTGAGCGAGCGGTCCTTCTTGTCGTGAAAGGCCGCTTCGGGCACTACGCCTGCACGCTCCATCACCGGTACCGCTTCTTCGAGAATGCGGCCTTTGGGAACGGCGAAAATGAGTGGTCCGTAAGGGGCGTTGGCGGAGGTTGTAGTCATGGCCGCGCGATGTAGGGGCGAAGCGACGAAAGGGCAATGCACATGGGCAAAGCGCGCGCAGCGGACGACAGGGGCGTGATGGAGATCAAGAGCGTTGGCGAAGCGATCGCGTGGCAGGCCGATCATGCTGAAAATTCCGGCGCACCGGGGACAGCGCGCCTTATCCGCGCGTTGCTCGCCGTTCTCGAGACCGACACCGCCATCGGGCGGCGCATGGCAAGCTGGCACGGCTTGACGTTGGAGGACGCAATGCCGCTGCGCATAGCGGGCGGGTTTCACGCGCTGTTTCTTGCCGGCGAAGAGCCGCGGCTGGGCGAAATCTACAACGGGTTGATGACAGATCAGGGGCTGGTCGATGCACTGGTCGTCGATACCGCAAAGACATTCGATCACCGGCTGCTGCCGTGGCTCGATGGTCCGCCGCAGACCAATGAGGCAGGGCGCTCGGCCAATATCATGGCCGCCTTGCTGTGGCTTTCGGGCCGGCTGGGCTCGAAGTTTGCGCTGAACGAGATCGGTGCGAGTGCCGGCATCAACACGATGATGGGCCGTTTCCTGTTCGATCTTGGCGGGGTGAAAGTGGGGCCGGGCATGTCCAGCCTTCGCCTTGCGCCCGAATGGCGCGGAGCCCCGCCGCCGACCGGCCCGGTCGATATCGTGAGCGCCAAGGGATGCGACATTGCGCCTGTCGACCTCACCGATTCCGCTCAGTCAGAAAAGTTGAAAGCCTACGTCTGGCCCGAGGCGCGTGAACGCATGGCGCGGCTGGACGCTGCGATCTCCATGGCAGAGCGCGCTGCGCCCGACCTTGTGCAATGCGATGCGGGCCAGTTTGTTGCCGATATGCTCGACGCGCCGCAGGACGATGGCGTGACGCGCGTGCTGTTTCACACGGTGATGTGGCAATATCTGCCCGATACCACGCGTGAGGCCATCACGAAGGCGATGGAAGTGGCAGGGTCAAAGGCAACACCCGAAAAGCCGCTTGCGTGGATCATGTCGGAAACCAATCGCGAGACATTTCGGCAGGAGTGCCGGGTCAAATATTGGCCGGGCGATGAGGAATGGGTCAGATTGACCGAAAGCCATCCGCACGGCGCATGGGTCGAGTGGGTCGCGCCCTAGTCGTTCAGGAAAGCGTCCAGCGCGGCGTTCACGGCATCGGGCGCTTCCCACGGGATGAAATGACCCGCCTCGGGCACCTGCTCCACGGTCAGATCGCTCACCCAATCGCCAAGGCCATCGAGATTGGCGGGTAGCAAGGCCTCATCCTGCATTCCCCAGATCACCAGCGTCGGCATTTCGAGCTTGGGAAACGCAGGATCGGCATATTTCTCGGGCAGGCCGACCGGTTCTTCCATCGGAGGGACGGCGATGCCGCTGGCGCGGTACCAGTTGAGCATTGCGATGGCGCGTTCGGGATCGGCCCATTGCTCGAACAGCAACTTCTGTTCGGCCGGGTCATTGCCGACTTTCCGTTCTGACTTGATCGCCTTCATCAGCAGCGCCGCAAGCCCGTGCTCGCGCACCAGCGCGTCATTCGCAGGGTCGCGGAAATCGCGCATATACTGGCTCGCGGCGCGCTGCGCCTCGTCGGCAAACAGTAGGCGCTGGAAGACCGCGGGATGCGGGGCATTGGCGATGACGGTTCGAGTCACCACACCGCTTGCTTGCCCGAATGCTGCCACGCCCCAGGCCAGCGCGCCGCCCCAGTCATGGCCGATAATCGTGAAGCTGGCGACGCCAAGCGCCTGCGCCAGCCCGAATACATCGCCGACAAGTGCGGGGACTTCGTAATGTTCGGCACCCTCGGGCCGCGAGGAATTGCCATAGCCGCGCTGGTCGGGCGCAATGCAGCGGTAGCGGGTGTTGAGATGTTCGATCTGGTGGCGCCAGGTGCGGTGGTTTTCGGGGAAACCGTGCAGGAAGACCAGCACCGGCGCATCGCGCGGGCCGCTGTCCCAAACGTCCAGCTGGATGCCGTTGGGCAGGGTGACGCGCGACAGTTCGGTCATGCTCACACGCCCTTGCTGGGAATGCCGAGCAATTCGATCGTGAACAGCAAGGTCGCTCCGCCGGGGATGGGGCCGCGGCCCTGCAGACCGTAGGCGGAAGTAGCGGGGATGGCGATTTCCACCGTGTCGCCCACGCCCATGTAGGGGATAGCGTATTGCCAACCCGAAATCAGGCCGGACAGCGGGAAAGTGGCTGGCTCGCCACGCTCGACCGAGCTGTCGAACACGTCGCCACTGGTGAAGCTGCCGGTGTAGTGAATGGTGATCTCGTCCGCGACCGTCGGTGCGGGGCCAGTTCCGTCGCCGGCGATACGGCGAAACATGACGCCGCCTTCCAGCCGGTGCCAGCCGTCTGCCGCACTGAGCGAATGCAGGGCGGACTGCTGGGTGTTGTGCCATTCGAGGCTGCCGGCAGCACCCGGTTCAGGCTGTGCGGGCGCATCTTGCGCGATAGCGGGTGTGGCAAAGGCGAGGGCGGCAAAAGTCAGAAGAGCGTTTTTCATGGCAACTCCATAACCACGAAATATCGCTACGGATAGCTCACAGTCTTGGGCTCGCCATCGGGGAGGGGAATCCACTCCTCCTCGTCGCCCGGAACCTTGGCAAAGCGGCGATTGCGCCAGTCTTCCTTCGCCTGCTCGATCCGTTCGCGGTCGGAACTGACGAAGTTCCACCAGACATGGCGTCTTGTGGCAAAGGTCTCACCGCCCAGCAGCATCACCCGCGCGCCAATGCTGCTGGAAAGCTTCATCGCCGCACCGGGCTTCAGCACGACCAGATCGTAGAGCGCGATAGCCTCGCCATCGAGCGAAGCCTCGCCGCCCACCAGCATGACGGCGCGTTCGTCCGCCTCGTCATCGATAGGAATAGTGCCGCCTGCCTGCAGGATGATCTCGGCGTAGATCGTCTCGGCATGGCAGGTGGTGGCAGCGCGCTCGCCCCAAAGTTCGCCCATGATCACGCAGGCGCGTGCGCCATTGTCGTCGATCCACGGCAAATCGCTGACGGCCTCGAAAGCCGGGTCGATCTCCTCCTTGCCATCGGGCAACGCGAGCCATGTCTGCATACCGTAAAGCGACGGGCCTTTTTTGCGCTCTTCCTGCGGGCTGCGTTCCGAATGGACGATCCCGCTTCCGGCAGTCATCAGGTTTACCGTGCCCGGATGGATGGTCGAGAATGTGCCGATGCTGTCGCGGTGGTCGATCGCGCCCTCGAACAGCCATGTCACGGTAGAAAGGTTGATATGCGGATGCGGGCGCACGTCCATCCCTTGGCCAAGGTCAAGCTGTGCGGGGCCGAACTGGTCGACGAAGACGAACGGGCCAACCATGCGGCAATCCCTGCTCGGCACCGCCCGACGCACGGTAAACGCGCCAAGATCATGGCTGACGGGGGTGACGGTCTTGAGGATGCTCATTGCCAAATCTCCCTTATTGCTCGTCCAGTTCCTCATAATGGCGGAAAATGCCGTCTTCGGAAAACTCGATCCTGCGTTCGCTCGCCAGATAGTCGGCCAGCGGCTCGATATCGGGGACGATGCCTTGCACGCCTTCGAGATGCGGCCAGCTGCCCTTCATCGTCTTCATGTAATTGGGAAAGGCATAGTCGAGCCCTTCCATGAGCTGGAACAGGCTGGTGTCGACGTGGCTCCATTGCTGGCCGAGCGAGAATGGCCCGCCGCTGGCGGCAATCGCATTGTCGAAGTGGATCAGATATTTGGGGATGCGCTGGGCGCGGAAGTAAGCGGCCTTTTCGAAAGCGGCGTCCATCTGGTCGGCGTAATAGAGCTCGTTAGCGATCGGATGATGGACAGAGTGCACCTCCTCGACGAAATCGGCGATATCGATCTGCAACTGGAACAGTTCGAGATCGACATCCATCTCGCCCGAGCCGAGGCCGTGCTTGTCCGACAGATATTGCAGGATGAGCGCCGTCTGGCCGATAACCGCGCCATCATCGACAACATAGGGCGGGGCGAAGGGACGGCGGCCTTCGAGGGAGTGCATATGCTCGACCAGCGCATCGGCGCCCTGTTCGCGGGCCATGTCGGTGTAGTCGATCTCGCCTGCTTCGCAGAACAGGCGGATGAACTCTCCGCGCCCGGGAATATCGGGCCAGTACCACAGCTCCGCGCTCATGCGCGTTCACCGGGAGCGTGACATTTCATCGCAAAGGCATGGACGCGGTTGCCGGGGATGTCGCCCAGTGCAGCCAGCACCATGCGTTGCCGCGCAAGGCGGTTCTTCCCCGCAAATGCGGCGCTTTCGATCACCACGGAGAAATGCGATTCCCCGCTGCCGTCATCGCCTGAATGGCCCGAGTGCTGGGCGCTGTCGTTGCTGACTTCGAGATGGGAGGGGGACAGCGCCTCGGTGAGGAGCGTTTCGATTTCTTGTTGGACGGTTCCTGTCATGCCGCATGATTTGGGGGTTTCCAACACGCGGTGCAATCCCCATTCAAAGGCGTTCATGCGAAACGAACGGTTCCACGGACGCTTTGAAAGCGATGGGCGAGAGTGCGAGCACCCCACCTGCCGGGAAGCGGGCGAGTTCCGCGCCCCCGGCACGCGCGGCAATTCCTTCGATGGACCGGGCGAGTTTCGCTGGTTCTGCCTTGAGCACGTGCGTGAATTCAATGCTGGCTACGACTGGTTCGAAGGCATGAATGCCGAGGAGATTTACCGCGCGCAGGCTCCCGGCTCCGGCTGGCAGACCGAAACACCTGCTTTCCGTCCTACAGCGGGCATGGATGGCATGCCGCGCTGGGCCGACTTTGCCGATCCGCTCGACGCCATCGGTGCGCGTGCGGGCGACATCCGGCGCGCTGCAACCGGGCGCAACCACGAGAACTACAGCCGCTTCACGCCGAGGGAACGTGAGGCGCTTTCGATGATGGGCTTGGGCCCCAAAGCGGATCGTAAGCAATTGCGGCAACGCTATTCCGAGTTGGTCCGGCGCTACCATCCCGATCGCAACGGCGGCGACCGCACACACGAGGCGCGCTTGCAGCAGGTGGTGGAATCTTATCAATTGCTGCGCGGGGCGGCGGCCTTTGCCTAGACTTTTTGTTTGAAGGCCCAGCGCAAGGTTCCGCCAAGTCCGCTGGTCAGCAATTTCGAGGGCAGAGCGGCCAGGCCCGGAGCTTCCAAACCGAGCATGGTTCGCGCAAATGGCGGCAGGAGCGAAACAGCGGCGGTGGCGAGCAAAGGCTGGATCGCGCCGACAGCTCCGGGTGACTTGCCCTCGAGGATAAGTTCGGCAATTTCGCGTGCTTCCGGTCCGGCGCGCAAATCCTTGCGCATTGCGCGGAAAACCGCCTGTGCTTCTGCCTTGGTCTCGGGCACAGGATCGGCGCCCAGCTTGCGCGCGATAACTGCGAACTGGCGGAAATATTCGTCCTGCTCTGCAACGGGCATATCGGGCTGGACATGGACCAGCCATGCCTCGAGGAACATCAGTGCCTCTGTCACGTGCACCCACGCCAGCGTTTGCGGATTGGTGGCGGAATAGGGCGTGCCGTCGGGCAGCGTGCCGTTCACGCCCGAGTGAATGCGGTTGACCCGCGCTATGGCCGTTTCAGCATCGTCTGAATTCCCGTAGGTCGTTACCGCGATGAAGCGCGCCGTGCGGCGCAAGCGGCCATGCATATCCTCGCGGAAATTCGAGAAATCGAGCACTCCGCGCAGCGCATGCGGGTGGAGCATCTGCAACAGCAGCGCCGCCATGCCGCCAACCATCATGCTCACCACATCGGCATGGACCATGCGGATCGGGGTGTCCTTGGCAAACAGCGCATCATCCGAAGGCGGCACCGGCGTTTCGCCGCTCGAAACATCGTTGAACACACCGCGCACCCGCTCGACCAGCTTGAGCCGGGCAAATTCCACGGGGTCGGGGAAGGGACGCTGCGCCATGATCGCCAATGTGGCGCAGAGCGGCGCAATTTGCGAGAGGTCAGGTGGGAATGGTGCCCATGCTGTCCTTGTAGGCATCGCGGGACTGTAGCCGGGCCTGATAGGCCTTCAGGCTATCACGCTCTGTCAGCGTCCCGAAATTGAGGCCCCAATCGACCTGGCTGCCGACATAGACATCGGCCATGGTGAAGCGATCGCCGCAGACAAAATTATGTGATGAGAACCAGTTATCGAGCGTATTGACCACACGGTCGAAGCTGCCGAAGCCAACGGTGGCCTTCTGCTTTTCATCCGCAGGCTCCCACCCCATCGCTTTGTTGGTGATCGCGGTTTCGGCTGGCCCTGCAGCGAAGAACATCCAGCGGAAATAGTCTGCTTTCTCCTCGTCACGCGGACGCAGACCGGGAGCTTCCATTTCGGCTAGGTAGTGACAGATCGCTGCCGCTTCGGACACGACGTGGTCGCCTTCTGCGGCGTGATGGATGATCGTGGGAACCTTGCCCATCGGGTTCGCTGCCAGCAGCGCGGCGGGCTTGTTGCCCCAGTCGACCATCGCGAGTTCGGGCTGGATGCCAACTTCGGCAAAGGCCCATTTGGCGATCAGGGCGCGGCTCATCGGATTGTAGAACAGTGTGTAGCCGGTCATTTAATCGCCTCCTGTAATGGCTGCTTCGATGCCTGCGTGGTCGATCTTTACCATCTGCATCATGGCCATATTGGTGCGCAGCCGCACTTGCTCATCCTCGTGACGCAGGCCTTCCATCATGACCCTTGGCACGATTTGCCAATGCACCCCCCAGCGGTCCTTGAGCCAGGAACACGCCATCTCTTCTCCGCCATCGGCCAACAGCGCGCTCCAATACCGGTCCGTTTCCTCCTGTGTTTCGGTGAAAACCTGCAGCGACACGGCCATTGTATGCGGCGAACCCGCTCCGCCGTTGAGGGCAGTCATGGAGCGGCCGCGTAGCGTGAATTCAACAAGGATCGTGTCTCCCACGCTGCCGCCGGGCCAATCCATCGGTGCCTTGTGAACCGCATTGATCCCGCTGTCTGGAAACACTCCGCAATAATAGCGTGCCGCCTCTTCGCCCTCTTTCTCGAACCAGAGGCACGTTGCGATATCGTCCATCATCCCTCTCCGCGCGGACCGATCACCGAGAACATAGCGCCCTGCGGATCGACGCCGTTGATGATGAATTCGCCGCCGGGGATTTCCATCGGGCCATTCATGACCTGGCCGCCGTTCTGCTTGATATACGCTTCAGCCACATCAATGCTCGGCAAACGGAAGTAGAAGGACCACATCGATACCGGCATGTCGGGCATCGCGTTCATCACGGCACCGAACATGAAATCACGCTCGGCCCCGTTGCGCAGCATTTCGTATTTGCCCATCTCGCCCATATCCATGGTGTCGCTCACCACCCAGCCGAACAAATCGCCATAAAAGCTTTTGGCCGCATCGGGATCGCCAGCCATCAGCTCGTTCCAGGCGCAATGGCCCATGCGGGGTTCGTGGGACGCGAAGGCGTCACTGTCCTGCCCCGAACGATCGTCGATCACGTAGAAGGGCGCGCCTCCGGGATCCTGCAGCATGGCAAACGGACCTACTTCGGGCACTTCATGACCTTCCATCAGGACCGTAGCACCCGCGCCTTTGGCCTTGGACACCGTTGCAGGAACATCATCGACGCGCACATAGCCAACCCAGCAGGGACGTGCGCCGTGTTCGGTCATTTCCTCGGTGAGTTGGAGCAGGCCGCCGATGTCGCCACCGCCACCGGCAGAAAAGGGACGGTAGTCGATGCCATCCATGTTGCCCGACTTGAATGTCCAGCCGAGCAGTCCGGAGTAGAACTCCTGCGCCCCGTCGGCATCGCCGCTCATCAATTCATACCAGACGAAATCGCCGTGTTGATTGGCCATCATTCCCTCCCGCTTGTGAAAATTGGCGTGAAGCCACCCCACATCATCCTCTTGCCGTCGAATGGCATGTCGCCCATGTCCTCTTCCCAGAAGGGATCGTCTTTCATCTTGGCGTGCGCGGCATCGCAGGTCGCCTTGTCAGGCCAGATCATCCAGCTGAAGACGATCTTCTCGCCCGGTTCAGCTTTCGTCGCCATGCGGAAATCGGTGACCTTGCCATCGGGCACATCGTCTTCCCACGCCTCCACGATTTCGGTGACGCCATATTCCTTGAACTTGTGCCCGGCGCGCATTGCCATTTCGGCATAAGCGGCCTTCTTGTCCGCAGGAACCGCGAGCAGGAATCCTTGCACGTACATAACGCTCTCCCCTTGATACCGCCCCAATACCTTGTTGCAGCGAGCGGGCCGCGCGTCTAGGCAGCGCGGCAATGAACGATATGACAAATGCAAGCGAATCCGAAGGCACGGTGATGGCCGCGCCCGATACCGAAGTTGACGTTCGAGAGACGTTTGGCATCGATATCGACATGAAAGTCCCCGCTTTTTCCAAGGCGGACGAACGCGTGCCCGATCTTGACGAGACTTATGTGTTCGATGCGGACACGACTCTCGCGATCCTGGCCGGATTTGCGCACAATCGCCGCGTGATGATCCAGGGTTATCACGGGACCGGCAAATCGACTCACATCGAACAGGTCGCAGCGCGTCTCAAATGGCCGACGATTCGCATCAATCTCGATGCGCATATCAGCCGTATCGACCTTGTCGGGCGCGATGCCATCGTGCTGCGCGACGGCTTGCAGGTCACCGAATTCCGCGAAGGCTTGCTGCCGTGGGCCCTGCAGCACCCCGTCGCACTGGTGTTCGACGAATATGATGCTGGCCGCCCGGACGTGATGTTCGTGATCCAGCGCGTGCTGGAACAGGCGGGCAAGCTGACGTTGCTCGACCAGAACCGCGTAATCCGGCCCGATCCTCACTTCCGCCTGTTCGCCACCGCCAACACCGTTGGCCTGGGCGATACCAGCGGGCTGTATCACGGCACGCAGGCGATCAACCAGGGCCAGATGGACCGCTGGAATATCGTGGTCGGCCTGAACTACCTTCCGGCCGAGACCGAACGCCAGATCGTTGGCGCGAAGACTACGCTGAGCGATGATCTGGTGGCCGACATGATCCGCGTGGCGGACCTGTCCCGCCAGGGCTTCATGAATGGCGATATATCTACCGTGATGAGCCCGCGTACGGTCATCACCTGGGCGCAGAATACGGAGATATTCGGTGATCCCGGTTTTGCCTTCCGCCTGAGCTTCCTCAACAAGTGTGACGAGGCTGAACGGATGCTCGTGGCCGAATATTACCAGCGCGTGTTCGGCAAGGAATTGCCCGAAAGCGTTGTTTCCAAGGCGTAAGCCCGGCCAATTTCCGCACCAGCCCTTGCACGGTGCGGTTTCGTGTGTAGCAATCAGCCCATCGCAGAAATCATTCCGATGGGCTGGTGCTAACCGTATGAAAAACCTTTCGCTATTTGCCGCATTGGCAGCCTTCGCAATCGCCTCGCCGGTCGCTGCGGAGGATGATGCAACCAGCCAGAACCCGATCACCGATCGCGCAACGCTGGAAAGCGATGTGCGCACCTTGGCTGACGATGCGATGGAAGGCCGCGAGGCAGGTACGCCGGGATATGACATGGCGGCAGATTTCGTCGCCAACCGCTTCCACAGCCTTGGCCTGCAGCCCGGCGGCGATGATGGCACATGGTTCCAGAATTTCTCGCTCGTGCGCCACTCGGCTGCCGACGATGCAGGGCTTTCGATCGTGGGTGCGGATGGCGCGCGCATGAAGGCAATCTACGGCCATGATTTCGTTGGCGGCGGGCTCGCGAGTGCGGGCGACGCAGATGGACGTGGCCGGGTGAATGCGGAGATGGTGTTTGTCGGCTACGGCCTCGATATGCCTGAACTGGGTCACGACAGTTTTGCGGGCGTCGACCTGCAAGGCAAGGTCGCGGTCTGGGTATTCGACATGCCCGAAGGTATGGATCCGCTGCTGGCCATGCACATGCAGCAGGCCGGGGCAGACCGCTTTGCCGCGCAGGGGGCTGTCGGTTCGATCCTGCTTTGGACTCCCGAACTTAGCCTGCTGGTAAACTGGACCAGAGGTCGCAATTTCTTCGGTCGCACCAGCAGCACGACATGGGTCGGGCCGGATGGTGTGGCGCATGATGGTGCGGGCGACATGGAGTTCCAGCTCGTCGCCTCGCCCGAAATGTCCCGCCAGATCATGGCAGGTCAGGCGTTCGACATGGACGCGATTGCCCTTGCACAAGCGAACGAAATGGCATCTATGCCGAGCTTCGAGATGGGCGCCCGCGCACGGGTAAGCTATGCCAACCAGCGCGAACCGCTGCTCGATACCAGCAATGTGATCGCAATCCAGCCGGGTACTGATCCGGCGTTTGCGGACCAGTATGTTGTCGTCTCCGCGCATCTCGATCACGTCGGCGTCGAGCCGGGCCATGGCGAAGACAACGACCGTTTGTTCAACGGCGCGATGGACAACGCATCTGGTGTGGCAACAATGATGGAAATGGCGCGCCTGATCGCGGCAGAGCCAACCCGGCGTCCCGTCATGTTCGTGGCGCTGGGTGCGGAGGAAATGGGACTGCTTGGTTCAAGCTATCACGCGGCCAATCCGGGGCTGACGGATGGCCATCTGGCGGTCAACGTCAATGTCGACATGCCAATCCTCACCTGGCCCTTCAGCGATGTCGTCGCCTTCGGGGCGGACCGCTCCAACATCTTCCCGCAAGTAAGCGCGGCTGTTGGCGAATATGATCTCAAGCTGGTGCCTGATCCCAATCCCGACGAGGGCTTCTTCTTTCGCTCCGACCAGTACTCCTATGTGCAGGCGGGCATTCCCGCGGTCTACGTGGACCTGGGGTTTGGAAACGGCGGCGAGGCGGCTCAGGAAGATTTCCTCGGCGCGCATTATCACCAGCCGTCGGATGAGGCCTTCCGTATCGATTACGAGCAGCTCGGCAGGTTTGCCGACATTGCCTATCTGGTGGCCCGCAACGTCGGCAACATGGATGATCGTCCGGCGTGGCTGGCAGGCGACTTCTTCGGCGACACATTCGGCGGGCCGGTGGTGGGCCAAGACTAATCAACGACTTGGCGCAGCGCGAATTTTGCGTGGCTTGCCTCCCGCCCTTTTTCTGCAATGCGGTGAGCCGTTGCCGTGACGGGGCGAGCGTTCCGAAACTTACCCACAGCACTTATTGCAACTGAAACCAGTGTCGGTAACATCCGAGTCAGCAGCACGCCTGTGTTGCCAATAATCAGATAAGTTTGGGGACGTAGATGTTTAAGAAATTTTTCGCCGAGCCCGATGCGCTTGGCACGTTAGGCTACAACCATCCCGGTTTGGGCAATGGTAACGGCGGATCGCGCGCGCAACCTGACGATGGTTTGACCCAGGTAGACCTCGCCCGGCAGATCGATGTCGATCACTTCGGCATCGACATCGCCAATGCCAAGCCGGACGGCAAGCCTGGCAAGGGTGGTGGCGGCAACGGCGGCGGTGGCGGTGGCGGTGGTGGCACCGTGCCCGATCCCTACATCAGCGGTCCCGCGGATTCATCTGCCGGTTTCAACATCAAGATCGTTTTCGAAGGCGAGTGGAGCCAGGCGCTTTACGACATCTTCGTGGCGGCAGCGGATTTCTACACCGCATTGATCGTTGGCGACTTGCAGGATGTCACCGTGACGAGCGGCCGCGGCAAGAAGGCAACGACGAACACGATCGATGATATCGAAATCACCGCATCGCTCATCACTATCGATGGATCGGGCGGCGTTCTGGGCCGCGCAGGTCCGACTGCGGTGCGCACCGACAATTCCCTGCCGGCAACCGCGATCATGGAATTCGACATTGCCGACGCCGGTGATTTCACGGCAGCAGGCCTGTTCGACGATATCGTGCTGCACGAAATGGGCCACGCGCTCGGCTTTGGCACGATCTGGGATCGCCTTGGCCTCATCAATCCCGACAACACCTTCGGCGGCGCGTTGGCGCAGGCCGAATCGCTGGCACTGTTCGGCACGAGCGACATCGCGATCGAAACCGATGGCGGGCAGGGCACGGCGTTCGGTCACTGGGACGATGCGACCTACACCAACGAGCTGATGACCGGATACATCTCCGATCCCAACTATTTCAGCTACATGAGCGCGGCATCCTACGGCGATCTCGGCTACGAGCTGGCTTCTAACTACCGCATGGTCGTGGATGAATTGAACACCGCCTGATTGCTCGCAAGAGTTGGACGGGACGAGCGGAGCGGGTGCAAGGAGCATCCGCTCCGCTTTTGCTTTCGAAGAGGTTCGAGTGATGTCGGAAACAGTATGTCCCCGCGAACTCACCTGCTATTCAGCAAACCTGCAGCACGATGTTGCACAAAATATGCCGTAGCAGTTGGGGCCAATGCCAGATTTCCTCTCGCCATTGCTGTGTTACTTTGTTAATACAGCTGGGTGAGCAGCATGTGGAGTAACCCCTTTTCCCGGCGCAAGCGGGACAACCCGACGGACCATTGGGCCGAGCGTGATCTGGCGCTCGAGAACGCACCGTGGACGCCGCTTCACGGTCTCGATGACGAAGATTATCCGGCGCGGGGCTATCCATCGGATCGCTATCCCCATGGGCAAGGCGTTTGGGACGATTTTGCCGCTGCCGAACGCTATCGCACGGGGTGGCGCCGGTTCCTGCCGAAGAAGCTGCAGGGCCGATCCTGGTTATGGTGGATCAGCCGCTGGATCGCCGCGATCCTCATGCTGTTCATCGTGCTGGTTGCCTATCTTGCGATAACAGCGCCGCTCAACAAGTCGCTCCAACCCATTGCTCCGCCGCAGATAACCCTGCTGGCGGCGGACGGCACACCGATTGCCCGCAATGGCGCGATGGTGGACGAGCCGGTGCTGGTGGCAGACCTACCCGAACACGTGCTCGAACCCTTCCTCGCCATCGAGGATCGCCGCTTCTACAGCCATTGGGGCGTCGATCCGCGCGGGGTCGCGCGGGCGGCCTGGACGGGCCACGGCGGCGGTTCGACGATCACCCAGCAGCTTGCCAAATTCACTTTCCTCAGTCCCGAACAAACGCTGACCCGCAAGGCTCGCGAGGCGTTGATCGCGCTTTGGCTAGAGGCATGGCTGACCAAGGACGAAATCCTCGAGCGCTATCTTTCCAACGCCTATTTCGGCGACAACATGTACGGCCTGCGCGCTGCCAGCCTGCATTATTTCTATCGCCAGCCCGAAAACCTGCGTCCCGAGCAAGCGGCGATGCTGGCGGGCCTGTTGCAGGCTCCCAGCCGCCTTGCGCCAACCCGCAATCCGGGCCTGGCCGCTGCCCGCTATGAACTGGTGAAGGGCGCGCTGGTGGCTGCGGGTTACATCACGCAGGATGAGGCGAACGCGATGGGCGTGCCGGCGCTCGATGTGCGCACACGCTATGATGTGCCGACCGGGACATATTTTGCCGATTGGGCACTGCCCGAAGCGCGCGAGTTGAGCGAGGTTTCCTACTCGCGCCACACCTTGACCACGACGCTCGACTCGCGCCTGCAGAATATCGCGCGACAGACCATCGAACGCGCTCCGCTGGGTGAAGCGCAGGTGGCGCTGGTGGCGATGCGTACCAATGGCGAGGTCGTCGCGATGATCGGCGGGCGCGACTACGCGTCCAGCCCTTTCAACCGCGCCACACAGGCACGTCGCCAGCCCGGCTCCACCTTCAAACTGTTCGTCTACCTCGCGGCGCTGCGCGCGGGCTGGAGCCCGGACGATACCATTCCCAACACCGAGTTCACGCAGGGGAGCTACCGCCCGAGCAATTATAACGACCGCTATTCGGACAGGATCACCTTGCGGCAGGCTTTCGCGCAGTCATCCAACGTGGCTGCTGTCCGGCTGTTCAACGAAGTTGGCAGCGAAGCCGTGATCGAGACTGCGCGCGAACTTGGCGTGACGTCACCCTTGCCCGATGGCGATCCGTCGCTGGCGCTGGGTACATCGACCATGACCCTGCTCGAACTCACCGCCGCCTATGCCGGGGTCGCGGCCAATGGTTTTCCCGTCGAGCCGCGCGCTTTCCCGATCGCTGAAGAGGGTTGGTTCGACTGGCTGTGGAACGGTCGCGGGAGCCTTGGCAACCGTGACCATGCCGATATCGAGGAATTGCTGCGCTCTGCCATCAACGACGGCACTGGCCGCGCCGCGACGCTCTCCATCGCGAATTACGGCAAGACCGGCACATCGCAGGACAATCGTGACGCGCTGTTCGTGGGCTATGCGGGCGATTTGGTGGTCGGCGTATGGATCGGCAATGACGACAATTCGCCGCTGAACGGGATCTCGGGTGGCGGGCTACCCGCGCGCATCTGGAGCCAGTTCATGCGCGGTGCCCTCGGCGCAGAAGCTGCTCCGCCCAAACCTACACCTTCGCCCGATCCGAGCGGTCCGGTCGAGCCACTGGACGTGCCCGATCTTGACGATATTCCGCTGGGTGACGGCCGCCGCCTCATCATCCGTGATGGCCAGGCGATCATCGTCACCGATGTCGAAGGCGTTCCGGTCGAGGTGGGTGTGCGCGACGGCGACTTCTCGTTCGAATTCGACGAGGAAGCCGCCGCGAGGCGCCTGGAGGAGGAATTGCGGCGCGAGGGCATGGAAGCCGGGCCTTGACGCGCCGCCGATTGCCTAGTCGTGCGGCGTAACGAGATATTTCTCGCCCGTTTTCATCTGCGCATAATCCATGATCGCGTCCTTGGTCAGCATCTCTTCCAGATTGACACGTGTCTTGTAGGAACTGGCAAAAGTGCTGGTCAGCCCGCTGACAACGCGCTGGCGCAAGCCCATCAGGGTCTGCATATCGCAGCTTGCAAGGAACGGCATCAGCAGCCAGCCCGATACCGTCCAACCAAAGCCATAGCTCGGCGTCAGTATCGTCGGCGAAAGGTCGAGCCGGCCGTAGATGTACATTTTCTTCGGCTGGTCGGAGCCATAGCGGCTGTATTCGGTCATTTCCGCGGCCGCGACGCGTTCCATTGCGCGTAGGCAGGTGTCGGTGGTCTGACCGCCGCCAATGGGATCGAAGCCAAGGAATGCCCTGGTTTCACCGATAGCGCCCGCCAGTTGTTTTTCGAAATCATCGTCCGAGGAATTGACCACATGGCTTGCGCCCTGGCCGCGGAGCAGTTCGGCCTGCGAATCCTTGCGCACGATATTGACCAGCGCGACATCGTCCTCCTGGCAAATGCGGTTGAGCATCTGGCCGAGGTTGGAGGCGGCTGCGGCGTGGATGATCGCATCATGCCCTTCGCGCTTGGCAGTCTCGACAAAGCCCAGCGCGGTCATCGGGTTGACGAAGGAGCTTGCGCCCTGTTCCGCCGTGTGATCGCCGAGCGGAATGCACATCATGGCATCGGCCAGCGCATATTCGCTGAAGGCATTGCCCGGTACGCAGGCTACGCGTTGACCCATCAGCGCTTGCGCCATCTCGCCGTCGCCTGCGGCAATGACGGTGCCTGCGCCTTCATTTCCGACCGTCTGCGGCTTGCCGTGGCGTGAAGCTTGTCCGGCAGCGACCTGCGGGTGCAATTGCATCTCGATCTTGCCGGGCGAATATTCCGCGTTCTCGAGATCGGCACCCGCCGTCATCAGGAACAGGTCGGACGGATTGATGGGCGCTGCTTCCATCTTCACCAGCACCTGATTGCCGGTTGGCGCGGGAAAGGTCTTTTCTTCGAGCG
Source organism: Erythrobacter alti (assembly GCF_037996805.1). Taxonomy (NCBI): domain Bacteria; kingdom Pseudomonadati; phylum Pseudomonadota; class Alphaproteobacteria; order Sphingomonadales; family Erythrobacteraceae; genus Erythrobacter; species Erythrobacter alti. The sequence continues at coordinate 324,199 of NZ_JBBNAX010000001.1, read as the reverse complement.
CGAGGGTCATTTTCCCGTCTGCGGTGAGGTTCGATACAAGTTGCCGTCCGGTCGTGGTCATTGTGAATTCTCCTGTGTGTCATCCGCATAACGCGCGGCAACGAAATAAAGGCCATGAGGAGGGGCATTAAGGCCGAGAGCAGCGCGATCGCGCGCTTTCAGCGCTTCCCCGACTTGTGAAACGCTCCATTGTCCTTGCCCCACCAGCGCGAGGCAACCGACCATCGAACGGACCTGGTGATGCAGGAAACTGCGGGCACCGGCCCTGATGATGACCGCGTCCCCCTCTCGCGACACATCCAACCTGTCGAGCGTCTTGACCGGCTCGGCGGCCTGGCAATGGGCCGAGCGGAAGGTCGTGAAATCGTGCCGCCCGACCAGCGCCTGCGCGGCATCATGCATGGCTTCTGCATTGAGCGGGCGAGCAATGTGCCATGCGCGGCCCTTCTCTAGCGTCAGTGGAGCGCGGCGGTTGCGGATGCGGTATTCGTAGCTGCGACCGGTGCAGGAAAAGCGTGCGTGCCAGTCTTCAGGCTTCACTTCGCAATGGGTAATCGCGACAGGCTCTGGCCGCAAATGGGCGTTGAGAGCTTCCATCAGGCGAAAAGGTTCGAACTTCTTTTCGATATCGAGATGGCTGCGCATGGCGAGCGCGTGGACGCCGCTATCGGTGCGTCCCGCGCTGTGCAGCGTCACCCGCTCTCCGGTCACGCGCTGTGCAGCGTCCTCGATGGATTGTTGCACGCTCGGTCCATTGTCCTGTCGCTGAAGGCCGAAGAAAGGCGTCCCGTCAAACTCCACGGTGAGGGCAAAGCGGGTCATGCGAGGCGCGTGCCAGCGGCGACCGGATTGCCGCGCAGGAAGTCTGCGGCGCTCATGGCCGGCTTGCCTGCGCGTTGCAGCACAAGCGGGCGTAACACACCTTCGCCGCACGCTATGGCCAGGCGATCATCGAGCACACTTCCGGGTTCGCCCGCTCCATCGTCCACTTCGGCCAGGAGGAGTTTGACCCGCTCGCCATCGAGCGAAAACCAGCTGCCGGGGAAGGGCGCAAAACCGCGCACTTCACGCTCGAGCACATCGGCGGGCTTGGCGAAAACAAGCTTGGCTTCGGCCTTGTCGATCTTGGGAGCATAGGTGGCGAGCGCATCATCCTGCTTTTCGGGCACTAGCGTATCGAGCCGCGAGAGAGCCTCGACCATCAATTGCGCGCCCATCTCGGCCAGTTCGTCATGCAGGGCGCCGGTAGTTTTGCGACCGATCGGCGTGGCGCGCTTGAGCAGCATGGGGCCGGTGTCGAGGCCCGCCTCCATCTGCATGATGGTGATGCCGGTTTCCTCATCGCCTGCCTGCACAGCACGGTGGATCGGTGCCGCCCCGCGCCAGCGCGGCAACAGCGAGCCGTGGACATTGAGGCAGCCGCGCTTGGGCGCATCGAGGATCGCTTGCGGCAACAACAGGCCATAGGCCGCGACCACGGCGACATCGGCATCCAGCGCGGCAAATTCCGCCTGCGCTTCTGCACTTTTCAGGCTGGTGGGATGGCAAACCTCGATGCCCAACTCCTGCGCACGGGCGTGGACGGGTGACGCACGCTCCTGCTTGCCGCGGCCTGCCCGGCGCGGTGGCTGGCTGTAGGCGGCGACGATATCATGCCCGGCTTCGGCCAGCGCATTGAGCACCGACACGGCAAAATCGGGCGTTCCCATGAAGACTATGCGCAAGCTGCACCTTTCTATCCGTCGCGCGCCGCCCTATCTGGCGTAACATGGCATCGCAAGAGATCGAAAACCTGGCTTCCGCTTTGGCCCGGCTACCGGGCCTTGGCCCGCGTTCGGCGCGGCGTGCGGTTCTGTGGCTGGTGAAACACCGTGAGACCGCGCTTGACCAGGTGATCGAGGCGCTCGGCGCGGTGCGGGACAAGCTCGTCGAATGTCACACCTGCGGCAATGTCGATACGCGCAATCCGTGCAGCATTTGCGCCGATTCCAAGCGCGACCAGAAAAGCATTTGCGTGGTCGAGGACGTGGCAGATCTTTGGGCGCTGGACCGTGCGCGGCTGTTCACCGGACGCTATCACGTGCTCGGCGGCAAGCTCTCCGCGCTCGACGGTGTGCGACCCGAAGACCTGGCGATCGATCACCTGCTGGGCCGCGTGGAGCAGGGCGGTGTGGACGAAGTCGTGCTCGCCATGAATGCCACGCTGGAGGGGCAGACGACCGCGCATTATATCGCGGAAAGGCTGGACCAATTTCCGGTCCGCATAACCCAACTTGCGCACGGCCTGCCGGTCGGCGGAGAGCTCGATTACCTCGACGAAGGCACGCTGGCGCAAGCCTTGCGGGCCCGTCGGCCACTCTCATGATTGAATCACGCGCCAATCCGCACTAAATTACCCCCATGGCTATACGTGAAATCCTGGAAGCGCCGGACCCCCGGCTGAAAATTGTCTCGTCTCCCGTCGAGAAGTTCGACGATGGGCTGAAAACGCTCGTCGATGACATGTTCGAGACGATGTACGCCGCGCATGGCATCGGGCTGGCCGCCATTCAGGTGGGCGAGCCGATCCGCCTGCTGGTTATCGACCTTCAGGAAGAAGACCCTGATGCTGAGCCCGAAGAGTGCGAGCATGACGGCACGAAGCACACGCACAAGCCGATCATCAACGATCCGCGCGTATTCGTGAATCCCGAAATTCTCGATCCGAGCGATGACACCGGTACCTATCAGGAAGGCTGCCTGTCGGTTCCTGATATCTTCGCCGATGTCGAACGCCCGGCACGCTGCCGCGTCCGCTGGCAGGACCTCGAGGGCAAGACCCACGAAGAGGAAATGACCGGTATGCTGGCCGTGTGCATCCAGCATGAGATGGACCACCTCAACGGCATCCTGTTCATCGACCACCTCAGCCGCCTGAAGCGCTCGATGGCTCTCAAGAAGCTCGCAAAGGCACGCCAAGCCGCGTAGTTTTCGCGTGCCATAGAAACAAGAAAAGGGCCGCTCCATCGGGGCGGCCCTTTCCGTTTGTGAGTTGGTGGTTCGGCCTAACCGGCACCCGCCACTTGCGGGCGAACCTTGGGGATCAGCACGAAAGCCAGCAGGTAGAGCGCGCCCACCACGATCAGCAGATTGTTGTATCCGGTAAACAGCGCCGCATATTCGAGGCAGCCGCCAAGGATCGTGCCGAGCAGGTTCACCGCGAAGGCCGAGCGGGTGTCGCCGCTTTCGCGGAAACGTTTGGCGAAGGCCACGTTGGCGATGAAGATCGGCACGAAGGCGAGCAGCGTTGCCGCCACAAGGCGCGGGCCGAAGCTCATTGCCAGCAGCCATTCCTCGGGGATGAAGAAAGCGCCCAGCAGCGATGCCAGCATGGCGGCATAGCACCAGCCAATCGGCGGGGTCTTGAACTTGCGGGTATATTCCACCGCGCACAGCACCACGATCAGCACGCCGCCGAACACCAGCGCATTCACGAACCAAGTGGTGCCGAACAGCAGCGCAAAGGTCGCGATATTCTTCGTTTCCAGCAGCATGAACGCTGCACCCATGAAGAACAGGTCGGCATAGGGGCGCATTTCGCGCAATGGGCCACCCAAAGTCCGCACTGTAAGCAGCGATGCGGCAAGGATGAGGCCCAAGGTCACGATGTAGAGCGGCGGAAAGTTGTCGCCCTTGAAGTAGATGAAGGGCGAATTGTCGTTTGCAGGAGCCATGTCGGCTTCGCTGCTGACCGGCTGCCACGTGCCATTGCACGCTTGGTCAGCAGGAGTCAGGCCCACGGTTATCACCGCCTGCGCGCCGTCGAACGTGTCGACACAGGGCGTGTGGCCGAAAGCGGTCGCGGCGGTGTTTGCCAGACGGTCGATCAGCCAGTCCTCGCGGTAGTAGTTGTACATCGCGAAATTGCCGCCTTCGTTCAGCCGCGAACGCACCGATGCCAGCGCCTCTTCGGTGAAGAGAAAGCTTTCGAGACGGATTTGCGAAGCGCCGTTCACCAGTGTCAGGCTGTCGGGCAGGGCGAACAGGATGAAGTCGTAGGTCTTGTCGGTGCCTTCAAGGAATGCGCGGCCATCATTGATATGGCGGGTAACGCGCGGGTCCTGGTAGGGCCGGTCGATATTGTGCTCGACACCGATTTCCATGATGCGCGGGTCGATATCGACCGCATCGACGCTGCGCGCACCGTTTTGCAAGGCGACGGCCACGTCCGAGCCAGAACCGGCACCGATGATCAGCACATCGCCCAGTTCTGGCGCAGCACGGCGTTCGTAAGGGGTGAAATAGATCGAATAGCCCATGTCACGGCGCAGGCTGTTGGGAGCCATGACCTGGTGCGGCACGCCATTCGCGCGTATTTTCAAAACGCCGTCGATCGGCGGATCGCTCTCGAGCGTCTGAATCTTGTAGTAGGGCGACCAGCTGATGTCCTCATCCACGCTTTCGTTAAACAGGATGACGAGCAGCGGCAGCGTCCATGCGATCATCGCCATGCGCCGCGCCTTATCGGACAGGCCAACGTAAAGAACGCCAGCAAGCATTCCCCAGATGATGCTGGGTGCATGAAGGAAGCTGAGGGCAGAGAATGCCACGATGCCCGCCAGCGAGCCGACGAGATCCCAGCGGTAGGCTTTGAGCGCAGGAAGCTTGGCAAAGCAGCGACCGACCAGCTCGGCAGGACCGGCAAGGATCACCGCGACAAGGCAGAAGATCAGCGGCAGCGCGAGCCATGCAGGCGGGCCGCCAAGTTCGAGCGCGGTGAAGTAGATGATATCGCCGCCTTCGCGCTGGATGCTCATCGGGTAACGGATCACGCCGATGGTCAGCAATGTCAGCAGGGGCAGCGACCAAGGCCAGATCGACCAGCTCTTGCGGCTGATCAGGAAGCCGGCACCGATTCCGAGGAAACTGCCGAGCAACACGAAATTGGAGAAATAGGACAGGTGGACGACGTTGGAGCCGAGCCAGCGGATCAACGCCAGTTCGACGAACAGCATCAGCGCAGCGGATAGCACCAGACGGGTCGCAACCGCGTTTTCGCTTTCGGCCTTTTCTGCAACGGGCGCGACGCCTGCGGCTTCCTTGTCCCAGATATCAGCCAGTCCGGCTACGTCATTCTCGGTGATTTGCACGCGTAAGTCCCCTGAACAGTGTCAGGGTTGCACTACGGCCGGTATGGTTAAGATCGCGTCAATCCGCCCGATCACGCCGCGGGGCGTAGGTGACCGGGCAAGGATTTCGGTAGATTACGCGGTGGCTGTTTCCACCATGCCTTCAAGTGCCTTCACGCAGTCTTCCATGCATTCGCGGCACATCTTTTCGCAGCGGCGGCAATGCGCATTGTCATGCTTGGCGCATTCCTCGGCGCAGACCTTGCACGCGATGATGCAGGCTTCGAGCAGCGACTTGATCACCACCGTATTGCCATGCGTGCGCCGCGCGGCAACGGTGCTCACGGCTTGGCAGATGTCTGCGCAATCCGAACATTTGCGGATGCATTCGGACATATCGCCCTGCTCTGCATTGCACGCATCAACGCAGGAATTGCAGATTGCCGCGCAATACATGGCGTGCTTGACCGCCTCGCCCAATTGCTCGTTGTAATCGGACCCGACTTGCGGATGTTCCTGGATCATTTCCTTGATCGACATGACTTTATCTCCTTTGCCATTGCAGCGCACGGCGCGGGGGATTGGTTCCGAAATGGTGTTTGCGAAGCTGTGCGTTCCGACTATGTTCCGATCATGGATTCTATAGCAATCATACTCGTAATCGTCGCGCTCGCGGTGGGCGTCTTCGCCGGCTTCTTCTTCGGATCGCGTCCGGTGGCCGATTTGAAGGAGCGCCTGTCCACCCGCGACGGCGAGGCGCGCGAGCTGGACGAGAAATTCCGCAAGGCCATCGTCGATCTCGAAGGTGCGAGCGTTCGCGCGGAGAAAGCCGATGCACTTTTCACGCAGCTCGACGAGGTTCGGACCGAGCGGGAAGGGCTGCGCGCCGAACTGGCGACGCTGAAGGCCGATGCAGCAAACCACGAAAAGCAGCTCACCTTGCTGAAGGAAGCGCGCGAGGAATTGATGACGCAGTTTCGCGCGGCGGGCAGCGAAGTGCTGTCGAAAGCGCAGGAAAAATTCATCGCCGATGCCGCCGAACGCTTCGGCAATTCGGAAAAGGCCAACAAGGAAGCGGTCGCCAATCTGCTCAAACCGGTGAACGACCGGCTGCTGAAATACGAAGAACAGGTCGGCTCGCTCGAACGCCAGCGCACCGACGCCTTTGCCAAGCTGCACCAGCAGATCGAGACGATGCGGCTGGGGCAGGAAGAAGTCCGGCGCGAAGCGCAGCGGCTCGGCAATTCGCTCACCAACGCACCCAAGGCGCGCGGACGCTGGGGCGAGCGGGCTTTGCAGAACCTGCTCGAACAATGCGGATTGGCCGAGCATACCGATTTCCATCTCGAACAATCGCTGGAAACAGATGGCGGCAGGATGCGGCCTGATGCCATCGTCAACGTGCCCGGCCAGAAGAAGCTGGTGATCGATTCCAAGGTGTCGCTCAACGCCTATCAGGCCGCGTTCGAGGCCGATGACGATGACGAGCGCAAACGTCACATGGCCATGCACGCCAAGTCGATGCGCAACCACGTCCAGACACTTGGCGCAAAAAGTTACCAGAGCCAGTTCGAGGAAGCGCCCGATTACGTGGTTATGTTCGTGCCCGGCGAACATTTCGTGGCAGCCGCACTCGAAGCCGATCCGGAGCTTTGGGACTACGCTTTCGACAACAGAGTGCTGCTGGCCACACCGACCAACCTGGTCGCCATCGCGCGCACCGTGGCGCAGGTATGGCGGCAGGATGCGCTGGCGGCCGAAGCGCAAGAGATCGGGCGCATGGGGGCCGAGCTCTACTCGCGGCTGGAAACGGCTGCGGCGCATCTCAAGCGCATGGGCGGCGGGTTGGAAACGGCGGTCACCAATTACAACAAGTTCGTCGGCAGCTTCGAGCGCAATGTCCTCTCCTCCGCGCGCCGGATGCAGGAAAAGGGAATCGAGATCGGCAAGAAGGAAATCGACGAAATTCCACTTGTCGAGGGCGCGCCTCGTTATACCGGCGCGGACTTGACGGATGACGAGCAATCGCTTCTTCTCCCCGGCGAAAACCAGCAGGAAGAGACCGCTGCCGAATGATCGCTCGCCACGCCTTGCTAGCCGCAATCCTGGTCACCAGCCTGGCTGCGTGTGACCGTTCCGATCCGCCGGTCAAGAAGCTGGAGCGTGCGGCGGAAGACATGATGGGAGAAGTGCAAGGCGAAAACCTGCCCCGGCAGGCCAAGGGCCCCTATGCGCCGCGCAACGAATGCCTCGACCAGCCCGGTGCCGCGGAATTCCTGCTCGACTTGCGCAACGCTGCTGCCGCGCGCAATGCGGATGCGCTGGTGGCGCTGTCCGCAGACGATATCATGCTCGATTTCGGCGGCGGGGCCGGGACCGAACTGCTCCGCGAAAGGCTGGCCGAGGAAAGTGGCTACCTGTGGAATGCGCTCGATGAAGTTCTGATATTGGGATGCGCATCGGATGGCGCGCGCATGACCATGCCGTGGTATTTCACGCAGGACATTAAAGCCGACCCCTACATGGGCGCGATAGTCATGGGTGAGGATGTTCCCCTGTACCGATCAGCTTCGGAAGATTCCGAGGTTCTCGGGCAGATTTCGTGGAACATCGTCGAGGCGCAGGAGGGTCGCCGGGAGGGCGATCGCTTCGCAGAAGTGATCTGGATAAATCCCAATGATGACACGCCGGTCGAGGGTTATGTCGAAGTGGAGAAGCTCCGCTCGATCATCGATTATCGCCTGATCGTGACGCGGCGCAACAACCGCTGGCGGATCACCAATTTCATCGCTGGCGACTAGCCCTCGAAGCTGGCGAGAACCTCATATCCCAGAACAGCAGCGGCGATCGCGGCGTTGAGGCTATCCGCCTGACCGCGCATCGGCATGGTCACGCGCAAGTCGCAAGCTGCCTCGTATTCCTCCGGTAACCCTCGCGATTCATTGCCGACGAGCACGAAGCACGGCGCTGCATAGGGAGCGCCGCGATAGGGCACGGCGTCGCGCAGGCTCGCGGCGACCAGTTGGCCTTTGCCGCCGCGCAACCAGGTAATGAATTCATCCCACGGTGCGCGGGCGAGGGCTTGGGTGAAGACCGCGCCCATGCTTGCGCGGACTGCCTCGACGCTGAAGGGATCGGCGCAGTCGTCGATCAGGATCAGACCGCCTGCCCCGAGCGCATCGCCGGTGCGCAGCATGGTGCCCAGATTGCCGGGGTCGCGTAACGCCTGTGCCACAAGCCAGATCGGCGCGGAACTGCGGTCGAGCGCGGAGAGCGATGTATCGAACTCCGCGAACACGCCCACGACGCCTTGCGAATTATCCTTCCCCGTAATCTTGGAAAGAATGTCGGGAGACGTCTCGATCACTTCGCCGCCTGACGCCTCAACAGCGTTTTCCAGTGCATCGACCAAGGGGTGCGGATCGCGCTTCTCGGCCATGACCAGCATTTCCGGCACGCGCCCGCTTTCGAGCGCATCGGTCAGCAGGCGCAGGCCTTCGACAAGGAACTTGCCCTCGCGCCGCCGATGCTTCTTGTCCCGCAAGGAGCGCAAATATTTGACGGTGGGATTGGAAAAGCCGGTGATGGTGCGGCGCATGACTGGCCGCGTCCTAATCTTCGCCGAAACCGGTTTCGACCAACTCGACCAGTTCCGCCAATCGTTCCTCTGCCGCTTCGCCTTCGACAGACAGGGTGACGGTATCGCCCTTGGCTGCACCCAGCATCATCAGACCGAGGATCGATCCGCCAAGCGCGCAATTGCCGTCCTTGGCAACCTTTACGGTGCTACCATCCATTCCAGCGGCAGCGGCGACGAATTTGGCGCTGGCCCGCGCGTGAAGTCCGCGCTTGTTGACGATCAGGACGTCCTTACTGTGTCCGTTCAAACCTGCGTCCTCCCCTACGCGTGCTGGCCAAGAAACTCGGATGCGATGGTGATATAGGTGCGACCGGCCTCGCGCGCGGCCTGGGCCGCCTTGTCGAGCGTCATTTCCTTGCGAGCGCCAGCCAGCCTGATCAGCATCGGCAGGTTGATCCCCGCGATTACTTCGGTCTTGCCGGCTTTCAACAGCGAGATTGCCAGGTTCGAAGGTGTCCCGCCAAACAGGTCTGTCAGCAGGATCACGCCCGCACCGCTATCGACCTTAGTTATTGCCTTGGCGATATCGGCGCGACGCTTTTCCATGTCATCATGCGGGCCGATGCAGATGGTCGCGACATCGTCCTGCGTGCCAACGACGTGCTCCATCGCGGCGACAAATTCCTCGGCCAGGCGGCCGTGCGTAACCAGAATGATTCCGATCATCGGGCAATCATGCTCTTGCGGTGCGATTGATTTTCGAGGGTGATGTGATTTTCATTCACGGGTGTTGAGTGCCTTCGACAAGTTCCGCTGCGCGCGATCCCAGATTGCGGTGCAGGACCGTGGGCGAAAAGCCACCGTCGCGCAAGACCTGCGCCATCTTCTCGGCGGTGTAGACACTGCGGTGTCTCCCGCCGGTACAACCGAAGGCGATGTTGACGTAAGCCTTTCCCTGCTCGGCATAGCGTGGAAGCAGTTCCAGCAGCAGTGAACGGATTTTCTCGAAAGTCGATGCAAACACCGCGCTTCGTTCGATAAACTCACCGACCGGTGCATCAAGCCCGGTCTGCTCGCGCAAATCTTCCTGCCAGTGAGGATTGTCGAGGAAGCGCATGTCGAACACCAGATCGGCCGTGGGCGGTTTGCCGCGTGAAAAGCCGAAGCTGGAGACGGTGACGGTCATCTGTTGCGGTGCGGTCTGCGAAAACTGCTCTCGGATCGTTTGCTTGAGGTCATTGGTGGAAAAGTCGGTCGTATCGATCAGCACGTCAGCCCAGCGGCGCAAGGGAGCGAGCAGTTCGCGCTCCGCCGCTATGCCCGATGCAACCGGCAAATCCTGCGCCAGATAATGGCGACGGCGTGTTTCATTGAACCGTCGTTCAAGCTCGTTCCCGGCGCAGTCGAGAAACAGCGTGGTGATCGGAATATTTTCTTCTTCCACCCAGTGTTTTACCTGGTCAATCACGTCCGACGGGATGAAGCCGCGCGTCCTGCAATCGAAGCCGATCGCCAGCGAGAAGGGCTCGCTCCCTTTCCCGACGAGCCTGTCCAACAGGCGGATCGGGAAATTGTCGATCGATTCCCAGCCAAGGTCTTCCAACTCGCGAAGCGCGGTCGTCTTGCCAGCGCCCAGCATTCCGGTGACCAGCAGGATGCGTTGCCGTTGTCCTTGAGAATTCTCTCCCATGTCGCTGATGTGCGCCTTCAATTATGAAATGTGAAGAGGTGACATCAGGGCAGGCCGTGGATTTCCAGGGCCGCTTCCGCTCGCAGCGCGAGGACGAACGTGTCCGGATAAAGATCGACCTGCGGTATCTCGCGCCCCAGCAGCAAGGCCTGCCCGTGACCGAGCGGCAAGCGCTCGGCATCGTGTGTCAGATTGATGATGATCGCGACTTTCGCGCTGGTGACCGGCACTTCGAGCAGGCCAACATTGCGGATTTCGATCAGCCCTTCGGTATTGGGCGGCGGGGAGGCGACGACCCGCTCTCCATCCCATTCAAGCGACACGCCATCATCACCGACCAGCTCGCCGCCGCGATCGAGCAAGGCGAGCGCGAGCGACGATTTCCCGCTGCCGGGCGCGCCGGTGATGAGGACCGCGCGACCGCGCATGGCAACGCAGCTGACATTTGCCAACACTTCGCTCATCCGCAATTCCTCATGAATTCAATTCCCTCGCCGCAGGAAGTTCTAGCAGCAGGCACGCTCCGCCAAATTCGGGCGGAGCGTCTTCGACCCGCAGCGAACCATCATGCGCCTCTGCGATCGTGCGGCCTATGGCAAGGCCAAGCCCGCTGTGTTTGCCAAAGCTTTCCTCGTCAGGGCGATGCGAATGGAAGCGACGGAACACTTTTTCGCGCGCGTCTTCCGGGATGCCCGGGCCCTGGTCGCATACCCGCGCCTGTACGCGTCCATTGGCCTGACTGAAGGTGACAGAGATGCGCCCGCCTTCGGGAGAGAAGGACAAGGCATTGTCGAGCAGGTTTTCCGCTACCCGTTCCAACCTGATCGGCGCGCCCAGAACACGCGCTGGGGTGACATCGCGTTGGACCTCTATCGAGCAACCCCGCGTCTCGCCACGCTCCAATTTGCGCACAACCACATTGGCGAACAGCTCGCACAGATCGACAGGTTCGAACGTCGCCCGGCTCAATTCTGCATCAATGCGGCTGGCCTCGGAAATCTCCGTCACCAGGCGGTCGATCCGCTGCACGTCATGCGCGGCAATATCGACCAGCTGTGCGCGCAATTCAGGGTCGGTGACCTTGGGCAGGGACTCGGTTGCGCTGCGCAGGCTGGCAAGCGGGTTCTTGATTTCATGGGCGACGTCAGCGGCAAAGCTTTCGACCGCGTCGATGCGGTGGCGAAGGGTGGCGGTCATGTCGGACACCGCACGGGCCAGCAGGCCGATTTCATCGCCGCGTTCCTGCATTCGGGGCACTTCGATATCGCGCTCCCGCCCGAGCCGCACACGCTGAGTCGAACGGACCAGGCGCCGCAGCGGATCGATAATGGTCGAGGCGAGGTAGAGCGAGAGCACGGTGGAGACGAGCAGGGCGAGCAGGATGATCGTCATCAGGCTGCTGCGAGCGGTGCGTACAGCCTGCGTGATGTCGACTGCATTGCGTGTGGTTAGCAGGCTCGCGCCGTTATTGCCCATGGGGGCGGCGGCGTTGATAACCGGTGTCCCATCGGGTGCGCGGCGCAGCTCTATCTGGCTGAGCCCCTGCTGGCGGACACGCGCCAGTTCAGGCCAGTTGTCGGCGGACGTATCCTCGGGCTCGACATAGGGCGGCGCTTCACGCGCACCCACGACGAGGTCGACCGCCTCGTCGGTCCACCGGGCAAGATCTTCCAGAAATGGCTCCGCTACCGGATCATCGAACTGGAAACTGGGCTCATCCAGTTCGAAGCTGTCGGCTATCAATGCCCCGTTGGCGTCATACAGACGCAAACGCATTCTCTGTTCTCGGCCGATCTGGCTGAGCAAGGCTTCCTGACGTTCGCGCTGGGCACCGGCCAGTGCCTCTGCCGTGATCTGTGCTTCGATGCGTGCCAGCTTGAATCGCTCATCCAGCAGTTGGCGGCGGTAGGAATCGAGAAAGAACAGGCTCCCTGCCAACACCAGCAAGGGAATCAGGTTGACGACGAGGATCCGCCTGGTGAGCGAGGTCCCGATGGGAAAGGCCAGCCGTTCGAACCGGCCGGCAGCCTCGGCATCTTCAGCCATCGGAGAAGCTGTATCCCGCGCCGTACAAAGTCTCGATTGCGCCGAACGTCGGGTCAACGCTGCGGAACTTGCGCCGCAGCCGCTTGATGTGAGAATCGACGGTGCGATCATCCACGAAGATGTCATCCGGGTAGGCGGCGTCCATCAACTGGTTGCGGCTCTTTATCACGCCGGGGCGCTGGGCGAGTGCTTCAAGGATCAGGAATTCGGTAACGGTCAGGCTGACATTGCGTCCATCCCACGTAACCTGGTGGCGGGCCGGGTCCATCGACAGGCGTCCGCGAACGATAAGTCCATTGGCCGTCTCTACCGAGCCCGCCACCGGCTCATGACCATCCTCGAGCGGGGCTGCGCGGCGCAGGATAGCGCGTATGCGGGCGAGCAGCAGGCGCTGGCTGAACGGTTTGGCGATATAATCGTCAGCCCCCATCGCCAGACCGGCTTCCTCGTCCTCTTCCTGGTCTTTGCTGGTCAGGAAGATCACCGGCAGGTCGGAATGCTGGCGCAAGCGTTGCAGCAGTTCCATCCCGTCCATGCGCGGCATCTTGATGTCGAACACGGCAAGGTCGGGCGGGTTGGCCTGGAGTGACGCGATAGCCGCCTCGCCATCCGAATAGACTCGGGTAACATAACCTTCGGCCTGAAGCGCAATCGACAACGTGGTAAGAATGTTGCGATCGTCGTCAACCAGCGCAATCACGCGCTGGCTTTCGGACATCGGATGCGCTTCGGCACCGACCTGTCTATCGACAGATTCGTGCACATCGCCGGTCTGCTGATCGTCTGCTTGCGCCATACTCTCCCTTGCTGACCACCGGACTAACTTTTCAAGCGCAGATACACAACTTTCTTGCGCATCGGTCAGTACGAAAACTTCCTTGGCGCGATGTGAACGATAACATCGGGCAGTGCGTGAAAATTGGTCCGTGACTCAAATTGACGACGCAATCCCTCATCCCTATGCGCATCGTGACTCAAACGCATACGAATGCGTGGAGAATACCGGTTTTCGCTGAAACGCTTCAAAAGGAGCCTTGTCTTGTCCGCTTCGCTTAGTGTCCCGCTTTCTGCTCAGGGCATCGCCACATCTGCCACTATCCACGCCAATCTGAATCGGCCCGAGCTTGTCGAAGCCGCTGTCGCGAATGGCGAGGGCAAGCTAGCGCAAGGCGGTCCGCTGGTCGTGCAAACAGGCAAGCACACCGGACGCAGTGCGAAGGACAAGTTCATCGTCCGCGATGCCGAGACCGAAGACACGGTATGGTGGGACAACAACGCCTCCATGACGCCCGAACATTTCGCGGCATTGAAAGAGGATTTCCTCGCTGCGCTGGGCGACAAGGAAACGCTCTATGTCGCCGACCTGTTCGGCGGATCGCAGCCCGAACACCGGGTGCGGGTGCGCGTGGTCAACGAGCTGGCGTGGCACAATCTTTTCATTCGCACCCTGCTGTGCCGCCCGTCGGTTAGCGAGCTGGAAGGCTTCGACCCGGAATACACCATTATCGACCTGCCCAGCTTCCGCGCCGATCCCGAGCGCCACGGCACGCGCAGCGAAACCGTGGTGGCGGTGAACCTTTCGGAAAAGCTGATCCTGATCGGCGGCACGAAATATGCCGGCGAGATGAAGAAGAGCGTTTTCGGCATTCTCAATTACTTGCTGCCGACCAAGGGCGTGATGCCGATGCATTGCAGCGCCAACACCGGTCCGGACGGCAAGACGGCCGTGTTCTTCGGCCTTTCGGGCACCGGCAAGACCACGCTTTCCGCCGATGCTAGCCGCACGCTGATCGGCGATGACGAGCACGGCTGGTCGGACGAGTCCGTCTTCAACTTCGAAGGCGGCTGCTACGCCAAGATGATCCGCCTGTCCGAAGAAGCTGAGCCTGAAATTTACGCGACCACACGGATGTTCGGCACGGTGCTGGAAAATGTCGTGATGGATCCGGCCACGCGTGAACTCGATTTTGACGACAACTCGCTCGCCGAAAACTCGCGCGGTGCCTATCCGATCGAATATATCCCCAATACGTCGGAAAAGAACCTCGGCCCGGTACCGAGCAATGTCGTGATGCTGACCGCCGATGCATTCGGCGTGCTGCCTCCGATTGCGCGGCTCACGCCCGACCAGGCGATGTATCACTTCCTGTCGGGCTACACGGCCAAGGTTGCAGGCACCGAGATCGGCGTGACCGAGCCGGAAGCGACCTTCAGCACCTGCTTCGGTGCGCCGTTCATGCCGCGCCACCCCAGCGTCTACGGCAATTTGCTGAAAGAACGCATCGCTTCGGGCGGCGTGCAATGCTGGCTGCTCAACACCGGCTGGACCGGCGGCAAGTATGGCGTCGGCAACCGTATGCCGATCAAGGCAACGCGCGCGCTGCTCAATGCCGCGCTCGACGGAAAGATGGACGATGTCGAATACCGCAAGGACCCGAATTTCGGCTTCGATGTTCCGGTCAGCGTTCCGGCGCTGGCAGAGGCGGGCATCGACCAGTCGATCCTCGATCCGCGCAGCACCTGGGCCGATGCCAACGAGTATGACCGGACTGCCGAAAAGCTGGTGCAATTGTTCGTCGACAACTTCCGCCCGTTTGCCGAGCATGTCGATGAGGGCGTGCGCCAGGCCGCGCCGCAGACGAACCCTCAGCCCGCCTGAGAGACAAGTTTTTACAGTTGGAGAGGAGGGCCCCGCCCGGTGTGACGCCGGAGCGGGGCCTTTAACATGTCACGCTTTCGCCCTAGGATCGCAGCCGGATCACGAAGGAGAAACGACCATGAGCTTGCTTGACGGAATTCTGCGCAACATCGGTGGGGCACCGGACGACGTTGCCAATCTGGCGGAAAAGGTCGGGATCGATCCGGCCATGGCGGAAAAGGCAATTGCGACGCTGGGGCAGACCCACCAGATGCAGGGCGACACGGTAGAACTCGCGTCCGCCAAGACCGGGCTCGACAGCGGCGTCCTGTCGCAGATTGTCGAACAGATCGGCGGAGAGGGTTCGCTCACGCAGTTTGCAAGCGCCATCAAGGATGATCCGGGCAGCCTGATGGGCATTCTCGACAAGGATGGTGACGGAAATCCGCTGAACGATATCGCCGGAATGGCGAGCGGCCTGTTCGGGAAGAAGTAGGATGAGCCTAGCGCAGGTTCTCCAGCAAACAGGCGTCATTGAAAGCATGGCGCGCGAGCTCAACATCGATGAGCAGACGGCGCGCACGGGTGCAGGGGCGCTATTGCCCGCGATTGTCGCCGGGATGGGGCGCAGCTCCACCGCGGGCGGCGGGTCAGACCCGCTGGGCGGCCTCGGCAGTCTTGCCGGCGCTGTGCTTGGCGGCGGGGCTGGCGGCGGCCTGCTGGATGCGGTGCTTGGTACCAAGCCGACGCCGGTGGAACAGGGCAATGACATCCTCGGCAACATATTCGGCACCAAGGATGTCAGCCGCTCGGTCGCGGGCGAGGTCGCCGCGGTGACCGGGCTGGACGAAAGCCTGCTCAAGCGGATGCTGCCGATCCTCGCCATGGCGGTGGTCGGATACATGACGCGGCAGGCAGGTCAGGGCGGCAGCTCCGGCGCTACCGGCGGAGGTCCGCTAGGCGGCATCCTTGGCTCGATCGTCAGCGGAATGGCGCGCCGCTGAGGGATCGCCAGTTGAAAACAGGCCCGCGATGCAGCAATGCGTCGCGGGCCTTTTCGTATCAGCCGGGATTGCCGATAAAACGGGTGATGTTGTTCGCCAGAACATCGAGCGGTGCGTTGCCGCCTTCGACGACGGCGAGATTGAAATCGCGCAGGTCATAGGCGCTGCCCAATGCCTGCATCGCCCGTTCGCGCTGGCGCAGGATTTCCAGCTTCCCGACCATGTAGCCGCAGGCCTGCCCCGGCCAGCTGCAATAGCGGTCGATCTCGTTGGTCGTCTCCGCCACACCGACGCCGCTATTGGTATGGAAGAAGTCGATGGCCTGCTGGCGACCCCATCCCTTCGCGTGCAGGCCGGTGTCGACTACCAGCCGCACGGCGCGATAGGCCGCTGCCTGGTGATAGCCCAGACGCCAGGCCGGATTGTCATCATAGGCGCCCAATTCGTCACCAAGCTGTTCTGCGTAGAGCGCCCAGCCTTCGCTGAAGGCATTGAACGCCAGGATCGCGCGGATCAGTGGCAACTGGTTCGAATATTCGCCTTCCCAAACGTGCCCGGGAATCGCCTCGTGATGCGTCAGCGTGACGAGGTCGTAGGTCCGGTGCAGGTCGGTATCGCGCAAATTGATCCAGAAGGTGCCTGGGCGTGAGCCATCGACAGCGGGAGCGCCGCCATAGGCCGTGGGAGCGCCCAGTTCCTCGTTCGGCGGAATACGCCTCACGGCAACTTCAGGATCGATGACGCGGGAGAATGCGCGGGGCATCTGCGCCCGGATCCATTCGATACGTTCTTCGAGAAAGCGCATGATCTCGGCACGGCCCGCATCGCCCTCGGCAAATTTGAAACGCTCATCCTGCGACAACTGGATCATCCGCTGGCCCGGATTACCCTCGGTATAGCCAAGGCTGCGCAGGATCGGGTCCATCTGGCCGTGAATGTCCGCCAGCGTATCCATGCCAAGTTCGTGGATTTCGTCCGGCGACATCGATGTCGTGGTGGAGGACTTGAGGCTCCAGCGGTACCAGTCTTCGCCATGCGGGCGGGCGGATATTCCAGGCTCGCTGCTCGCCATGCCTCGCTGGGTCTGCAATTCGCCAAGCTGCGCTTCCAGCATGGGGGCGATACTGGTGGTAACGATGCCATGCGCACGCGACTGCCAGCTTCCGGCGATGCCTTCCTCCGCCGTGCGCCGCACCAGCGATTCCACCAGCGATCCGCCCGATCGTGCATCTGCCAACTGGCGACCCATCTGGTCGATTGCGCGGTCGAGCAGGAAATCGGGAGGGATGACGCCCATCGCGCGCTCGGCCTGCATCCGGCCAAGTTCGCCCTCGAGCACGCCGGGGATTTCGCCAAGTCGCGTCAGATAGGCTTCCGCATCGGCTTCATCGCGAACCGGATGGTCGGAATCGAGCGCGCGCGGCAAGTCGATATAGGCTCCGACGTTCTGGATCACCGGATATGGCGCGGTACGCCAGCTGCCGACGGGTATGTCGCCATAGGGCAGGGCAAAGCCTTCGATCGCAGTCGAGTAGGCGCTCTCGACCACATCGAAACTGGTGCGCGTTGCTGCGTCCATCCCGACCTTCGGGAATTGGCGAGCACGTTCAAGGTCGGCGGACAGGGTTGCAGCGTAGCTTGCCTGCCCGGCCTGCGATGCGTCGCCCAACTGGCTGCGCAAATAGGCGTGCTCGCCGGTATCGACGCCCAGAGAACTGGCACGTAAGGGTTCGTGGCGCAACAGGTTCCATGCAAATTCCTCGAGCAGACGCTGGCCTGCCGTCTGGCCTGCGGGTGGCACCATGTTCGGCGTTACCGAAACAGTGTCCTGCGTGGCGACACATCCGGGAAGCACGGCGAGCGCGGTGGAACTGCCCAGCGCACCCATGAAGGCGCGGCGGGAAAGCGAAGCGTCGATGATCTTTTGCATGGGGGAGTGGTTACCGATGAAACGGTTTTCGTCAAGCCAATGCGCAACCGCGGGGCTGGCAGGCGAGTATCTGGCACGCTAAGGCGAAAGGCGATGTTCGATTATGTCCTATCCATCGTAATCCTGGCCATTCTCGCGCTGCTTGCCGGGGCTTTCTTCCTGCACCGCCGCGGAGCGCGCAAGCAGGCGCTATTGATGGTAGTGCTGGCCGTGGTGATGATCGCCAATGTCGCAATTTGGGTGATCCCGACAGCGGGCGGCGATTCGCTGGCCGATGCCGCCGCCCGCGCGGGGGATTAGGTCACTCCGGGATCTGCCAAGTGACATTGCCGGTATAGGTGCCGACGACCTTCGCGCCCGTGCCATCGGTCGCCGCGTTGAAGCGGGCATTGCGCGTGAGCAGCCGGCAAGTGGTGCTATCAAGGCTGGCGTGGCCGGTGCTGCTGGTGATCTCGCACGCATCGACGCGGCCATCGCTACCCACGACCAGCCTGTATTGCGCTGTGCCTTCGCGTCCGCGGATCAGGTCGCGCCGCGAATAGTCGCTCGCGGTTATCCAGCTTTGCACATTGTTGCTGGGGCGCGGGCCGACGGGGGTGAAGGCCGGGGGAGGTGTGGGGGTCGGGCCGGGGGAGGCAACCGGACCGGGGGTGGGCGTGGGAATGCGGATTATTACATCGCGCGGACCGTCCGTGACCGGACCCACATCGATGTCGATCGGCCTGTCGAATTCAAACGGCGTGTTGGGTGCCTGCGGCGGGATATAGGTGGGGGTCGAAGTGTCCGGCACGACTTCAGGCTCGTCAGGGAGAGGAGGCGGGTCGATATCGATGATCGTGCCTGTAATCGGCTCGTCATCGTCGAATGTGATCGTTGTGACTGCGAGACCGGCGACCAGTCCGAAACCCAGCAAGGCGTGAATTCCGATCACCGTGGCTGTCGCTTTGGCGCGGGCGGCGGGGTCGGTTCCTGCATCGAGATAGGCCATGTCAGCACTCCTCTTTTAGTAATGTTATACTGTAACATACATAGGAGGTGCGTGTTTGGCAAGCGCACGCAAGCCGAGTGCTCCCGCACAGGCGGAAACGCTCGGTTAAAGTCTCACTGAATTTGAGAAAGATCCGACCTGTGCCGGATCAGCGATCAGGTGATCGGGCAGCTCGGATCGAGTCGGAAGTCGAGGTAATTGTCGACCGACTTCATCAATTCGTCCTGCTCGTTCTCGAAGAAGTGATTGGCGCGCGGAATTTCGTCGTGGTGGATCGTGATGTGCTTTTGCGTGCGCAGCTTCTCGACCAGCTTCTCGACCGCTTGCGGCTGGACCACCGTGTCTGCCGAACCCTGCACGAAGATACCGCTGGCAGGGCAGGGAGCAAGGAAGCTGAAGTCATACATGTTCGCAGGCGGAGCAATCGAGATGAAGCCGCGAATTTCAGGGCGACGCATCAGCAATTGCATACCGATCAGCGCGCCGAACGATACGCCTGCAACCCACGTTACCTGCGCCTCCGGGTGGATTTGCTGGACCCAGTCGAGCGCGCTCGCCGCATCGGAAAGCTCGCCGATGCCATTGTCGAAGCTGCCCTGGCTGCGGCCGACACCGCGGAAATTGAAGCGCAAGGTCGCGAAACCGCGGTTGACGAAGGTCTTGTACAGCGACTGGACGATCCGGTCGTTCATAGTGCCGCCGCCCTGCGAATGCGGGTGCAGGATCATGGCGACGGGTGCGCGCGGACGCGGACCGGGTGAGAAGCGACCTTCGAGACGGCCTTCGGGGCCGGGAAAAATGACGTGCGGCATGGGCGGTTTGGGCCTTGGCTGAATTGTTGTCGCCAACGCTACTGGCGTGGCGGAAGTCGGCGGCTATATAGGCATTATGCTGCGTTTCGCAATTATTCTGACATGACCCGTATCTATCTGGACCATGCTGCCACCTCTCCGCTGCGCCCCGAGGCGCGTGCGGCGATGGAAGAAGGCTTCGCGATCTGGGCCAATCCTTCATCACCTCACGCAGAGGGCCGCAAGGCCCGAGCCGTGCTGGAGGATGCCCGCGCGCGGTGCAAGGCGGCGCTAGGTTGGGATGGCGAGCTGATCTTTACCAGCGGCGCGAGCGAGGCGGCGGCGCTGGCGCTGCTCCATGCCAAGGCAGAGGCTAGGCTGGTCAGCGCGGTGGAGCACGATTGCATTCTTGGGACCGTACCCGATGCCGAGCGCCTGCCCGTCAGGTCCAATGGCGCGGTCGACATGGAAATGCTTGCCGAGGCCGTCCAGCGCGAGCGTCCGCTTGTGGCGATCCAGCACGTAAATTCGGAAACAGGCAACGCGCAAGACCTCTCTGCAATTGCCCCCCTCGTCAGCGAGGAAGGTGGACTGCTTCTGGCGGACTGCGCGCAAAGTGCGGGCAAGATGCCGCTCCCGCTATGCGACATGGCCATCGTGTCGGCGCATAAGTTCGGCGGTCCCATCGGGATCGGCGCGTTGCTGGTCCGCGATTATGCGATGCTGGAACCTGTAGGTGGACATGAGCGCGGTTACCGGCGCGGGACGGAAAATCTCCCCGGCGCGCTGGGCATGGCAGCGGCGCTGGGCGCAATCGGCGAAAGCTATACCAGCGCCAGTTTCGATGCTCTTGCAAAGGTGGTGCGCGACGCCGGCGGAACATGGCTGGCCGATCGTCTCGCACACCCGACCGGACTTATCGCGGCGGTTGCAATGCCGGACATGAGCGCCACCGCACAAGTGCTACGCTTCGACATGCAAGGCTTTGCCGTTTCCCAGGGCAGCGCGTGCTCCAGCGGCACGATGAAAACCAGCCACGTGCTGGGAGCAATGGGCCTCGACGATGAGACTGCCCGCCGCACAATCCGCATCAGTCTTGGCTGGAATACGACGCCCGATGACCTCGCTGCCTTTGCCGAGACATGGGAAGGGTTGATATCCTGACGCAGTATGCTTGGTTTCATCTGTAATCAGTCTATAAGTCAGCCATGATCTATCTCGATTATCAAGCCACCACGCCCCTCGCTCCCGAGGCTCGCGATGCGATGCTCAAATGGCTCGACGGACCGGACGGGACTGGCTTTGGCAATCCGCATTCGCCGCACCGCATGGGCCGCATGGCGGCTGCTGCGGTGGATCTGGCCCGCGACCAGGTCGCCGCGCTCTTTCCGCCGGGTGGCAGCGTCCACTTCACCGGCAATGCCTGCGAAGCGATCAATCTCGCCATGCGTGGCACGGTGATGAAGGGCGGGCAGAAGCAGGGCCGTGTGGCCATTTCGGCCATCGAACACGCCGCCGTGCGCGATACTGCCATGGCGATTGACGATCCGGTAATCATGCCTGTCGACCGCGATGGCATCGCTGATACCCATGCAAACCTGCCCGGCGACACGGCGCTGGTCTGCATCATGCAGGTCAATAACGAGATCGGAACGGTCCAGCCCGTCGCCCAGATCGCGGAGCGTGCGCGCGAAGCCGGCGCGCTGGTGCTGTGTGATGCGGTGCAGGGCGCGGGCAAGTTTGCTGCTCCGGGCGGGGCAGACATGATCGCGATCTCGGCCCACAAGATTTACGGCCCAAAGGGTATCGGCGCTTTGTGGGTGCGTGACGGGGTGGACATTGATCCTCAAATCACCGGCGGCCTGCAGGAACGGCTGCGCTCTGGCACGCTCAGCACCGCGCTGTGTGCGGGTTTCGGCGCTGCTGCTGCACTCGCGGCAGAACGGCTGGAAGCGGACAAGGCGCTCGCAAGCAGCCTGTGGGACCGCGCGCTCGATCTGTTCGAGGGGTGGGAAGTGAACGGCAGCAGGGAATTGCGCAACCATGCCAATCTGAGCATTCGCAAGGACGGACTCGATGTCGCACGCTTGATGAGCGATTGCCGCGATGTAATGTTCTCCGCCGGCTCTGCCTGTGCCAGCGGGTCGGGCAAACCGAGCCATGTGCTCAAGGCCATCGGCCTGTCGGATGCGCAGGCGAAGAGCACAATCCGGCTGGGCTGGGGACGCTACTCGGCGGTCGAAGACCTTGAAGCGGCCGCCAAAGTGATTATCAATGCTGCAGCGCAGCAAGGATAGCCACGATCAAGATCACATTTATCACCCGCGACGGCGAGAAGGTGGAAGCTGAAGCGTCCGCCGGACAAGACCTGCTCGCGGTCGGGCAAGCCGCCGGAATGCCTCTTGAGGGAACGTGCGAAGGGCAGATGGCCTGTTCCACCTGTCACGTGATCGTGGCGCGCGAATGGTTCGGCAAATTGCCCGAGGCCGCGGAGGAAGAGGAAGACATGCTCGACCTGGCCGCCGATGTGCAGGCCACCAGCCGCCTTTCATGCCAGATTGTCCTGACTGACGAATTGGACGGCATGACCGTCAGCATCCCCTCCGACAGCGTGGACGCGCAGGGGTTCTAGACCGAAAAACCCCGCCGCATTGTCTGCGACGGGGCCTTTCAACATCATAACAAGTGACTTGTATCAGGCGCTTTCGAGCGACAGTTCGCTCTTGCTCGCCTGCTCTTTCAACTGCTTGATCAACGCTTCGTTGAACGCAGGGATATCGTCCGGATTGCGGCTGGTGATGACATTGCCATCAATGGCGACTTCCTGATCGACTACTTTGCCGCCAGCGTTTTCGAGATCGGTGCGAACCGAGGGCCAGCTCGTGAGAGTGCGGCCTTCGACCATTCCGGCCTCGATCAGCATCCACGGTGCGTGGCAGATCGCCGCGACCGGCTTGCCCGCTTCGTTGAAATCGCGCACGAGTTGCACGGCCTTGTCATTCATGCGCAGGATATCGGGATTGATCTGTCCGCCGGGCAGGACAAGCGCGTCGAACTTGCTGGCGTCGGCTTCCTCAAGTGACATGTCGACCTTTACCGGGTCGCCCCATTCACCGCTCGAAAAGCCGCGGATTTCGCCGCTTTCTGGGCTGACGACGGTGGTTTCGTAACCGGCTTTTTCAAGCGCGGATTTGGGGTCTTCGAGTTCCGATTGTTCGAAGCCATTGGTCGAGAGGATCATGATACGTTGGGTCATTAAAGATGTCCTTGGAGTGATTTGCGTTTCTGATCTCACAACGGGTGGGGAAATCGCTTTGTTCCGTGCTGTCCCGCGAGGCGTGGCGGTGATAGGGCGAGCCGCATGGTCACCCCTGAAGAGCTTTCCGATTCCGAACAGGGCATAATTCGCGAACCCTTCGAAAGCGCGCTTTCGGAGCGGTATCTGGTCTATGCCCTGTCCACGATTACCGCGCGTTCGCTGCCCGATCTGCGCGACGGGCTGAAGCCGGTCCACCGCCGCCTGTTGTGGACGATGCGGCAGTTGAAGCTGTCGCCGGACAATGCCTTCAAGAAATCAGCCCGCGTGGTGGGCGATGTGATCGGCAAGTATCACCCGCATGGCGATGTCGCGGTTTACGACGCAATGGTGCGCCTCGCCCAGCCGTTCACGCTGCGCTATCCGCTCGTCGAAGGGCAGGGCAACTTCGGCAATATCGATGGCGATAATGCCGCCGCCTACCGCTACACAGAGGCGCGGCTGACGCGCACCGCCATGCAGCTGATGCAGGGGCTGGATGAAGGCACGGTCGACTTCATCCCGACTTACAATGGCGAAGAGGAAGAGCCCGAGTTGATGCCCGGCCTGTTCCCCAATTTGCTCGCCAATGGCGCGAGCGGGATCGCGGTGGGTATGGCGACAAGCATCCCCAGCCACAATGTTGCCGAAGTGCTCGATGCGGCCGAGCTGGTGCTGTTCAACAAGGATGTCACCCACGAAGAGCTGATGCAGGTTTTCCACGGACCCGACTTCGCCACCGGCGGGCTGGTGGTGGATGGGGCGGATGCGATCTCCAAAGCCTATGAAACCGGGCGTGGCTCCTTCCGGGTGCGCGGGCGCTTTCACGCGGCAGAGGCGGACAATGCCGAGGACCGTGAAGCGGGGATCGAGCGGCAGAAGGGCGGCGGATACCAGCTCGTCATCTCCGAAATTCCCTACCAGGTGCCCAAGGGCAAGCTGATCGAGCAGATCGCGCAGGCCATTTCGGACAAGAAGCTGCCGATCCTCGAGGATGTGCGCGACGAGAGCGACGAGCAGGTGCGCATCGTGCTCGTCCCGCGCAGCCGCAATGTCGATCCGGAATTGCTCAAGGAAAGCGTCTACAAGCTCACCGATCTCGAAACGCGCTTCGGACTGAACCTCAACGTGCTCGACCATACGCGCACGCCGATGGTGATGGGGCTGAAGGAACTGCTGACCAATTGGACGGTCCACCAGATCGAGATCCTCCAGCGCCGCACATCGCATCGCCTCGCCAAGATCGCCGATCGGCTGGAATTGCTCGAAGGCTATATCATCGCCTTCCTCAATCTCGACCGGGTGATCGAGATTATCCGTACCGAGGATGAGCCCAAGCCGGTGATGATGAAGGAATTCGGGCTGACCGACAGGCAGACCGAGGCCATCCTCAACATGCGGCTGCGGTCATTACGCAAGCTGGAAGAGATGCAGCTGCGTACCGAGAAGGACGAGCTGCTGAAGGAAAAGGGCGAACTTGAACTGCTGCTCGGCTCTCCTGCCCGCCAGAAAACGCGGCTCAAGAAGGACATGGCCGCGCTGCGCAAGGAATATGCCGAGGACACCGCGCTGGGCGCGCGCCGGACGACGATTGCCGAAGCTGTGCCGACGGTCGAATTCAACCCAGATGCCATGATCGAGAAAGAGCCCGTCACCGTCGTCCTAAGCCAGAAGGGCTGGGTGCGCGGCGCGAAGGGCCACGTCGAACTGGGCGAGGATGGCTGCGGCGATTTCAAGTACAAGGAGGGCGATGGCCCCGCCTTCGCCGTCCACTGCCAGACGACGGACAAGGTGCTGCTCGCCAGCGATGACGGGCGCTTCTTCACGCTTGGTGCGGACAAGCTGCCCGGTGCACGCGGCTTTGGCGAACCCTTGCGCAACACGCTCGACATCGATGCGTCTGCCACGATCATCGCGCTTATCGTCCATGAAAAGGACAAGCAGGTGCTGCTCGCCAGCACTATCGGAAAGGGCTTTGTCGCCGTGACCGACGAACTGCTCGCCGAAACGCGAAAGGGGCGCCAGGTCGTGAACCTGAAAGGCGATGCCAAGCTGACTGTCGCCCGCGCTATCGCGCCCGAGCACGATCACCTCGCCGTGGTGGGCGAAAACCGCAAGCTGGTGGTGTTCGCGCTGGAAGAGATGCCAGTGATGACGCGCGGTCAAGGCGTGACCCTGCAACGCTATCGCGACGGCGGCTTGTCCGACGCGACCACCTTCACGCTGGCCGAGGGGCTAAGCTGGCAGATGGGCGGCAAGGGCGACCGCACACGTACTGAAAGCGAGATCGGCATGTGGAAGGTGGCGCGCGGCGCGGCCGGTCGCTTGCCGCCACAGGGCTTCCCCAAGGATAACCGCTTCTGACACAGAAAAGGGCCGGTGGATCGCTCCACCGGCCCTTTCTTTTGTCCAGGTAAAGGCGGCTTAGCCGGCGTTCATGGCGGCCATGATGTCGGCCATGTTGGCCAGGACGATCACGGTGCCTTCTGCATCCAGCGCGAAAAGGTTCTTCGGCAGCGCCATCGGCTGGCCGGCGTGGGTCAGGAGGATAGCTTCCTCGTTGACTTCCTCGATCGTGCCAAGCGTCTGTGCGTCGGCGGTCTTGACTTCGGCACCTACGACGAGAGCAGCAGCAAGCGCGGCTTCCTGCTCAGCGACAACCTGCGCCCAGGCGGTGTCGAGCTCAACCTTGGTCGTGTTCAGCGTCCAGGCACCTTCGCGTTCGGCAAAGGCATCGGCGCCGAGCGGAACCTGGTGCGTGCCGGTGTCGACAACCACGGTTGCGCCGTCGTTGGAAAGCACGGTGCCGACCGCTGCATCGTCATTGCCCATGATGGTTACGCCGGCATCCTGTGCCATGGCGGGGGCGGCGAGAGCGGTAGTCGCGGCTGCGACGGCGGCAAATACAAAGCGTGACATGCAAAACTTCCTTACTGCCGGGCTGCGGGTAAGGCAGCCCGAATTCAAAATTCCTCCGACGATGGTCGGAAATCGAGTGGCGGGCGGCGCACCTTTTCAAAGGCGGGCGCAGGTAGACGTATCGACGCGTCCGAACCCGTCAGCAGTGCTTATACAGCATCTGCCTGAACGCGCCCTGCACCAGAAGTGCAGGCAATTTCAACCCCCGAGTCCATTCCGTTTTCACTGCCTGTCGCCTAGCGGGACAAGGTTTCGTCGAGCAATTGCGCCACTCGCTCCGCATCGGGAAAGCCTTCGGCTATCCAGCGAGTTTCGACCGTCTGGAGCAGGCGAGCAACCTCCGGCCCTGCGGCAACACCGCGCGCAACAATTTCGCCGCCTTTCAAGGGGAAAACCGGAGGTTGCCAGTCTTCGACCTGTTCGAGCGGAAGGCCCGAGAGCAACAGTAGGTCGCGTGCCAGTTCCATCCCTTCACGGTATGCGAGTGCGCGTGGACCTTCGAGAAAATTGCTGCGCTGCGCCAATCGTGCGAGGTGTTTTCGCTGTGCGTTGGACAGACGCAGTCTTGCGGCGACCTGTTCTGCGGTCTTGCGATCGGGTGGCAGCAAGGCGGCAAGGCGCCGGATGGAGGAGGGCGCGGCACCCTGCTGCCGCTCGTGCTCCAGCAGGTCTGCAAACCGTCCCAACCCTGCATCGCCTGCTTCGGGCAGGACAACCGGCAGAACGCCCTTCGCTTGCATCCGCGCCACCGTGGCATACGGATCGGGCAGCGCCAGAATTGCCAGCAATTCCATCGCCACACGCTCGCGGCTGAGCCCTTTCAAGGTCGAGGCGAGTTCCTCGCAAGCTGCCTCCGCCGTTTCATCCAGTTCGGCGCCGAAGCGCGCCTGGAAGCGATAATAGCGCAGGATACGCAGGTGATCCTCGCGGATGCGATCATGTGCATCACCAATGAAGCGCACGCGGCGCGCATCCAGATCGGCTAGACCGCCGAAATAGTCGGAAATCTCCAGAGTCTCGGGATGGGCGTAGAGGGCGTTGATGGTGAAATCACGCCGCGCGGCGTCATCCTCCCATTGCTCGGCAAAGGCTACCGTTGCGCGACGGCCATCGGTGGCGACATCCTTGCGCAAGGTGGTCACCTCGACATTGCCCTCCGGAAGCAGTGCAGTGATCGTGCCGTGGTCCAGTCCGGTGGGGATCGGCTTGATCCCCTTATCCTTCAGGTGTTTCATCACGTCTTCGGGACGCAGCGTGGTGGCCGCATCCACATCGCGCACTGGTACGCCAAGCAAGGTGTCGCGTACTGCTCCGCCGACCCAGCGCATGTTATCCGTACCGAGCGCCGTGACGAGCCGAGCAAGGTCCTCCCGCTGTGTCCAGTCAGCCTTGGGGAGCTTAGCCATTGACCAATTCCTCCCATGCCAGCCGGTGCGACAGATTGGCTACGATCCCGGCCGTGATGCCCCAGATTCGATGCCCCTCCCACACGATTTCCGTATAGGGCCGCTGCACTCCGCCGAAGTCACCCATTTTGAGCACGTGGTTGCGCTGGTCCAGCACGTAGCGCAGCGGCGCTTCGAACCATCCATCGACTTCGCGCGGGTCGGGAGTGATTGGCAAGCCCGGCGGGATGATGCCGAGCACCGGGGTCAGGTTGAAACCCGTTCCGGTTACGAAATGCTGCGCGCTTCCGATGATCCGCACTTCACGGGCGGGAATCGCCAACTCTTCTTCCGCCTCGCGCAGGGCAGCGGCGACCGCGTCTTCGCCCGGTTCGAGCTTGCCGCCAGGGAAGGACACTTGCCCCGGATGGTTGGCCATGGTTTGCGGGCGGTGGGTCAACAGCAAGCCGGGGTCGGCGCAGTCGGTAATTGCCATCAGCACGGCGGCATCGCGCAACCTTCCGCCAGCCCATGCGCTGTCATCGCGAATTCCTTCGATGCCGATATGGTGGCTTTGTTCGAACAGGCGCGAGATGCGGTCGAACAGCGTGCTCATGCCGGCACCAGCGAGAAGTTCGCGCCCTGGCTTTCGACTTCGAGCCTATCGTTAGCCAGAGCGATCTCGGCCAGTTGCATCCAGGTCGAACGGTCGAGCCGGGCTTCGCAGCCATTGCGCACCGCGAGATAGATGGCGGGGCTTTCGGGATCGCCCTCGGCGCGTAGTGGATTGTCCGCTCCGGCGATCACCAGTTCATCGGTATTGAGGCGAAAGGTCAGCGCGCCGCCGTCTGCCTTAAGATCGACCGCGACAAAGGCCGCGTCCTCAACTTCGATGCTCTGCTTGTAATGCGGAGTGACCAGCCAGTAGCGCCCGTCATCCTCGCGCCGCAGCAGGCTCGCAAATGCGCGCATCATCGCCGGGCGGGTGATCTCCCCGCCATCGTGAAACCAGCGCCCATCCGAAGCAATACGCATCTTGCTGTCACCGGCTTCGGGAGGGTCCCATGACGCGATCGGAGGCAGCTGGCGCGCGGCGACCTGCTCGGCCACTTCGGCAAGCGACAATCCGGCGAGTTCTGGCGGAGCTTCGTAAGGCATATCTGCCAACCCCGATGCCAGAGCGCGTCAGCCAATCCAAGGGCCAAGCGTGCCTTCGTCGGGGAGCACGGCGGGATTATCCGCACGCACGAGCAGGCGGTCGGGCTCGTAGGGACCGGCCAGTGTCCAACCTTGCGTGGGCGCGGCAAAAAAGCCGAACCTCTCGTAATAGTCGGGGTCGCCTACCATCACCTGCGGGAGACTCGCTTGCGGGTCGAGCGCGCCTGCCATGGCGGCCATCAGTGCGTGACCGAAGCCTTCGCTCTGACGCTCGGGCACGACCGCGACGGGGCCGACCATCAGCAGCGGATGGCGTCGACCTTCGGAGTCGGTAAGCGCGACGGGCCAGACCTGGATCGTGCCGACCAGCATTTCCGCTTCGTCGATTGCAGCAAAGCTGAGCGCGGGCAGCCAGTCGACACCCTCGCGCACCTTGTAGGCTGTGCGGTTGTGGCGATCGGTCCCGAACGCACGGTCGAGCAATTGCTCGACCATTGCAGGATCGACCTGTGCGAGTGGAATCAGCGTGGCGGTGGCATCAGCAGTCATGGCGGCGCGCCGATAGGCCGGGGCGGGCGTGCGTGCAAATGTTTCCTTGGATACTTGCGGCTCGTCTCAGTTGGCGGGAGTAAGGCGCAGCAGACGCCCTTCCTCGCCGTCCTCGATCACCCAGATCGCACCATCTGGGGCTTCCGCAATTCCGCGCAGGCGGTTGGGAAATTCGTACCGTGCCACCTCGTCCGCGCTGTTGGCTGCGGCATTGGTGGTGATGCGGGAGATCGAGGTCGTGCGCAAATTGGCAACCAGCACCTGGCCTCGCCAGTCGCCAAACATGGCGCCGCTGTAAAATAACATCCCGCCCGGCGCGATGACCGGGTTCCAGCTCATCGCGGGCTTGGCAAAGCCATCGTCCGGGGTGTGATCGGGAATGTCGGAGCCGTTGTAATTGTCACCGTTTGATCGGGTTGGCCAGCCGTAATTGGCGCCGCGCATCACGCGGTTCAGTTCATCCCCGCCAGCCGGGCCATGTTCGATTTCCCACAGCTCGCCCTGCGGATCGAAGGCGATGCCTAGCAGGTTGCGGTGGCCATAGGACCAAATCTGATTGGTCGGGGAGCCTCGGTCAGCGAACGGATTGCCCGCCGCCGGAGTGCCATCGAGGTTCAGCCGGACGACCGTGCCGAGAGTATTCGTCAAGTCCTGCGCCGGTGTCTGCTCCTGCCGGTCTCCACTGGTGATGAAGAGGTGCTGCCCGTCGGGCGAAAAAGTGATGCGATGAGAATAGTGGCCACGCCTCTCGCCGCCACGGCTTTGCTGCCAGATTTGCGTCAGTCCTTCGATCCGGCAGGCATCGGCATCATCGCATACCAGCATCCCACGCCCTACAGCCGCAAGGGTTTCGCCATTTCCGGCATCCTTGGCCCAACTAAGGTAAATCGTGCCACTATCGGCATAGTCAGGTGCGAAGACGACATCGCCAAGGCCGCCCTGGCCCTCGTAAGCGACATCAGGCAGGCCGGTGACGGTGCCTAGCCGCCCGCTGGCAGGCTCGAAGAACTTCATCGTGCCCGCTTTTTCGGTAATGAAAATCGCGCCCGTCACAGGCTCGAAGGCAAGCGCCCAAGGCTCTGCGAAGGTGCCGTAGCTGGCGGCGACGAAGGGCGAGGTGCCCTGCAATTCAACAGGATCGCCGGCGACGACGTTACCCGAATTGGTGGCGCTGGCGGGCGGGGCGGTATCCCCCGATTGCGCGCCGGTGCAACTTGCGAGAGCGAGCGAGGCGGAGAATATGGCGGAGCTAAGGAAGAGATTGCGCATGTTATCGGGAACGCCTTCACGAGAGTTTTGTGCCGAACTTGGCCCGCAGCCGCTTGTCGTCGGTGTCGACGAAGCGGGTCGCGGGCCGCTTGCCGGGCCGGTTGTGGCTGCTGCCGTGCTGCTGTGCAAGCCCGGGCCGCCGGGAGTGGACGACTCCAAGAAACTCACCGCCAGGGCACGCGAGGAAGCCGAGCAGAAAATCCGCGCCACCTGCGCCTATGGCATCGGCGTGGTCGATGTGGCGGAGATTGACGCGCTCAACATCTTTGGCGCGACCATGCTGGCGATGAGCCTGGCGATGGAGCAGCTGTGCGAGGCGCTCGGCCTTGATGATTGTCACACGCTGATCGACGGCAATTTTACCCCGCAAGGGCGCTGCGACCGCTGGCGCTGGCCTGCCGAGGCCATTGTCGGCGGCGACGGGCGCGAACCGGCCATCGGCGCGGCCAGCATTCTCGCCAAGACCTGGCGCGACCGCATGATGGTGGAAGCGGCCCGCGAACATCCGCACTACGGATGGGAGCGGAACAAGGGCTACGGCTCGAAAGAGCATATGGAGGCCTTGCGGATACATGGCCCAACTCCGCTGCACAGGCGCTCGTTTGCACCGGTCGCGCAATTGGAAATGGCGCTTTAACCGAACGCGATAGGCATGATCGCGCGTAGTCAGCACAACTCTTGCCTGCGGATAATAGTCCGCCAGCTCCCGCCCGAACGATGCCGATGGATAGTCGGCAGTGGAGCGGAATCCCTCTAAAATCTCGTCCCAATCGGGATTGCCGCGTGACGCCTCGATCCACAGGGGTATCTGCCGCCGCGCATCGGCGAAGACCTAGGCCATATGGTGGCAAGGCCCGAAGCCCAGCTCTTCCAATGCAAATTTCATCGAGAACGTCGCGTTGCGGCCAAGACCCGCAGCGATAACTTCCAATGCCGTGAATTATTCCCCCCAAAAGCCCGAAACGACACGAGCGAGTCCTTGCGGCCACACCCCATCATATCGAGTCCCGTGAAGAGCAACAGTCTCAATATCTTGTGCCGGACTCGTTTCGTTCCGCGCTAGCTCTGGTGGCACAGCGCAAAATTGCTGCTTGACCCATCGAGTCCGAGGACTCACACCCTGTGGATAACTTGAGGGGTATTCCGTGGGTAATCTGACGAAAATTCGCGCGTCGAAGGTCAAGGCGCGCGCAGCCAAGGTCGACAAATCCGAATTGCCGCTGGGGCAAATCCTTGCGGGCGACTGCGTGACCGCAATGCGCAAACTGCCCGACGCCAGCGTCGATCTCGTGTTCGCCGATCCGCCGTACAACCTTCAGCTTGGCGGCGATCTCAACCGGCCGGACGGCAGCCATGTCGATGCCGTGACCGACGATTGGGATCACTTCGACAGTTTCGCTCTATATGACCAGTTTACAAGGGATTGGCTGACAGAGTGCAGGCGCGTTCTCAAGCCCGATGGCGCGCTGTGGGTGATCGGCAGCTACCACAATATCTATCGCGTAGGTTCCATCCTGCAGGATCTGGGGTTCTGGATTCTGAACGATATCGTGTGGCGCAAGACCAATCCCATGCCCAACTTCCGCGGCACGCGCTTCACCAACGCACATGAGACTTTGCTGTGGTGCTCGCAGGGCGAGAAATCGCGCTATCATTTCAACTACCGGGCGATGAAAACGCTCAATGACGAATTGCAGATGCGGTCCGACTGGACCTTCCCGATCTGCTCGGGCGGGGAGCGGTTGAAAGACGAAACCGGCCACAAGGCTCATCCCACGCAAAAGCCGGAGGCGCTGCTATACCGTGTCCTGCTGGCAACGACCGAGGCTGGCGACGTGGTGCTCGACCCGTTCTTCGGCACCGGTACGACCGGCGCGATTGCCAAACGCCTAGGCCGTGACTGGATCGGCTGCGAGCGCGAGGCGGACTATCGCAAGGTGGCCAAGGCGCGGATCGAGAAGGAATTGCCGCTCGACGAAAGCGCGCTGACCACAATGCAGAGCCGCAAGACCCAGCCGCGTGTCGCCTTTGGCGCCGTGGTAGAAGCCGGCCTGCTCAAGCCGGGCACAGAAATCTTCGACAAGAAGCGCCGCTGGAAAGCCACGGTGCGCGCAGATGGCAGCATCGAATGCGGGAAGGAGACTGGCTCGATCCACGGTGTCGGCAAGACAATCCAGGACGCGCCGAGCTGCAATGGCTGGACATTCTGGCATTACGAGGCTGGCGGCGAGGTAAGGCCGATCGATGCCGTGCGCAGTTTCTACCTGCTCGCGGCGGAGGATTGAGGCGCGCATGTAGCGGGAGGACCGTGGCTGGTGGGTAGTATTTCCCTACGCCCCATTTTCGTGCTTCAAGGGCTGCATGACATTACGCAATCCTGGCGCCGAGTTTCGGCAAGCAACGGGTTTGTATCATTGCCAATCCGCTCTTGCAGTTTTCTCGTCCAGGACACTGCTCCATGTGCTCCAAATTAGCGCCAAGCCATTGAAAGCAAACGCATGACCGATTCGCTCTATATCCAGCCGCTTACCTTCGTTTCGGGACCGCAAGCGGTCGAAGGCGATGCGGTGCGACTGGCTGGCGGCATGGTCTATGCGCGTGAATTCGCAGTGACGCTGCGCCGCGAAGGTGCGGTGGTCAGCCGCGAGATCGTGACCTCGGCAAATATCGAAGATGCCTTTGCGCGATTGCCGGAAGGGCTGGGCACAGAGGCCGAAGCGCAATGGTCGGCGCTGCGTATGTCGCATCCACCTCTGGAGCTTGGCGGGCGCACGATCAGGCTCGACCAGCCACAGGTGGTGGGCATTCTCAATGTCACGCCGGACAGCTTTTCCGATGGCGGCAAGTTCATGGATGACCCCGAGGAAATGCAGGCGCACGCCGCCAAGATGCACGAAGCGGGTGCGGCGATCATCGATATCGGCGGCGAGAGCACACGGCCCGGCGCGAAGGCAGTGTGGGAAGGCGAAGAAAGCGAACGGGTGCGCCCGGCTGTCGAACATTGCGTGGCAATGGGTGCGGCGGTCAGCGTCGATACGCGCCGCCCTGCGGTGATGGAGGCCGCGATGGAGGCGGGCGCGCATATCATCAACGATGTTTCCGCCTTGCGCTACGATCCGCGTAGCCTCGAATTTGCGGCCTCTACCGGCAAGCCCGTCATCCTGATGCACGCGCCGGGAGCGGGCGATGATCTGCACGCCGATGGCAGTTATGATGCCGTTGCTTTCGATGTCTTCGATTTCCTGAAGGAAGCTCGTGACCGGGCGATTGCGGGGGGTATTTCGCAGGAGCGAATAGTGCTCGATCCGGGGCTGGGTTTTGGCAAGTCTCTCGCTGACAATCTGAACATCCTCAACCATCTGCCGATGTATCATGCGCTGGGTTGTCCGCTGCTCCTCGGGGCAAGCCGCAAGCGCATGGTGGGCGCGCTGAGCAATGAAGCGGCGGCGCACCAGCGGCTTGGCGGATCGCTGGCGCTGGCGACTCTGGGCATGAATGCAGGCGTGCAATTGCTGCGCGTCCACGATGTGTTCGAGACGGTGCAGGCGCGTAATGTGTGGCGGGGTCTACGCGATGCGGCGCTGACCGATTTCAGCGGGCTGGAAGGCTAGGCCGCGTTGTCGATGCCTAGGTCTGACAGCTTGCGGTAAAGGGTCGAGCGTCCGATGCCGAGGCGGCGGGCGACTTCGGTCATACGGCCGCGATAGTGACCGATGGCGAGGCGGATGACATCAGCCTCGATCTCTTCAAGCGGGCGCAGATTGCCGTCGCTGGCGTAAAGTTGCACGCCCGAGCTTTCGCGCACCGGCACTTCGGGCGGCTCGAATTCGCCGACTATCTCGCTGAGATGCGGGAAGTCTCCGGCGGTCAGGGCATCACCATCGCAGAAGACCGCGGCGCGAAAGAGGACGTTTTGGAGCTGGCGGACATTGCCCGGCCACTCGAATGCCGAAAGGAGCTGGAGTGCATCGTTCGTGATGCCCAGCGGCCTGAGGCCCGGCTGTTCGCCGATCCGTTCGAGGAAATGGCGGGCGAGGGCAGGCACATCGCCGGCGCGCTCGCGAAGCGGGGGCAGCTCGATCGAAGTTCGCGAGAGGGCTGTCAGCAGGCTTTCGCGGAAATGTCCGGTCGCCACGAGATCGGCGAGCGGCAAATTGCTGGCGGCGATGATGCGCACATCGATCTTGAAGCTGTATTGCGCGCCGATCGGCTTGACCTGCCCGCTCTCGATCACGTCGGCAAGGCGGTCCTGCAGGTCCATCGAAAGGCGGTCGATCTCGTCGAGCACCAGCGTGCCACCATCGCAATGCTGCAAGGCGCCGACCTGCTGTTCGAATGCTCCGGGAAACGCGCCCTTCTCATGTCCGAACAGTACCGATTCAAGGCTGCTCGCCGGGACACCAGCGATGCTCAACATGCGGAAGGCAGTCTTGGCGCGCGGGCTGGCGCCATGCATTGCACGGATCAGCATTTCCTTGCCGGTCCCGCTTTCGCCTTCGATCAGCACATGGCCATGACCGCGCGCTGCCTTCGCCGCCTTGGCCAGGGCATCGCGGAAGGGCGGAGCCGTGCCGACCATCGCATCGAAATCGAGATCGGCATCCATCTTCTCGCTAAGCGGAGTAAGCTCGTCCTGCGAAGTCTCGCGATCGACAGCATTGAGCAGCGCTTGCATCAGCCGGTCGGGAGCCACGGGCTTGACGAGGTAATCGGTCGCACCTGCGCGCATCGCCTCGACGGCGAGTTGCGGGCTGGTGCTGGTGGTAAGCATGAGGATCGGAAGCCCCGGGCGGCGTTCCTTCAGCTCGGCAATCAGCTCGCAGGCGCGGTCACCCGGCACCCATTGGTCGAGCACAATCGCGGAGAGTTGCATCCCCTGGCGCGTGCCCAAGGTTGCAATCGCGGTTTCGGAATCGCTGACAACCAGCGTGCGCCAGCCTTCACGCCCGGCAAGCGCAGAGATGAGCCGGCTTTGCGCCGGTTCGTCATCAATCAGCATCAATAGCCGTTGTTCAGGCTCTGCCATGCACTTACACCAAGCTGGCCCGGGAAATTCCGGGCGGGAAGCACCTTGGGTACCAAGCAGATGTAAAAGGGCGATTAAGCACGGCTTTGCGGGGTGTTAACCCTTTGCCGCGCAGCTTTTGCCGAGAATGCATTGCAATGCGCGTTGAGCGGGGCTTGAGCGTAGCGCAAACGGGCGATAGAGAATTGCGCACATAGATATCGCTAACCGAGGGGTAGAGTTTCCAAAATGGCCAAACCGCACGATATGAAAGCCGCAACTGGCACGTATTCGAGCTTCATCAGCACGTTGAAATGGTCGGTTCCGCTGCTCGCAGTTATCACCTTCATCGTCGTCCTGCTGATTGCCTGAGCGAATGCGCATAGCGGTTCTGAAAGAGCGCGCGGCGGGCGAAAGCCGCGTCGCTGCCACGCCTGAAACTGTCAAGAAGTTCGCCGCTCTCGGCGCTACGCTGGCGGTTGAAGAAGGTGCGGGCGCGGCTGCGTCGATTACCGACGAGGCCTATCGCAAGGCTGGAGCCGAGGTCGGCCCGGCCAGCGCGGTGGTCAAGGATGCGGACATCGTGCTTGGTGTCCAGGCACCCGACGCGGCTGCCTTGCAGGGCGCAAAGCCCGGCGCATGGGTCGCGGCCACGTTTGACCCGTTCGGCAACAAGGACCGTGTCGAAGCCTATGCCAAGGCAGGGCTTGAAGCCTTGTCGATGGAGTTCATGCCCCGCATCACCCGTGCGCAGAGCATGGACGTCCTTTCCAGCCAGTCCAACCTTGCCGGTTACAAGGCAGTTCTCGCTTCGGCAGACACCTATGGTCGCGCATTCCCCATGATGATGACCGCAGCGGGTACCGTGAGTGCTGCCAAGGTCTTCGTGATGGGTGTCGGCGTCGCGGGCCTTCAGGCGATTGCCACAGCCAAGCGGCTTGGCGCGCAGGTTTCGGCAACGGACGTCCGCTCCGCCACCAAGGAACAGATCATGTCGCTCGGCGCGAAGCCTGTCTTCGTGGAAAGCGTCGAGGGTATCGAGGGTGAAGGTTCGGGCGGTTATGCCACCGAAATGAGCGAGGAATACCAGAAGGCGCAGGCCGAGCTGGTATCCAGCCACATCGCCAAGCAGGATATCGTCATCACCACAGCGCTGATCCCCGGTCGCGCAGCTCCGCGCCTGATTTCGGACGCGCAGATTGCGACGATGCGCGAAGGCAGCGTGATTTTCGATCTCGCGGTAGCACAGGGCGGCAATGTCGAAGGCTCGAAGCCGGATGAGACAGTCGTGAAGCACGGCGTGAAAATCATCGGATTTTCGAACACGCCGGCGCATCTGGCAGCAGATACCAGCGCCTTGTTCAGCCGCAATTTGTACAATTTTCTCAACGCTTTCTGGGACAAGGAAGCGGGCAAGCCTTTGCTCGATGAAGAGATCGGCGACGCCGTGCGGCTTACGCAGGGCGGTGAGATCGTGAACGAGAGGCTGAAGGGGTAAGCCAGATGGACTTTATATCAATCCTCTCGATCTTCGTGCTGGCCTGTTTCGTCGGCTATTACGTGGTGTGGTCGGTTACTCCGGCGCTGCACACTCCGCTGATGGCTGTAACCAATGCGATTTCCTCGGTGATTATCGTGGGCGCGCTGATTGCGGCGGCGGAAGCCGGAAGCGACATCGCCAAATGGCTCGGCCTGCTCGGCGTGGTGCTCGCGAGCATCAATATTTTCGGCGGCTTTGCCGTGACCGAGCGCATGCTCGCGATGTACAAGAAGAAGGATAAGTAAATGAGCCTGTCCTTCCTTGCAGCCGGTGCCGAAGGCGGCGCGGTGAACCCTTGGGTTGCGCTGGCCTACCTGATCGCGGGCGTAT
This sequence comes from Erythrobacter alti, assembly GCF_037996805.1. Classification (NCBI taxonomy): domain Bacteria; kingdom Pseudomonadati; phylum Pseudomonadota; class Alphaproteobacteria; order Sphingomonadales; family Erythrobacteraceae; genus Erythrobacter; species Erythrobacter alti. Next base: position 286,974 of record NZ_JBBNAX010000001.1, on the reverse strand, counting down.
TCTTCATCCTCGCCCTGCGCGGACTATCCAGCCCGGCCACCAGCCGTGCAGGTAATCGCAACGGCATGATCGGTATGGGCATTGCCGTCATCACCACGCTGGTGACGCATGACATTGCCAACATTGTCGAAATTGCGATTGCCATTTTCCTTGGTGGTATCATCGGGGTAACAGTCGCGCGGCGGATCGCCATGACGGCGATGCCGGAACTGGTCGCTGCGTTTCACTCGCTGGTCGGCCTTGCCGCCGTGCTAGTGGCGGCTGCGGCCTTCCTCAATCCCGATGCATTCGGGCTGCTTGATGCGAGCGGCAACATCACCGCGGTCAGCCGGGTCGAGATGACGCTGGGCGCAGCGATCGGTGCCATCACCTTCTCCGGCTCGGTCATCGCCTTTGCCAAATTGTCAGGCCGGATGAGCGGTTCGCCGATCATGTTGCCCGGGCGTCATGTCATCAATCTGGGCACGCTGCTGGCGATCATTGTCGGTACGGCGCTCTACGCCATGGCTCCCGATGCGGGTGCGGGCGAGGGCTGGCTGTTCTGGGCCATCGTAGCGGCGGCCTTCATCATCGGCTTCCTGCTCATCATCCCCATCGGCGGCGCGGATATGCCCGTCGTGGTATCGATGCTGAACTCCTATTCGGGCTGGGCCGCAGCGGCGATGGGTTTCACGCTGGGAAATACCGCGATGATCATCACCGGTGCGCTTGTCGGCTCGTCGGGTGCGATCCTCAGCTACATCATGTGCCGGGCAATGAACCGCAGCTTCATCAGCGTGATTGCGGGCGGCTTCGGCGCGGATAGCGGCGGTGCAAGCGGCGGGGAAGCTGGCGAACAGCGCCCCTACAAACAGGGTAGCGCAGCCGACGCCGCCTTCATGCTGGAGCAGGCCGAAAAGGTCATCATCATCCCGGGCTACGGCATGGCAGTCGCACAGGCTCAGCACGCCTTGCGCGAAATGGCCGATCTGCTCGAGGAAAAGGGTGTCGAGGTTAAGTACGCCATCCACCCCGTCGCAGGGCGTATGCCGGGCCACATGAACGTGTTGCTCGCCGAAGCCAGCGTCGAATATGACAAGGTCTTCGAACTGGAGGACATCAACAGCGAGTTTGCCCAGGCGGACGTTGCCTTCATCATCGGCGCGAACGACGTGGTGAATCCGGCGGCCAAGACCGACAAGTCCTCACCCATCTACGGTATGCCCGTGTTCGATGTCGACAAGGCCAAGCAGGTTTTCTTCATCAAGCGCAGCATGGGCGGTGTCGGCTATGCCGGCGTGGACAACGATGTCTTCTACATGGACCAGACCATGATGCTTCTGTCAGATGCAAAGAAGATGGTTGAGGAAATCGTCAAGTCACTCGATTAGGAGTGCTGCCACTAATACGATGCCAGATTGCGGGCGCCTGCGCGCTGCAGGGCATATAGGGGAATGATTTGCGCAAGCTGGGCTTGATCGGCGGGATGAGCTGGGTCTCGACCCATCGCTATTACGAACGCATCAACAAACGCGTCCAGCGCGAAGTGGGCGCGCGTGCTTCGGCACCGATGCTGATCGAGAGCCTCGACTTCTCGCAAATCTACCAGTTGCAGAGCGAAGAGGACTGGGAGCGCGGCGCGAAGGTGATCGCGGAGGCGGCGCAGCGTCTGGTCGATGCGGGTGCGGAAATGCTCGTAATCGGTGCCAATTCCATGCACAAGGTCTACCGCGAAGTGCAGGCGCAGGTCGATGTTCCGATCCTGCATATCGCCGAGTGTGTCGGCGAGAAAATGAAAGCGGATGGCATCAAGCGTGCCGCGCTAATGGGCACGCGCAATGTGATGACAGAAGGCTTCTACCGCCGGCGGCTTGTCTCGCACGATGTCGATCTTCTGCCGCCTGAAATGGATCATGTCGAACAGCTCGACCGGATCATTTACGAAGAGCTGATGGTCGGCAAGGCGCGCAAGGAATCCGAGCGAACCTTGCGATCGATGTTCACGCTTTACCAGAACCAGGGAGCGCAGGCTGTCGTCCTGGCCTGCACCGAGCTGGAACTGATTGTCGACATCGATGCCAATGTCGTTCCCATCTATGATTGCATGCGCATCCATGCCGATGCCGCAGCCGATTGGATTATCGGCGGATAATCGGCGGCGAACAGGGCATTTCACGCGGCGTTCTCGCGCTGTTCCCGTTGTCAGGCGGCGGGCGGCGACGTAGCGGTTAACTCATGTCCCGCGCGCCCTTTGCAGCCGACCCCGCCCACAGCCGCGGGCGCGAATTCTCTCCTCCTGGCGACAGCGTGCGCGGACCGCGCAGCGCTTTCCAGCGCGATCGTGACCGAATTATTCACTCGATTGCGTTTCGCAGGCTTGCAGGCAAGACGCAGGTCTTCATCGCGCCCGATGGCGATCATTACCGCGTCCGCCTGACGCATAGCCTCGAAGTCGCCCAGATCGGCCGCGTTATCGCGCGTGTCCTAGATCTCGATGAGGATCTGACCGAGGCGCTGTGCCTGGCGCATGACCTCGGTCATCCGCCGTTCGGCCATTCGGGCGAGGATGCGCTGGATGCTGCCCTGCAGCTGCGCGGCGGTTTCGACCACAACGGCCACACCCTGCGGACGGTGATGCGGATCGACAGCCCCTATTGCGGGATGGAGGGGCTTAACCTGAGTTGGGAAGTGCTTGAAGGCCTGGCCAAGCACAACGGGCCGCTTGCCGATCCGCAGTGGGCGCTGGCGGCGCTCGACGCACAATATCCGCTCGACCTCGATCGCTGGCCCTCGCTCGAAGCGCAGGTTGCCGCGCTGGCGGACGATATTGCCTATGACAATCACGACATTGACGATGGCCTGCGCGCCGGTTTTCTCCAGCTTGATGACCTGCTCACACTCGATTTCATCGCCGACCAATGGCGCGAGGTCGAACGCCGGTTCCCGCACGCCGCGCGCGAGGAAATGCTGCGCGAACTGGTGCGCACGCAGATCGGCGTGATGGTCAATGATGTGCTGGACACGACGCGCGCCAATCTCGTGGGCGTCACCAGCATCGAAGACGTGCGCAGCGCTGGCCGCGCACTGGCGGCTTTCTCGCCCGGCATGGCGAAACAGGAACGCGAGCTGAAACGCTTCATGTATGACAGGCTCTACCATCACGAGGAGCAGTTGCGGACCGCAGGCCTTGCGAAAGATGTCATCGCGCAACTTTATGCCGCCTTCGATCAGGACCCCGGCCTGATGCCGCAGGACTGGTCCGGCCGCTTCCCGGACGGCGAGCCCGAACGTGCGCGGTTTATTGCTGACTTTATCGCCGGGATGACCGATCACTACGCCATCCGCCAATACCAGAAGATCTTCGGATCGGTGCCAGAGGGGCTTTCCAATGTCTGACGATGCGTCTGCGAAACGCCGCGTACTGGTGGTTGGCGCGACCGGCCTGATCGGACGCAGCGTGATTGAACGCACGCCGGGTATGCCCGAGGTGATCTTGCAAGGGCTCGCACGGCGGGAGATGGCTTTCCCTGAAGGTGCGCGCATGGAACTGGTGCTGGCCCAGCCGGAAGACTGGGGCGGCGTAGTAGAGGATCTCGCACCCGACGCGGTGATTTGTGCCCTTGGTACGACCCGCTCCAAGGCAGGAAGCGGGGAAGCGATGCGCGCGGTCGATTACGAGCTGGTGATGCATGTGGCGCGCGCCGCCAAGGAAGCTGGCACGCGCAGTTTCGTCCACATCTCGTCGGTCGGTGCGGACACGGCATCGCGAACGCTCTATTTGCGCACCAAAGGCGAGGTGGAGCGCGACCTCAAGTCGCTCCGCTTTACCCGCCTCGACGTCCTTCGACCCGGACTGCTGCGCGGTTGGCGGCAAAATGACTTGCGCCCTCTGGAAGGGATCGGTCGCGCACTCGCGCCGGTGACAGACCTGTTGCTGCACGGCAATGCCACGAAATACCGCTCCATCTCCGGGCACATTGTCGCCGCAGCAGCGCTTCAGTGCACGGCGGAGAAGGCCGGTGGCCAGTTCGTGCATGAACATGACGCGATCAAGCGCCTCGCCAACCGTTTCGAAGGGGCTCACGAATGAGTTGGGATACAATTTTCGCCATCGCCAACCTGCTGGCTGTGCTCGCATGGCTGGTGCTGATTGTGTTGCCACGAACGCATTTGACCCAGTCGATCGTCATGTATGTGGGAGTAGGCCTTCTGTGTTTGGCCTACACAGTGCTCTTGATCCTCCTGCAATGGGACTTGGTCGACCCCGTGCCACATGGAGAACCGAAATCAGTTTCTTTCACCGATATTTCGGGGGTTCGAGCTATATTTTTGAGTGACGGCGGCGTGACAGTAGGCTGGATCCACTACCTCGCTTTTGACCTGTTTGTTGGAACATGGATTGCGAAGGATGCGGACCACAAGGGCTTTTCGCGCTGGTTGCAGGCTCCGGTCCTGCTTTTGACTGTGGTTGCGGGCCCCGCGGGTTTGCTGTGGTGGCTTGCAATGCGCGAGCGCCGCGCCCGTGCCGCTGCCGGGCCGAGGCGCATCAATTGAAGCGTTATGCACCCGCGACAGAGCGCAACCGCGATCCTATTGCGGCGGTCCTGGCAGAAGAATTGCCCGACGAGGGCATCGTACTCGAAGTGGCTAGTGGCTCGGGCGAACATGCCGTCTATTTCGCGCGACGTTTTCCGTCACTTAGATGGCAACCAAGCGATCCCGATTCGGAGGCGGTCGCATCGATAGCCGCTTGGGCGAGTGAAGCGGAACTGGCCAATCTGGAGCCGCCCCTGCGCCTCGACGCGTCCGCCGGACGCTGGCCAGTGGAATCCGCCGACGCACTGCTATGCGTGAACATGATCCATATCAGCCCGCCTGAAGCGAGCGAGGGCCTGATGACTGGTGGAGGACATATCCTGAAGGATGGGGGGCCCTTGCTGCTCTATGGCCCGTACAAGGAACCGGATGTCGACACTGCACCGTCCAACCTGGCATTCGATGAAAGCCTGAAAGCACGCGATCCGCGCTGGGGCCTGCGCGATACCGAATGGATCGATGCGCTGGCAGCCAAGAATGGATTGGCGCGAACGCGCCGTGTGGCGATGCCTGCCAACAATATCATGCTGGTATACAGACGCACGTGAGGCGTCCGCCGGATTGCTCCGACGGACACCTTGCGACCCTGAAACAGGGTTATTGAATTGTCAGATGGCGCGGTCGCCAGCTTCGCCGACGGATTCAATGTCGTTACCCAGACCCTTTACCGTGTTGCAGGCAGAGGCGGACAGGGCGAGAGCGCCAACCGCGAAAGCTAGAATGATCTTGCGTGCCATTTTCTGGCTCCTTGAAATTGCACCCGCGAGAATTTGAACGGCGGGCCTGTAGGCAAACAATCCTTAAGCGGCCATCAGGTTCCGGGCAATCGTGCCTGTTCGGCAAGCCGTTGCTTGCTCAGTACGTGTTCCCGCCATGTGATGATGATGCCAGCCGCAATCACCAGGGGCGCACCGAACCATGTGTAAATGGTGGGGAGGTTGGAGAAAATCAGCCAACCCAGCAGCGTAGCCCAGATCAGGCTGGAATAATCCATCACGATCACGCTCGAGACCTTGCCGAACCGCAGCGCCATCGTAATCAGCACTTGCCCCCAGGTGCCGGCGAGACCGATCCCCAGCAGGAGCAGCCATTGTCCTGTATTCAACTGATTATGGACGAACGGCAATATCGGCAGCGTGGCAACGACGGTGGCAACGCTGAACCAGAACACGATGGCGAGCGGCTTGTCGGTCCGGGAAAGGTCCCTGATCTGGATCGAGATCAGCGCAATCATGAATGCACCACCAAGTGCGACTGCAGCGCCGAATAGCGGGATATTGCCTCCCCCCGGCTGCGCGATGATTACGACACCGGCAAATCCCGCAAGAACCGCAGACCAGCGCCAGATACCGACAGTTTCACGCAGGATTACAATCGACAGGAGCGTGGCGAACAAGGGGCCAGTGAAACCGAACGTCGTTGCTTCGGCCAGCGGCAACAGGATCACGCCGCCAAAATTGAGGACCATGCCGGCGATGCCATAGCCTGCCCGCATGGCGTGCGCGCGCGGACGCTTGGTGGCGAGTGTGCCAAGCCCGCCGGCAAGCATTGCCCATGCCAGCAGGATCGGGAGCGAGATGAATTGCCGCCAGAACATCAGTTCTGCCAGATGGATACCGCTCTCGGATGCCAGCTTGATACACGCCGCCATGACTGCGAATCCGGCAATCCCGGCAAGCCGCATGACAAGCGCGAGCAGCGGACGGTCGCCGGCGTCATCGGATGCAGTTTGATTCACACGCCACGCCATAGGCTTGCGCGGCTTGCAATCAAGCATTGTCGCAAAGAGCCGGGCTATCCATATGGCGCGCCATGGAGTGGCCCGATTTCATCCTCTTTGCCAGCGATGCGATGCGCTATACCCTCGCGGGTGCGGTGATGCTGGCACTGGCAGCGGTGGCGATGTGGGGCGAAAGGCGACGTGCGCGCAGGAAGCATCCCGATGATGTCGGGATCATGCCGTGGCGCGATATTGGCGTGCTCAGCACATTTGTCGGGCTGGCACTGCTCGCATTCGGCTTCGTGGGATTGATCAGCGGATAGGTTGCCCGGCCTAGCGGTGAACTGCCCTCAAATTACAGGCAGGCTTCCAGATACGCCTGATCGAAGCCGAACTGGCGCGCCTTTTCAAGCGTGTAGGGACGTAGGCCGCTCGAGCGGAATTCGCCGATTATCTTGCCGTCGTCGCCTTCGTCGAGATATTCGAAGTTGAACAACTCCTGCGTCACGATCACATCGCCTTCCATGCCAATCACTTCGGTGACGTTCGTGGTGCGGCGCGAGCCATCGCGAAGGCGCTTCACCTGCACGATCAGATCGACGGATTCGGCGATCTGGCGGCTGATGGCTTCCTTCGGAATCTTGATGTCGCCCATCAGGATCATGTTTTCCATACGACCAAGGCACTCACGCGGAGAGTTGGCGTGAAGCGTACACATGGAGCCATCGTGGCCGGTGTTCATGGCGGCGAGGAGGTCGAAACACTCGGCGCCACGAATTTCGCCCAGGATGATGCGGTCAGGACGCATACGCAGGGCGTTCTTCACAAGGTCGCCAATGGTAATGGCACCCTGGCCTTCAAGGTTCGGCGGACGGGTTTCGAGCGGCAACCAGTGCGGCTGTTGCAAGCGAAGCTCGGCGGCGTCCTCGATGGTCAGCACGCGCTCACCCGGGTCGATCATCTTCGACAGCGAGTTGAGCATGGTAGTCTTACCCGAACCCGTACCGCCGGAAATGACAACGTTCATGCGGCAGGCACCGGCAATCTTGAGTGCGGTACACATCTTCTCGTTCATCGAGCCCCAGTTCTTGAGCATATCAAGCGTGATGGGTTTCTCGGAGAACTTACGAATCGAGATCGCGGTGCCGCGCAGCGACAGCGGCGGCACGATCACGTTGACACGCGAACCGTCCTTGAGACGGGCGTCGGCCAGCGGCGTGGTCTGGTCGACGCGGCGGCCGACCTGGTTCACGATGCGCTGGGCGATCTGGAACAGATGGCCTTCGTCGCGGAACTTGATCGGCGCGATGGTCAGCTTGCCGTTTTTTTCAATGTAGGTCTGGTCGGGGCCATTGACCATGATATCGGTCACGTCCGGGTCGCCGAGCAGTTCTTCCAGCGGACCAAAACCGAGCAATTCGTCGATCAGCACTTTTTCCAGCGCGAATTGTTCGCGGCGGTTGAGCGTGACCTTCAGCTCGGCCAGCACTTCCATGATGATCGGGCGGAATTCTTCGGACAGCTCTTCCTTCGAAAGGGTAGCTGCGGCTTCGGGGTCGACACGTTCGAGCAGGCGCGGGAGTACCTGTTCCTTGATCTTGTGGACGCTGGCTTCGAAGCCGCCGACTTCCTGCTGTTCGTGAACGGCGTTGGCGCGGTCGGCCAGACGGCTCATCGCGTCATCTTGCTGTCCGCCAGCGCCGCCGCCGACGGGCGCGCCCTCCGCGGGGACGGGCGGGAATTGCTCACCACCAGCTGGGGGAGGGGTTTCCTCCTTGGTATTCTTGGGACTGGGCGAACCTCCGCGCATCGGCTTGGCCACGCCAAAGCTGGGGCGCGCGCCCTTGGCCATGCCGCCTGATCCATTCTTTCTTCCGAAAGCGCTCATTCGAAATTCCTCAGTCTGTCCCACAAACCGGCCTTCCAAATGGAAAACCGGCTAATCACGAACCGATGTCGCCGAGTTTGGTAAATATTTCGCAAACCTTTTCGGAATCAGAAGGGAAATCTGTCGACTAAAGCGACGATTATGCGCTTGGCACTGCCTTGCTGCTCCTCCATATCTCGATACCATGAATAAGCGGTTCGTTGCCTGGGGTGCCTATGATGACGGCAAGCCGCGTGTCCGGCTCCTGCTCGAATCCTTGCGAAAGGCAGGGCGCCTGGAAGCAGAGATCCACGTGCCTGTCTGGAGCGATGTTGCGGACAAGTCGGTCGCCGGAAAGCGGCAATTGTTCCGCGCGGCGTTTCGCTATCTGACAGGGATGCCGCGGGCACTTTGGCGGCTGGCGCGATTGCCCGGCGATGCCGGCGTGCTGCTGCCCTATCCCGGCACGCCCGATATTTTCGCAGCGAGCCTGCTCGCACGGATCAACGGCCGCGCTGTGGTGCTCGATGCTTTCCTGCCTATCCACGATACCATCGTTCGCGACCGCAAGTTGGCGAGCGAGCGTGGTTTGGAAGCGCGGTTTCTGCGCCTTTTCGAGAAGGCGGGTTTGATGTGCGCCGACGTTATTCTGGTCGACACCGACGCGCATGGCGATTTCCTGTCGCGCGAATACGCCATACCGGCCGATCGCTTCATTACCGTGCACGTCGGGGCCGAAACCCTGTTCGATCCGCAGCCGGATCTGCCATCAGTCGACCATCTCGTTCCACACCAGGACGGCTCACCGGTCGTATTGTTCTACGGGCAATTTATCCCGCTTCATGGATTGGCCACGATACTGGAAGCTGTGCGCCTGACACAGGATGATCCTATCCACTGGGTGATCATCGGCAAGGGGCAGGAGGAGCCGATCATGCGGCATTTCCTCGCCGAAAAGGGCAGTCGGCGACTTCTGTATCTGCCATGGGTGAAATACGAGCGCCTGCCAGCCATGATTGCCCGTGCCGATCTGTGTCTCGGTATCTTTGGCGGTTCGGACAAGGCTTCTCGCGTCATTCCGAACAAGGTTTTTCAATGCCTTGCCATGGGTAAACCGGTCGTCACGCGCAGCGGTCCGGCGATGAGCCCACTGGCGCAGCAGCACCCGCAGACCATCATCACCGTGCCGCCGGAAGACCCTCAGGCACTGGCCGATGCGGTCAGGAATGCTTTGGGCCGCGCAGATCGGCTGACCGGGCTTCCGGATGCAGCAATGCGCGAACTCAGTCCCGAAGCGGGCGTGGCGCGCCTGCTGGCGAAGTTGGAGAGTGCGTAAAGGCCATCGCGAGGCCTGCGGCGCCCACATCGGCCAAGGTCATCAGCAGGCGTGAGCCGATGGCAATTGTGGCCGCCTCCGCGATGCTCATGGTTTGTGACAGCAGCAATATCAGCGTTGCCTCGCGCGCGCCGACACCTGCCGGAGCGATCATCACCAGGAACCCGGCAATCCACGCTGCCGCAAAGCAGCCAGCGAGGGGTAACATATCGGCGAACGACAATGATTGCCCGAGCGCGCTGGCCAGAAACCACAGATGCAAGCCACCGAACAGCCAGGTCCCAAGGGACACGGTGACCGACAGAGCTAGCCGCTGCCCTTGTGGTGCATTCTCGGTCCGGATGATCCTGGCAATGATGCGGTGAGCAGCCGGATGTAACAGCGCGGCGAGGATCAATGCTGCCGCCAACAGCGCCATTCGTGGCTGCAATCCCAACATCGGTAGTGCTTCCGGCAAGGCAGCCAGCACCACCACGCTCCCTGCAGCCAGGCTTGCTGCGAGCGCGAACGCGAAGCTGGAGACAATTTGCAGACGCGGTAGTCCGGCATCGCGTCCGAGCTCGGCGGCTGCGAAGAATTGCCAGACGCCGCCCGGCAGGTATTTGCCCAGTTGGCCGAGAAAATAGATACGTGATGCCTCGGCCACGGTGATCGACTTGTCGTTGCGGGTCACCAGGAGCCGCCACGCAGCGCAGGATGTCACCGTGAACCCTGCCGCCATTACGCCGGCAAACAGCAGAGGCAGTGGCGAGAGTTCGCCAATCGCGGTGCTCATGGCTTCGCGATCCTGCCAGATATAGGCGCCAAGCGCGATGAGAGCTGCGCCCACGAAGATACCGCGAACAATTGCCACCCATTGCGGCCTTTCGCGAGATTTCCGGTCAGGTGTCGTGAGCGAGGTCATTGTTCGGGCATCGTTGCCGAAGCGATCAGCGCAATTCCGCGTCCGGGAAATAATTTTTGCATCATCGCAAGCGGGAGCGCAATGAGACGCATTGCAGCCGAGGCCATCAGCCCAGAGGGTTGGAGCAGGCGCGCCGATGATGCGGTGCGTGTTGCGTAGTCATCGCTGGCCGATTCTGCGCGCCGCATTCGACGCGCAGCGATCCGGTTGCGGACAGCCTCCAGCACATTGCCCACAGGATAACCGTAAAGCATGACACGCACATCGGTCAGTCCAGCGGCGATGAGGAGTTCGCGCATCTGTTCGACATCATAACGGCGATGGTGGCCGACCATGCGATCCCATTCACCCAGCCTCTTGGAATGGGCAGGAGTACTGATGATGAGGCGTCCGCCAGGGCGCAGGCGCTCTGACCATTGGTACAGCGCAGCCGCGTCATCTTCCAGATGTTCGAGGACCTCGAATGCACAGACCATGTCAAAGCGTGCTGTGTCGGGCAATTCCTCTACAAATTGTCCGGAAATCTCCGCGCAATGTCCGGCAGTGCCGGTGGCGATCTCACGCGAAGTATTGTCCGGCTCAAGCGCCAGATAACGGCGACAACGCGGTGCAATCCTGGCCGCAAAGCCGCCGCGTCCGCAACCGATCTCGAGTACCTCACCCAGCCGCTCGGGCAATCCGGAAGAAACGGCATGCCATCGCATCATCGCGCCGGGAGCGAGCGCGGGCGGTGAGGGGTGATCCTGCTTGGGAATGTGGTGCGCCAATGCTCAGAATCCCGTCCAATAGGGGCGTGCTGGAGCAGAAGCAGCGGGTATCTGGATGTGATCGCCCCACAGCAGGCCGGACCGGGCGATGTCATCACCGATGAGGACGACACTGCCGCGTCCGAGTGTCACGAGTGCGCCATCTCTATAGCTCTGGCCTTCGATTTCGAGGGAACCTTCGACCGTGTAGGTTCCGGGGACGAAGACCGTCCACACACGTGTTTCCCCCGGTTCCAACACCGTTCCAGCCAGATATGCCGGACCCCAGACATGACGATATGTTTCGCGCAATGCAGCAATGTCGGCAGGATGGAACAAGCGGCTTTGTGGGAGATCGTGCATTACGGCGAAGAGAGTGGGATTGGCCGCTTCTTCAATAGTCAGGAGGAGCGGAACCTCGGTTTCGAGCATCGTATCGCGAAACTCCGGCTCGCTGCGCTGGATGTAATTCTCCATCCCCCAATTGGTCATGAAGAAATTGGCCTTGCGATGGTCAGGCAGGAAATCGGGAAAGTCGAAATAGTTCACCGGCTCTGCAAACATATCGCTGATCGTGGCTTGCAGATCGCGTTGGGTGTCCAGGCGGCTCGGTCCATCTCCTGCCCAGGTGACGCTGGCGATTGCAGCGCAGAAAACGGCGAATTTCGCACTGCCATACCGGTCTGCGATCGGCCCGATCCCTGCCGCCAGGGCAACCGCAACGGGCGCAAGCATGAAGGTATAGAAATAGGGGTAGGTGTTTTCGTAAAACAGCACCCACAGGATCGGCGCGGCAAGGCCAGCCAAGACGACGCGCTCTGCGGTCGAAAAGCGCTCGCCACGTGCAATCGCACGAATAGCCAGCGCCAGCGTGAGGAAGAACGGGATGCCTGCCAACACGGCTTGTGCCAGATAGCCCAGCTTGCCTGTCAGCAGGAACCCGAACATCGCACTACTTGAGCGATTGAGCGTAGCGCTATCGCTGGCGGGTTCGACAATGTCGGCGATATGCCAAAGGTAAAGCAGTCCGGCGACCAGCGCGGCAAGCACGGGGGCGGCGGCTAAACGCAGAAGGGTTGCGCGTCCAAACCCGGCATCGGACCAGCGAAGCCAAGTTACACCGGCAAAAGCGGGCAAAAGCAGTACGATTTTGATCGTCACCAGAAAGGCCACGCCCATCAACACGGCAAACGCCGCCAATGCTGCCAAGCTGAGGCGACTGCGTGCGAGTATTGCCAGCGACACCATGCACAGCGCGGCTGCAAGCGGGTCGTAGCGGAACGCGAAGCCGTGCTGCATCACGTAGATGACCGAAGCGTAGGCAAGGGCGCAGCACAGCGCGCGGTCCAGCGTAACAAATCGGCGCGCAATCACGGTGATAGCGGCGCAACTTGCGATCTCGCACAGCCACATTACCAGGCGTCCGCGCACCACCTGATCGACGCACGGCAATTCGAGCAGGGGAAGCCAGGCAAACAGGCGCGCGTGAAAGCTCTGCAACGGGTGGGCAAGCTCGCCGCGCGCCAATTCATGCACCAGCGCGAGGTAGTGGAATTCGTCCCAATTGATCGAGCGGGTAAACACCAGATGCAATTGCAGCGCGAATACTACGACGAGCGCTGCGACTGGCCAGACGATCGAGTTCTGCGCAGGCAGCGCCGCCCTCAAAGGCGCGCTGCGCTCTTCGGCGGCGAGCGTTGTCATGCGGCGGTCCGGCGGGCTTTTTCGCTTTGCTGCGGCCCTGATTGCTGCCGTTGCAGATCGGCGATGCGATCTTCCAGCGCGCGTGTGCGGGCGAGGTTTTCCTCGATCAGCTTGCGGTTCGCAGCGATCAGATCGGCCACCATGCCAAGGATCGCCACCAGCGTTCCGAGCACCAGCAGTGCGCCGCCGATGACCAGCGATTGCACGTGGCCTGCGCCGTCTCCGCTGGCATAGAACCACAGAAATCGCAGGATCGGTAGCAGGCCGATGAAGGCGATAAGCGATCCCGTGCCGACGAATGCGCGCAGCGGCTTGTAAGCGGTAAACGCCCGCGCCATCGTGATCCCCGTCTGCATGATGAAGCGCGGGATGGACTTGAACAGGCGGCTGGGTCGAACAGCGGCATGGGTGCGCACCGGCACCGTCAGTATCGCCATCTTCTTGCGACCTGCCTGGATCAGCATGTCGGTAGTGTAGGAAAATTCGGTGGTGATGTTGATCCGCTGCGCCGCGTCCCGGCTGATTGCGCGGAAACCGCTGACAGCATCGCTCACATGCGTGCCCGCAAGGCTCTGCACCACGCCGCTGCCGACGCGCTGCATCAGGCGCTTGAGCGGCGAGAAATGCGCGTTTTGCGCCACACCCCGATCACCGATCACGATGTCGGCCCGGCCTTCGACGATGGGTGCCACCAGAGCAGCGATGTCCGCGCCCTCATACTGCCCGTCGCCATCTGTGTTCACGACGATATCCGCGCCCTCTGCCAGCGCGCGGTCGATACCGCTGCGGAATGCGGCAGCAAGTCCGCGATTACGGCGATGCGATACTACGTGATGCACGCCCCACTGCTTCGCCACCTGCGCGGTCCCGTCGCAGCTGCCGTCATCGATTACGAGAAACTCTACCGTATCCACGCCCTCCACACGGCGCGGCAGGGCGGCCAGCGTTGCAGGCAGACTTTCGGCCTCGTTCAGGCACGGAATCTGGATGATGAGCTTGGTCATGCATACCCCTGGCTCGGCTCCGGGATGGGAGGCCGATATAGGGACTTGTTAAGCATGAGTGTTTAACGCTCGGTAAAGGTCGGACAAAGCGATTGAACCGGCTGCAACGGCCCCCTAAAGCCGCTCGAACCGAGGCCAAGCGGGCCGCGGCGCAAGGGCACCATTTCATGCAACAATCGGACAGGGCAGGCCTGCTATTCGCGCTGTCCGGATTCTGCCTTCTGTCGGTCGGTGACATTGTCGCCAAGAGCATTGCCGATGAGTGGACACCGACTGCGCTGGCGGCATTCCGCTATTCGCTTGGTGCCATCGGTCTGTCGGCGCTGCTCGTCATGCGCGAAGGCGTGAAGCCCCTGCGCGAGATCCCCCGGCCTGCAATCCAGGCGCTGCGCGGTTTTGGCGTTGGCTTGGCAACAGTGACGTTCTTTGCCAGCGTCTGGCTGATGCCGCTGGCCGATGTCGTGGCGATCACATTCACTCAGCCAATGCTGACCGCTCTGCTCGCCAGTGTCTTCCTTGGCGAACGGCTGCGGTTGACGACCATATTGGCGACCATCGTGGCCTTTATCGGCGTATTGGTGATCCTGCGCCCGAATTTTGCGGAGATTGGCCTTGCAGCCTTGCTGCCGCTGGTCTGCGCATTCGGCATGTCTATCCTCATCATTGCCAACCGTGCTGCGCGTGGCGGTGGTAGCGCGCTCGCGGCGCAGGCCTATGTTGCAGTCGGCGCGGCGGCGTTGCTTGTCCCGACGGCAACGATCGCGCATGCGAGCGGCTATGATGCGGTGCGCTTCTTCTGGCCTGAATGGCATGTGCTGGCGCGCGCTGGTGCCATCGCTGTTATCGCCAGCACCGCGCACTGGCTCATATTCAAAGGCACCCAGCGTGCGGGTGCGGCCACAGTCGCTCCGATGACCTATGGCCAATTACTGATCGCCATCGTGCTCGCTTGGATATCCTTCGACGAAGCGCCTGATCTCATTTCGATGCTGGGAGCAGTGCTGATCGTCGGGTCGGGCCTGTGGTTGTGGCATGATAGCCGGCAACGCTCTGTGCCGGCCGAAAGCGGCTGATCAGTTGCGCCGAATCCATGCCGTGAGCGTGCGGTCGTGCATTTCGACCGACAGGCGCTCTTCGTAATCGGCAGCCAAAGCGGCTTCGACCAGTGCAGTAGCTTGCTCGTTCTGCAGGGTCATCGGACGACTGGCTGTAACAATCGCGCCGGGACGGGTTGCCAGGACTCGGGCAACCTCTCCGGCCTGATCGACGCCGAGCGCGTCGGTTTCGAGCGCATTGTTGAGGTGATCGGGATAGACGAATTTTGTCGGCACGCAGCTGCCGGTCATGCGGTAGAGCGCGGTCGGCCCGTCCCACAACCACAGACAATCGCTGTCAGCACCAACATGCGGAGCAATGGCGGCGGCAAGCTCGTCGGCGGCCTGACGTTCCTCCAACGAATATTCGTACCGGTCAGGCAGGGCGAGCAGGGCTAAGAACCCGGCCGACAGCACCAGCGCCGGAAAGGCGCGCAGTGGCGCACGGCGGTCGAGCAATGGCAACGCCACCAATGCGGCTGGCGCGGCCACGGCGGCGTAGTAGTAAAGATAGACCGTGCCCGGCAGCAGCACCGTCAGCACACTCGCTGCAGCCCAGCCGCAAAAGAACACCCATGTTGCAAACGGTTCGGGTCGCTTCATGCGGAAGGCCGCGTAGAAACCGCCCACAGCCAGCACGGCAAGCGGAGAGACTCCGAGCCAGTGATCGGGAGCCCAGCGGCCTTGCGGCGCGGGCATACGATCGAAGAATGAGAGGACATTGGCGAACAGGAAGGCGTCGAACTCACCGACAGCGGCGTAGAACAGAGCAACCAGCGCGCTCGGCAGGAGGCCAAACGCAACGAAGGCGGAAGCGAGCTTCGCAAGCCGGGGGAGGGTGCTGCCTCGACGATGCTCCACCCACAGCGCGTAGAGCCCGAAGAAGGCGCATTGCGGCAGCACGGTATACTTCACCTGCAACGCCAGCCCGCCAAGCAGCATCGCCCACATTGCGCGGCGGGTGAATCTGGGATGGTCGGGATCGACCAGCAGCGTCGCCATGCCCAGCATCAAGGGCAGGAAGAACACCTCGCTCTGCCCCGAATAGCTGGCGTAGGCGCACAGCAGCATTGTCGAGATAGCGCCCGCCATCATGGCGGAAAACCGACCGACCAGCCGCCGCGCGAGATAATAGGTCAGCACTGCGCCCGCGAGGGCAAAAGCAAACGCCATCAGCTGATAGGCGAGCGGCCCCGGGCCGAGCAGGGCATGGCTCACGGCGTAAATGGCAAACAGTACGAAGGGTTTGCGGTCCCACCAGTCGACGAATGGCAATTCGCCCTCGCTCATGCGCCAGCCTATGAAACTGTACAGCTGTTCGTCGAAATCCGCGACCGGATCGCCAAACCAGATCGCCCGCGTGGCAAGCACCAGCACGGCAAGCAGGGCAAGCGGCAGGGTATCGCTGCGCAACAGCGCCGCGAAACTTGGCCGGTCATGGTCGTGCGGCGTTGCCGCCAAAGTGCTCATCGCGCCCTTTGCCTCCTGTTCGGGTAGCCATGGCGCAAACGTGGTTAAGATATCGCTTCATTCGAGGCCCGGACATCTTTGCGATTAATCCGCTGCCACAATCGATACATCAGCGTTCTTATACTTGTGTCGTAGAATGCCGATTTACAACGGTTCGGATGCTAGACGTGGCCCATCAGGGTTCGAGCGCCGGTTTGCATCGAAACCGAATAGGACTTTCTCGACGCTCCACCAGATCGGCGGCACCAAAATTGTCGAAAGGAGGCCGTCAACTGCGTAATGCCAACCCAAGTGCACTGATCCGATAAGGATTACTATGTGGTAGGCGAGAGCAGTCGCAAACTGCCAACCAAAGCCAAACTTGCGATAGGCTAGAAGGACGATGAACATGGTGAGTGCACAATGGAGGGACGGCATTGCGCTTATGCCCGACCCAATCGACTCGTCACCAACTAAGTCCAACAGATACCCCTGCAAGATTGGGGCAGCGAGGTTCATCTCAGACAACTTAGCGAACAGGGGCGCAAAGCGATCGCTCCCATAGAAGTGCTCATAATAACAGGGTCCTGCCGCGGACATATAGATAGCCAGAACATTTCCGAGCAGCATCCAAATAAGAAAATATGTGAAGCACGATTGGAGCTGAAATTTCTCGTCACGTGAGAATGCAGCGAGAGCAAACGTGACATGGATGACCTTGAACCAAATAAAGTACGCAGAATCGATGAAGGTCGTACCTGCCGGCCCAATGAATTCATGCGTTATTCGCCAAGGATCGACGCCAAAGATGAATCGGTCCCACTCGGCATAAATTGTGTCTGCGTAGTATTGGTTTAATCTTGGAATCGCGACCTTTAACGCGCGATAGGATCGATTTACGATCGCGAAGCAAAGTAATAGGATCGCGGCATTTTGAAACCGTCTTCGATCATCGACTATTTTTGAAATCAGATATTGTATCGGTCGCGCGACGCTATTTCGCGCAGCTTGAATGCTGTGATACAAAACCCAAACAAAGAACGGGAGAACCAGAACGGTAAAAATTTCGATGAACCAAGGCACCGTGAAATAGTCAGCCAGGCGGCGCTCTCCGATTGCTGCAGCAGCCAAGAAGTGCAAAGCGACAACAACAAGTATAACCTTGAGTCTCGAATGCACATCATCCCCCCGAATTGTGCAACAGCATCGATGCCAATCATAGCTATCGAGCTTATCGGATATCAAGGGCCGGTCGAAACCGCAATCGGGAGAGCAAAACTCCGTGTCAATCTGACACGAATGCGATTGCTCGTTAGGATACGAAGTCTTGGCAGGGAGTAGAACTGCCCCCTTGCGAGAATATCCGTCAGCCCTCGACATGCTCCGCAAGGACGGTAAGGCCGTTTTCGCCCACTTCGGCGAAGCCGCCGCGCACTTCGATGCTTTCCGGCTCGCCGCCTTCGGTCTTCCAGACCTGCACCGCGCCGTCGCGAATGGTCGACATGAAGGGCGCATGGCCCTCCAGCACGCCGAACTCGCCCTCCGCACCGGGGACGACCACCATGTGGACGTCTTCCGAGCGGACGAGCTTGGACGGGGTTACGAGTTCGAAGTGAAGTGCCATCTTGCTTAGGCCTCGTCAGCCATCTTCTTGGCTTTTTCGACCACGTCTTCGATGCCGCCGACCATGTAGAAGGCGCTTTCGGGAAGGTGATCGTATTCGCCTTCGACAACAGCCTTGAAGCTCTTCACCGTGTCTTCGAGCTGCACGAAGCAGCCCGGGATGTTGGTGAAGACCTCTGCCACGTGGAACGGCTGGCTGAGGAACTTCTGGATCTTGCGAGCACGGGCAACGGTGAGCTTATCTTCTTCGGAAAGTTCGTCCATGCCGAGGATGGCGATGATATCTTGCAGCGACTTGTACTTCTGCAGCGTTTCCTGAACCTTACGAGCGGTTTCGTAGTGTTCCTGGCCGACAACGCGCGGTTCGAGAACGCGGCTGGTGGAGTCGAGCGGGTCAACCGCCGGGTAGATGCCCAGCTCCGAAATTGCGCGGTTCAGCGTGGTCGTTGCGTCCAAGTGAGCAAACGAGGTGGCTGGCGCAGGGTCGGTCAAGTCATCGGCAGGCACGTAAATGGCCTGCACCGAGGTGATCGAGCCCTTGGTGGTCGAGGTGATGCGTTCCTGAAGGTTACCCATGTCGGTCGACAGGGTCGGCTGGTAGCCCACGGCCGAAGGAATACGGCCGAGCAGTGCCGACACTTCCGAACCCGCTTGCGTGAAGCGGAAGATGTTATCGACGAAGAACAGCACGTCCTGCCCTTCCTGGTCACGGAAATACTCCGCCATGGTCAGGCCGGACAGCGCCACGCGGGCACGGGCGCCGGGAGGTTCGTTCATCTGGCCGAAGACGAGGGCAACCTTCGAACCTTCGGAGATGGCTTCGCCAGCATCGTTCTTGGCGATAACGCCAGCGTCGAGGAACTCGTGGTAGAGATCGTTACCTTCACGGGTACGTTCACCCACACCGGCGAAGACGGACACGCCGCCGTGGCCCTTGGCGATGTTGTTGATCAGTTCCTGGATCAGCACGGTTTTGCCCACGCCGGCACCGCCGAACAGGCCGATCTTGCCGCCCTTTGCGTAAGGTGCGAGCAGGTCGATGACCTTGATGCCGGTGACAAGGATGTCGGCTTCGGTTGACTGATCGACAAAGGCCGGGGCTTCGGCGTGGATCGGGGCGGACATGTCCGAACCGATCGGGCCACGTTCGTCGATCGGCTGACCGGTGACATTCATGATGCGGCCCAGCGTCTTGGGGCCGACGGGCACGCTGATCTGGTTGCCGGTGGAAACGACTTCCTGCCCGCGGGTAAGACCCTCGGTGGCATCCATCGCGATGGTACGCACGGTGTTCTCACCAAGGTGCTGGGCGACTTCGAGGACCAGCGTGTTGTCGCCGTTCTTGGTTTCCAGCGCGGTGAGGATCGGCGGCAGTTCGCCGGGGAAAGCGACGTCGACGACGGCGCCGATGACCTGGCTGATGGTGCCGTTGGTCGTCTGGTTAAGTGCAGGTGCGGTGGCCATGTTGGTTTCCTGTGGCGTCTTAATGAGTTGAAATTCGTGAAATTTACTGGGCGCAGACCGCTTCGGGGTCCTGGATCATCCAGCCGTCGCCAGCTTCGTTGACCGCCAGCGTTGCATCGTTGCGCATATATTCGTCATCGCCGAGCCCGTATTCGCATGCGGCAGTTTCAGCGCCCATTCCGCGGCGGCAAAGCGCAACGTTGACCGCTTCCGCATCGGGGCAGGCTTCGCCAAAAGCAGTGGCAAAGATTTCTTTCGTAGGCGCGGGAAGCCCGACAACCTCGACCGGCGCTACGGTTTCAACCGGTTCGGGTGCCGGCTCTTCACCGCAGGCTGCAAGAGCAAGGATCGGAAGGAGGAAGGTAAGTTTCTTCATGATACGTCTCGTTTATAGGGCTTCTGCGCCGGCGATGATTTCAATCAGCTCGGTCGTGATCGCGGCCTGGCGGCTGCGGTTGTACTGGATGGTCAGCTTGTCGATCAGCTCGCCTGCGTTGCGCGTAGCATTGTCCATCGCGGTCATCGATGCACCTTGCTCCGAAGCCTCGCGTTCGAGCAGGGCACCGAACAGCTGGGTTTTCACGTAGCGCGGCAGCAGCTCGGCGAGGATTTCCTCCTCGTCCGGCTCATATTCAACCGCAGCATCCGATGCAGTCGATGTCTCTGGCGAGGGCACCGGCAGCAGCTGGACCGTGGTCGGATCCTGCGCCAGCGCGCTCTTGAAAGTCGGATAGATGAGGTGGGCGATATCGAATTCGCCCTTTTCGAACCGCTCTACCAGATCGTCTGCAATGGCTTCGGCTTCATCGAAACCGATATTGCGCACTTCCGACGTATCGAAATGATGCTCGATGCGGTCGGCATAGTCACGCTTGATTGGCGCGCGGCCTTTCTTGCCGACGAGGTAGAAAGACACGTCCTTGCCTTCGGCGATCATCGCCTTGGCCTGGAGCTTGGCTTCCTTGACGATGTTGGAGTTCAGGCCACCGCACAGGCCCTTGTCGGTGTTCACGACGACCAGCAGGTGCTTTTGCGAAGCACCGGTGCCGCGCAGCAGCAAGGGCGCACTGTCGCCGCTCACCTTGCTGGCGAGCGAGCCCATCACATCGGCAAGGCGGTTGGCGTATGGACGCGCAGCTTCGGCCGCAGCCTGCGCCTTGCGCAGCTTTGCAGCGGCGACCATTTGCTTGGCCTTGGTGATCTTCTGGGTCGATTTAACCGACCCGATCCGATCCTTGAGTTCCTTCAGCGAGGCCATATCGGCTCCCTAATCGTCTCTACAGGCTCAGGCGAACTGCTTGGCAAAAGCGTCAAGCGCGGCGACGGTCTTGTCCTTGGTGTCACCTTCGAACTTTGCGGTTTCACGGATTTCCGTCAGCACATCTGCGTGCTCGTTGCGCATGAAGCTGAGCATGGCCGCTTCATACTCGGTCACACGGTCCACCGCGACGTTATCGAGGTAACCGTTGGTACCGGCGAAGATCGACACGGTCTGCTCTTCGAACGGCATGGGCGAGAACTGCGGCTGCTTGAGCAGCTCGGTCAGGCGCGCACCGCGGTTAAGCAGTTTCTGAGTCGAGGCATCGAGGTCCGAACCGAACTGGGCGAAGGCCGCCATTTCGCGGTACTGCGCCAGCTCCAGCTTGATCGAGCCGGCCACCTTCTTCATCGCCTTGGTCTGGGCGGCACCGCCCACACGCGACACCGAGAGGCCGACGTTGATCGCCGGGCGGATGCCCTGGAAGAACAGGTCGGTTTCGAGGAAGATCTGGCCGTCGGTGATCGAGATCACGTTGGTCGGAATATAGGCCGACACGTCGCCTGCCTGCGTTTCGATGATCGGCAGCGCGGTCAGCGAACCGCCGCCATTATCTTCATTCATCTTCGCCGCACGTTCGAGCAGGCGAGAGTGGAGATAAAACACGTCACCGGGATAGGCTTCACGGCCCGGAGGACGACGCAGCAGCAGCGACATCTGGCGATAGGCAACAGCCTGCTTGGAAAGATCGTCATACACGATCACTGCGTGCATGCCGTTGTCGCGGAAGAACTCGCCCATGGCGCAACCGGTGTAGGGTGCGAGGTACTGCAGCGGAGCAGGTTCCGAAGCGGTTGCGGCCACGACGATGGAATATTCCATCGCGCCGTTTTCTTCGAGGCTCTTCACGATCTGCGCTACGGTCGAACGCTTCTGGCCGACGGCTACATAGATGCAGTAGAGCTTCTTGCTCTCGTCATCACCGGCATTCACGCCCTTCTGGTTGATGAAAGTGTCGATCGCGACAGCCGATTTACCGGTCTGACGGTCACCGATGATCAGCTCGCGCTGGCCACGACCGACAGGAACGAGGGCATCGATGGCCTTGAGACCGGTCTGCACGGGTTCGTGCACCGACTTACGCGGGATGATGCCCGGTGCCTTCACTTCAACGCGCTCACGCTTCACGTCGGTCAGTGGGCCCTTGCCGTCGATCGGGTTGCCCAGCGCGTCAACAACGCGGCCGAGCAGGCCCTTGCCGACGGGAACGTCCACGATGGTGCCGGTCCGCTTGACGGTGTCGCCTTCTTTGATGTTTGTGTCCGACCCGAAGATCACGACACCGACATTGTCGGCTTCCAGGTTCAGGGCCATGCCTTCGACGCCATTGGCGAACTTGACCATTTCACCGGCCTGCACCTTATCGAGGCCGTGGATACGGGCGATGCCGTCACCTACGGAGAGGACGGAGCCAACTTCGCTGACTTCGGCTTCGGTGCCGAAATTGGCGATCTGGTCCTTGATGACCTTGGAGATTTCTGCGGCGCGGATTTCCATGAGTGACCTTTCTATGCCGACGCTTAGGCGCCGGTGGCTTTCATAGCTTGTGCAAGAGAGTTGAGACGGGTGCGGATCGAGCTGTCTATACGCTGCGAACCGATGGTGACGACGAGCCCGCCCAGAAGGTCGGGATCGACGCGTGATTTGAGTTTGACCGTGCGGCCTTCGCGGGCGCGCAGCTTGCTTTCCAGCGTAGCGATCTGGTCATCGGTCAGCGCGTGGGCGCTGGCGACTTCGGCCTGCACTTCGCCGCGCTGGGCAGCGGCAATGGTGGCGAACGCACGGATCATGCCGGGAAGGGCGGAAACACGGCGGTTGTCGGAAAGCACGCCGAGGAAATTGCGCGTCAGTTCGGACAGGCCGAGATGAGCACCGATGCCATCCATCGCGCCTGCGATCTGGCTGCGGCTGATTTCCGGATTGCGGATCAGCGCGCGCAAGTCTTCCGATTCGGAAAGTGCAGCGTCGAGCCTGTCGAGATCGGACTCGACCGCAGTCACGGTCCCCGCCTCGCTGGCGAGATCGAAAAGGGCACTGGCATAACGTCCTGCCAGGCTTGCCTGAATACCGGCGGAAAGCTCCACGCGCGAAGGTCCTCTTAGGTCCGAGAAACGGAAAGAATCGATAGCAGAGGAAGTGGTTGCACAAAGCAGCGTTCCAAAGCTGGCGCGCGCCTAGCATCGGGTGACAGTGGATGCAACCCGCTGGGGCCGGTGTTGCCTACTCCGTTGGCAAATCGCCTGCCGATAAGGAGCATTGATAAACCAGCCGCTCGTTCGGGCGCGAAGGGAGCGCAGTGGTAATCGCGGACTGGTTTCCACCCAGAGCCCGGGCCGCCTCTTCGCCTGCTTCGCAACTGGGAGCCTGATAGGCGCCGCGCGCCGCTCTCGCATCGGTCATCGCTTCTCGCCCGAGCAAATAGCGCTCCATCACCAGTTCACCCGCCGCGGGGTCGAAACTGTTGATCGATACTGCCGCATCGCTTGCTGGCACGAGCACGCGCGTCCATTCGCCATTGTCGAGACCATATTGCGTGCGGCCGTCGACGCAGCCGCCTTCGTTCCAAGTAAACGTCATGTCTTCGGCGGGGTCGCCCACCACGCGGCTGCGCTGCGAATCAAGCGTGCAGGTATATTCTCCCGAAACGGAAGCCATCGGCGTGATCGCGCCGGTGTCGGGTTCTTCCATCTCTTCGCGCAAGCGGTCTTCCACCAGCGAATCGATATCCGCGAATGATGGTCGGGTGAACCATGCAACGCTGGCCCCCACCAGTGCGAGTACGGCGACCGCCCCGGAAGCTGCCCTCAGACGGTAATCCTTTTGGATATGCGCGAAAGTGGCCAAGCCGCCGGCTCCAGCGCCAACCAAGAGGAACAGGAAGGCAATCGCCAGCTTGGTATCGCGCGATTCCATCACCTCGTAAGTGACCAGGCGGCGGGTTTCCTCGGTACGCAGAGCTGCGGCGGCGGCGCGTTCGCGCGCAATCCGCTCCTGCGCCTCTCGTGCCGAAGTTTCGCGAGCGCGCTGTTCGGCGTCGAGGACTTCAAGGCTGCGGCATTCCGAAGAATTGAGTCGCGGGCTTACGTCATTGGCGCGCAGGAAGGGCAACAACTCGCGTGTAGAGATGGCGAAGAAGAATTCCGCATCCGATCCCTGGCTCTCCGCACCAAAGGAATTGACACCCAGAACCCTGCCGCACTGGTCGACCAATGGACCGCCGCTATTTCCGGCAGCAATAGGCGCAGTGTGCAACAGCGTATCGAATTCGCGGCTCGGCCTGCGACCGGAGAGGAAGCCTGTCGAAGTTACCGGAGGCTGCGCACGAAACATATCGCTGAACGAAAGGCCCTGTGCGCGGTCGACATTGAGCGGGTAGCCGATTGAGGTCACCGTACCGTTCTGCGACGGATTGCCCGCGATGGTAAGCGCCGGCAGGCCCAGCGGTTCGGTCGCCTCGAGCAGCGCCAGATCGTTTCGCGGGCTTACCGACACCAGCCGCGCATAGACCGCATTTTCGCCATCTGCCGGCACGATACCGATGGTGAGGCGATCATCCTCGATCGCCTCGCGCACGACATGGGCATTGGTGACAATCCGCTCTCGCCCGACCGCGAAGCCGGTTCCGTGCGAAACCGGAAACAACTGCTCCCCGTCGCGCCCGATGATGACAACGCGCACCACGCCGCGGCTGGCGGCTTCTATATCTGCGGGGTCAGCGAGCGCCGGATCCGGGCGCAGCGCGATGGCGGCGAGCAACAGGGCGAGAAAGGCGCAAAAGCGGGTCATCGCCATTCTCTCTACTGGCTGCGACATTGACCGCAAGCTTCGGGACGCGGCCGCGAGGGAATGGCAGTATCAAGGCGGCGAAGGAGCAAGAGCATGACCTATTGTATAAGTGGCCTCGATCCGGCGCAGTTCGCTTCGTATTTCGGGCTGGATGACAAGGCATTGGAAGACCACCGCGCGCGACGGATGACTGCAACCTCTGGCACCGGCTTTCCTTGCCGCGTCAGCCTGCATGATGCCGAAGAAGGCGAGGAGCTGCTGCTCATCAATCATGTGAATCATGACGTCGAGACGCCATACAGGAATGCCTTTGCAATTTATGTCCGCGCCAATGCCGGGGAGGCCGCGCGCTTCGTCGACGAGGTGCCGCCCGTCATGCAGGGGCGCCCGATCGCATTGCGCGGTTATACTGTTGGCGGAATGCTGGAAGCGGCGGAGCTTGCAATGCCGGACAAGGCGGACGAAACTATCCGGCAAATGCTCGACAACCCGCAAATCGCTTATATCGACGCGCACAACGCTGCTTACGGTTGCTTTGCCGCACGGGTGACGCGCCATGTCTGAACACGTTTTGACTGACGATGACCGCTGGCAGATCGCGCTTGCCAAGGACCGGCGGTTCGATGGCGTGTTTGTGACCGGCGTGCATTCGACCGGCATTTATTGCCGCCCGTCATGCCCCGCGCGCGCTCCAAATCGGGAGAATGTCCGGTTTTATCCCACGCCAGACATGGCGGAAGCAGCGGGGTTGCGGGCGTGCAAACGTTGCGCTCCCGACCAGCAGAGCCGCGAGGAAGCCGCAGTGCTGCAAGTTATCGGCATCCTGCGCGAGGCAAAGGAGCCGGTTTCGCTCGAGAAGCTGGGCGTGGTGACCGGCTATTCGCCGACCCACCTCCAACGCGTCTTCACCCGTGCCGTGGGTCTGTCCCCCGCAGCCTATGCCCGCGCATTGCGGCGGGAAAGAGTGGGAGAAGCACTGGGCGAGGAAAGTCGCGTGACCGATGCAATCTATGCGGCGGGCTATTCGGCACCGTCGCGCTTTTACGAGGACCGGAAAGGAATGGGCATGAGCGCCAGCGAGTGGAAGGACGGCGGGGCCGGACGCCAGGTGCATTGGAGCGTGATCGCCACCAGCCTTGGCGACATGCTCGTCGCGGCCACCGAAAAAGGTGTGTGCTGCCTGTCCTTCAACGAAGGCGAAGAGGAATTGCGGGCACGCTTCCCCAGGGCCAAGCTGCTCGAGGGCGGGGATGAATTTCGCGCGCTTTTCGAAAAAGTGACGCAAGCCGTCGAGCATCCGGGGACCGGGCGCGACATCCCGCTCGATGTGAAAGGCACCGCATTCCAGCAACGCTGCTGGCAGGCCTTGCGCGAGATACCTCCCGGGGAGACGCGGTCATACGGAGAGCAGGCAGCTGCGATCGGCAACCCCAAGGCCAGCCGCGCTGTGGGCAGCGCGAACGGCGCTAACAACATCGCCGTGCTTATCCCGTGCCACCGCGTGATCGCGGCAGACGGCTCGCTGGGCGGATATGCCTATGGCCTCGAGATCAAGAGCGAACTGCTCAAACGCGAGGAAAAGAGCGGCTAATATTCGATGCCACTTTTGCGCGCTTGCGTTGGTGCGACGCTGCCTGCACCTAAGGCCTAAGCAAAAGGGGTCGGCATGGATAGCGAAATACAGACAGAAAGCCGCTCGATGGCAAAGCGGATTTGGCAATTCCCGCTGGTCGCGATGATTGTCGGCCTCGTGCTGATCCTAGCTGCTGCGGCAGTCACATCCGTCATCGTCCGCTTCGTGATCGCTCCCAATCTCGACGGTCCGATCGTGGATATCCTTGCTGTTCTCCTGATCGTCACCCTGTGCGGGCTGACTTACAAATTGCTCGTCCGCAAGCTCGGCCCCAAGCAGCACGATGACTTGCCGCTCGATATGCGCGCTGTGCGCGATACGGCGGCGGGCTTCGGCCTTGGCGCAGTGCTGATCTCGGTTTGCGTGGGCCTGGCCGCCCTGGCGGGCGTTTATCGCATCACGGGGACAGACAATTTCGCGGATGGAGTCCAGATTATTTTCTGGTTCGGCATCTACGCAGGTTTTTTTGAAGAACTGGTGACGCGCGGCATCATCCTGCGTTGGCTTGAGGAGTTCGCCGGAAGCTGGATCGCTCTGGTGTTGAGCGCACTGATCTTCGGGTTCGGGCACGCGGCCAACGACAATGCGACAGTCTTCAGTTCGCTCGCCATCGCTATCGAGGCGGGTATCCTGCTCGGCGCTGCCTATATGCTCACGCGCTCGCTGTGGCTCGCCATCGGCATTCACGCCGGGTGGAACGTGGTGCAAGCGCTGTGGGATGTACCGGTATCCGGCAACCCGACCAGTGGCCCCATTGCCGCAACGCTGGATGGGCCGTGGCTGTAAGCAGGTGGCGGATTCGGGCTGGAGGCGACGATTTTCGCGTTGGTCGTAGCCACAGGGGCGGGCATCGGAATGCTCGTTCTGGCCTATCGCAGGGGCCGCATCGTCAAGCCGATGTGGAGCCGCAAGGGCGAGGCGATAACCGCCTACTGACCGCGCGCCCAGCCTTTGCCGGCCGGCTCCAACGTATCGAGTACCTCTTGCGCGCTGTCCAGGTATTCCGCCTGTTTCTGTTCGCCCATTCGGTCCCATGTCGAATAGATTCGGCCAATGCGGGGGTTGCTTTCCAGTCTGTCACGATGGCGGTGCATGAAGTGCCAATATAGCGGGTTGAACGGGCAGGCGCCTTCGCACGTCTTGATGGACGGCGAATAGGTGCATTCCTTGCAGTAATCGCTCATCTTGTTGATGTAATTGCCGCTCGCTGCATAGGGCTTGGAGGCGAGTTTGCCGCCATCGGCATAGAGGATCATCGCCGCCACGTTGGGCAATTCGACCCATTCATAGGCATCGGCATAGACCACCAGATACCAGTCCTGCACTTGTTGCGGATCGAGTCCGGCCAGCAGCGCGAAATTGCCGAGCACCATCAACCGCTGGATGTGATGGGCGTGGGCATTGTCGCGCGTGGAACGCACGCAATCGGCCATGCAGCGCATCTCGGTTTCCCCGGTCCAGTAAAATTCGGGGAGCGGGCGGTGGGCATCCAGCGCATTGTCGGTCTGCAAACCGGGCATGAAGTGCCAGTAGAACCCGCGCACATATTCACGCCAACCGATAAGCTGCCGGATGAAACCCTCAACGGAGTTCAGCGGGGCCTTGCCATCCTTGAAAGCTGCTTCGGCGCGCTGGCACAGTTCGAGCGGATCGAGCAGGCCAAGATTGATGCTGGTCGACAGCATCGAATGCCACAGATCGTCCTCGCCATGGACCATCGCATCCTGATAATCGCCGAACTTGCCCAGCCGTTCTTCGAAAAAAGCGTCGGCGGCCAATTCAGCTTCTTCGCGGGTGACGGGCCAGCCGAAATTGTCGAGTGATCCGAAATGGTCGCCGAACTTCTCTTCGACCAGCGCGATGACTTCGTTGGTGATCGCGTCCGGTTCGAACAGCGGCCGCTCGGGTGCGTCCATCTCGCCTTTGGGCGGCTTGCGGTTCTGCTGGTCGTAGTTCCATTCCCCGCCAACCGGCTTGCCGTCCGGCTCCATCAGCAGGCCGGTCTTGCGGCGCATTTCGCGGTAGAAATGTTCCATGCGCAATGTCTTGCGATCTTCGGCCCATTCGCGGAATTCGCCGATGCTGGAGATAAAGCGGTCGTCCGTCAGGATCTCGACCGGGCAATCGAACTTGTCGGGCCATTCCTCGATCGCCTGCTGAACGCGCCATTCGCCTGCCTCGACGACGCGGATTGCGCGTGGCTCGTGCCGTTCCGCCGCGCGGGCGACTTCGCCGGTGAAGCTGTGGGCATTATCCGGATCGGTAAGCCTGACATAATCGACCTGCCATCCGGCATCGCGCAATTCGGCGGCGAAATGACGCATGGCGGAAAAGATCAGCGCGATCTTCTGCTTATGGTGTCTGACGTAGGTCGCCTCGTCCCACACCTCCATCATCAGGATGACGGTATCATCCTTGGTCCGGCCCCAGATCGAAGCAAGGTCGCGGGTCAGCTGGTCGCCCAGGACGGGTACGAGAACGGGGCTGCGGTTTTCTCTGGGCATAGCTTACCAAATGACAGCGGGCGGCATGCGGTTCCTGCCCATGAAGAGCGAGGAGCGCACACCGCCCGCAAATTTGGAGACTTAACGGTCAGTTGTGATCAGTCGTCGAGTTCGCAGCCGAATTCTTCAACCTCGGCTTCGAATTCCTCTCGATCGGCTTCACGCTCTTCATCAGTCAGGACTTTACCTGGATGATCAGGGAGAGCTGATTCCAGAAGCCGGTCCGGCTCGCCTTCTTCCAGTAGTGTAAATTTCGCTCGGTTCACACATGCCTGTCGACCGTTGCCCATGACATATTCAGCGCCAACGATGCGAGCATCTGCGACACGATCCACTGTTAGCAGCCAGTGTACAATTGCTTGCCTGATGCCACTATCAAAGCGGCCCAGGGCGAAGGCTTCTTCAAGCGCGGCGGATGCGTTGTCTGTCATGTCGGCTTCTGGGTCGAGAAGATGCGACATGTAAAAGCCATAGAGCGGGTATGGATGATCGATCTCCATCCGATTTGCCGCAGCAAAGAGCCTGCGCGCTTCTGCAAATTGCGAAGGGTCTTCGTATGAACGACGCAGTGCAACGTCTGCGAGATAAATCGTCGCCTCCGTTGATTGCGCATCTATCGCCAGCACGCGTTGTGCCAATGCTTCGGCTTCGTCGTAGTTTCGCGCATCAAACTCGGCTTCGGTGGCGGCCAATAGTACAGCCGCACTGTCGGGGTATTCTGCAACTAGCCGACGAGCATCGGCGACCAGCTTTTCAGCTCCCTCCTCGTCAACTCCGCGCTTGGAGGTGATCATCAATTCCATTCGCGCTGCTTCGTCTTCCGTCAGACGACGAATATCGACTTGCGGATCGGCATTTACCGCGTGAGGAACGCGAAGAGGGCGTGCGGCCCCCTGCCGAAATTCTTCGAGCTCTTCGTGCAAGACTTCGAGGTCCCCGAACGCGATCTCAGCAGCTACCATCGGAGGATTTCCCCCGAGCAAAGCATTGAGATATGTCCCCATTTGTCCGCGACGTTCTGCATTCAAGTTAAGGTGGCTCGCAAGCAGCCAACCATGTGCATAATCGCGCTCTGTCGCCCGCCCGGCCAGCCTTCCCGGGCGATCGAACATTTCCTCGAGGTCTATTGATTGCGTCGCGAGAAACGGGCTCCGCACCGTGGGAACTTTGCCGATGACGAAATTATCATCGTTGAATTCGACGTTGGAAAACAGCTCCGCAAAGCCTTCAGTGTACCAGAGTGGATATGGCGCATCGCGATACTGGTACATGAAATAGTGCACATATTCGTGGAAAAGGACTGCTTTGGGGTCGAGCTGCAGTTCGCGCGGCAAGCCACCGCTTGTGCTGCGTGTCCGGCGGCGGTTGAGCTGCCGGGGCACGAAAGCGACCGAACCCGTTGCGCGCGGAATGAAGAAACCGCCAATACCGGTATTAAGATTTCCCGCTGCCAACGCAGACATGTCACGTGTTTCACCAAAGCGGAAAACGGTGACTTTAGCGGACCTCGGGAAGTAATCTTCGCCAAGGCCAACACCCGTCATGATGCGGAGCACTTCGTCGAGTCGTTCCAGATCCTGCACAAACTCGAGCGTGTCTTGCTCGGAATCCTCGGAATAGAGGATAAAGTGGTTACTTTCCGCCCGGTACCAGTCCCGCGCCTGTGCGTCGTTCGTGGTGATGAATGTGAAGATGAATAGCGATGCAAATGCAAAAAATGCGCGAACCATTGTGCCAGTGCCCGTCCCGTTAGCTATCTGGAGATGGCTGCACTTGTAACCAGTTGACCGCTTCGTGCAAGTGCAGGGCGGGTTAGTCCAGATTGGGCCGCAGCCAGCGTTCGGCCTCTTCCAGCGGCATGTCGCGCCTTGCTGCGTAATTCTCGAGCTGGTCACGGCCGATCCGCGCAACACCGAAATAGCTCGATTGCGGATGGCCGAAATACAGCCCGCTCACAGCGCTGGTGGGCAGCATGGCGCAGCTTTCGGTCAGCTCCATTCCCGCGTTCGCTTCCGCGCCAAGCAGGTCGAACAGGATCGGCTTGAGCGAATGATCGGGGCAGGCCGGATAGCCGGGCGCGGGGCGGATTCCGGCATATTCCTCGCGGATCAGATCGGCGTTAATGAGGGTCTCGTCGGGTGCGTAGCCCCACAGCGTGGTGCGCACATGCTGGTGCAGGCGCTCGGCAAGGGCTTCGGCGAAGCGATCAGCCAGTGCCTTGAGCAGGATGTCGGAATAGTCGTCAGTATCAGCGCGGAAACGCTCCAGATGCGGCTCGATGCCGTGGATGGCGACGGCGAAGCCACCTATCCAGTCGCCTGCGGGGTCGATGAAGTCGGTCAGGCAGTAATTGGCGCGGTCGCGCGATTTGGCGACTTGCTGGCGCAGCATGGGAAGCAGCGTGCCGTCGTCGAGCCGGATATCGTCATCCTCGCGCTTGCATGGCCAGAAACCACATACCGCCTTGGCGGTCAGCCATTTTTCGCTGACGATCTGTTCCAGCATGGCATCGGCATCGGCCTTCAGCGCGCGGGCGCTTTCGCCCACGATTTCGTCGTCGAGGATTGCCGGATAGGTGCCAGCCAGTTCCCAGCTGCGGAAGAATGGCGTCCAGTCGAACACTTCGGTCAAATCCGCCAAATCCCAGTCTTCGAATATGTGCACGCCTGGCTGCGCTGGGGCAGGTGCTTTTCGAGCGAGGTCGGGCTTGAAAGAATTGGCACGCGCTTCGTCCAGCGTCAGCAGCTTGCTGGCAGTCTTGCCCGCACGCTTGTCGCGCATGACCTGGTATTCGTCAGCCGTCGCGGCGACGAGATCATCCTTCTGCGTGTCCGACAGCAATCGGCTCGCAACACCGACCGCGCGGCTGGCGTCGAGTACGTGCAGCACCGGACCATCGAAAGCGGGGTCGATCTTGAGCGCGGTGTGCAGCCGGCTGGTCGTTGCGCCGCCGATCAGCAGCGGCAGATCAAGACCTGCGCGCTGCATTTCCTCGGCCACCGTCACCATTTCGTCCAGCGAGGGTGTGATGAGGCCCGACAGGCCGATGATATCGGCGTTTTCCTCGCGGGCGGTGTCGATGATCGTGGACCACGGCACCATGACGCCAAGGTCGATCACTTCATAACCGTTACATTGCAGAACGACGCCGACGATATTCTTGCCGATATCGTGCACGTCGCCCTTCACGGTTGCCATGACGATCTTGCCCTTGGCCTTGCGATCCTCGGGCGCGAGCTTGTCCTTCTCGGCTTCGATAAAGGGGATGAGATGCGCGACGGCCTTCTTCATGACGCGGGCGGATTTCACCACCTGCGGCAGGAACATCTTGCCGCTGCCGAACAGGTCGCCAACGACATTCATGCCGTCCATCAATGGCCCTTCGATCACCTCGATGGGACGATCCGCGCTCTGGCGCGCTTCTTCAGTATCTTCGACGATATGTGCGTCGATCCCTTTGACCAGCGCATATTCAAGCCGCTTGGTGACGGGCAGGGCGCGCCATTCTGCCGCTGCCTTCTCGTCCTTTTCGGTCGAGCCGCGATAACTTTCCGCAAGGTCGACCAACCGCTCGGAAGCATCAGGGCGGCGGGCGAGGATCACGTCCTCGCACAATTCGCGCAATTGCGGGTCGATTGCGTCATAGACATCGAGCTGGCCCGCGTTGACGATCGCCATGTCGAGCCCGGCGGGGATCGCATGGTAGAGGAACACCGAATGCATCGCGCGACGCACCGTCTCGTTCCCGCGGAAGCTGAAGGAGAGGTTGGAGAGGCCGCCGCTGGTCTTGGCATGCGGGCAGCGCGACTTGATCTCCGCCACGGCCTCGAGAAAATCAAGCCCGTAGCGATCATGTTCGGCAATGCCGGTGGCGACGGCAAAGATGTTGGGATCGAAAATGATGTCCTCGGGTGGAAAGCCGATCCCGGTTAGCAGCTCATAAGCGCGCGAGCAGATTTCGACCTTGCGTTCCTTCGTGTCGGCCTGGCCGGTCTCGTCGAACGCCATGACTACCACGGCTGCGCCGTAATCGCGGCACTTTCGCGCCTGTTCGAGAAACTGCTCCTCGCCTTCCTTCATGCTGATCGAATTGACGATGGGCTTGCCCGAAACGCATTTCAGCCCGGCCTCGATCACTTCCCATTTGGAACTGTCGATCATGATCGGCACGCGCGCTATGTCGGGTTCGGCGGCGATCAGCTTAAGGTAGGTGGTCATCGCCTCGACCGCGTCGAGCAGGCCTTCATCCATGTTTATATCGATGATCTGCGCGCCGTTCTCGACCTGCTGGCGTGCGACTTCGACCGCCGTCGCATAATCGCCGCCCATGATGAGCTTCTTGAACCGGGCAGAGCCGGTGACATTGGTGCGCTCGCCGATATTGACGAAGGTCGCGGTCTGGGGTTGGTCGGTCATATTCTCTACTGAAATTAGGTTGATCAGGCGGCGATCGTGAAGGATTCGAGGCCTGCCAGCCGCATCTTGGTGCATTTTTCCGGAATTGCGCGCGGGGCCAGTCCGGCAACGCGGCTCGCCATGGCGGCGATGTGGTCAGGTGTCGAGCCGCAGCAGCCGCCGATGATGTTGACGCGGCCGTTGTCAGCCCAATCGCCGATGAGGCCTGCGGTTGTCTCGGGTTGCTCGTCATATTCGCCCAGTTCGTTGGGCAGGCCGGCGTTAGGGTAGACCATCAGCAAGGTATCGGCGATGCCTGACAAGTGCTGCACATGGGGGCGCAACTGGTCGGCGCCGAAGCTGCAATTGAGCCCGATGGTCACCGGATTGGCGTGGCGCACCGCGTTCCAGAACGCCTCCACCGTATGACCCGAGAGATTACGTCCCGACAAATCGGTAAGCGTCATCGAAAGCATGATCGGCACATCACGGTTCAATCTGTCCGACAAATGGCGAACCGCCATCACGCCTGCCTTGGCGTTAAGCGTGTCGAAGATGGTCTCGATCAGGATAAAGTCCGCGCCGCCCTCGACCAGCGCCTCCGTCTGTTCGAGATACACCTGCGTCAGATAATCGAAATCGATTTCGCGGAAGCCGGGGTCCTCGACATCGGGGCTGAGCGAGAGGGTCTTGTTGGTCGGGCCGATGGCTCCTGCAACAAAGCGCGGGCGACCATCGCGCTCGGCAAATTCATCGGCGATTTCGCGCGCGATGCGGGCCGATGCGACGTTGATCTCGCGCACCAGTCCCTCGGCGGCATAATCGGCTTGGCTGATGCGGTTGGCGGAGAAGGTGTTGGTCGAGACGATATCCGATCCGGCGTCGAGATAAGCGCGAGTCACATCGGCAATCACATCGGGCCGCGTCAGGGCGAGAATGTCGTTATTGCCCTTCTGGTCCGCGTTCAGTCCAAGGTCGCCCGCGAAATCATCCTCGGACAGACGACGGTTCTGGATCTGCGTCCCGAATGCACCATCGGCGATCAGGATGCGCTTGGCGGCTTCCTGCTGCAATTGTTCACGCGCACTCATGATGACTTCTCCAGGGGGCGGCGGCCAAGCAGGTGGCAAATGGCATAGGCCAGGTCGGCGCGGTTGAGGGTGTAGAAATGGAACTGGCGTACCCCGCCGGCATATAGGCGGCGGCACAGTTCTGCAGCCACGGTCGCGGCGACCAGTTGGCGCGAGGCGGGTCGTTCGTCGAGCCCCTCGAACAACCCGTCCATCCAGTCGGGAATCACAGCGCCGCATTGTCCGGCAAATTTGCGCGCCTGCGCCACATTGGTGACCGGCAGGATGCCCGGGACCATTGGCGCTTCGATACCGGCGGCGCGGCATTTCTCGGTAAAGTCGAAGAACGTTTCAGCCGCAAAGAAAAACTGGCTGATGCCGCGCGTCGCGCCCGCGTCGATCTTGCGCTTGAGATTGTCGAGATCGGCTTGCGGACAGTCGGCGTCGGGATGGGTTTCAGGATAGGCCGCGACCGAAATCTCGAAATCGGCAACTTCCTTCAACCCGCTGACCAGTTCGGCTGCATTGTTGTAGCCATCGGGATGCGGAACGAAGGGAGCGCCCGGCTCGCCGGCATCACCGCGCAGCGCGACAATATGGCGCACACCTGCTTCCCAATAGGCTTCTGCAATCTTCTGCGTTTCCGCCTTGCTGGCATCGACACAGGTGAGATGGGCGGCAGCCGGAATGCCCGCTTCGCTGATCAGCCGCGCAACGGTGTTGTGCGTGCGTTCGCGCGTGGAACCGCCCGCGCCATAGGTGACGCTGACAAATTCGGGCGCAAGCGGGGCAAGCTGCTGCACGGCCTCCCACAATTTCTCTTCCATCTTCTCGGTCTTGGGGGGGAAGAATTCGAAGCTCACGGCAATATCGCCCGGCAAACCGCTGAAAAGCGGCGTGTCATGTGCGGTGCGCTGTTCGTGCGCGGGATCGAGGCAATCGGCGGTCTGCACGCTCATGAGGCGGCCTTTCGGGTATCGGGAGCGGATGAAGGATGGGTCTGGCGCGTTGCCGCCCAGATTTTGACGGTGAGTTCGCGGCCGGGCACTTCGACAGGCTCGGCGGGATCGAAGCCGGCTTCTCTGAGCAGCTTCTCCATCGCCGCGTCCGCAAAGCCGAGGCGCGCATGGGCGTGGCGTTCGCGCAGTTCGTCCCGTTCGTGGCGGGCAAGGTCGACCACCGCGATGCGGCCTCCGGGACGAGTCACCCGTGCCGCTTCGCGCAGGGCGAGTGCGGGGTCCTGCGCAAAGTGCAGCACCTGGTGCAGCAGCACCGTATCGAAATGATGCGCGGGGAAGGGCAGGTCGGTGAAGTCGCCTTGCTGCAGTTCGACCTTGTCCGGTCCCAATCCTTGAAGCCGGGCGCGGGCGACGCGCAGCATGTCGAGGCTCTTGTCGAGCGCCACGATATTGTCAGCATGAGGGGCCAGCAATTCGGCGATGCGGCCGGTGCCGGTGCCGATATCCAGCAGTCGCCCGGGCGGGGTATCGCCCAGCACCTCGAGCAAGGCCTGCTCACTGGCCTTTTCCGGCCCGTGGATCTCGCGCAGCGCATCCCACTCGTCAGCATGGCGGGCGAAATAGCGATCAGCCTCGACCTCGCGCGCGGCGCGGATGGTGGCAAGGCGGGTGCGATCGGCATCGGCCTGTTCGGCCAGCGTCGCATCCTCGCGCTCGCCCAGTGCCAGCAGGCGGGCAAGGGCATCGCCCATTGCGGAATGCGCCACTTCGCGCAGGAAAACCGAATTGCCTTCACGCCGCCGCTCGATCAGTCCGGCATCGACCAGCCGGGCAACATGTTGCGAAACGCGCGGCTGACTCTGGCCAAGCACTTGCGCGATCTCTCCAACCGACAATTCCATCTGCGCAATCAGACGCATCACGCGCAAGCGTGACGCATCGGAAAGGGCGCGAAAGGCGGGTTCGAGCTGCATGGACATAAGCATATAACAAAATTGTTATATGGCTAGCGAAAATGCGGTTTCTTTGGAAACGATTTCCGCCGCTGATCAGACGAAGCTGTAGGGGTCAATATCGACGCCCACGCGCACGCCGGGCGGGTGATCGACGCGGCTCAGCCAGTCGCGGATCACCTGCTGCAATTGCGCGCTGCGCCTTGCATTGAGCAGCAGGCGATAGCGGTAGCGATTGCGCAGCAGGGAAAGCGGGGCAGGAGCGGGGCCGAGGATCATGACATCGTCCAGCCGGGGCCGTGTATCGCCGATGCGGTTCGCGGCCATGCGCGCTTCGGCATCGTCCTCGCTCGACACGATGATCGCCGCCCAGCGTCCGAATGGCGGAGCGCCTGCGTGGCGGCGTGCGTCAGTCTCGGCTTCATAGAAGGCATCGCGATCGCCTGCTTCCAGCGCGGCGATGACCGGCGCCTCGGGGTGGCGGGTCTGGATCAGCACTTCGCCCGGCTTGGCTCCGCGCCCCGCGCGCCCGGCGACCTGCGCGACTTGCTGGTATGTTCGCTCCGCCGCGCGCAAATCGCCGCCTTCAAGGCCAAGGTCAGCGTCGATCACGCCGACCAATGTCAGTTCGGGGAAGTGGAACCCTTTGGTGACAAGCTGCGTGCCGACGATCACGTCGATCGCCTTCGCCTCTGCCATGGCAACGAATTCGGCGGCCCTCTCGGGCGAATTGAGTGTGTCGGACGTGACCAGCGCCACGCGGGCATCGGGCAGTATTTCGGCCACCTCGTCGGCGATGCGTTCGACGCCGGGGCCGCACGCGACCAGGCAATCGGGCTCGCCGCATTCCGGGCATTTCTCGGGCGGTGCCGTCTCGTGCCCGCAATGGTGGCAGGCCAGCCGCTTGCTCAGCCGGTGTTCGACCAGCCACGCGCTGCAATTGGGGCACTGGAAGCGGAACCCGCAATTGCGGCACAGTGTCAGCGGGGCATATCCGCGGCGGTTGAGAAACAGCAGCGATTGCTCGCCGCGCTCCAGCCGATCTTCCAGCGCGCGGCGCAGCGGCGGGGCGATCCATGATCCCCTGCCGGGTTGCTCGTCGTTCAAGTTGACGAGCTGGATATCGGGCAATTGCGCGCCGCCATAGCGGGCAGGCAGGACCAGTTTCTCGTAGGTGCCGCTATCGGCCATGTGGAGGCTTTCAAGCGCAGGCGTGGCGCTGGCGAGCACCACCGGAATACTTTCGAAATGCCCACGCATCACAGCGACATCGCGGGCGTTGTAGCGGACCCCGTCTTCCTGCTTGAAGCTTATTTCATGCGCTTCATCGACAACGATCAGGCCGAGATTGGCATAGGGAAGGAACAGCGCCGAGCGCGCCCCGACCACGACCTGCGCTTCGCCGCTGGCAATAGCGCGCCATGCGCGGCGGCGTTCGGTCGATTTGAGTGAGGAATGCCATGTAATCGGCGCGGCACCGAAGCGGGCCTCGAAGCGGCTGAGGAAGGCTTCGGTCAGCGCAATCTCGGGCAGCAGGACGAGCACTTGGCGGTCGCCTTTCAACGCCTGCGCCACGGCTTCGAAATATGTCTCGGTCTTGCCAGACCCTGTCACGCCGTCGAGCAGGATCGGCGCGAATTTTTCCGCAGCCACCGCCTCGACCAGCCGCGCCGAGACTTCGGTCTGCTGCTCGCTCAATTCCGGCTCGTCATAATCGTGGCGCGCGCCGGTGTAAGGGCGGTCGATATCCACTTCGACCGGTTCCAGCACGCCCTGGTTGACCAGTCCGCGCAGCACGGCTTCGGACACTCCGGCAAGGCCCGACAGCTCGCGGATCGTCGCCTGCTCGCCCTCAAGCGCTGCGATTGCGCGTTCGCGCTGCGGCGTCATGCGCTCGGGCATTCCGCCGGACAGGCGATATTCGATCATCGTGGCGGGGCCGCGCAAGGCTCCGCCGCTCGAGATGACCATTCGCGCAACCGAGGCGAGCGGGGCGATGTAGTAATCCGCCGTCCATTCGATCAGCCGCCGCAACTCGGCGCGGATGGGTGGAACATCGACTATGGCCAGCAATGGCCGTAGCTTGGATTCGGGTACGGGAGAGGTGGGCAATTTCTCCTCTTCCCAAATGATTCCGGTAACTTGCCGGGGTCCAAGCGGTGCCACAACGACCGATCCATGCTGGATTAACATGCCCTCGGGCACGCGATAGTCCAACGGGCCAAGCGCAGCGTTCATTACAAGCAATCGGGCACGGGTTGCGGGCATCTGCGTTATATGGCCATTGCGCCGCACCGGCGGCAAGAAGAGGACACGTTTTATGACCGAATTCGCCACGACCTCCACCGCCAAGACCCTTGGCCGCCGAAAATTTCTCGCCGGAATCGGCGCGACCGGTGCCGTG
Organism: Erythrobacter alti; assembly: GCF_037996805.1. Classification (NCBI taxonomy): domain Bacteria; kingdom Pseudomonadati; phylum Pseudomonadota; class Alphaproteobacteria; order Sphingomonadales; family Erythrobacteraceae; genus Erythrobacter; species Erythrobacter alti. The sequence goes on along the minus strand of NZ_JBBNAX010000001.1, from coordinate 248,466 downwards.
CTGGCCTTGCCCGGCTGCGAAAGCCTTGGCGGGTTCAGCCTAACCGATGCCGTGCGGCGACTGCTTTACCTGTCGAGCGAACGCGCCTTTGCACGCCTGACCGCTCCCGGCGGGTTCTGGGACGAACAGGTAGCCGCCATCGGCCTGTCCAACATGATCGGCGCGCGCGGCGGGGTGGTCGCCAATATCCTCACCTCGACGCTGTTCAAGGATCGGCTGGAACATGCCTTTGCCGATATCGCCATTGAGGGTGCCGAACGTGCGGCTCCGATCGTAACTGATGCAGTGCGTCTCATCGGCATCGAGAACGCCATCGCGCTGATCAACGGCGGGCCAACGGCCGCCACCGGTTTCTTGCGCGAAAGCATGGCGACATCGCTGATCGAAGCCATGGTGCCAGAGCTGGGCCAAGCCATGCGCATTGCCAATGAACCTCTGGTTGGCGAATTGCTTGCTGGTTTAACCGGCATCAACATCTCCGGCGTCGCGCAGAACCTCTCCAACCGGATCGACACTGCGATCTGGACTGAGATGGGCGTTGAGGAAGCGGCCATCCGCGCCAACCCGCGCGCCACCAACGATCCGGTGCTGATCGGCGTGCTGGGCGGGGGCAGCCTGCTGTAACGGCGCTTTTGACCCCTTGCGCCCTGCGCGCGGTGCTTTAGGCAGCGCGGCATATGGCAGACGAATCTCCCCTCGATCGCTTCAAGCTCGCCCTGACCGGCGCGGCACGTGCGATTGCGCGTGATGCGGAGGTGGAGGTCGGTTTCACTGCCGATTCCGCTTCCGAGCAGGGCAAGACCGCCCGCGTGCCGATGCCTTCGCGCAATGTCACGGCGGCAGAGGCGGAAGAGGCGCGTGGTTTTGCCGACAGTTTCGCGCTGCGCCTGCGCCACCACAATGCCGGGCTGCACACGCGTCACCGCCCCGAAGATGCCGATGCCCGCGCTTGCTATGATGCCATCGAGCGGACGCGGTATGAAGCGCTTGGCGAGACCGAATTTGCCGGAATACGCGAAAATCTTGCCGCGATGCAGGAACGGCGCGTGGCGGGAAGCGCGATCGCCCGCGCACAAAGCAGCGACGATGTACCGCTCCACACCGCGCTCGGTCTGATGCTGCGTGAAGAGCTGACCGGCCAGCCGATTCCCGAAGCAGCGCGAGCGGGCGTCGATATGGTGCGCGAATATATCGAAAGCCGCACCGGCGACGATTTCGAGCAACTGGCGGACGCCTTGCACGACCAGCGCGCCTTCCAGAAGCTCGGCCTCGACATGCTGCGCCATCTCGACATGGTGCCTGCCGAAGTCGAGCCCGAAGATGGCCTCGACCTCGACGATGACGAGGAAGACGCGAGCGAGGAAGAACAGCCCGAAGAGGAAGAAGGCGAAGGCGCAGACAGCGACCAGCCCGACACCCGCTCCGAAGGGGCAGAGGGCGAAGAAGGCGAGGGCGAGGACGAGGACGAAGCCAGCGGCGATGAAAACCTCACCGAAGGCGAACCCGGCGAGGATGGCGACGACTTCATGCTCCCGCAGCGCCGCAACGCGCCGTGGCAGGATCTTCCCGACACCTTCGAATACAACGCCTACACGACCGAATTCGACGAGGTGATCGAAGCGACCGAGCTGTGCGACACCGAGGAGCTTACGCGCCTTCGCGCCTATCTCGACAGCCAGCTTGCCGGATTGCAGAGCGTTGTCACGCGGCTTGCCAACCGCCTCCAGCGGCGGTTGATGGCACAGCAGAACCGCAGCTGGGATTTCGACCAGGAAGAAGGCCTGCTCGACGCCGCGCGGCTCGCCCGCGTGGTCATCAGCCCCGGCCACTCGCTCAGCTACAAGGTTGAGTTGGAGCAGGACTTCAAGGACACCGTCGTCACCTTGCTGATCGACAATTCCGGCTCGATGCGCGGTCGGCCCATTTCCATCGCCGCGATCAGCGCCGATATCCTTGCGCGCACGCTGGAACGCTGCGGAGTGAAGGTCGAGATACTCGGCTTCACCACCCGCGCCTGGAAGGGCGGGCAGGGACGTGAGAAATGGCTGGCCAATGGTCGCCCGCCGAACCCCGGCCGCCTCAACGATCTGCGCCACATCATCTACAAGAAGGCCGACGAGCCGATGCGCCGCGCGCGCCGCAGCCTCGGCCTAATGATGCGCGAAGGATTGCTCAAGGAGAACATCGACGGCGAGGCTCTACTGTGGGCGCACGAACGCCTGCTCGCCCGCCCCGAAGACCGCCGCATATTGATGGTGATTTCCGACGGTGCACCGGTCGACGATTCGACGCTCAGCGTGAACAGTGCGGGCTACCTCGAAGGCCATCTGCGCAAGGTGATCGAATGGATCGAAAAAGCGTCGCCCGTGCAGCTGGTCGCGATCGGCATCGGCCATGACGTGACCCGCTACTACAAGCGCGCGGTCACGATCATGGACGCCGAGCAACTTGGCGGCACGATCATCGAGCAGCTTGCAGACTTGTTTGAGGTAGAATGATGCGCAAACTCCTTACCCTCCTCATCCTCATCGCCCTCGTCATCGGCGGCTGGTATTTCGTCTCGCCTTGGCTCGCCATGAAGGGTCTCGCCGATGCGGCGCAGGATGGTGATGTTGCGGCGCTGGAGGAGAGGGTCGATTTCCCTGCCTTGCGCGCTTCGGCGTCGGACCAGATCAGCGAGGCGACGCGACGCCGTGTGGGTGATGGCGGGTTGCTGGACCAGATTGGTGGCGCAGTGGCGGAACGTGTCGGCCGCGAAGTTGCCAATCGGGCGCTGACGCCAGAGGCGGTCGGCAATATGGTCTCAAACGGCGCACTCGCAGCAGGCCTGTTGCCCGAACGGCTGCGCGGGCAGGAAATATCGTGGGATGTCGAGCGCGAGGGGCTGGAGAACTTCCGCGCCATTGGCACGTTCGAAGATGGCACCGCCGGCCCGACACTCATTTTCGCACGCGACGGGCTGGGCTGGAAACTCACCGGGTTCGAATTGCCGGGTGCTGCCTAGGCTTCGGATATTTTCCTACAAGCGTGCGCCGTGCGCAGTGTTCTGCGATGCAAGCCGCTAACCCGCTAACCCGCAGTTTTCCGCCATCCCTGGAGGTTTGCACAGGCCCCGTTTTTTGCACTCCGGACTGTGCTCCATGTGCTCCACATTACCCCACCTCGAAGCACTTGCTCCCTTGCCCAGCGCGCAGCCCCGACCTATGCGAACGCGCAATGACCGACCTCAAGCTCTTTAATTCACTCACCCGCCAGATCGAGACTTTCGCGCCTGTCCACGAAGGCGAGGCGCGCGTTTATACCTGCGGGCCGACGGTCTATAACTATCCGCATATCGGCAATATGCGAGCCTATGTCTTTGCCGACATCCTTGGTCGCACGCTGAGCTGGAAGGGCTATAAGCTCACCCACATCATCAACATCACCGATGTCGGGCACCTTACCGATGATGCCGATGCGGGCGAGGACAAGCTGGAGAAAGCCGCCGCCGAACGCGCGCAGTCGATCTGGGATATTGCCAGGCATTACACCGAGGCGTTCTGGGCCGATGTGAAGGCGCTCAATATCCGTGAACCCGCCAAATGGTCGGTCGCCACCGACTACATCGAGGAGATGCTCGACTTCGCAAAGAGTATTGCGGACAAGCATTGCTACGAATTGGAAGGTGGGCTCTACTTCGACACCTCCACCGTCGCTGACTACGGGCGGCTGGCGCGTGCCGTGACCGAGGAGGGCGAAGGCCGGATCGAGACGGTCGAAGGCAAGCGTAACGCAGCCGATTTCGCGATCTGGCGCAAGACACCCGCTGGCGAGACGCGCCAGATGGAATGGGATTCGCCCTGGGGCAAGGGCGCACCCGGCTGGCATCTGGAATGTTCGGTCATGGGCGAGAATTTGCTCGGCTTTCCCTTCGACATTCACACCGGCGGCATCGACCACCGCGAAATCCACCACCCCAATGAAATCGCGCAGAATCAGGCTTTTTGCGGTTGCGGCTCACTCGACGAGACAACCCATTCGGGCGCGAAGATCTGGATGCACAACAACTTCCTGATCGAGCGCAGCGGCAAGATGAGCAAGTCTTCCGGCGAGTTCCTGCGACTGCAGTTGCTGATCGACAAGGGCTACCACCCGCTCGCCTACCGCATGATGTGCCTGCAGGCGCATTACCGCAGCGAGCTGGAATTTTCGTGGGAAGGGCTGGAGGCCGCGCTGGTGAGGCTGAAGCGGATTGTGATGGCGGTCGAACGGCTCGCCGATGCTGAAAGTGCCGACCCGGCGCATCCCAAATTCGCAGACTATCGCACCAAGTTTGCCGAAGCCATGTCGGACGACCTCAACACGGCTATTGCGCTCACTGCTTTGGAGGAAGCTCTTGCGGTCAAGAAGGTCGACGCGGGCGAGAAGCGCGCCGTGGTCGAGGAAATGGACGCCGTGCTCGGCCTTGATCTCTTCGGGCTTACGCGCGCCGATATGCGCATTCGCCCGAAGGACGCGACCATCGCCGAGGCGGAGATCGAAGACGCACTGGCTCGCCGCAAGGAAGCCCGCGCGGCCAAGGATTTCGCCACCTCCGACGCACTGCGCGACGAGCTCGCGGCCAAAGGCGTGGAGGTGATGGACGGCGACCCGCTCGGCTGGGAATGGAAGCTGTGACCGTTGCGGTCATCAACGAACTTGTCCGCGAATTTGTCGAGCCGCACCTGCCCGATGGCATCGAAGGGCGCTTTTACACCTCGATAGACGAGATGCTCGATCTCGCGCCCGAAGCCGAAATCGGCTGGTTTGATGTCAATGAAATACCTCCGATGATCGACGCGGTAGAGCGTGCCGGAAAATTGCGCTGGCTCAACTCGATGTATGCCGGGCTGGATTTCCTCCCGCTGGACTTGTTGCAGCAGCGCGGCGTTACGATCACCAATGGCACAGGCATCAATGCCATCGCGATATCCGAATATGTGCTGATGCTGATGCTCACCCACGCCAAGGGCTATCGCGAAGTCGTGCGGGCGCAGGATCGATGCGAGTGGCTCTTCGATTCGCCGGGCAAGCGCGAACTGGCAGGGAGCCGGGCGTTGCTGTTGGGGTATGGCGCAATAGGGCAGGAAGTTGCCAAGCGGCTTGCCGGCTTCGGCGTGCAAACTACCATCGTCAGGCGCTCCGCCAGTGATGATGCCAATGTGATCGGACCCGATGAATGGCGCGTGCGATTGGGCGAATTCGACTGGATCATCCTGGCGCTGCCCGCCACTCCGGAAACCGAAGGCATGATCGGTGCCAGCGAACTCTCGGCCATGAAGCGGGAGGCAGTGCTGGTGAACATCGCGCGCGGCAGCCTCATCGATCAGGCGGCGCTCGTCACGGCGCTGGAGGACAGGACAATAGAGGCCGCACTGCTCGATGTGACCGAGCCGGAACCGCTTCCCAAAGACCACCTGCTCTGGCAGCTGGAAAATGCCCATGTGACCATGCACCTGTCCGGACGGGCACAGGACAAGATGTATGTCCGCTCTGCGGAGCGGTTCGTTGACAACCTGCAGCGATTTATCGCCGGTGAGCCAATGTCTCCGATATTCGACCCCGGCCGCGGATACTGACAAAAGGTTCGGGCAAGCCCGTCAAATTTGTGTATGAGTTACCGGCATAGCGTGCAGCCATGGGGGGAAATCATGCCGGACACGACCAAAGCTTCCGACCTTTTCGTGCAATGCCTTGAAATGGAAAGGGTCGAATATGTCTTCGGCGTTCCGGGCGAAGAAAACCTCGATTTTCTCGAGAGCCTCTCGAACAGTGACTCCATCAAGCTGATACTGACCCGGCACGAACAGGGTGCTGGTTTCATGGCGGCGACATACGGGCGGCACACCGGCAAGACGGGAGTGTGCCTTGCAACTCTGGGGCCAGGCGCGACCAATCTGGTGACCGCCGGAGCCTACGCTCAACTTGGCGGAATGCCGATGCTGATGATCACCGGGCAGAAGCCGATCAAGACCAGCAAGCAGGGCCGGTTCCAGATCCTGGATGTGGTCGACATGATGGGGCCGATCACGAAATACGCCCACCAGCTTCACGCGGGCGAAAACATTCCCAGCCGCGTGCGCGAAGCCTTCCGTCTGGCGGAAGAAGAAAAGCCCGGCGCGACGCATCTCGAATTTCCCGAAGACATAGCGGAGGAACAATGCACCTCCCGCCCGATCCCGGCATCGCTTGCGCGGCGACCATCTGCCGAAGGCAAGGCAGTGCGGCAGGCTGTGGAAGCGCTCGAAGCGGCCGAGCGTCCGGTGCTCGTCATCGGAGCAGGCGCCAACCGCCGTATGACCAGCCGGATGCTGCTGCAGTTCGTCGAGAAAACGGGAATTCCCTTCGTCACCACGCAAATGGGCAAAGGCGTGATCGACGAGCGGCATCCCAAGTTTCTTGGTTGTGCAGCCCTGTCGTCGGGCGATTTCGTCCATCGCGCCATCGAAGTCGCCGATTGCATCGTCAATTTCGGGCATGACGTCATCGAAAAGCCGCCCTTCTTTATGGACCGCGATGGAACGATGGTGATCCACGTGTCCACCAACACGGCAGAGGTTGATCCGGTCTATTTCCCGCAGATCGAGGTGATAGGCGATATTGCCAATGCGATCTGGCAGATGAAGGAAGCGATCACGCCGCAGGACCGCTGGGATACCGATTGCATGGTGCAGTATCGCGAGGCGGAGGATGCCCACACCGCAGAACTCGCCGCCGACGATCGCTTCCCGGTCTTCCCGCCCTATCTGGTGCGCAAGGTGCGCGAAGCCATGCCGGAAGACGGCATCATTTGCCTCGATAATGGCATCTACAAGATATGGTTCGCGCGCTGTTACCGCGCCTACCTCGGCAACACTGTGCTGCTCGACAATGCACTCGCCACGATGGGCGCAGGCCTGCCCAGCGCCATGATGAGCGCCATGCTCTACCCCGACCGCAAGGTGATGGCGATTTGCGGCGATGGCGGGTTCATGATGAATAGCCAGGAGATGGAAACTGCGGTCCGACTGGGCCTCAATCTTACCGTGCTGATTCTACGCGACGATGCCTATGGCATGATCCGCTGGAAACAGGCGAACATGGGCTTTGCCGATTACGGCCTGACATTCGGAAACCCCGACTTCGTTGCCTATGCGGAGAGTTACGGCGCGAAGGGTCACCGTGCGACATCGTCCGGGCATTTTTGCGAATTGCTGGCCCATTGCCGCGATACGCCGGGTGTCCATCTGATCGATTGCCCGGTAGATTACAGCGAGAACGACCAGATATTGAACCACGACATCAAGAAACTCAGCGCAGCGCTTTGACTTGATCTCGCAGGAGGCCCGATGCCCAAGCTGAAAGACACTTATCCGCTTTATCTCAACAACAAGGCGGTGCAGCCCAATGCCGACCTCGAAGTGACCGACAAGTTCACCGGCGAGGTCGCATTCCGAACCGCTCTCGCCAATCCGGAGATCATCGACAAAGCCATTGCGGGCGCGGTACGCGCGGCAGAGCCGATGGCGCGCATGGCCAGCTATGAACGCAAGGCGGTGCTCGAACATTGCGTGAAGCGTTTCCGCGAACGGTTTGACGAGTTGGCCTATGCCCTGTGCGTAGAGGCAGGCAAGCCGATCAAGGACAGCGAGGGCGAAGTCACGCGGCTGATCGATACGTTCCAGATCGCTGCCGAAGAATCGACCCGCATGTATGGCGAGGTAATGCCGCTCGATATCAGCGAGCGGGCGAAGGGCTACCAGGCCATCTGGAAGCGTTATCCAGTCGGGCCGTGCAGCTTCATTTCTCCCTTCAATTTCCCGCTCAATCTCGCCGCGCACAAGGTCGCGCCTGCCATAGCGGTGGGGTGCCCATTTGTTATGAAGCCCGCCAGCAAGACACCGCTGGGTGCGATCATAATTGGCGAAATCCTTGCCGAGACCGACCTTCCCGAAGGCGCCTTCAGCATTCTTCCCGCCAGCCGCGATGGCGCTGACCTGTTCACCGAGGACGAGCGGCTCAAGCTGCTCAGCTTCACTGGTTCGCCCGCCGTGGGCTGGGCGCTGAAGGCCAAGAGCGGCAAGAAGAAGGTCGTGCTCGAACTGGGCGGAAATGCAGCCGTAGTGGTCGACCGCGATGCCGATCTGGACGATGCGCTGGAGCGGATCGTGTTCGGAGCGTTCTACCAATCCGGGCAAAGCTGCATCGGCGTCCAACGCATCCTGATCCACGAGGAAGTTTACGCCCGTTTCAAGGCTATGCTGGTCGAGAAGACCAGGACGCTCAAGTCGGGCGACCCGAAAGACCGCGAAACCTTTATCGGCCCGATGATTTCCGAAGGAGAAGCGAAGCGACTCAAAGGCTGGATCGACGAAGCCGTGGCGGGTGGCGCGACGCTGCTGTGCGGCGGCGACCTGGACGGAAGCATGTTGCAAGCCACCTTGCTGGAGGGCGTGGACAGAGACGCACAGGCGCTCAACGACGAGGCTTTCGGCCCGCTTGCCGTCCTCCAACCCTTCGCCACCATGGACGAGGCGCTGGAAGAGGTGAACCGAAGCGAGTTCGGCCTGCAGGCGGGGATTTTCACCCGCGACCTGTTCGCCATGTTCGACGCGTGGGATCGGCTGGAAGTGGGCGGCATCGTGATCAACGACGTGCCCAGCTACCGCGTCGACAACATGCCATATGGCGGGGTCAAGGATTCCGGCCTTGGCCGCGAAGGGATCAAGTTCGCGATGGAGGACATGACCGAAATCCGTAACCTTGTGGTGCGGCGGACTTAGGAATCAGCCGACGCTAAGCGAGCACTCGTGGGATTGTATCTGGAAGGTTGGCTAACCCCTGAACGCGGCAAGCTTCAACCTTCCTCCAGCATCAGGATTTCGCAAATCACCACCATGCTAGGTGGCTCGACTATGTGATCGACCTCGGTGACCGCCGCGTCGGCAACGAGTTGGCCGGGAATGGTGAATTCATGTTCGGGCAGGAAGGCGATGAAGCATTCGCCCGCTTCGACTGCGTCGGCCCCCTTGAACACAATTTCTACCCGGTGCCGCGCGCCGGCGAAGGTGATGCTCGCCCAGCCTTTCTCGGAATGCTTGGCAATGCGCGCCTTGCCTTCCGCGAGCGCGATAAGGGCTTCGGACAGTCGTTCGGTCGGGCCGCGACGATTGCGACGCTTTTGCTTGGCGATGACTGGTTTGGGATCAATACGCATTTGTCGTCTCGCGATAAGTGTTCATGAAATGTTCTATCCGCTTTTCCGTATGTGGGCGCGGTGTGCGGCCATTGCGCAAATCGAGCACGAAGCGCGGATCGCTTGTGGCAAGCCGACCGAACTTGGTCGGCGGCATTCTGGTGTGGCGCAGGAAGACTTCGATCTTGCGGATGAGCACGCGCGTTTCCCCTTGGCAGTGTTCTGAACCCATCGATCCCGCGACTCGGCATCGATTCGATGGATGTAAAACAGCGCGCAAAATCCTACTTGTCTAGGAAAAATACATCGTGTAGGAAGATTTTGTTCACTACGTAGGGAATTGCCCATGGATGCACGCGAAAGATTGGCTCGGGCCGCCCGCATCAAGGGTAGCAGCCTTGCTGCGCTTTCGCGGATGATCGGGCGTAATGGCACGTATCTACAGCAATATATAACCAAGGGTAGCCCGCGGAAGCTTGAGGAGGACGACCGGCGCAGGCTTGCGCAATTCCTGGGGCTGGACGAATCGGAGCTTGGTGGACCGCAGGAAAAATCCTACGTAAAACCACAGAGCCGCGACTGGATAGATGTACCGCGGCTCGAGATTGATGCTTCTGCAGGACCGGGCGCGCTGGGCGCGCAGGAGCGGGCTTTCGATGCGTTTCGCTTCTCGCGCCGCTGGCTTATCGAACAGGGGCTGGATGGTGCGCAGCTTTCCGCCATCCGCGTAGTCGGCGACTCGATGGAGCCGCTGCTGCGCGAAGGCGATGAAGTGCTGGTCGACCGCCGCGACCAACCCTTTCGCGACGGGATCTACGTCGTCCGCATCGACGACACACTGTTCGTCAAACGCGTCGCCAATCAGGGGGCAGGGCGCTTCTCACTGCTCAGCCAGAACCTCGCCTACCCGCCGATCCATGTTGATGCGGAGGAACTGGAGGTTGTCGGTCGCGTGGTATGGAAAAGCGGGCGGGTCTAGCTCAACTTCAGCTTGAACCCCGTGTGGCTCGGCTCGAACCCTAATCGCTGGTAAAAGCGATGCGCCGCTTCGCGCTTCCGATCACTGGTCAGTTGCACGATCCCGCAGCCGCGGTCTTTGCAGCGATCCATTGCCCATTGCATCATTGCTTCGCCGATGCCTTGCCCGCGCAGGTTTTCCCGAGTGCGAACGCTTTCGATCTGTCCGCGCCATGCGCCGCGCCGCGCAACGCCCGGGATGAAGCTGAGCTGGAAACTGCCGACTGGTTCGCCCGCCCACTCGACTATGTAGAGCCTGTGGTTCGGGTCAGCAGTAATGGCGCGCAGCCCTTCGAGCGCCTGTTCGGCATGATCGGGCCGCAACGGATCGCGCGCTGTGCCCACATCGTCTTCAGCCGCAAGTGCATCGAGAAAAGGCAGGTCAGCTTCGGTCGCGTCGCGATAAGTGAGTTGGTCCATGTGGCCTCAATAGGCTTGCAATTCGCTTGCGTCACCGCCCTTTGCCCAGCGCGCCCCCGCGAAAATGGCCATTTTCCCCGCGCTCTGCTAACACCGTGACCGGGTCGCGTAATCAGGGGGGGAGTTCCTGACATGAAGACCTATCTGGCAGCCGCAGCGTTTGCGGCCCTATTGATCGCCGCACCAGCCCAAGCGCAGCAATTTACTTACGAAGTCACCTGGGGTGATGTCGAAATGACTGGCGGTGTCGGGCCTGAACGCTCTTCTGCGGCTGGCGTTGTCGATGGCAATTTCACGGCGAATTACGAAGATGGCCGCACGGTTGAAGGATCCATGCATTGCGTAGGAATGGATCAGCCCAGCGGAAGTATGTTCGACATGCATATGTCTTGCGAGGCGACCAGTGAAACCGGCACAACCTCGATCGTTTATGGCTGTGATTGGCGCGGCGAAGGCACCAATGGGCCGCTTGCTTGTGTTGGTTATATGGAAGGCCGGGGTGACATCGAAGGGCGCGCCGGGCTTCTCACCTTGGATTGGCATTCGCAGAACGCCTCCAGCGGCACGGGACAGTGGTTCGAATAGAGCCCATTAGACCAGCCAGCGAGACCAATTGGGGGAACGCTGGCGGGTCGCTCTTGTTGAGGCACATCTAACCGATGCACTTGCATGCGGCGCTTTGCCGCGCCATTTGACGCGCATGACGTCCCCATCTCCGATCCGCGCCGCCATCGTTCCTGTCACGCCGTTCCAGCAGAATTGCTCGCTGGTCTGGTGCACCAAGACCATGCGCGGCGCGCTGGTTGATCCGGGCGGTGAACTGGACAAGCTCAAGGAAGCGGTCGCCAAGGCTGGCGTAACCCTCGAGAAGATCCTGCTCACCCACGGTCATGCCGACCATTGCGGGCAGGCTGGCATGTTGGCGGATGAACTCGGCTTGCCGATCGAGGGTCCGCACGAGGCCGACCGTTTCTGGATAAGCCGCCTCGACGAGGATGGCCCACGCTTCGGCATGCAATGTGCCGTGTTCGAGCCAACGCGCTGGCTAAACGATGGCGACACGGTCAGCATTGGCGAAGTCACGCTGGATGTCATCCATTGCCCTGGCCACACGCCCGGCCACGTCGTCTTTGTCCACAAGGGCGCAAATTTCGCTTTTGTCGGTGACGTTCTGTTCGAGGGCAGCATCGGGCGTACCGACTTCCCGATGAGCGATCACCAGTCGCTGCTCGATGCGATTACGCAAAAGCTCTGGCCATTGGGCGACGATATCACTTTCGTCCCAGGCCACGGCGCGACCAGCACCTTTGGCCAGGAACGCAAGACCAATCCGTTCGTGGGCGACGCCGCAATTGCGCGCGGTTAGATCACGCCGAAAGAGGCAAGGCTCGCGACAATCGCCAGAACCAGCAGCGTCAGCATGGTGACGATCGTACCGAACTGGCGGCCCTTGTGAGGGTAATCGTGATCCATCCCGATCGCATGCGCCACGCGGCCGGCAAGGAAGATCCCGGCAACGATTTTGAGCCACATGCCGCCCGCTCCGGCCAATTCGATGACCAGCGCCAGTGCGATCACGAACGGCATGCTTTCCACGAAATTGAGCTGGCCGCGCATCCGGCGTGCGAGCAATTCATTGCCTCCGCTGCCGTGCAAGACCTTTTCTGACATTCTAACCCGGCCAATACGGCTCATGTGCCACATGGTGAGCAGGGCGGCTCCCACCGCAAGCAAGGTAGTGGCGGGCAAGATCATGGCAGGGTTCTTTCATCAGTTTGCGGAAAGTCGCAGATTTTGGGGCTACATGGTCGTTGCAATGCTTGCAAACATGCAAAAACCAGTTATAGCGCGCGCCTTCGCCGTATCCGAGGTAACCCTCTTCACCGTGCTTGCGCGGTGGCTGGGCATCGCCTAGGGCGGCACCCGAACAGTTTTTGCAAGAATTCAAGGAACAGGTGCCGAAATGGCTGTCCCTAAGAGAAAAGTATCGCCGCATCGCCGGGGCAATCGCCGGGCACACGATTCGTTGAAGGTAGAAGCCTTCCACGAGTGTTCCAACTGTGGCGAGCTGAAGCGCCCGCATATGCTTTGCAACGCCTGTGGCCATTACAATGGTCGCCAGGTGATCGAGCCCAAGGGTCTTTAAGCCTCCTCTACAGGAAGGATTGAGCGCATGAGCCTACCGCGTATCGCCATTGATGCGATGGGCGGGGATGAAGGTGTGCGCGTAATGGTGCACGGCGCTGCCATGGCGCGCCGTCGCCATGACAAGTTCAGCTTCCTGCTCGTGGGCGACGAGAAACGCATTGCCGCGGCGCTCGACGAGCATCCCGGAATGCGTGCTGCATCCGAAATATTGCATTGTGATGACGTGGTCGGCGGCGATGAAAAGCCCAGCCGCGCCATTCGCCGTGCCAAGACGACCAGCATGGGCCTCGCCATCCAGGCCGTGAAAAGCGGCGATTGTGGTGCTGCGGTGAGTGCGGGTAACACCGGCGCACTGATGGCGATGGGCAAGCTGGCCTTGCGCACCATGCCCGGCATCGATCGTCCGGCGCTCGCGGGACTGATGCCGACACTGCTAGAAGACGATGTCGTCATGCTCGACCTTGGAGCGAACACCGATTGCGACGCACGCAATCTGGTGCAGTTCGCGATCATGGGCGCAGCCTATTCGCGCATTGTAACCGGCAAGGCGGCGCCTCGCGTTCGCTTACTGAATATTGGCACTGAAAGCATAAAGGGCACCGACAACTTGCGCGAGGCAAGCCAGCGTCTGGGTGACGCCACCGGCCTCGCCATGCAGTTCGACGGATTTATTGAAGCGGACAAGATCAACCGCGGCGAAGTCGATGTAGTCGTGACGGACGGGTTTTCAGGCAACATCGCGCTCAAGGCCATCGAAGGATCGGCGCGGTTCGTGACTGACCTGCTGAAGGCCGCATTTACAAGTTCCATTCGGTCGAAAGTCGGCTTCCTTGTTTCGCGCCCGGCGACCGAACTGCTCAAGCATCACCTCGATCCCAACAATCACAACGGCGGGGTTTTCCTCGGTCTGAACGGCGTGATCGTGAAATCGCACGGCAGCGCCAATGCGCAGGGTGTCGCCAATGCTGTCGATGTGACAGCCCGCCTGCTCGAAGACGATATCACCGACCGTATCACCGCCGATCTTGCCGAAGTCAGTGCGGAAATGCGCGGAACTGCCAGGCATGGCGACGCCAATGGCGAGTCGGAAGAAGAGGCAGCACAATGATCCGTTCGGTCGTCACAGGCAGCGGTTCCGCTCTGCCCAAACGATGCGTCAGCAATGAAGAACTGGCGCGCGAAGTCGATACCAGCGACGAATGGATTCGCGATCGTACCGGAATCACCCAACGTTATATTGCAGGTGATGACGAGACTACCGGCTCGCTCGGCACGGCCGCAGCGCGCGCGGCTTTGGAAGATGCCGGTTGTTCAATTGAAGATATCGACCTGATCGTGCTGGCGACCGCCACGCCCGACCGCACCTTCCCCGCAACTGCCACGACGGTGCAGGCCGCGCTGGGCGGCAAGGGGTTTCCGGCGTTTGACGTGGCCGCGGTCTGCTCGGGCTTCCTCTATGCGCTGGCGACGGCTGATGCGATGATCCGGTCGGGCATGGCGAAACGCGCCATTGTCATCGGGTCCGAGACATTCAGCCGCATCCTTGATTGGGAAGATCGTGGCACCTGCGTATTGTTCGGAGATGGCGCGGGCGCATTCATTGTCGAAGCGCGGGACGTTGCCGAAGACGGCCCCGGACTGCTCGCTACTCAGCTTCATGCCGAGGGCGAACATTGCGATCTGCTTTATGTCGACGGCGGCCCGTCTACCACGGGCGAAGTCGGCAAGTTACGGATGAAGGGACGCGAAGTTTTCCGCCATGCGGTCGTCAATCTGTCGGGTGTCTTGCGCGAAGTTCTGGAGCAGGCCGGCCACGAAGCGAGCGATGTCGATTGGGTCGTGCCGCACCAGGCCAACCAGCGAATTCTCGATGCGACCGCCAAGAAACTCGGCCTTCCGATGGAAAAAATGGTAGTGACCGTGGATCGCCATGCCAACACGTCGGCAGCCTCCGTTCCTCTCGCATATGACGTCGCGAAACGCGATGGCCGGATCAAACCGGGCGACCTTGTGATGCTCGAAGCAATGGGCGGCGGGTTCACCTGGGGCGCGAGCCTTTTGCGCGCGTAGGATTTTTCCCTAGCTTAAAGTCTTACTTTCCTTGCCTTTGCTGACATGCAGGTTCATAAAAGGTCCGTGGGGAGCTAAACTTTGGGAGTGGGAACGCCATGGATTCCATGCGGTCCGTAGGGACTTTAACTCGCGCCGACCTGGCAGAGACAATTAATCACAAGATGGGCTTTTCGCGTGCGGATAGCCTGGATCTCGTTGAAGAGATTCTCGCGAATATGTGCAGCGCGATGGCTGACGGCGAAAACGTGAAGATTTCCGGCTTCGGCAGCTTCGTGCTGCGCGACAAGAAAGAACGGATCGGACGCAACCCGAAAACGGGTGTCGAAGTGCCGATTACGCCGCGCCGGGTGATGACATTCCGTGCCAGCCACAAGCTTAAAGAGCGAATTGCGAACGCCTCATGAGCGATGCCGGCTCTTCCGCAGGGCCGCTTTTCGATGATGGCAAGGCCGATGGTGCCATGCGCACTATTGGCGAGGTTTCGGCCGCGTTCGGGATAAAGCCGCATGTATTGCGCTATTGGGAACAGCAATTCCCTTCGCTCAAGCCACTGAAGCGAAGTGGTGGCAGGCGGCTTTACCGTTCCGAGGATATTGCCATGGTCACCACCATCGACAGGCTGGTCAATAAAGAGGGTTACACGCTGAAGGGCGCGCGCAAGGCGATCGCTTCGGGCAAGGCCGACAGCGCAAATTCCGAACAGCGGCAGGGTGCCGCAGTCACGCAGGCGGAAACTGCCGCGATGCTGTCACCCGATGCACCCGCGCGCCAGCCAGGGCTGGAAGTAACGCAGCAGTTGCGCGCTATTCGTGACCGGCTGGCAGCCGCACTCGACTGATTTTTAAGGCAATTACCCGCCGATTTGCGGGCCAAGTTCGGGGTCGAGATCACGTGGCCGGGCGAAGTGGATCATCTTGCCGCAGCCTGGCTCCAGCTCGTCCCAGCTTTCGATATTGAGCTCGAACACCGCGTATGACGCGGTCGGGTACTTCTGCATGACCTCGTCAAACAGCGCGTCCTCGCCATCGGGCGGGACCAATGTCAGCGCCAGTTCCTGCAGACCCGGATTATGCGCCGCCAGCAGTATGGCGGAGGGATCGGTTTTCACTGCGCGTAGCAGGCCGATCAGGGTTGCAGCGTCGGCAAGGTAGGCAGTTTCCTCGAATTGCACCGGCAGGCCAAGCTCGCTCGCCTCCAGCGTTCGTTTCACCCGCTCTGCAGGACTGGCGACTGCGAGGTCGAACTTCGCGCCACTCTCACGGATATGTTCGCCCATCAGCTTCGCGCCCTTGCGACCGCGATCGTTCAACCCGCGATCGAAGTCGCGCAAGCTCATATCATCCCAATCGGATTTCGCGTGGCGCAACAGGCCGAGACGTTTCAAACTGGCGTATCCTTTTCGTGTTCGGCCTGCGTGCAGGAAACACCCGCAGCGACGCGTTGTAAAGCCTCGTCCAGCGTCAATCGCGTGACAGGTACTCCGGCAGGGAAGGCTGACAGGAGGCGCGAGGGGAAGGCGGGTGAGAGGACGATGAAATGTCCTTTGTCGTCACGGCTGCGAATCAGTCTACCGAAAGCCTGTGCTAAGCGCCCGCGAATGATCGAATCGTCGTATGCGGAGCCGCCACCAGCGGCACGACGAGCACGGTGGAGGATGCTCGGCTTGGGCCACGGCACCTGTTCCATCACCACACATCGCAGCGATTCGCCCGGCACATCCACCCCGTCGCGGAGCGCATCGGTGCCCAGCAGGCTGGCGCGTGGTTCGTCACGGAAGATGTCCACCAGTGTGCCCGTGTCGATCGGGTCGACATGCTGGGCGTAGAGCGGTAGGCCGACGCGGGCGAGCCGGTCGGCGATGCGGCCATGTACAGCCCGCATCCGGCGGATGGCGGTGAACAGGCCCAGAACGCCGCCCTCGCTCTCTTCGATGATACGCGCATAGGCTCCGGCAAGGCCCGCCAGATCACCCTTTTTGACATCAGTGACGATCAGCACCTCGGCGTTGTTCGCATAATCGAACGGGCTGTCTGCTTCGGCAATTTGCGGCTGGACCTCGATGTGCGGCGCGCCGGAGCGGGCGATCGCAGTAGGCCAGTCACGTCCCTCGGGCGCGCGGTCCGTTAGCGTGGCGCTGGTCAGCATCACGCCATGCGCACCATCGAGCACGGTATGGGCAAAAGGCTTCATCGGATCGAGGAACCGGCGGTGGAGGCCGATGTCGAATTCGCGCGCTTCATTGCGGTCGACCGCCAGCCAATCGACGAAATCGCCGTCAGCGGGTCCGCCAAGGCGCAGCAGCAAGGCTTCCCACGCGGCGAGCGTGTCTATCCGCCAGACGAGCGAGAACCGCGCACCCTCGATGCGAGCACGGCCTTGCCCGTCGAGCCAGTCGGGCGGGTCCTCCAGCATGGCTTCGAGCCGCATTCCCAGCTTGATCAGCGGCACGCGGATTTGCGAAAGCGCCTGCGCGGCAGTTTGTGCGTGCTCGATGAAGGGTCCGCCGAGTCCGGCAGCCTCTGTCTCGATGCCGTATCCGGCACCCAGCGCACCGCTTTCGTCGCGGGCGTAGGTGATCGCGCGGACAGCGGCGAGCAGCGTTTCGATCTCTCCTGAAGGCGCGTTTTCGGCGATTCGGCCAAGCCAGCCTTCGGTGGGCAATGCTGCCGCGGCTTCGCAGGCTGCGTCGATGGCTTCGCCGCCTGCCTCGTCATAACTGGCGACATCGGCGAGCCTTGCGGCAAGACCACGTCGCCTTCCTTTCGAACCCCGCTCCGGACCGACGATCCATCGACGCAGCTCGATTGCCTCCTGTCCCGTCAGCGCAGCGGCAAATGTAGAGTCGGCGGCATCGAAAATGTGATGGCCTTCGTCGAAGACGATCCGGGTGGGGCGCTGTGCATGGTCGCGGCCCCGGGCAGCATTGACCATGACCAGCGCGTGATTGGCGATTACCAGATCGGCCTGCGCACTTGCCCGCGCAGCTCGTTCGATGAAGCATTTGCGGTAATGCGGGCACCCGGCATAGATGCATTCGCCGCGCTGGTCCGTCAGGCTGCGGATAGCGCGCTGGCGGAAAAGGGTGCCGAGCCAACCCGGCAAGTCGCCGCCGATCATGTCGCCATCGCGGGTGTAGGCAGCCCAGCGCGCCACGAGCTGTGCAAGGATCGCCGCCCGCCCGCCAAATCCGCCCTGCAGCGCATCTTCCAGGTTGAGGAGGCAGAGGTAATTCTCGCGGCCCTTGCGGACCACCACTGGTGGTGAACCATCACTGCGACGTTCGGGCCAGGCGCGCTTGCTTTCGGCGCGCAATTGGCGCTGGAGGTTCTTGGTAAAGGTGCTGACCCAGACCGTCCCTTGCGCTTCCTGCGCCCAAAGCGAGGCTGGGGCGAGGTAGCCCAGCGTCTTGCCGATGCCGGTCCCCGCTTCTGCCAGCAGGACATGCGGCTTGGCCCGTTTCTCTCGCGGCGCGAAGATCGACCCAACTGCACCTGCATAGCTGCGCTGGCCGTCACGCTTTTCCGCGCCGGTTCCGGTCAGCCGGTCCAACTGACCATGTATTGCATCTTCGGACAGGGTAACTTGCGCAGGCTGAGGACGTTCTGCCGCTTCTTCCCATTCTGGGAGGCGCGAGAACAGCCATTTCTCCGCCTTTTCGGGCTTGGCGATATGCGGCGCGATCACCTGCGCCCAAGGCCAGCGCAATCTTGCGAGCGATTGCAGCGCGCTCCACGCACCCTCGCGTTCGGGCCAGTCCGCCTGCTCGCAACGTGCAAGCAATACGCCCGCCGCCATTTGGAGAAATTCGGGCACATCGGCTCCGTCCTCTGGCTCCGCCAGATCGAGCGCATGGGCAAGGCCCTTCGCGGTCGGCACGCAAAAGCGGGCCGGATGGATGAAGGCGAACAATTCGAGCAGGTCGAGTCCCGAGAGATCGGGATAGCCCAGCCGTGTCGCCACCAGAGGGGCGTTGATCAGGAGGTGAGGTGTATCGGCGGCGGCCATCACCGCTTCGCCCTTCGCCACACCGCGCGTCGCGCCGTTGGGATCGCGCACCCAACTGCCGGCATGGCTGGCGTGGATCGCGGGCAGGGGCACAGGTCGCGGAGCAGTCTGGGGCGGTGGGGCAGCCATCAGTGCCACTATCCCGCAAGAGAACGAAATGTAAACATCTGCCAGGCCGTTCTCCGTGCGAAACCGCGCCATAAGGCTTATCGCCGTTCGGCTCGCCGTGTAAGCTTCTCTGGCCATCGCGTGAAAGCACAAGTCCTGACATTTTGTTCAGGCAAGCTACGGGCAACCTCTCTATAGTGCAGCGCATGGAGGCGAACCGAGATATCCGTTTAGCGGCTGTAACCCTGTGCGCGGCTATGACGCTGTGCATTCCGCTCGCTGCGGTGGCGCAAGAGGCTACGCCGAGCCCCACGGCAACGTCCGCCCCGGTTCTGACCAATCCCGCGATCCCGGGTGATTTTTCGCTTCCGGTCCGGCGCGAAGCAACGCCGGTCATCGGCCCGGCTCGACCTGCCGATGCACCAGCTCGCGAACCCGTGCAACAGCGGCCTGAACCAGCGCCCACGACCACGCGTCAACCTTTGGCCGAAGCGCAGCCTGCGCCGCAATCGCGTGAGGCCGCGCCGGTTGCTACGGATACGCCGCGCGCCTCGACGGAGCGACCAACACAACCTCCTGCACGGGCGATAGCTGCTCCTTCGCGATCCGCGACCACGACTGAATTGCCGGAAGCCTCACCGGGAGCAGTTGCATCAGAGGGCGACAGTCCCGCCGCAGCTGAAGTAAGGCCTTCAGCGCAAGGTTCGGTCGTATCCGCCCCTGCTCAGGTGGAGGAAATCGAAGAAAGCGGCAGCATGGGCTGGACTGGCTTTGCTTTCATCATATCGGGTCTGGCTTTGCTGGGCCTTGCATTGCTTGCGCTGTGGGTATTCGCACGATCGCGTGTGCAGACTGTCGGTCCGACCGCGCAAGAAGTGATCAAGCCCTACATTCCACCATCACCGGCGAAAGCGCAGGAACCCCGACCGTCGCCGGCGCCAATTCCGCGTCCCGCGCCGGCTTCGCAACCTGCACCCGTTAGTGCTGCTCCAAATCGCGATGCCGGTTTGGTGCAGGCGCGCAGGCCTGCTGCACCGGTTGGGGATAATAACGGCGGGATGGTTACAACACGTCTTCCGTCCAGCGGGCTGGTAACAATCAATCCGGCGCAAAAGCAGCGCGAACGGGCCGAAGCCGAAGCGCGGGCAAGGGCGGAGGCTCAGGCGCGAGCAAGAAGGCGCGCACCGCCTCCGGCAGTGAACCGGAAGATTTCCTTCGACTGGAACTGATCAGGCCTGCTGGCGGGCTTCCCCGGCGCTTGCCTGTTCGATCTGAAGTGCTTCGGGGAACATATTTGTGACGATGGGGAAGGGGATACCGATCCCGGCATTGTCGAGCGCCTTCTTGATCGACTTGATCGCTAGATGACGCGCCTGCCAACCCTCGCGCGGCTTGGAACCGGTCCAGAAGCGGATCTTGAAGTCGATTGAGCTTCCGCCGAATTCGATGGCGTAGACCTCCACGCCCTTTTCCATGTCGACACCGTCTAGGCCTTCGACTGCACCGCGTAGCGCCTTCTCGGCTTGATCAAGGTCTGCGTCATAATCGACACCAACGACGACTTCGGTGCGTGCGCGCTGGTCGTCGGTGAGGATCTTGACCGGGCTTTTGAAAATCATGGCATTGGGCATGATCGTCAGTTCGTTGGACATTTGCCGCAGATGCGTTTCGCGCAGGGTGATGTTCTCGACGCGGCCGAGGATGCCCTCGACCTCGATCACGTCACCGATCCGCATTTTCTCGCGCAGCATGATCAGCACACCGGCGAGGAAATTCTCGAAAATGTCCTGGAACGCAAAGCCGATGGCGACCGCGCCAATGCCCAGGCCAGCGATGGCGCCGGCGGGCGTGAAACCGGGGATTGCCACGGCTGCGGCGATCAGCAGGCCGATGAGCCAGATTGCCAGCTTCACCAGCGTCTCGACCAGTTTTTTCAGACTAGGACGCAGCGACGATTTGCCGATGATCCGGTCGGCAATCTTGGTCGCGAATTTGGCGACCATCCACGTGATGAACAAGACAATGAGGGCAATGGCGAGATTTGGCAGGATAGCGACAAATCCGCGCGCCATGTCCTGTACCTGATTTTGCAACGTCTCGATGTAATTCACGTGGGTTCCCCGTCCTGTTTTCACATATAACCACGCGTCGGTGCGCTAGGTTCCAAATTCTTTCGCACTTGCGAAGTCGGCAGGCTTGGGCATAAGCCACCGCATGTTCAGCACAGACCTAATCGAAGCCGCCCGTAGTTCAAAGGCCTGGCCTTTCCAGGAGGCACAAAGGCTTGCCAAACGCTATCGCGACGGGAAGCCCGACGGGTCGCCAGTGCTGTTCGAAACGGGTTACGGTCCAAGCGGATTGCCGCATATCGGCACTTTCCAGGAGGTCCTGCGGACAACGCTGGTGCGCAAGGCCTACGAAATTGTCGCCGCGGACGCGGACGGAAAACCTGCTGCCACGCGGCTCGTGGCCTTCTCTGACGACATGGACGGTTTGCGCAAGGTGCCGGATAATGTGCCCAACAAGGCGATGCTGACCGAGCATCTGGGCAAGCCGCTCAGTCGCATCCCCGATCCATTCGAGAAGTTTGAAAGCTTTGCACATCACAACAATGCGATGCTGCGCGAATTCCTCGACCGGTTCGATTTCGACTATGAGTTCGTCGCCGCGAGTGACCGCTACAATTCGGGCGCGTTCGACGATGCGCTGAAAAACGTGTTACGCCACAACCAGGCGATACTCGACATCATGCTGCCCACGCTGCGCGCCGAACGTGCGGCGACCTATTCACCGATCATGCCGATCAGCCCGACCACCGGCGCAGTACTGCAAGTGCCGGTCGAGGTGATCGATCCCGATGCTGGGCTTGTGCGTTTTACCGATGAAGACGGAAGCCTTGTCGAGCAAATCGCGTTGGGAGGAATGGCCAAGCTGCAGTGGAAGGTCGACTTTGCCATGCGCTGGGTCGCGTTGGGTGTCGACTATGAGATGTACGGCAAGGACCTTACCGATACCGGCGTCCAGTCGGGCCGCATCGCCAAGGTACTTGGCGGACGCAAGCCGGAAGGGCTGATCTACGAACTGTTCCTCGATGCGAATGGTGAGAAGATTTCAAAGTCCAAGGGCAATGGCCTGACCATCGAGGAGTGGCTGACGTATGGCAGCGAGGAAAGCCTCGGCCATTACATCTACGCCAATCCCAAGAGCGCGAAGCAGCTGCATGTCGGCGTGATTCCGCGGGCGGTGGACGAATATTGGCAGTTCCGCGGCAATATCCCGGACCAGCCGATTGAAAAGCAGCTCGGCAATCCGGCGTGGAACCTGCTGCGCGTGAAGGACGAAAGCGGAGCGCAGCCTCCGGTCGGGGCGGGTGATACCTTGCCAGTGACTTATGGCCTGCTGCTCAATCTGGTGGGCGTGCTTGGTGCCGGGGCGGACCGCGAGCAGGTGTGGTCATATCTTGCCAACTATGTCGACGACGCACGGCCTGAAGCGCATCCCGATCTGGATGTGCTGGTCGAAAAGGCTTTGGCCTACAACCGCGATTTTGTCGCGCCGACCTTGCAGAAGCGCGCTCCCGAGCCGAACGAGGCGGGTGCCCTGCGCGCGCTCGATGCGAAGCTTGCGAAGGTCGATCCGGACATGGCGGCAGAGGACCTTCAGACCATTGTCTACGAAATCGGCAAGGACGAAGCGCATGGTTTCGAGAGCCTGCGCGATTGGTTCCGCGCGCTTTACGAGACCCTTCTCGGCTCCGCACAGGGGCCGCGCATGGGCAGTTTTATCGCCCTGTATGGCGTGGAAAACTCGCGAAAACTAATCGCCGAAGCGCTCGAGCGTTAGGAAGCTCAAAACCACTTCTTGGTGCGATACCACTTGGTGATGATGTATTTGCTGCCCTGCTGAACCGGGCGGCCCGCGTGCATCGTCTTGGGATTGGTCAGCCCTTCTGGATCGGCATTGTTCCACGCCAGGAGTACGCCCGGCTTGGGCTCGATCGATAGGCCCAGCTCGGTGAAATCGGTCGTCCCGCCAGCTTCGACCTCGTTGAGGAACACCATGGTGGTATAGCTGCGCTGGCCGCCGCGTTTCATCTCCAGTTCCCAATAGGTCGTATCGGGGTGGAACCAGTCGTGATGCGGCTGGAATTCCTGGCCCGGCATATAACGCTGGCCCTGGATGGTCTCACCGAAACTGGAATCGATATCGAGCAGGTCGTCGATCCGGCGGCTGATCTTTTTCACGAAGGGATCGTGCGGATCGACATCGCCAGAGTATGACGTGCGATAGCCTTCCGAATAGTCGAGATCGAAGACACGGCTGGGCTTTGCTGTCGCGTCGATCAGTTCCATCATCCGGGTGCATTCGGCCGAAGTCATGAAGTCGCCCACGGCGAACAACTCCACCTCTTCACTCGGCACCCGGTAGGCTGCGGGATTGGCCGAAAGTCGCTCTCTTACCTTGCGGCCTACGCGCATGAGGCCCGACTGGTCGGCATTGGGTGGAAATTTCTTGGCGGTCTTGCTCGTCATCGTAACGCCAGCTTTTCCATTGCTTCGCGCAGGTTGCAAGGGCAGGTTTGCGGAAGATCGCGCAAGGAGGAATTCGAATGACCGACGCAAAACGGTATTCCGGTGTGGCGATGGCATTGCATTGGGTGATTGCGATCGCCGTGATCGTGAACTGGAGAATAGCCGAAGCGGCCGAGAATGAAGCATCGCGCGAAGCGGCTTCAGCCGTGATGGCCAATCACAAGGCCTTGGGCATTACGATCCTCGTACTCACCCTGATGCGGCTGGGGTGGCGACTGACGCATCGGCCACCTGCCCTTTCCCGCACCTATGCCCCGTGGGAGCGCATCCTTGCCCGCTCCGTTCATATCATATTCTATGTCATGTTGATCGGCCTGCCGCTCGGCGGCTGGCTTGCGTCTTCCTATTTCGGGCAGGGCGTGAATGTCTTCGGGCTGTTTACCTTGCCGGCTCTGTCAGTGAGTGAGAACCCCGATACCGGAAAGGCGATTTTCGACCTGCACCAGAACGGCGGGAAGATCATGCTGATTCTCGTGGGGCTACATATCCTCGGCGTTCTCAAACACATGTTCATCGACAAGGATGGCAACCTCTGGAAAATGCTGCCCGTGGGAAAGCCCCGGCGCTAGACGCGCGAAACCCCCCGCCCTCCGAGGAGGGCGGGGGGCCACTGCCGGCCACTCGCTCCGGCAATGAGCGAAAGCTCGCTTACCAGAAGAAGTCGTAGATCACGTCGACTACTTCACCGGTGTAGATGTCCACCAGCAATACGTCGTCGTAATAGCGGACCCAGCGATATGGACCGTAGACCTCGGGGAGGCGATACTGCCACGGATCGTTGATCCAGTACCGGTCGCCGAAGAACAGGCTATCTAGGTAGAAACCGATGCTCAGGCGGCGGTAGCTGTAGTTCCGATAGGGCGAATAATAGCGGCCCAGGCGGAATACGTTGCGGTTGTTGTACCTGTGGTGATTCCAGTTGTAGCGACGGTCGTTGCGCCAGTTGTGACGATCCCACCGGCGATAGTCGCGGCGCGCCTGCTGGCGGCCTTGGCGATAACCATCGCGATAGGAAGAGCGACGTTCCCGATAATTGCGGTGCTGACGGTCACGCTCATGACGTGCGTCATGTTCACGGTGCGACTCACGGCGGTCGTAGCGGCGCTCGTCGCGGTGACGGTCGCGGCGTGCGTCACGGTAGCGGTCGTTGCGCGTATCCCGGTGATCCCGACGCGTATCCCGGCGGTCCCGACGCGTATCCCGATCCCGATCACGGCGGGCATCACGGTTACGCTCCGCCCGGCGACGGTCCTGCCGTGCCTCTACAGCCCGCTCGGTTGCCCGGCGAACGTTATTGGCACCGTAATCCGCGTTACGGGCATTGCGCACACGCACAGGCCGTTCTCGATCAACGCGGCGAGCGGCAGCACGACGGTCGCTGTTCACGCGGTCGCGAGTGACGCGCTGTTGCTGCGCACGGCTCTGCTGTGCACGGTCATTGCGATTGGCACCACGCTGCTGTGCGCGCTCGTTGCGATTTCCGCGACGCTGTGTAGCGCGTTCGTTGCGGTTGTCACCACGCTGGGAAGCGCGTTCATTCCGGTTTTCCCGACGCTGCGTGGAGCGTTCATTGCGATTGTTCCGGTTCTGCCGCGCCTCCCGGTTGCCGCGCCTTTGCTGGCGTGCTTCCCGATTGCCACGACGATCCTGGCGAGCTTGGCGATCGCGCTGCTGTTGTTCCTCAGCGGCACTTTCCATGCTGGCGGCAGAGGCCACAGCGGGGATAGCGGGTACCGCCATCGCGACCGCCAGAGCGGCCAGGCCGCTAGATTTCAATAGTTCTGCGAGTTGCATTGCAACATCTCCCTATGTTGACCAATGCCGCCCGAGTGCTGCGGCCCTGATTAAGCAAAAATTGTCTCAAATGTGTATTCGACGTCGTTAGTTGTAACGATTCGTCCTGACCCGTAACTGAACCGGCCGTTTAGGCTCCTGTTCATGTTGATGTGGTTTTAGCTGAACATGTTTGAATGCGATCTGAAGCAGGCTGAGCGGGCCGGATTGGCGCTAGATCTCGTCACCGGGAGTGATGCCGACGATCACCCGCCGCACCGTGCGATAGAGTACCGAAACTGTCGCTGCGACCAGCCCCACCATGATAACGCAAGCGGCGAACATCCCGTTATAGAGATGGATGAACCAATCTTGCGGCAGTTCCTCGAACTCGCCAACTGGCAGGGTGAATGCCAGCAGGACCATCAGGCTGATTAGCAGTGACGCGGTTGCCAGCCGGGCAATCAGGTCGACGTCGCGATAGGTTTCCGTGTCGAAATCCTTTTCCATGCGCCGGATCATCCCGATCAGGGTAAGCATGAGAGCAAGGGTCGTCGCCGAGGCCGTTACAATCGCGGAGCCGAGATACAGCCCTGCGCGGCTGAGCGCTTCGATTAGTTGCGTTGCTTCGGCCGTCGAATAGATTGTTCCGATGCCTCGCCGCGCCCCGTATCCGATCGCACAAACTGCGAAGAATGTGCCGGTGGACCAGAGGTGATTGCGTAACGAGGATGTGAAAGCCATGCCATCGTAATGCGCGAAAGGGCAGATTTATCCGGTTTTCCGCATCGGGCTTGCAGGTCGCAGGACCAAAACAGGAAGCGGGACCGGTAAGGCGGGCGCCCTAAGCGAAGCGTTTAAGCTCGTGAATATCGCTGGCTTCCAGCTTTCCGGCAAAAATCCGGTCCCTGCCGGCACGCTTGGCCACGTAGAGATTCCTGTCGGCGTCGCGCAGCAATCCCGATGAATTCTGACGAATGCGATATTGCGCGATTCCGATGCTCACAGTGACCGGAGCCAGTCCGTTCTCTTCCCATGGAAGCTCCTGCAATTCTGCTCGCAGATCATCAGCTATTTCGATGGCCGACTCCAGAACGTGTCCTGGAAGCACAAGAAGGAATTCCTCACCGCCGACGCGGCCGAAATGTCCGTGGGCCAGCGCGAATGCCTTGCACTTGCTGGCGATCTCGATCAGCGCGAGGTCGCCCTTGGCGTGTCCGAAACGGTCATTGATGGTCTTGAAGTGATCGGCGTCAATCATCATCACCGAAAGGTTGTCGCCTGTTGCAGAAGCGTGTTCGATTTCCTTGTCCAGGCATTCGATG
This sequence comes from Erythrobacter alti, assembly GCF_037996805.1. Lineage (NCBI taxonomy): Bacteria > Pseudomonadati > Pseudomonadota > Alphaproteobacteria > Sphingomonadales > Erythrobacteraceae > Erythrobacter > Erythrobacter alti. The sequence goes on along the minus strand of NZ_JBBNAX010000001.1, from coordinate 221,812 downwards.
ACCTTGCCACGGCTGGCCACGCCAGTGAGGAAATCGGTTTCGGCCATGCGCCTCGCATCTTCAGCCCGATTCTCAGCCTCGCGCTTGGCAATCGACAGTTCCCGGACACTCGTCTGGTACTTGTTGAGCAGTGTCGCGAGCGGCAAAAGCGCCAGCAAGACACCGGTCAGGTAGACCTGCAGGAACAGCGTGCTGCTCAATGCCGAATCGCTCAGCACCGCAATGCCGATACCCGCCGAAGAATAGATTGCCCCGGTCAATGTCAGCACGAGCAGGCTCAATGCCGCGCCGGTAAGGCCGAGGCGATAGGTGGCAAAGCCCGCCGCCGCGATAGTGAGCCAGAGGAGCGGAACCGCAGTTTGCCAGAAGGCAAAAATGCCCGTGGATGCGATCAGCAATGCCGTGATGACGAGCGACAGAGCCGAGCGGCTATGCTGTCGCACGTCAATCGCGATAAACATCATTGCAGGTGTAATCGTGATCAATCCGAAGAACACTGTGGAAGCCCAAGAAGCGACAAATGCGACGCTGACCTGCAGCGTCAGGCTTGATGCAACAAGCGCACTGAAAACCGCCACGAACACAGCGCCCGCGCCTGTTATCAGGATAGTCCGAAGCGAGGTGAAGTCCTTGCTGAGCAGGCGGAAGCGCTGGATCAGAAAACGACCAACGATCGCCTCAGCCACATTTGCAATACTGAACAAAATGGCCGACCACAGGCTCAAGTCGATCAGGATATTCGCGACGATGCTCGCCGCGAATATGCCACCGTACAGCGTCCTGCGAGCCATGCGGTCGAGCAGCAGCGCGCCCGCCAGTCCAATGCCACTGGCAGGCCAGATGGCGGCCACGCCGGACTCGCCATTGGTCAGCAGCAGGGCCGTGCAGGCAGCCAGGAGATAAGCCAGCGTGAACAACGCGGCTTTAAAATGACTATCGATCTTGGAAGCGACTCCGTTCATGGAGCCGCTATCGCGTCATTTGCCTAAGTAGCTGTTAACTGTGGGACAAAAATTGCCTGATGCTGTGCAACTGGTGACGCTGTATCCCAAAATTACCGCGTCAGCTTCTTGTACTGCAGCTTGGTAGGCCGATCCGCCGCGTCACCAAGGCGACGGCGCTTGTCTTCCTCGTAGGCTTCGAAATTGCCCTCGAACCATTCGACATGACTGTTGCCTTCGAACGCCAGGATATGCGTAGCAAGGCGATCGAGGAAGAAGCGATCGTGCGAGATCACTACGGCGCAGCCGGCGAAGTTCTCGATGGCGTCTTCCAGCGCAGAAAGCGTTTCCACGTCGAGGTCGTTTGTCGGTTCGTCCAGCAGCAACACGTTGCCACCTTCCTTCAGCATCTTGGCCATATGAACGCGGTTGCGTTCACCGCCCGACAGCTTGCCGACATTCTTTTGCTGGTCCGGTCCTTTGAAGTTGAAGGCACCGACATAGGCGCGGGTGCTGGCGTCGTGACCGTTGACTTTCATGTAATCGAGCCCGTCGGAGATTTCTTCCCACACATTGTTCTTCGGGTTCAGGTGGTCGCGGCTCTGGTCGACATAGCCAAGGTGTACGGTCTCACCAATTTCGACGGTGCCGCTATCAGGCTCTTCCTTGCCGGTGAGGATCTTGAACAGAGTGGACTTGCCCGCACCGTTCGGCCCGATTACGCCGACAATGCCGCCCGGGGGCAGCATGAAGGACAGGTCTTCGAACAACAGTTTGTCGCCATAGGCCTTGGAGATGTTCTTGGCTTCGATCACCTTGCCGCCGAGACGTTCGGGCACCTGGATGACGATCTGCGCCTTGCCCGGCTTGCGGTTGGACATCTCTTCCTGAAGCTGGTCGAACTTGCGGATACGCGCCTTGCTCTTGGTCTGGCGAGCCGCGGGCGTCTGCCGCATCCATTCCAACTCGCGGGTGAGCGCCTTCTGGCGACCCGATTCCTCGCGGCTTTCCTGTTCGAGGCGCTTGGCCTTCTTTTCCAGATAGGTGCTGTAATTGCCTTCGTACGGATAGTAAGAGCCGCGATCGAGTTCGAGGATCCATTCCACCACATTGTCGAGGAAGTAGCGATCGTGGGTGATCATCAGCACGGCGCCGGCGTATTCCTTGAGGTGGTTTTCAAGCCACTGCACGCTTTCGGCATCGAGGTGGTTGGTCGGTTCGTCCAGCAGCAGGATATCGGGTTTCTGGATCAGCAGGCGCGTAAGCGCGACACGGCGCTTTTCACCACCTGAAAGATTGGTGACTTCTGCATCGGACGGCGGGCAGCGCAGTGCCTCCATCGCGATTTCAAGCTGGTTGTCGAGCGTCCAGCCATCGACCGCATCGATTTCGGTCTGGAGTTCGGCCATGCGATCACCCAGCGCTTCGAAATCGGCGTCAGGCTCGGCCATCTGCGCGGCTATGGAATTGTATTCGTCGACCTTGTCGGCGATGTGGCGTGCGCCGTCCTTGACGTTTTCGAGCACGGTCTTGCTCTCGTCCAGTTCCGGCTCCTGCTCGAGATAACCAACAGTGATGTTCTCGCCCGGCCATGCCTCGCCGCTGATATCGGTGTCGATCCCCGCCATGATCTTGATCAACGTTGATTTACCCGCGCCGTTCGGCCCGACGATGCCGATCTTGGCGCCGCGATAGAATTGCAGATTGATGTCCGACAACACCGGCTTGCTTGCGCCGGGGAATGTCTTGGTCATGTTCTTCATGACATAAGCGTATTGAGCGGCCATCGGGCGGGTCCTTCGTCTCGGGTATTTCGTGGAAGTGGATTTGGACTGCCAGATAGGGGCTGGCGTCGCAGCGGGCAAGGCGTTTGGAGCAGAGATGCGGAACGGAGTGCTTGCGCCGCCAGTTAGTTTGTCATGTTCCTCGAAAACACGCTCCTCGACCTGCTGCTGCGCTCTCTCATTCTCGGCATGATTGCGCTGTCCTTTGTTGTGATCCAGATCCGCATCGTCGGGTTGCGGTCGCTATCCAAGATGACGAGTTTTGACTTCGTAATGACGGTTGCGCTCGGCTCGCTGGTGGCGGGCGCTGCGCAGTCGAGCGAGTGGACGGGTTTCGTGCAAGCGATGCTGGCGATGACCGGCCTGTTCATTCTGCAATGGGCTGCCGCACGGTTACGCAAGGATTCCGATCTGGCTGAAGACATCATGCAGAACGAACCGGTGCTGTTGATGCGCAACGGGCAGGTGCTGGAAGCTGGCCTTAAAAAAACGCGTGTGGCGGAGAGCGATCTGCGCGCCAAATTACGCGAAGCCAATGTGCTGGACTACGGCTCGGTACGCGCCGTGGTGCTCGAGACAACAGGCGATATCTCGGTATTGCATGGCGACGTATTGGACGAAGCCCTCATAAGGGATGTCCAGAAAGTCTCGTCTTAGGAGGGGCTTAGCGAGAGTCATGCCGGTTTGACCGATCCTCGTTCCGCCTTGCCACTTATCGCGTGAAATTGCAGTCGCGCCCCTTGGCAGCGGCGCACCAGTCGATTAGCCATCCGCGCATGAAAAAGACCATTCTCGCGCTCGCCGCGCTCAGCCTCGCCATTCCCGCAACCGCTTCTGCCCAACGCTACGATGCCCGCTACGGCTTGGCACCGGGGGCGCATGACGAAATTGCGTGGGACTTTCTCGAGGGCATCACGACCGAGGTCGGACCGCGACTTGCAGGTACGCCGGACGAGGCGCGCGCCCGCGACTGGGCGATGGAATGGCTGCGAGCGCGCGGCTTCCAGAATGTCCTCAACGAGCCATTCCCGATCCAGACATGGGTGCGCGGTGAGGAGCGCGGACGCATCGCATCGCCGTTCCCGCAAGACGTTGTGCTGACAGCCCTGGGCTTTTCCGGCGCGACGCCAGCCACCGGCATTACCGCTGACATCGTTCATTTTACGAGCATGTCACAGCTATATGCCGCGCCTGACGGGAGCCTTGCGGGCAAGATCGTCTATCTCGGCAATGCCATGCGTACGACGCAGGATGGCTCGCATTACGGATATTTCGGATCGCCGCGTCGCCAGGGTCCGGGGGTTGCTGCGCAAAAGGGTGCGGCTGGCATCATCATCCGCTCAATCGGCACAGACAATGATCGCATTGCCCATACCGGTGCGACGAGTTGGCCCGAAGGCGTCACGCCGATCCCGGCGGCTGCGCTCAGCAACCCCGACGCCGACCAGCTTGAGCGTATTCTGGAGCGAGCGGATGGTCCGGTGTCCTTCGACCTGCTGCTTACCCCGCAATTTCTTGGTGAAACGATGAGCGGCAATGTCACCGGCGAAATCGTTGGAAGCGATCCTTCGCTGCCGCCGGTGCTGCTCGCCTGTCATCTCGATAGCTGGGACAATTCTCCCGGCGCGCTCGATGATGGCGCGGGCTGCGCGATTGCCGCCACCGCCGCCTTGCGCGTCGCCGAGCAAGGCCAGCCATTGCGCACCATTCGCGTGCTGTTTGCAGGCGCGGAGGAAACCGGCCTGTGGGGCAGCCGCGCATATTCTGCGGCGCACGCCGACGAGGAAATGGGCGTCGGGCTCGAAAGCGATTTCGGAGCCGGGCTGATCTGGCGATTGGAAACGACCTTCTCGCGCTCCAACCCCGGGCTGTTCCAGCGTCTGGCCGATGCGGTCGGAGTATACGGAGTCCTGCCTGCCGCGCAGATTAGGGCGAGCGGCGGGGCCGACCTCAATATCATGCGCGACCAGAATGGCCCGATCATCGATTTGCAACAAGATGGCAGCCGCTATTTTGACCTGCACCACACACCCAACGACACGCTCGACAAGGTCGACCCGGGCGAGCTGGCGCAGAATGTGGCGGTTTGGACCGCAGTTGCAGCGGTGCTTGCGAACGAGCCGGGCGACATAGCGGGCGCCGGGTTGATCGCAGAGGAATGATGCCGAATCGGTAAGCATGCTTGCCCCTCGCGGAAGCACGGTTTACTGGCACGCCCGCACGAATGGCTGGATCATGCTGAAGCAAGATCGCGCTTCAGGGGCCTGTAGCTCAGTGGTTAGAGCTGGCCGCTCATAACGGCTAGGTCGCGGGTTCGAATCCTGCCGGGCCCACCAGCCATTCGTGCGTTTTCACTTCAGGATTGTTCCACCGCGAGATCAGGACAATCGGCGGCCACCAGCCGGCGGTTGTCCCAGCGGGCAACATAATGGGCCTGCCCGGCGGCGAGCTGGGCGCAGGCGATATTTGATCCATCAGCGTAAACCACGGCCAGCGTGCGGCCATAACGATCGCGGCCCAGCCGGATGATGCTGAGCGACCGTTCCGACACCACGTTCTCCAGCGTGCGGGTCGCAGCCTGCCCGTCGCCCTCGACACATTGCCTGCCTTGCCGACAAGCGCGTGTTTCGGGAGCATCGATTCCGGTGATGCGAATGCGTTCGTCTCCGCAGCGAATGGTGTCACCATCGGTGACCGAACAGGCGAGGGCGAGTGCAATGGCTTCTGCTATCATGCTGGCCAGGGTAGGCGGCATTTCCCCGGCACCCGCGCCAGTCACGCTCCGATACGGAGCCTTAGAACAGGTATAATTGCGTAGTGCGGTGAAGACTTTCGACAGAAGTTCGGGTTTCTTGCTTGCACCAGATCGGCGCTAATCCTAAGGGCGGTGCCGGTCCGGGGAGTGGCGCAGCCTGGTAGCGCATCTGTTTTGGGAACAGAGGGTCGCAGGTTCGAATCCTGTCTCCCCGACCATTTACGACCTTAGGGAGCCATCCGGCGAGTGGTTCCCGGTCCGCCCATCAGCCCATCAGCGATGATAAACTCAGCCTTTGGCAGGCTTGCGCACGCTGTCGCGCTCTATCAGTTTCACCGGAACACGCGCCTTGTCATCGCGGTCCCGCTTGCCCAGCGCCTTTTGCGCCAGCAACATACCGGCCTCGCGGAAATCGGGCTCGACCGAGGTGAGTGGTGGATAGCTGTAAGCGCCGTTATCCAGCCCGTCGAAGCCGATGACCCCGACATCATCCGGCACGGCTATGCCGCGTTCGCGCAGCATGTCGAGCACGCCAAGGGCTAGCGAATCGCTCGCGCAGAAGATGCCATCGAAATCGCGCCCGCTCTCGATCAGGTCAGCGGCCGATCGCCTGCCTTGCTCCATGCGAGTTGAGGCTGACTCGAAAACCGGTTTGCCGCAATCCAGCCCGGCTTCCTTCAGAACTTCGCAATAGCTTTCGAACCGCTCACGGAACTGGTTCTGCGATTCGCTGATATCACCGATGAAGGCGAGCTTGCGATGACCGCCTGCCATTAGCCTTTCGACAGCAATGCGCGTGCCCTGGCGATTGTCCGAATCGGTGCGATCGTGATCGGTAAAGCGCGAACCCCAGCTTGCGACGTCTTTGCGGTCGAGAATCGGATGGTGGTATTCCCACGCGGCATCATTGGCGCTCGTGCCGAGCAGGACCATGCCATCGGCTTGCCGTGTTTCGATGAAGTCGCGGTCGAAATGCTCCGGCTCCGACTGAAAGCTGACGAGCGATTGGTACCCCAGGCTCGAGGCCGCAGCACACGTGCTGCCGAGCAAATTGTAATGAAACGGATTGATCTCTGTCACGTCCATGCCCGTTCGTGCGATCACCACAATCGCGATTGTCCGGGTTTTGCCGCTGCGCAATCGCGCGGCGCGGGCATCAACGCGGTAACCTAGCGCGTCCGCCGCTTCCTGTACACGGGCGCGGGTCTGGTCGGTGATCGAAGGATCGCCCGATAATGCACGCGACACGGTGGACTGGTTGACGCCCGCACGCTCTGCCACCTCGAAAGAGGTCACACGGTAAGTTGGTGGTACGTCAGTGGCCATTGTTACTGCATCCTAGCGAGCGAATTCCCGTAGTCCACTACCCCGTCGATCAGCGTTCTACCGAATGCATGACATCCCTTACGCTTGAAGGCTTGACCCCGCGCTGTTCGAGATAGGCAAATATCCGTCGCCACCAGTCGTAGAGGTCGTCGAGATCCTGCTCATTGCGGACATAGGGCGTGTTACCCGGGCGGAGCGAAGGGCTATGGAATGAGAAATTTAGCAGCGGCACACCTTCGTCCAGCGCGATATCGATTCCGCGTATCGCTTCATCCACGCTTACGCCCTCGGGCGTAAGTGGAACGCGTTCGAGCAGCCCGAGGCGCGCCAGCACGCCGCGAACCGCCGGGGTTCGCCACAGGCGAGGGTAGATATAGGCCCCCTGTTTGCGCAACATGCCCCAGAATGTGGTCGTGAGCGGCAATTCGAGAAGCGTATGTTCGTCATCCACCCAGTAGGGACGGATCGGGTGCTCACGATAATCAGGACCGCCAGCGGCAGAATAATCGAATTTCGGTCGCACGCTGCTGTCCATGGCGAGACCGTGTTCAGCCAGTATCTCCGCAGTGTAAGGCCCTGCGCCATAGCGTCCGGCGCGGTAAATGAGCGGGGCGACACCGAAATTCTTTTCAATCGTTTCGCGCAATTTGCCAAACTTTGTCGCTTCAAGTTCCCTCGGAAGATTGCCGGCAAAGGAATTTTCCTGCGTGACCTCCTCATCAAACGGTGGGTTCACCCACGGATGCAATTGCACACCGATTTCCGCACGACCATTTGCCAGCGGCTCGCCCAATATTTCTGCCGCGAGCCGGGCATTGGCGATGGGCCAATCGACCAGATAGACCGGTACGACCTTCTGACGCTCGCAAAATTCCTGAAACTTGGCTAGCCGCCCGACGTGATCGGTCCCGTGAGTGTCGCGGGTCAGCGGCTTGTCCCAGTCGAATTCCTCCTCGGTATCGACGGTCAGCAGGAACCGCGGAATGCGGTCCCGAAAGCGCGCTTCGCTACCAACTGGTGGCAGATCGAGCAGACTCCGCATCGCCACGTCCTTCCCAATACTAGTCGCGAGCTAAGACCCGCCGATGCGTCCCGTCCTCGCGCTAGGAGTACCCCGATGGGCGGTCAAGGCAGGAAGAACCAGTATCACGCGTTTTGTTTTACAAATTAAAAATCCACCCGCTGCATGCGCTTCTGCCTGAGCAAGGCGGAATGCGAAGAACGGCCCGAACATGCCTGCGTTGACCGCTCCCTGTCGGTTTTTGTCGCTCGGATCGGCCTTACCGTCCTCTGCCAGAGCGCGCGGGGCTTCCAGCTCAAGGCGGATTTCAATCCCGTCGCTAGTGAGTACGATGTCAGCTTCTTCTCCGGGCCCGAGAGCGCCCGCCGCAGTTGCCAGCAAGCGCCAGCACAGCGCCATCACTTCGGACCGATCGAGCGCGGTGATGAAATCGCTTCCGCTAACATTCAGCGAGAACCCAGCATTGCGCGGACGCAGAACCGCCTGAAGCCGCTGCACGGTTTCCGAAACAGCAGAGCGCAAGTCCGCCTGGCCCGCTTCCAGCTCCATCGCCTGGGCCTCCAGCTTCACCAGCCTGTCTACTTCATCAAAGCCGGCAAGCAGCTTGGCCGAATCGACAGAAATGGCGGCAGCGTGGGCGCGGTATTGGTGCGGGGCGGCGCCGAACAATTGCTGCTGGATAATTTCGGCGAAACCCTGGATGGCGTTCACCGGAGTCCGCAATTCGTGCAGCACCTGGCGCATCTGGTCGGCTTCGCTGTCCCCGTCTGATTGTTCATCAATGATCGGGCGGCGCAGACAGCCGCGATAGCCCGTAAAGCTGGCGGTCAAGGGATCGAACAGAGGTGCGGCATCCAGCCGCCATTCGCCGGACACTTTTGCAGCAGCGTCGATCGTGACATGTGCCCCCTGGATCGGCTGGCGACCGGCGAGGGCAGATCTGGTGTCGCTTTCCATCCTTACCAGCGGACCCGGATGAGGCGAGGTTAGTCGCATTCCGACGATGTGCGGCGCAAAGGCGTCGCTCGCCCAGATCGCTATGCCTGACGCATTGCACGCGAAATCTATCGAACCGCTGCGCTGGACTCCGTGATCTTCGCCATATGGCGGGCGCGGCGCGGCGGTCTGCGTGCGGCGACCTTCACGAAAGGCCTCGATCCGTTTGAGCAGGGCACCGATCCCGTCATCCAGCCCGGTCGCAGTGGGCGATGGGGTGGCGGGAGCAGGCGGCATTTTTGCGGCTGCTTCGGCAAGCGAGGCGGCGATTGCGCTGGCACCGGGTTGTGGCAGGACCAGATCGCCAACCCCCAACCGCGCCAGCACTTCCCTTACCCCGGACGAAAGGTCGCGGCGATGGCGCAGGAATCCGCGTGCGGTTACCGGCAAGTGCGGAATCAGGTCGAGCCATTGTTTTTCGGTTAGCCGCGCGGTGGCCATTACTGCAGCCGAAGGCTTGGAATCGCCTTCTGCGAGAAAAGCCACAAGCTGCGGATTGCGAAGGCGAACACCCGGCTCCCGCAGGATTCGCGACTGATCCTCTTGTGGCAGCTTTTCAGTCAGCTCCCCAAGGCGGGCATAAGCCTGATCGCGCAATTCGCTGTCGCTGTCATTGCGCGCGGTGCCAAGAAGATCGAGCAATTGCCTGAATTGTATGCGCAATACCGCTTCGCTTTCTGCGCGGGTGCGCAGTACGGTAGCGAGGCGGTCATCGAACTGCATTGGGTCTCCGTCAGGCGAAGGTTAAGGATTCCTTACCTGCGCCATAGACAGACCCGGCCACCCGCACATGCGTGCTGGAGAGTGCGTTGCAAAAAGGGACAATTGCCGCCATACACAATAATAGTTCCAACCGGAGGCATATTACGTGCCAGATATTTCCCGCGCGACTAACGCACTTGCGGAAACAATAGGGGGCCTTGGCGATGGCTACGCTGGATTCGATTGATCGCAGACTGCTGGCAGAATTGCAGTCCGAAGGGCGTGTGACCAATGTCGATCTGGCGAGCCGGGTCGGCCTGACTGCACCTCCGTGCCTGCGCCGAGTGCGTGCGCTGGAGGAGGACGGCGTCATTCGCGGCTACCATGCCGATCTTGACGCGTCGAAGCTGGGCTTTGCCATCACCGTGTTTGCCATGGTGAGCCTGCGCAGCCAGGCGGAAGAGGACCTGAAGGCCTTCGAAGATCACATCAAGACGCTGCCCGAAGTGCGCGAATGCCACATGCTCAACGGGGAGATCGATTTCATCCTCAAGATCGTCAGCCGCGATTTGCAGAGTTTCCAGGAATTTCTCACCAGTAAACTGACGCCAGCTCCCAATGTCGCGAGCGTCAAGACCAGCCTGACTATTCGCACTGCCAAGCACGAACCCGGCGTCCCGCTGGACGTCTGACATGGGCCGCGACTCGATTGAAGGACATTGCCTTTGCGGCGCTGTCCGCGTGACGCTCTTCAATCCCAAGGATCATGTCGAGGTCTGCCACTGCCACATGTGTCGCCGGACGGGCGGCGCATATTATGGCGCGCTTGAGGGTGCAGGCTTCACTTTCGCAAGCGAGGAACATGTCGGCGTCTACCGCTCGAGCGAATGGGCTGAGCGCGGCTTTTGCAAGCAATGCGGCAGCACGCTGTTCTTTCACTTCCTGCCGACCGGCAATCGCAGCTTCGCGGCCGGCCTGTTCGACGGTGCTGACAATCTGCCGATCTCGAAGGAGATCTTCATCGAAGGCAAGGTCGCCTGGTGCGCGGGTGAGGGCGATCACCCGAAGCAGACCGGAGAAGAGGTGATTGCCGAAGCGAAGGCGGGCGGGTTTACCTTCGACTGACGACGGTCAGTCCTGCGCCTTTTCGGCGTCCCGCTCTGCCAGCCATTCTTCGAGCCATTTGATCGTGTAATCGCCGCTGATCACATCGGGCTGGTGGATCAATTCCTGATGCAAGGGGATCGAGGTCTTCACACCGTCGATCACCATTTCCTCCAGCGCGCGGCGCAGGCGCATCAGGCAACCTTCGCGGGTCCGCCCATAGACGATCAGCTTGGCGATCATCGAATCGTAATAGGGCGGGATCGTGTAACCAGCGTAGAGTCCGCTATCCACACGCACATGCATACCGCCGGCCTGGTGGTAGTAATTTACCTTGCCGGGCGATGGCGCGAAGGTGAACGGGTCTTCGGCATTGATCCGGCATTCAATGGCGTGGCCCTTGAACTCCAGGTCTTCCTGCTTGACCGATAGCGGCTTGCCGTCGGCAATGCGGATCTGTTCGCGCACGAGATCCATTCCGGTGATCGCTTCGGTTACCGGATGTTCGACCTGCAGGCGGGTGTTCATTTCGATGAAATAGAACTCGCCGTCTTCCCACAGGAACTCGATCGTACCCGCGCCGCGGTAGCCCATGTCGGCCATCGCCTTTGCCACGATGCCGCCCATGCGGTCGCGCTCTTCGGCATTGATGACGGGGGAGGGGGCCTCCTCGAAAACTTTCTGATGGCGGCGTTGCAGGCTGCAATCGCGCTCACCCAGATGGATCGCGTTGCCTTCGCCATCGCCAAAGACCTGAAATTCGATGTGCCGTGGATTACCGAGGTATTTTTCCAGATACATCGTGTCGTCGCCGAACGCGGACTTTGCCTCGTTCATGGCCTGCCGGACGAGCGATTCCAGCTTGTCGGCGTTGGGAATGACCTTCATCCCACGGCCACCACCGCCTGCAGCGGCCTTGGCGATTACAGGAAAGCCGATTTCTTCCGCGACACGGCGCATATCGTCGAAATCCGACACCGCGCCATCCGATCCGGGGACCAGTGGCAGGCCGAGCGCGCCGGCAGTCTTCTTCGCCTGCACCTTGTCGCCCATCGTGCGGATATGTTCGGGCTTGGGGCCGATCCACTTGATGTCGTGCGCTTCGACGATGTCGGCGAACTGCGCATTCTCCGACAGGAAGCCGTAGCCGGGATGAATTGCGTCGGCATCGGTGATTTCCGCAGCCGAAATGATCGCGGCGATGTTGAGATAGCTCTCGGACGCAGCAGGCGGGCCGATGCACACTGCATGGTCGGCAAGCCGCACATGCATGGCATCGGCATCGGCGGTGGAGTGCACCGCTACGGTTTCGATACCCATTTCATGCGCTGCACGATGAATGCGCAGGGCGATTTCACCGCGGTTGGCGATTAATATGCGTGAGATACTCATACAGGCAGGCTCAGGAGACGACGATGAGCGGTTGGTCGAACTCGACCGGCTCTCCGCTGTCAATCAACAGCTGCTGGACCGTGCCATCGGCTGGAGCGGTAATCGGGTTCATCACCTTCATCGCTTCCACGATGAGCAAGGTATCACCCTTCTTCACAGCATCGCCCACGGCAACGAAATTGTCTGCGCCAGGTTCGGGTGCGAGGTAAACGGTGCCCACCATCGGAGATTTAATGGCATTGGCAATGTCTGCCGCCGGTGCGGCTGGCGCATCGGCCGCAGCCGCCGGAGCGGGCGCCGGTATCGGAGCAGGTGCCGCCATGACTGGTGCAGGCGCTGCAGCAGGCGAGCCAGCCCGCGACACGCGAATCCGCTTGTCGCCTTCGGCAACCTCGATTTCGGTGAGGCCGGTATCACCCAGCATATCCGCCAGCTCGCGAACGAGCTTCGGATCAACACTCATGCCACTGCGACGCGGCGCGGGAGCCTTTTTCTCGGCCATGAAATCCCCAATTCAGAGTAAAACAGATTGGCGCGGGAGCTATAACCTGCCGCGCGCCATGGCAAGTCTTGCGCGTTACAGCTTTGCTGCTGCTTCCAGCGCCAGTTCGTATCCATAGGTGCCAAATCCGGCGATCGAACCCATGGCGGCCATCGCGACGTAGCTCTTGTGGCGGTAAGCTTCGCGCGCTGCGGGATTCGAAATATGCACTTCGATTACCGGCGTGCGGATCGAGCGGATCGCATCATATAGCGCAAGGCTGGTGTGGGTGAGCGCGCCGGCATTGAGGATGACCGCCTTGGCCCCTTCTGCCTGCGCTTCGTGTAACCAGTCGCACAGATGCCCTTCGTGGTTGGACTGGCGCACATCGACTTCAAGGCCGAGCGTCTTCGCCCGTTCCTCTGCGCGCGTGGCGAGGTCGTCCAGCGTTTCCGACCCGTAGATTTCGGGCTCGCGCACCCCCAGCAGGTTGAGATTGGGGCCGTTGAGAATGAATATCGTGTCTGTCATGGCTTGGCCCTTAGCCGCTGCGATGGGCGGCGGCCAAGGGCAAAGTCACACTTGCTCACCTAATGTGGAGCACATGGAGCACAGTCCAGGGACTATTTCTCCACGCCCTTCACCTTGCCCCACTGGCGCGCAGCCGTGTAGCCGAGATATCCGGTGCCGAAGAGGGCATAAAGCTCGTCCGGCAGGCCGCGAAGGTAGGCGGTGATGCCTCCGCCGATCTGGCTGGCCGCGTCGGCGGAAAAGGCCGAGAGGACTCCCATGGGGAGCGAGAACAGGATGATCGTATACATCACGTAGAGAAAGCTGGGCCGCGCCCGGCTGGTCCACGGGTCGTTGGAATTCGCTTCCGCCACAATGGCCGACAGCCGCGCCTCGATCTGCTGCATGTCCTGCGTGCCTTCGAGGCGGATAAGTTCGATCTTGGCGCGTTCGCGCGCTTCCTTGTCGGGAATGATCTTGTCGATGATCGAGGCGATGGGTCCGATAAGCGATTCGACGATGGCCATAGGTAATGCTCCGTTGCGGTTGGATTCGCAATGGGCGGTGAACCGTATCGGTTAGTGTAGGAAAGATGCGTGTGCGCGGCTGATCTCAGCGATTCGCCGCGTGGATTGCTATAGGGGGGTGAAACCACTGGTCGGGAAGACAGGATTCGAACCTGCGACCCCCACACCCCCAGTGTGATGCGCTACCAGGCTGCGCTACTTCCCGAAACCAGTGGAAGCGCGCCTATAGAAAGCACGGGCCTTGATAGCAAGCGCCTCGATTGCCACCTATCGGCAATGCTGCTAGGCGCGGCCCCCACACGTCGGGGAGGGAGCGGGCAAGTCGCGGTGAAAACCGCATTGGCCTTCATCTTTTCGGCACTCTGGTTTTCACTCACGTTCCGGATGGATCGAACACATGCTTGATATTCTCGCCGCTGCCGGTGCAGCTGACGCACCGCCGGGTTGGGTGCAGTTCCTGCCGATCATCGGCATGGTGCTGATTTTCTGGTTCCTGCTGTTCCGCCCGCAAATGAAGCGCGCAAAAGAGCACCAGCAGAAGATCGGCGGGCTCAAGAAGAACGACAAGGTCGTGACCGCGGGCGGTATCGTCGGCAAGGTGACCAAGGTCGAAGATGACTATGCCGAGGTCGAAATCGCGCAGGGCACACGCATCAAGGTGGTGAAATCCACTATCGGCGACATCCTGCAGCCCGGCGGCAAGCCGGCTAACGACTGAGAGAAGGCGGGGACCCAAGTCCATGCTCGATTTTCCGCTCTGGAAGCGCATCATGCTGTGGGCGATTACGCTGGTATTCGCGGTCGCCGCGCTACCTTCCATCGCCAGCCTGACAGGCATGAACCTGCCGAGCTTCCTCGACGACCAGCCCGAGATCAATCTCGGGCTCGACCTCGCCGGTGGCAGCCACATCCTGCTCGAGGCAGACCCTTCGCAGGTTGCCGAACAGCGGCTTGAATCGACCGAGGAATCGGTTCGTGACCTGATGGCCAATGCCGAACCGCGCATCAACATCGGTGACGTTTCGACGCTGAACAACCGGCTGTCCTTCATGCTGGAAGACCCGTCCGACATCGACCGCGCGCGTGAGGAATTGCGCGACGTGCTCAATGGTTCGGGCCTGGTTGCCGAGTGGCGGCTGGACGTGGTCGATGGCAACCGCATGATTCTCACCCAGACCGAGCAAGGGCTGGACGAGGCGGTTGAAGGCGCGATGGAAAGCGCGACCGAAGTGGTCCGCCGCCGTATCGATGCGCTCGGCACGCGCGAACCGACGATCATCCGGCAGGGCGACACGCGTATCGTGGTGCAGGTGCCTGGCCTCGAAGACCCGCAGGCGCTGAAAGACCTGCTCGGCCAGACCGCCAATCTCGAATTCAAGCTGGTCGATGCCAATGCGCTGCCCAGCGATGTGGCGCAGGGAATTGCCAATCCGGGCAGCGAAATCGTACCGTATGCAGAAGACTCCGACTTCGCCGGCGGCTTCGAGGCCGTAAGGCGGCTTGGCGGTATTCGCGGCGACCGGCTGACCGGCGCGCAGCAGGGCTTCGATCCGCAGACAAACGAGCCTGTCGTCAACATCCAGTTCGATCCGCAAGGCGGGGCGCGTTTTGCGCAGCTCAGCACGCAGAACGTCGGCAAGCGCTTTGCCATCATCCTCGATGACCATGTGATCTCGGCGCCCAACTTCAACGAACCGATCCTCGGTGGTTCGGCGCAGATTTCCGGCGGCTTCTCGGTCGAGACTGCCAACAGTCTCGCCATTCAGTTGCGGTCGGGCGCGCTGCCGGTCGACCTCACCGTGATCGAGGAACGTACCGTCGGGCCGGACCTTGGCCGCGATTCGATCATCAAGGGCGGCATCGCGATGGCGGTAGGCTCGCTGCTGGTCATCCTGCTGATGATCGCCAGCTACGGCCGCTTCGGCGTCTACGCCACGGTCGCGCTTGTGCTGAACGTGCTGATGATCCTGGGGATCATGGCGCTGATCAATTCCACGCTGACCCTGCCGGGCATTGCGGGCTTCGTTTTGACGGTGGGTGCGGCGGTCGACGCGAACGTGCTTATCAACGCCCGAATACGCGAAGAACGCAATCGCGGTCGGCGCGTCATCGCTGCGGTCGAGAATGGTTACAAGGAAGCCAGCCGTGCGATCTATGACGCGAACATCACCAACTTCATTGCCGGTGCGCTGCTGCTGGGCTTCGGCTCAGGGCCGGTGCGCGGCTTCGCCATCGTCCTGATCATCGGCCTGATCACGACAGTGTTCACTTCTGTGTTCCTCACACGCATGTGGGTTGCGAGTTGGCTGCGTGCCAAGCGCCCCACCGAACTGATCGTTTAGGGGAAGGAGACAATCATGCGACTGCTCAAGCTCGTCCCCGACGACACGAACATCAAGTTCCTCAAATACCGCATTCCCTTCTACGTGGTCAGCATCCTGCTGATCATCGCGAGCTGGGGTCTGGTGTTGACTCAAGGCCTCAACTTCGGCGTCGACTTCGCCGGTGGACAGGAAGTGCGCGTCACTTTTGAAGACCGCGAAACCGCGCCGATCTCCGAATTGCGCCAGCAGCTCGGCACGCTCGGCTATGGTGAGCCAACGATCCAGCGGTTTGGTGATGCCAACTCCGTGTCGATCCGCGTCCAGTTGCCCGAAGGCACTGAAGACCAGCCGGGTGCCGCCAATGCAATCGGTGAAGAGGTGGTAAGCGAAATCCAGTCCGAATTCGAAAACGTCCGCCGCGATGCGAACGAGACGGTTTCGGGCAAGGTCGCAGGCGAATTCCGCGAGCGTTCGGTCTGGGCACTGCTCGGCGCGATGCTGGCGATCTCGCTCTACATCTGGGTGCGCTTCGAATGGCAATTCGGGGTTGGCGCACTGTTCGCGCTGTTCCATGACGTGTCGCTAACATTGGGGATGTTCGCGCTGTTCCAGCTCGAATTCAGCCTGCAGATCATCGCCGCTATCCTCGCGATCATCGGTTACTCGTTGAACGATACCATCGTCGTCTACGACCGTATCCGCGAGAACCTGAAGAAGTATCGCAAGATGCCGCTGCCAGAGTTGCTCGACCTGTCGGTGAACGAGACGCTGGCGCGTACCGTGATGACCAGTTTGACGCTGCTCGTCGCGCTGCTGCCGCTGCTGCTGTTCGGTCCGGCAAGCCTGTTCGGTCTGGTCGCAGCAATCACGCTGGGCATTTTCGTGGGTACCTACAGCTCGGTCTACATGGCCGCGCCGATCCTGATCTGGCTGGGTGTGACGAGCGACAGCTTCGTGCCGCAGGAAACCGTGGCCGACCGTCAGGAACGCAAGGCCCGCGGCGAGATCTAGTCCGCGCTATCGGCCGCTATCAGGTCGTCGTAATATTCTGCCAGTGCCGCCGCATTCATCTCCCAGCTGAAGCGCGCGGCATTGGCGGCGACGGCTTCGCGATCGTAACCGGCTTGCAGCACTTCCACGATCCCGTCGGCGATTGCGTCGCTGTCGCGTTTGACGATCCGTCCGGCGCTGGGTGTTGTGACGAGCTCGCGTGCTCCGCCTGCATCGGTAATCACCAGCGGTGTGCCGCAGGCGAGCGCCTCTACCCAGGCATTGGCCAGTCCTTCGCTCAGGGACGGCAGGACCATGGCATCGCTCGCCCCGAGCACCATCGGCAGCGCCCCGTGATCAAGGCTGCCGAGGAAATGCACACGGTGCGGTATGTCCAGCTCGTAGGCGAGTTTGCCAAGCGCATCGCGATCCGGCCCGGTCCCGACGAAGGCGCAATGCACGCCCTGCAAGCGGGCCATGGCGCGCAGCACCAGTTCCTGTCCCTTGCGCGGGATCAAGGCGCCCACGCATGACAACAGCGACTCGTCCTCGGCCAACTGGATGTTGAATTGCTCGCTGAGCTGGAGGCGTTGCTCCTTACGCTCGCCGATACAGAACAGGTCACGGTCGAGGCCGGTGTAATGAACCGTGATCTTGTTCTCGGGCAAGCCGATCGCACCCATGTCGCGGCGCAGAGCGGCGCTTACGGTGAGAATTCCCGCCGCCGCTTCGGACGCCGCCTTCATCATCTTGAGCGCGTAGGTCTGTTGTCCCCAATGCGAAATATCCGCCCCGCGCGCCTTGATGCTGAGAGGCAGGTCGAGAGCCCTGGCGATCTGTGCAGCAGCAGGACCATCAGGATAGAAAAACTGCGCGTCGACAAGATCGAAGGGCGTGCTTTCATGCAGGCGCTTCGCCAGCGGGAGCACGGCTTTTACGATCATCGCCGGATTGAACGGGCCGCCGACCGCGGGGATAAGCGTGAAGCGCGGGCGGCGTACGTCGACTCCACCTTCCACACCGCTGATCGCGGCTTCGGCCAGTGCCTTGTACCGGCCCGCCGCGATAGGAGGGACGCCGATGGGATTGATGACGGTTACATCCCACCCCTCGCGCGCCGCCAGCGCTTCCATCTGCCGCGCTACGAACGTTCCGAATCGCGGAAGGAAGGCGTTGGGAAAAAGCGTGGCGATAGAGAGGATGCGGGGCATCGGCGCTCTGCCCCTACAGCTTGCGGACCAGCATTTCCGCAACGGCAATCCACGCAGGACTGTCGATAACGATCTGGCGCTGTCCGATGCCCGGCGGCAGCAGTCCGATGAGCGAGCCTTGCCGGTCGATCAACCGTCCGAAGGCAAAGCGTCCGCCCGATCGCGGCGCAAGCACGTCGCGATTGACCAACTGACCTGCGTCTTCCGGCGAAAGCTGGCGCATCCACAGCTGGTCGCCGGGCCGGTATTCACCTTGGCCTGCCTCGATTTCAAGACACAGCAGTGCGCCGCTATCGACAAGTTCTGTCGGCAGTATGGCATCACGCGGCGTGGCGAGACTTTCGGCACCGGCCGTAGTCAGGCGCGCGATGACCTGCGGCTGGGCCGTCTTGTCGGCTTTCACCAATGCTTCCGGATCCACGCCGAGTGCCGCGCCAATCCGGTTCATCCAGTCCAACGAAAGGTTGCGCATTCCGGTTTCCAATCGACCGATGGTCTGCGCGGTGGTGGGCGGGTTGCAGGCGGCGGCGACCTTGGCGAGCGTCATGCCCTTGCTCTTGCGGATATCCCGGATGCGATTGATCACGCGCTCTTGCTCCTGACTGCGCTCCAATTCGACTCATTTAACCGAATTGGTTGGAAATAGTGCTTTCCTACAACCGATTCGATTTTGCAAGGGGCGTGCCTGTCGAAAAAGGGGAAAGCATGCAGCGCGAGTTCGTCGAACGTGAACTAACTTCCGAGGGTCCGCGCCGCAGCGGCGGGGTCGCCCGCCAGCGCCGCAGCGTCACGGTAAATGTCGCAGAAAGCCCGCTCGGCTGGCTTCACGCGCATGGGCATCTGGAAGATCGCCTGTTCGACGCCGGTGAGCGGTTACGCGCCGATTACGAGCGCGCGCAGATGGGGCCAAACATCACCATGCGGTGGGACCCGGTGCGTATCCGCGGTACGGGCGATGAAGGCCTGACACAGACCGAACGCCAGATCGCGGCGCGATCGCGTTTCGATGGCGCGCTGGCGCAGGCCGGCAAGGGGCTGCAAGATATCCTGTGGCGCGTGGCGTGCGCTGGCGAAACGCTTCCGGTTGCCGAGAAGGCGCTCAAGTGGCCTGCGCGCAGCGGCAAGCTGGTACTGCGGCTGGCGCTCGACAGGGTCGCGGATTTCTATCGGATCACGTGAGCGGGCGCAGGTCGCATGCCGCTGGGTGGCTTAGCCCTTGCGGGTGAACAGGCTGCGCAACCAGTTCCACATCGCAGCAAGCAGCGATTTTGAGCCATTCGCGCGTTCGGCCTCGGCAGCGTCTTCGGCGGCCTCGCGCAGCAGCCTGGCGCGCAATGCACTCTGGCGGCCTTCTTGTGCCGCCAAGACGGCGGACCGGCGCGAACGCGGATCGCGCATGAAGGCATAGCCATCGACCCGGTCATTATCGGTGACGGTGTAATCGGAATTGTCGTCTTCAGCAGCGACTTCATCCCAAGAGATGTCTTCGCACGTTTCTTCGCTGGCTTCGTCGGCCTCAGCCGCGACCTCAAGTTCCGGCGGCAGTTCGAAACCGGGTTCGGGCGGCAGGTCCGGAAGGGATGCAGCTTCGTTTGATGGCTCCGGCGCGGGCTCTTGCTCGGGCGCGGGATCGAAATCTTGCTGTTCAGGCTCCGACCAGTCCTCGGACGGGAATGGCAAGTCGGTTGCAGCATCCAAGTGCACGGCGTCACGCGGGAATTCTGCGTTCCAACTGGCGAACGCATCAACAGGCTCGGCCGGGAGCTCGTCGAGCTCTTCGGGCATTTCTGCCATTGCTTCTACGGGGTCCGGTTCATCCGAAGCTGGTTCGGGGAAGGCTGTTTCCGGCTCCGGCTCTGGCGCGAACTCATGCTCCGGCTCCGGCATGGATTCTTCGACCGGAACCGGCGGTTCGGCCTGTTCGACAGGCTCGATGGGCGAATCCTGCTTGGCAGTTTCGACCGGTTCGGCGGATGCGGGAACAACGTCTTCTTCTTCCGCCAGATCGGGCTGTATTGGAAGCGAAGGGAAGATGCGGTTTTCGAGGTCGATGTCATCATCGATCGAACCGCCCGTCGCCGAATTGATCATTCCGTCCATGCTGCCCATGTCGCCCGAATCTTCGAACGGTTCGTCCTCGGCAAAACCATCCACCGGCGGCGGCGGAGTCTTGCGGCGGGTGAGCGCGAGAACAGCGTCGGGCGTGGGCAGATCGTCCTCGGCGCCAGCCTCGACATCGTCGGCTTCGCCCATTTCCTCGGGATCGTCGTCCACCATCGGAGCAAGACCAAGGATGCCGATTGCACGCGGTGCGCGTTCTACATCTTCGCCGAGCATTTCAGCAGATGCTTCGTGGAACATCGCATGGGCTTTTTCGAGCTCATCGGGATCGAGCACGAGGACCGGCTTCTTCTTGAACTTGCGCGGGCCGCCAAGCGCCTCGAGACTGCCGTAAGCAGGCCCGTTGACAGCAGGATCGGTCCGAAGCGCGGAAGAAGCAGCAGTGCCCATGAAGCGTCTTTTGCCGTGCTAAGGTGCAAACGCTATGAGCAGACGTGGTTAATGGCTTGTTTACGCGCGCCCGACGTCAGGCTTCGACCTGCTCCGCAAGGGTCAACCAGCGTTCTTCGGCGGCATCCTTTTCCTCGCGCGCCAGTTGCAGCGAGGCATTGATGCGGGAGAATCTGTCAGGGTTTTTCGCGTAAAGATCGGGGTCGGCCAGCGCGGCCTCGCCCTTGGCGATCAGATCTTCCAGTTCCTCGATGCGGGACGGCAGGTGCTCGTAATCGCGCTGATCCTTGTAAGACAGCTTGGTCGATTTCGGCGGTGGCGGAGCGGGCGGGGCGGTCTTCCCCGCTGCCTCTGCGTCATTTAGAGAGCCATTCTTTTTCGCTGGCCGCTTCTTGCGCTTGGCTTCCCAATCCTCGTAGCCGCCAGCCACGATATCGACCGTTCCGCTGCCATCAAGGCCGAGTGTCACCGTCACCGTGCGGTCGAGAAAGTCGCGATCATGGCTGACAAGCAGCACCGTACCTTCGTAGTCGGCGATCACTTCCTGCAGCAGGTCGAGCGTTTCCAGGTCAAGGTCGTTGGTCGGCTCGTCCAGCACGAGGAGGTTGGACGTGCGGGCGAATTCGCGCGCCAACAGCAAACGGCTGCGCTCGCCGCCGGAAAATGTGCCGATCTTGGCGTCGACCAGTCCGGGATCGAACAGGAAGTCCTTGAGATAGGCCTGCACATGCTTGCGGTTGCCACGCACGTCGATCCAGTCGCCGCCCTCTGCCAGCACATCGCGCACGCTTTTCTGCGGATCGAGCAATGATCGTTGCTGGTCGATCATAACGCCCGAAAGCGTGCGCGCATGCGTCACGGTTCCGCTGTCGGGCTCGATCTCCTTGGTCAGCAGCTTAAGCAGCGTGGTCTTTCCCGCGCCGTTGGACCCGACAAGGCCGATCCGGTCGCCGCGCTGGATGCGGAGCGAGAAGGGCTTGATGATCGGGCGGTCGCCATAGGATTTGCTGATGTCCTCCGCGACGATAACGGACTTGCTTTTGAAATCCTCGTCGCTCGCCAGCTTGAGCTTGGCCGTGCCGCCGGGAGAAATCATCGCGGCACGCTGCGCACGCATATCCCAGAGTTTCTCGAGCCTGCCCTGATTGCGCTTGCGTCGTGCGGTGACGCCGCGTTCCAGCCAGTGCGCTTCGATCTTGAGCTTCGCATCCAGCTTTTCCGCCGCGCGCGCTTCCTCGGCGTAAACCTGCTCTTCCCATGCTTCATAGCCACCGAAGCCGACTTCCTTGCGGCGCAGCGCACCCCGGTCGAGCCACAATGTGGCGCGGGTCAGGCGCTTGAGGAAGGTCCGGTCATGGCTGATGACGATGAAGGCGCCCTTGTAGCGGTCGAGCCAGCTTTCCAGCCAGTCGATCGCGGCAAGGTCGAGGTGGTTCGTCGGCTCGTCGAGCAGCAACAGGTCCGGTTTCTGTGCCAGCGCGCGGGCAATTGCGGCGCGGCGGCGCTCGCCCCCGCTTGCGGTCGCCGCATCTGTCGTCATGTCGATGCCAAGCTGGCCAGCAATGGATTCCACTGCGTGCTCGGGCGGAGCGTGATCGCCCGACAAGGCAAAATCCATCAGCGTTGCGTGCCGGGAAAAGTCCGGTTCCTGCTCCAGCCACACGATATTGGCGTGAGGCTTGACCTTGCGAACGCCGCGATCTGCTTCGACCTCTCCGGTGATGAGCCGCAGCAGCGTGGTCTTGCCCACGCCGTTGCGCCCGATCAGCGCCATCCGGTCACGCGGGCCGATGTGCAGGTCCAGCCCGTCGCTTTCGCCCGGATCGCCCAGCAGCCAGCGCCCGCCCTGTTGCAGGCCCAGCCCTTCAAGGGAGAGGATCGGTGGTTCGGCCATAGTGGCGCGGCAGGTAGTGCCCAGCGGCGCTACTGGCAAGGAACGTGATTGCCGCAATGAGCGTTATCCTTGCGAAATTCCTGTAATCACGCTGCAAATTGGAGAGACAATGATGCTTCGTTATGCCCTGGCGCTGTGCGCCACCCCGTTGATCGCCACTCCCGCTTTTGCGCAGGTCCAGATTGCCAGCGAAGGGCCGGTGGTGAACTTGTCGGTTACCGAGACGGTGTCGCTCGATCCCGATATCGCCAATCTGAGCGCTGGTGTCACAACAGTAGAGCCGACAGCGGTCGAAGCAATGCGCGCCAATGCGCGGGCGATGAACCGGGTGATCGACCGGATCGAGGCGCTTGGCATTGACGAGGACGATATCCAGACAAGCGGTGTCAATCTCAACGCGGAATACAGTTACAACCAGTCGACCCAGCAACAGGTTTTTCGCGGCTACCGCGTTGCCAACCGGGTGACGGTGAAACTGCGCGATATCGACCGGACAGGCGAAGTGCTGGACGCGTTGGTGGCTTCCGGAGCAACTGATATCGGCGGCATCGGCTGGGCGGTGGATGATCCCGAGCCCGCGGTGGAGCAGGCACGCCAGGCCGCATACGCCAACGCCCGCACCCGCGCATTCGATTATGCGCGCATGTCGGGCTTCGGAAATGTCCGCCTCCTCGAAATCAGCGAAAATGTGATGGGCAGCCAGCCGATGCCGTACCAGTCCGAGATTGTCTTAACGGGCGCATCGCGGGATAGCATGACACCGGTAAGGCCGGGACAGGTGCAGGCTGGAATTACCGTGAATTTCAGTTACCAGATGGTGCCCTGAGCTTAAATGCGATCAAGCTGAACGCCCGGCATCGGGGGAATTCACTTCTTGTTCAAGGCTGCTGCTTTAGGCACATAGCCAACATGAAAAGCCCCCCTGCCATTCTTGCCGCCATTGCGCTGGCGATTTCGCTGGCAGCCGTTCCATCGGCTGTATCGGCGCAAGCGCAGGACCGTGGCCGTGGTGACCAGAACAGTGCCCGCGCCGAAATGCAGGCCGGGCGCAACATGCCAATTCGCGAGATCGAACGGCGGATTATCCCGCAAATGCGCTCGGGTGACGAATATATCGGCTTCGAATATGATCCGACCGCACAGGCCTATCGCCTGAAGTTCATCCGTAACGGCCGGATGATCTGGGTCGATGTTGATGCCCAGACGGCGCGTGTCCTGCGCGTTTCGCGCTAATCCTCTCCCCATTGGAAACCGCAGGTCTGCTTGACGCGTTCATGTTGCAAGAGCAACACAATGCGCTCGTGCAAGCAGGGATGAATCAATGCGGATTTTGATCGTTGAGGATGAGCCGACACTCGGCCAACAGCTCAAATCAACACTGGAACAGAACGGCTATGCGGTCGATCTGTCGACCGATGGCGAAGATGGCCATTTTCTGGGCAGTACCGAAGACTATGATGCGGTTATCCTCGACCTCGGCCTGCCCGAGATTGACGGACTGACCGTGCTCGGCATGTGGCGTAAGGAAGGCCGCACCTTCCCGGTGCTGGTGCTGACTGCGCGCGATAGCTGGAGCGACAAGGTCGCCGGACTTGACGCAGGCGCGGACGATTATCTTGCAAAGCCGTTCCAGACCGAAGAACTGATCGCCCGCCTCCGTGCACTGATCCGCCGCGCATCGGGCAATGCCTCTTCCGAGCTGACTGCCGGACAGGTGCGGCTGGATACACGTTCCGGTCGCGTCACGCTGGCAGGAGAGCCGGTCAAGCTGACGGCGCAGGAATACAAGCTGCTCAGCTACCTCATGCACCACAAGGGCAAGGTGGTCAGCCGCACAGAACTGATCGAACATATCTACGATCAGGATTTCGACCGGGATTCGAACACGATCGAAGTGTTTGTCACCCGCATCCGCAAGAAGCTTGGCGCAGAAGTGATCACGACAATCCGTGGCCTCGGTTACAGCCTCGACGACCCCGACGACGCTCCCCGCGAATAGCGGAGAGGTCGCCGGAGATGTCTCCCTAGAGGAAGAGGACGCGCTGGCGGAGGACGCCGGCGCGCCTGAAGCTGTCACGCATACCGGCAGCCTCTCGAGGCGCATGATGCTGATCGCGGCTGGCTGGATCGTTATCCTGCTGTCGGTCGGCGGTGTCGCGCTCGACAGGGTGCTGACCAGCCAGTTGCAGAGCGAATTCGATAGCCGATTGACCATCCCGCTCAATTCCATGCTGCGATCGGCGGAAGTCGATCCGGTGTGGGGCGTCACGTTCAATTCGATTTTGGGCGACCAGAATTACCTGGAGCCTGGCAGCGGTTCCTATTGGCAGATCAGCGGGGAGGGTTACGAGCCCTATCCCTCGCGCAGCCTGTGGGACGACCGTTTGATTGTACGCGATGTCGACGCGGCGGACCCGATATTCTACGATTCAGATCAATTTCCAGACGAACCTTTGCGCATCGCCCAACGTACCATCCAGTTGCCGGGAAGCGATGTGAACTGGCAATTCGTCGTGGCGCAGAGCCGCGAGGATATCGACAACCAGATCGCCACCGTACGCGCCACGCTGGCCTGGTCGTTCGCCATCCTCGGGATCGGCCTGTTCCTGATGGCGATGGCACAGACCTGGTACGGCCTTGGACCCTTGCGCCGCGTACGTCAGGCCATTGCGCGTATCCGCTCGACCGGCACCAACCGCGTGACCGAACCCTTGCCGCTGGAAGTGCAGCCGATGGTGGACGAGCTGAACGCGCTGCTCGCTCACTCGGAAAAGCAGGCGGAAGAAGCACGCACCCATGCGGGCAATCTGGCCCATGCGCTCAAGACCCCGCTCACCGTCCTCAACAATGCCGCGCACGCGCAATCGCCCGATCTGGATGAGACGGTGCTGCGCGAAGCCGACACGATGCAGCGCCATGTCGACCATCACCTCGCCCGTGCCCGCGCAGTTGGACGCAGGGCGACCGGCCTTGCGCGGACCAACGCCATGGAAAGCGCGCGCGGCGTGGAGCGTGCCGTTTCGCGGCTCTACCACCACGTTCGCTTCGATATCGACGGCAGGGATGCAGAAGTCGCGATGGAGCGACAGGACCTCGATGAATTGCTCGGCAATCTGATCGAGAATGCGGCGAAGTACGGCGGCGGCAGCGTGTTCGTAACGATCGATGCCGAACCTGACGCCGAGGTCTGCGAAATCTGGATAGAGGACGATGGCGCGGGCATTCCCGAAAAGGCGCGTGACGAGATATTCGGGCGCGGTGCGCGGCTCGATACGGGCAAGCCGGGCACCGGCCTGGGCCTCGCCATCGTGCGCGATGTGGCGGAAATCTACGGTGGAAGCGTCTCACTGCACGAGAGCGAGGATCTTGGCGGCTTGCTGGTGAAGCTGACCCTGCCGCGCGTGGGCAATATCGCTTAGTCGATCCGGTGAAGCGGACTTACTCGCCGCGCGCCTTCTGGTGGTGGCGGATCACTTCATCGATGATGAAGCGCAGGAATTTCTCGCTGAATTCAGGATCGAGATCGGCCTCTGCCGCGAGTGTTCGCAGCCGTTCGATTTGCCTGGCTTCGCGGTCCGGATCGGCAGGGGGGAGGGCTGTCTTCGCCTTGTACTGGCCGACGGCTTGCGTGATGCGAAACCGCTCTGCCAGGATGTGAATGAGCGCCGCATCGATATTGTCGATGCTGCGACGGAAGGCGGCAAGTTGTTCGTCGGTGGCGGGATCGGTCATGGAGGCGCTTTGTCTCGCGAATTGGCAAGTTTCGTTATCCAATGCGGCAGAAATGCCAGCTTGCCAACACCCTCTGACATCCCCATTGGAAAACCATGAGCGACAACGTCGTCCCCCTGAAGCGCGCCAGCGGCGAAGAGCGGCCTTCGCTCGCGCCGATCCTGTCGCTGACCGCCACGCCGATGAACGCGGTCAATGCCATCATTCTCGACCGTATGCAGAGCGAAATTCCGCTGATTCCGGCGCTTGCAGGCCACCTGATTGCGGGTGGCGGTAAACGGATGCGTCCGATGCTTACGCTCGCCGGCGCTGAGGTTGTCGGATATCAGGGCACCCGCCATCACAAGCTGGCTGCGGCAGTCGAATTCATCCACACTGCCACGCTGCTGCATGATGATGTGGTCGACGGGAGTGAAATGCGCCGCGGCAAGGAAGCCGCCAATATCGTATTCGGCAATCCCGCAACCGTGCTGGTCGGCGATTTCCTGTTCAGCCGCGCGTTCGAACTGATGGTTGAGGACGGCAGCCTGAAGGTGCTGAAGATCCTTTCCGGCGCCAGCGCGATCATTGTTCAGGGTGAAGTCGATCAGCTGACGGCGCAGCGCAAGATCGAAACCAGCGAAGAGCGTTACCTCCACATCATCGGCGCCAAGACCGCTGCCCTGTTCTCCGCTGCGAGCCGCATCTCCGCGGTCGTCGCCGAATGCGGCGAGGCAGAAGAAATGGCGCTCGAGGATTACGGCCGCAATCTCGGCATCGCCTTCCAGCTGGTGGACGATGCCATCGACTACGATTCCGAAGCTGCCGAAATGGGCAAGGAGCGCGGCGATGATTTCCGCGAGGGCAAGATGACGCTGCCCGTCATCCTCGCCTACGCCCGCGGAAACGAGGAAGAGCGCCGTTTCTGGCGTGATGCCATCGCGGGCTTCTGCACCGAGGACGAAGACCTCGCGCGTGCGATTGAACTCATCCGCAAGCACGACTGCGTTTCCGCAACCCGCGAACGCGCCCGCCATTATGCACAGCGGGCCTGCGACGCACTTTCGATATTCCCCGACACCGCCGCCCGCCGCGCAATGGTGGAAGCGGCGCAATTCGCAGTCGCGCGGGGCTATTAAGGCGGTCGCGTGACCGCTGAACTTCCCATTCACGCTGTCCTGCCGGACCTGCTTGCAGCCTTGCGCGCGGGGCCTTCTGCCGTGCTTGTCGCTCCTCCGGGTGCCGGCAAGACTACTGCGGTGGCACCTGCATTGCTGGACGAGGAATGGTGTGACGGACAAATCATCCTCACAAGTCCGCGCCGCGTGGCTGCGCGCGCGGCAGCAGAACGCATTGCGCACTTGCTTGGCGAGAAGGTGGGCGAGCGGGTTGGCTATCTCACCCGGCTCGACAGCAAGACGAGCAAGGCGACGCGCATTCTTGTCGTAACCGAGGCGATCCTGGTGAACCGTCTGCTCGAAGATCAGGGGCTGGCAGGCGTTTCCGCCTTGCTGTTCGACGAGGCGCATGAACGGCATCTCGACAGCGATTTGGGCCTCGCGCTGGCGCTGGAGACGCAGGGCGTGCTGCGCGAAGACCTGCGCATGTGCGTGATGAGCGCGACCATCGATGGCGCGCGATTTGCAAAGCTGATGGGCGGCGACGCCCCGGTTATTGCGAGCGAGGGCAAGGCCTATCCGCTCGACATCAAATGGCTGGGCGCAGCGCCGGAAAAGCGGATTGAGGATGCCATGACCTCCGCCGTGCTCACCGCGTGGCGCGAGCAGGACGGCGATATCCTCGCCTTCCTCCCCGGTGTTGGTGAAATCGAGCGAACGCGCGAAAGGCTGGCTGACAAGCTGCCGAACGTGCCGGTCCTGCCGCTCCATGGACAGGTTCAACCACAAGACCAGCGCGCCGCGATCCGGCGGGATGCAGGCGGGCAACGGCGTATCGTGCTTGCCACAAGCATTGCAGAGACTTCGCTGACGTTGGATGGTGTCTCGGTCGTGATCGACAGCGGGCTGGCACGCAAGGCACAGTTCGACAGGGCGGCCGGCACCACGCATCTTGTCACCCAGCGCGCCAGCCAGGCAGCGTCGACGCAGCGGGCCGGGCGTGCTGCGAGGCAAGGACCCGGTGTCGCCTATCGACTGTGGGAAGAGGCAGGCCACGCCGGGCGGCCCGAATTCGATACACCTGAGATGCTTAGCGCGGACCTCGCACCGCTCGTGCTCAGCCTTGCTGCGTGGGGCGTAACCGATCCGGCGAGCCTGCAATGGCTCGATCCGCCGCCGGAGGCTTCGGTGGCGAGTGCGCGCGAGAGGCTGGAGAAGATGAGCGCGCTGGATGCGGGCGGCGCAATCACATCTTGGGGCGAGCAGGTGGCGTCCTTGCCACTCGACCCAGAAGGCGCAGCTGCAATCCTGTTCGGTGCCAAATCATCGCAGGCCGAGGATGCCGCGCGGCTGGTATTGCTGGCGCAGGAACGCGGGCTGGGCGGTCGCGGAGAGGATCTGGCTGCGCGCTTGCTGCGCTGGAATACCAATCGGGGCAAGCGGGCGGAGGCATCGCGAAAGCTGGCGCGGAACTGGGCGAGGGCAGCCGAACGGCTGGTCGCAAGCGGGAAGAGCCAGTCGCTCGATCCGGCGGTGTTTATTGCCCTCGCAAGGCCTGATTTCGTGGCGCGGCGGCGCGATTCGTCAGGCGAGCATTGGATTTCTGCTGGCGGGCGCGGGTTCATGCTTGACCCTGCATCCTCACTGGCGCGTGCAGAATGGCTGGTGATTGCGGATGCAACGGGGCAAGCCAAGGGCGCGCGCATCACCGCAGCGGCTGAATTGCAGCGCGCAGATGTCGAAAAACATCTTGCGAATCTGATTGACGAACGCACGACAGCCATCTGGAATAACGCCGAAAATCGGGTGGAAGCACGGCGTGAGCGGCGTCTGGGCGCGATTGCGCTGGCAAGCGGCCCCGATCCTGACCCGGACCCTGAAGCGATTGTGGATATCCTTGTGGAAAAGGCCGTGGAGAAGCTGGGGGAACTTCTCCCGCGCGGATTGCTGACGCGAGCGCGGTTTGCGCGAATAGAAGCGTTTTCGGATGAGGAGTTGGCGCAGCGTGCTGACGTATGGCTTGCCCCGCTGCTGGCAGGACGCCGCAACCTCGACCTGCCGCCTTCGCGTTACGCAGAGGGTGCGCTCAACTTGCTGTCCTGGGAGGATCGCCAGCAGCTCGATAAGCGCGCCCCGCGCCACTTCACCAGCCCGGCTGGCACCAGCCATGCCATCGATTATGCAGGCGAACATGCGCCCAGTGTCGAGGTGCGGGTGCAAGCGCTGTTCGGGCTTGATCGCCATCCGATGATCGGCAGCACGCCGCTGCTCATCCATCTTACCAGCCCAGCCGGTCGGCCGATCCAGGCAACCCGCGACCTGCCGGGTTTCTGGCGCGGCAGTTGGGCAGATGTGTGCAAGGAAATGAAGGGCCGCTATCCCAAGCACCGCTGGCCGGAGGAGCCGTGGACCGAAAAGCCGAGCCTCAAGACCAAAAACGCCTTCAAAAACTCGAACGACTGACCTAGAGGCTCATCCATGGCAGAAGCACGTATCTACAAGCGCCCCAAGAGCGCGATGCAATCGGGCAAGGCGCTCATCGATCAGTGGGTGCTCGATTTCGTGCCCGCAGAAGCGAAAAAGCCCGATCCGCTGATGGGCTGGGCCGGCAGTGGCGACACGCGCCAGCAAGTGCAGCTTAAATTCCCGACTTGCGAGGCCGCGCAGGCCTATGCCGAGAAATACGGCATCGCCGCCCGCGTCCATACGGTCCCACCAAAGAAACTGAAGCTCCAGGCCTACGCCGACAACTTCCGCTAAGCGCTGCGCGGTCGGGCTGGGGCATGTGAACCTTTCGGGTTGAATTTCCGCCGACACCTCGCCATATGCGCCGCGGGAGTCGGGTGGACGTTCGCGTCTGCTCACCGGGTCAGATCCGGAAGGAAGCAGCCCAGGTAGATGGCAGCGGGTCGCTCGGCTCCTTTTCCACGACATTGTTGCAATGACATTCGTGCGGTGAGCGCCTAGTCTTGCTGCATGAGTGATTCCCCGGAAAACCCGGATACCCCGCCATGGGCCGATGATACGCAAGAGGCGGAGGCAAAGCCCTCCGCCGCCGAACTCGAAGCTGCGGGCCAGAACGCATTGTTCGGGGAGCCCGAACCAGCAATTTCTTCGCAACCCACGGCTGACAATGCGCCTGACGTAGAGCCCCCCGTCGCTGCAACTCCGGCTCCGGAAAAGCCTGCCGCACTGGAAGGCGGCGATGCGGCACCTTTGCCAAAACCGCCTGCCGAAACGGCCCAGCCTTACCGTGTGCTAGCGCGCAAATATCGCCCGCAAACCTTCAGCCAGCTTATCGGGCAGGAACCGATGGTGCGCACGCTGGGCAATGCGATCGAGCGCGACCGGCTGGCCCACGCCTTCCTGATGACCGGCGTTCGCGGGGTCGGCAAGACCTCCACCGCAAGGCTGATCGCCAAGGCGCTCAACTGCGTCGGGCCGGATGGGCAGGGCGGACCAACCATCGATCCCTGCGGCCAGTGCGAACCGTGCACCGCAATCGCCGAAGGCCGCCATATCGACGTGATCGAAATGGACGCTGCCAGCCACACTGGCATCGATGACATTCGCGAGATTATCGAGGCGGTCCGCTACGCCACCGTCAGCGCGCGTTTCAAGATCTACATAATCGACGAAGTTCACATGCTGTCGAAGGCCGCGTTCAACGGGCTGCTCAAGACGCTGGAAGAACCGCCCGAACACGTAAAATTCCTTTTCGCCACCACCGAAGTCGAGAAGCTGCCCGTTACCGTTCTCAGCCGGACCCAAAGGTTCGACCTGCGCCGCATTCCGGCCGAATTGCTCGAAAAGCATTTCGCCTTTGTTTGCGAGCAGGAAGGTGTCGGCGCGGAGGACGAGGCGCTGGCGATGATCGCGGCGGCAGCGGAAGGCTCGGTGCGCGACGGCTTGTCAATCCTCGACCAGGCGATTGCTCATGCCGATATGGATGGCGATGGCTCGGAAACCATGGTGCGCGCTGCAAAGGTGCGCGACATGCTCGGTCTGGCCGACCGCGGGGCGCAGCGGCGGCTGTTCCAGCACCTGCTTGAAGGCGAGCCGCAGAAACTGCTCGACGCAATTGCCGATCAATATGCGCTCGGGGTGGAGCCGCTGGCACTGATGCGCTCGCTGATGGAATTCACCCACCGCGTTGCCATCGGCCAGATCGGCGAGGTCGATGCGCCTTCTGCCGAGGAGCGCGAAGTTATCGGTGCATGGGCAGAACGGCTGTCGGCCGGACAGGTCCACCGCCTGTGGCAATTGCTGCTCAAGGGCCATGACGAGGTCAAGAGCGCGCCTGACCCGCTCGTATCGGCGCAAATGGCGCTGCTGCGCGTGCTCCACGCCGCCGACATGCCCGATCCCGGGAAGCTCGCCAAACAGCTTAAGGATGCCGCGCTAAGCGGCGGAAGCGGAGCGGGTGCGCAGGGTGGCGCGGCAGGCGGAGGTGCAACCGCGTCTCTTTCGTGGAACGAGCTGGTCGACCGGATCGAAAACTCGGGCGCGCCCGGCTCGCTGTCCTTTGCCAGCCTGCTCAAGGCCCAAATCCGCGTAATTTCGCTGGCGCCGGGCAAGCTCGAATACACCCAGCCACCCGGCTATGACGAGGATATCACCAAGCAGGTCCGGCAGGGATTGCAGGAAAGCATCGGCGGGAAGTGGGAAGTGGTACGCAGCGATGGCGAAGGCCAGCCGACGTTCTACGAAGCTGTCGAAGCCGCGAGAAAGGCCGAGGCAGAGCGTATCCGCAACCACCCGCTGGTTGCTGCTGCTTTCGATGCCTTCCCCGATGCGCAATTGGTTGAAACAACAGATCCCCCGCGCGGGCGCGAAGACTGGTCGCGCCGCGCCTGAAACTTGAGGAACACCCGATGGAAAACATGGAAGAAATGATGAAGGCTGCACAGGAAGCGGCCAACAAGATTCAGCAGCAGATGCAGGATGCGCAGGTCAAGCTCGACACGATCGAGGTCGAGGGCACCGCCGGTGGCGGGCTGGTCAAGGTGCGCGCAAGTGCACGCGGCCGCATCCTGGGCGTCGAGATCGACGAAAGCCTGATCAAGCCCGAAGACAAGCAGATCCTCGAAGACCTCGTCACCGCCGCCTTCAATGACGCCCGCGACAAGGCCGACCGCAAGGCGGGCGAGCACATGGCAGAGATGCAGCAAGGGCTGGGCCTGCCGCCAGGGTTCAACCTGCCGGGGATGTGAGCATGTTGACGGCTATTCGTCTGAGCGTCATA
Source organism: Erythrobacter alti (assembly GCF_037996805.1). NCBI lineage: Bacteria > Pseudomonadati > Pseudomonadota > Alphaproteobacteria > Sphingomonadales > Erythrobacteraceae > Erythrobacter > Erythrobacter alti. The sequence goes on along the minus strand of NZ_JBBNAX010000001.1, from coordinate 189,269 downwards.
TTGGCAAAATGCGTAACCGTAAGAACACTTTAGCGGTCATCGCCAGTTTATTGTTGGTGTGTCATCCAGCGGCTGCGCAGGACCAAGCAGCACGGCCTTCGGCAACGAGAGAATACAACGCTGCCAGACCTTGGATAGTGGATTACGCGGAAGACAGCTGTTCCTTGTTCCGGAGTTTCGTGGACGGAGAGAGAGAAGTTTGGTTCGAACTCCGCCGAATTGCGCCGGTGGGCCAAGCTCGTCTGTCGGTAGGCAGCAGCCACTTGGAATTGACAGACCGAAGCCCTCACATCTCCATCTTCCCGGCGCGCGAACCTTTCGACCAGGAAGCGGAAACTTTTGTCAGCCAAGATGGAAGCGTTCGAGCGTTTGTTACCATGCTTTCCCTTGATCTGTTGCGGTCCCGCCCGTCGCAAATCCCTCCAAACGCAGATGAGGAGCCGATCGACGGCCTGCCACAAATCTCAGGCATTCAAGTTGCCAGTGTTTTCGATGAAACCGTTGTGCTTCACACGGGCGAGATGGACGCTCCTCTTCAGGCTATGGATACTTGCATGGCTGACCTTGTTCAAACTTGGGGAATAGAGCCTGAAGAACTGCGACGGTCGGTTTCCTCACCTACACCCGTGCTTGAGGACAGGTGGAGGGCGCGAGTGAGAAACCACTATCCACGCACAGGGCTTCGCCGAAGCCGCAACACAGCCTTTCCCGTGGTCCTACTTGTGGGACCAGATGGTAGAGTTTTACGCTGTCGTTCGCCCAACGCGCTAGGTGATGAAGATTTCGAAGCAGTCGCATGCGCCGCGCTTGTCGAGTACGCCCGCTTTGACCCGGCTCTCGATGCAAATGGCGAGCCAACCTACGGCTTCTGGTTTACCAACATGATATAAGTAACAACCTGACGATTACGCGTTGTTCGCACAATTGCCTTCCAATCCACACCTAACCATCCACACCCGTTGCAGCTTCGCACCTGCGCCCCCATATTCCGTGCCAAGACATAGCAGCGCCTGAATTGCTGCCCAACACACGGATATTTGCATGAACGCCTACCCCCTTCTTCCCCTGCGCGACATCGTCGTTTTTCCCGGCATGGTCGTCCCGCTGTTCGTGGGGCGCGACAAGTCGGTGGCGGCGCTTGAAGCGGCAATGGAGGCAGAGCGCGATATTTTCCTCGTCGCGCAGACCGATCCCGCCACCGATGATCCCGAACGCGGTGATCTCTACGATATCGGCACGGTCGCGCAGGTGCAGCAGATGCTCAAGCTGCCCGATGGCACAGTCCGCGTGCTGGTCGAAGGCAAGGCGCGCGCCAAGATGAGCGACATGCGGCTCGATGGCGATTTCTATCTCGCCCAGACCGCGGCGCTTGATGAAACCACCGCCAGCGGCACCGACGTCGCGGCGATGATGCGCAGCGCGCTCGAACAGTTTTCCGACTACGCCCGCACCAACAAGAAGCTTCCCGAAGATATCGAAAGCGAGCTCGCCGATATCGAGGATGCCGGCCAGCTGGCAGATGCGATTGCCGCCAGCCTTTCGGCCAAGGTCGAATCGAAGCAGATGCTGCTCGCCGAAACCGACGCGATGAAGCGGCTGGAAATGGTGTTCTCCGCCATGGAGAGCGAGCTTTCGGTCCAGCAGGTCGAACGCAAGATCCGTGGTCGCGTGAAGCGACAGATGGAAAAGACGCAGCGCGAATATTACCTCAACGAACAGATGAAGGCGATCCAGAGCGAGCTGGGCGGCGATGGCGAGGACGGCGACGAGCTGGCCGAACTGGCCAAGCAGATTGAGGAAACCAAACTTTCCAAGGAAGCCAAGGCCAAGGCCGAGAGCGAGCTGAAGAAGCTTCGCTCTATGCAGCCGATGAGCGCCGAGGCGACCGTGGTACGCAACTATCTCGACGTATTGCTCGGCCTGCCATGGGGCAAGAAAAGCCGCCTCAAGAAAGACATCGCCAAGGCGCAGGAAGTACTGGATGCCGATCACTATGCGCTCGACAAGGTCAAGGACCGCATCGTCGAGTATCTCGCGGTGCAGGCGCGCACCAACAAGCTGAAGGGCCCGATCCTGTGCCTCGTCGGCCCTCCCGGTGTCGGCAAGACCAGCCTCGGCAAATCGATTGCACGCGCCACGGGGCGTGAGTTCATCCGCCAGTCGCTGGGCGGCGTGCGCGATGAAGCCGAAATCCGCGGCCATCGCCGCACCTATATCGGCTCATTGCCGGGTAAGATCGTGTCCAACCTCAAAAAGGCCGGCACCAGCAATCCGCTGTTCCTGCTCGACGAGATCGACAAGCTGGGACAGGACTTCCGCGGTGATCCGGCTTCGGCGCTGCTCGAAGTGCTCGACCCCGAACAGAACAACAAGTTCCAGGACCACTACCTGGAGCTGGATATCGACCTGTCGGACATCATGTTCGTCACCACGGCGAACAGCCTCAACCTGCCGCAACCGCTGCTCGACCGGATGGAGATCATCCGTCTCGAGGGCTACACCGAGGACGAGAAGGTCGAGATCGCCAAGCGTCACCTGATCGCCAAGCAGGTGGAGGACCATGGCCTGAAGGACGGGGAATTCGAGCTGACCGAGGACGGCCTACGCGACCTGATCCGCTATTACACGCGTGAGGCCGGTGTGCGTACGCTCGAACGTGAAATCGCCAATCTGGCACGCAAGAGCCTGCGCAAGATCCTCGAGAAGGAAGTCGAGAGCGTCGCCATCACACCCGAAAATCTTGGCGACTTTGCCGGTGTGCGCAAATTCAAGCACGGCATGTCCGAAGAAGAACCGCAGGTCGGTGCCGTTACGGGCCTCGCGTGGACTTCGGTCGGAGGCGAATTGCTCACCATCGAAAGCGTCACTACGCCGGGCAAGGGCGAGGCCAAGACCACCGGCAAGCTGGGCGAAGTGATGAACGAATCCGTCGCCGCAGCCTTCAGCTTCGTGAAGGCCCGCGCGCCTGCCTATGGCATCAAGCCGAGCATCTTTCAGCGCAAGAACATCCATATCCACTTGCCCGAAGGGGCAGTGCCCAAGGATGGTCCGAGCGCGGGTATCGGGATGGTCACGTCCATCGTTTCCACGCTCACCGGCATTGCCGTGCGTCCCGACGTCGCGATGACGGGCGAGGTCACGCTGCGTGGCCGCGTGCTTCCCATCGGTGGCTTGAAGGAAAAGCTGCTCGCTGCATTGCGCGGCGGCATCAAGACGGTCTTGATCCCCGAAGAGAACGAGAAGGATCTCGCCGAGATTCCCGACAATGTGAAGGAAGGGCTGGAGATCATCCCGGTCAGCCATGTCGACCAGGTCCTGGAACAGGCGCTTACCGCTATCCCGGCACCGATCGAATGGACCGAGGAAGATGATTTGGCGAGCCAGCCGCATGGCCCGTCGAGCGGCGCGACTCCGACAACAACCGCACATTGAACGCAGGTTCGAGCAGTCGGCACGATTCGTCGACCGCTCGAAATTCGCCTGAAATCCGGCGCTTTGGGTAAATTCTGGTAACCCACAAACGCTTTTTCTTCGATTCGTCTGAAAAAAGGCCGTTCCTCGCCGGGAATGCCTTTGACAGCGGCGGCAAAACTCGCTCAATTCCCGCCATCGCGTCCGCGATTCCAAAATTGCTGACATTCACATTGAGTGAGGGGGTCTACCTGACAATGAACAAGAACGAACTGATCGGAGCCGTCGCAGAGTCCAGCGGCCTTTCGCGCAACGATTCGACGAAGGCGGTTGAAGCCGTGTTTGACACCATCACAGGCACGCTTTCGAAAGGCGATGAGGTTCGCCTGGTCGGTTTTGGCACGTTCTCCTGCGCCAAGCGAAAGGCATCGACCGGCCGCAATCCGCGTACTGGCGAACCGATGCAGATCAAGGCATCCACACAGCCCAAATTCAAGGCTGGCAAGGGTCTGAAAGACGCAGTGAACTAATCCACTCGAGGGTGGGGGGAAGTCGAGCGACCCGAGCGGCGCTTGACTTAAGAAAAGGGCCGTCCCGATGGGGCGGCCCTTTGCTTTTGTGACCGAGCGGCCGCCGGCTACCGAGTGGCAATAGCGTACAGGGCAATTGCGGCGGCGTTCGAAACGTTCAGGCTCTCCATCGCCTCGCTGATAGGAAGGCGGGTGAGGGCGTCGCAGTGCTGCGCCACATTGTGCCGCATCCCTTCACCCTCTGCGCCGAGAACCACGGCTATCGGGCCAGCTGGCAAGGCTTCCGCGAAATTTGCCTCGGCCTCTCCGGCCAGTCCGAGCCGCCAGTAGCCTGCTTCCGCCATTTCTTCCAAGGCGCGCGCGAGATTGACGACGCGCACCCACGGAACCGTCTCCAGCGCGCCTGATGCGGACTTGGCGACCACGCCGCTTTCGGGCGGGGCATGGCGATCCTGTGTCACGATGGCAGCAGCGTTGAAGGCAGCGGCCGAACGCAGTATGGCGCCGACGTTGTGCGGATCGGTGACCTGGTCGAGTACGACGATCGGCCGGGCCGCATCGCCGTCGAGGACGTCTGCCAGGTGGAGGTCGGGCAGGGCTTCACATTCAAGAACCAGCCCCTGGTGCGGCGCATCCTTGGCGACCAGTCGGGCAAGGTCCGCCACTTCGGCGCGCTCGAGTGGGAAATCGGGCGGCAATTCGCCGTCGAGCGAATCAATCCCGTCGAGCGTGGCCCATAATTTGCGATGCTGTCGGCGCGGATTCATCAACGCAGCTTCCACCGCGTGGCGACCCCACAAGCGCACATTTCCCTTCGTAGCACGGCCTGATCCGCGTCCACCCTGCATGCGTCCGGCGCGTCCGCGCAGCTTCTTCTTGCCAGCTTTGGCCATAGTTTTGCCTTTCCTTGCGAGCGCTCCTGCCAGCAGCCCCATTGACAGGCAAGCAGTGCTTCGCCAAAGGGGCGCCTCTCGGCTGGAAGGCGCCGCATCAAGGCGCCTCATCCCGCGGGCGAAATCCCGCATTCCGGCACCGGTGTGGACAGGTGGCCGAGTGGTTAAAGGCAGCAGACTGTAAATCTGCCCGCGCAAGCGTACGCTGGTTCGAATCCAGCCCTGTCCACCACCGCCGCCTTCAGTTGGCACAAGGCAAGGGCCGTAGTCGGTCCACAACCGGTTTCCCGTTGTCTTCAAGCAGACTGCCTGGCCTTAGCCCTAATTGATCGTAGCTTCGAAAGTGAACGCCGCAGTGCTGCCGCCTGACAGGCTGGCCCGTGAGTAGGTCACAGTTCCGGCGGCAAAATTTGCTCCTGCAGGGTCGGCTTCGTCGGCCCCGGCCGCGTCATCATCTTCAGCGGTATTCGCAGCCTCACAGGTCAAGCCAGAGAGGATCGTGCCCGCCAGGTATGTTACTTCGGTCGGGAGATTATCGACCGCCGTAATTGCCGTGGCTGTTGCAGAACCGGTATTGGTGATCTGAATGCAATACCGGATACGGGCGCCGGGTATGGCCAAGGGATCTGTGGTTCCGTTCACCGGATCCTCGACCGGAGCACTGCTCTTGACCACGATGAGATCGGTATACGGTCGACAGATCTGGATCCCGCCGCTCATCTGGATTGCCTGTCCGTCAGGATTGGCCGGAGCCAATGCGTGGTTTCCGTATTCGATGATGATTGAATCGATAGCCTGATCGAAGGTGACTATGACATTGCCATTGGGCTGATCGGCTGCCGAACCGGCATCGCCATAGGCTGAGTTTCCGATCACGTAATTGGCAGTCCCATTTGTCAGTACCGGGATGACAACATCAGTTCCCAAGCGGCCCGTCACGGTCACCCTGTCAGCAAAATCGTTCGCTGCGTAATCGACATCGAAGATCGTGAACTGGGCACCATCGACAGGCTGGCCGAGCGTGACGGTCGTGGTCGCAAACTGCGTCGCATTGTCAAAGTCGATCGCTTTCGAAAGCGACGTCGTGTTCTGCGCCGCAGTCGTCAAACGGGGATGCTGGCCGCCCAGCGAGGCCACGTCCAGCCACGGTGCGGGTGAGGAAAGTGACCAGTTGAATGCGCCGAGACCCGTGAGCGTATAATTGTTCGTGGTGCTGCCTACTGGCCAGTTTCGTCCCGCCCAATCAAAGGTCAGAAAACCATCCGGGCACGCCAGCGTAGGCGGGATGCCCGCCTGGCGTGTGCCGCTGACAGTGAAACTGGCGAAGTCGTTGTCGTCTTCTGCAATAGAGCCATTGCCCGGTGTGGAATCAAAATCGTTCCTGTCCGATGTCCTGACTTCGGCAACGTTGGTAATTGTGGCGCCTGCCGTTGCTGTCACCAACGCGGTGATCGTCAATGTGGTCGATTGACCCGGAGCAAGCGTCGGTAGGCTCCAGATGCCGGTAGCAGGCGCATAGGATCCGCTGCCGGAGTGGCTGAGATAGGATGCACCGGGCGGCAGCTGGTCGAGGACCGTAGCGGTTGCAGACTGGGTGGAATTTCCCGCGTTGCTCACAGTTACCGAGTAAACGACATTGGATCCGCTTGCGGGCGAGGAGTTGTTGACCGTCTTCTGCAGCGAGAGATCTGCAAACGGTCCGGTCGGTTGCGAAGTGAGATAGAGTTCGGAGTGATAGAATTCGCCAGTACGATTGGGACCGGATGCATGACAGATTTCGAGCCGCCAGGTGCCTTGGCTGTTCTTGCCATCGAAGGCGGAGAGGGCTGCGTTAGGGATGAAATTGTGCTGGAATCCACCGTTCACGGCTGCCGTTGAATAATTGTTGCCATTGCCATCCGAGTTTACGACTTGCGTGCCCTCGTCATTCAGGCGCCAGTTGAAATTGTCGCCGAAAATATTTCCGTTCTCATTGACCACCCGTACTCGGGTGCCGTCCGGATGTTGAAGCGTAAACCGCAAGTTTCCGCGATATGTGTGCGCGCCGCGCGCTCCGATATCGACATCTGCAAGAACGAAGTTCTGGGTGACATTGTAAGTGCGCACCAGCGGGTTGGTGCAGGGCGATGCTGTTGGGCTGATCGTGCCGTTGACCGTATTGACGTAGGTAAACGTCTGCTGTGCCTGTGCCGCATCGGCGAAGAGCAGCGTTGCCAGCACACCTGCCAACCAGAAAAAGATGCGCGTGATCATCAGGTGCACCCCTGGCCGATTATGGTTAATCCGACGTAAAATTGTGGCAGGAAGGGGAGGTTGCGTGGTCATCGGCCCAATCCCAGGAAGCTGAAGGTGTCGGCGTCGAATTTCATCCGTACTGCGGCATAGACACCGCGATCGGTGTTGCGTGCGGCGGAGAAATCCTCGTCGCGGAAACCTTCGATATTGTAGCCAAGCGTCAACAGAACGCCGTCTGCAGGTACGAATCCGATTTGCGGACCGACCGCGAAGCTGGTGACATTGTCATCGAGATTGGTGCGCACTGTTCCCATGGCGCCGACCTCGACCCGGTCACCGATGCCGATCCGCGCTTCTGCACCTGCAAGCAATGACGTTCCCGACAGGTCGAATCCTTCGAACTCATCGAAATTATGACGCACGGCGACAAACAGACCGAATTCGTCACGGCGGACCTGTTGATCGACGCCGTTCTCATCCTCTTCCCAACCTCGCGGCGACCAATTGGTCGAAACACTTGCGATAAGGCGGCGGGAAACGGCATCGCCGTTGACCGTGAGGGCGGTGCGACCGGCTGCACCGGTCTCGCCAAAGACTGCACCAGTGACCTCGTCACTGCGATATTCCAGCTTGCCGAGCATGGCGAATTCGGAATCGTCGGGACGGTGCGCGTAAGCGAGGGCGGCATCGAAAATTTCACTGGTCGCGCCATTCTCGCCATCCGCTTCGGTCCAGGTGAAGCCCGAACCGACCACGCTGCCTTCGCCAAGCTGACGGATCGCGCCGAAGGTAAAGCCGGTACGGTCGGCAAATTCGCCATCGCGGTACTCGCCGCGCGCTGTCGCGCTCCAGCGATCACGCCGCCATGCAGCGCCCAGGGTGACAGCGGTGAAGTCCTCGAACAGCGCGCCGCCCGGGCCAAACTGGCCACCACCGGACACGGGATGAAGCGGATTGACGACGTCAGACACATCTGGCGACCCGCCAAGCGTGTGACTACCATCAATCGTCGCATCGATCGAAAGCTCCGGGCTTACTTGAAGCGTTTGCGCCAAGCCAAAAGCAGCGAAGCTGCGATTGCCGAACTCATCTATACGCTGTTGTCCGAGCGAGGAGGTAATCTGCCCACCTTGCCAGGGCACAATTTCGAAACCGCCGCGAATGGTGCGAGCTTCCACATTTTCGCCCTCAGCGATTTCGTACAGACCGACAAGACGCACATTATCGGTGATCGCATAGCGCGCGGCCAGACGATGGCGAGCGGGCAGGTCAATCGATTCTGTAGCATCCAGCGCAAGACTGCTCGTGGCGCTCACCTCGAGGTCGTTGTCGAGCAAGCGGTGAGTCACGCCGCCTTCAAGGACCGTCGACCGATTGCGCGTTCCGTCAGCCAGTCGATCGTCGAAATAGGCGATACCTACGGTAAGATCGGTGTCCTGGGACTGGTAGCCCAGCTGCACCTGAACGGCGCGGCGGCGGCTATCGTCATCGATTGCGTCGTCCTGCCATGCGCTTCCGAGGATGGAGAAATGCTCGTCGAGACGCAGCCGTCCATCGAAACCGAATTTGCGGCGACCCAGTTCAACGCCATTTTGTTGACCGACACCGAATTCGCCATCGAGTGACTGGGCATAGGCAAGAATGTCGAGGGCGTTGGTCTGGTGCTGCAGTTCTACTGACCAGCCTGTCGCGGTGTCGCCCTGCGAACGGCTAAGCGCGGCTTCTGCGCGGATTTCCGTTGCCGTCCCTATGCGTGCGCGCAGGTCGATGCCGCCCATTTCGGTTCGTGGCCCATCACCTTTGTCAGTGACGGCAGTTGCACCGATGCGCAGATCACCATCGTCGCTGGTCCAGTCGATACGCAGTCCGGCATTAAGTTCGCCGTCGCCAAGTTCATCAATTTCATAATCGATTACAATGAATTGCGGATTGAGGTTTACATCACGGCTCAGGATAGGCTGCTTGAAGCTGATCGTGCCGGAAAGCAGGTCGATATCGTAATCGATAAAGCGCGTAAGCGTGCGGCTTTCCACGACCAGTTCGGAACGGAAGCGATCGCGTGTTTCGATCACCACCTGCTCGCTGTTCGCTACCAGGCGGCGGCTCGACAGGCTGTAAGGACCGGAAATACCCTGGCCCTGGATTTCATCGCGGCGGAAGCGTGTGCCGATCTCGGCGGCGAAAGCCTGCACGCCGAATTGGCCGATACGTGCTTCCCCGGTTACGCCAGTTGCCGTGCGGTTGTACCGAGCGAGGCGCGTTTCGTTGAAGCCGGTCTCGAAGTCGCCATAGAGAGCATAAAAGCTCGAGGTTTCAATACGGACATAGAGTTTCTCGCGGCTCGCGGCATCGAAGCGGCGGCTCGATGCGTCAGCGAAGACCGTGTAATAGGCGTTGGGATCGATAGTCCCGAGCAGGCGCTGGTCGTCGCGCTGGTCGGCGCTGTCGTAGGCGACCGTGACCAGATAGCGGCCCAGCACGCGACCCTTCGCATAGAGCGCCACGCGCGCGTTGTCGCCGAGGTCGCTGTCAAAGCGGCCCGACCGCTCCATATTGTCCGCCACGGTGCGAGCGCCGATTGATCCCTCGGCAAGACCGATGATGGTCCATTCGATGTCGCCCGGTTCGATCCAGGCTTCAACCGCCTGATCGCGCGCGATTTCGCCGTCGTCGAAGCGGAAATCGAGGCGCAGCGATCCGCTGACCATGGTCGGGGCGAGTTCAATGCGGGCGATGCCCTCGTTGCCCGTAACGAGCCAGCGCGCCGAAGAGGTCTGACCGATGCCTGTGAGCTGGTCGAGTTGCTGGCGCTCGAGCTGTTCGGCGCTTTGATAAGGCGAGGCAATCGTGAATTCGCCGGACACGCCCTCGCGAAGCGGACGCCCATTGTGGTCCAGCACCCGGATTGCCACGACCGGACGCGTGCGGCCGTCTGCTATAAGACTCGAATGGTCCGGCAGGAACTGGACACGTGCGGGTGTCGAGGTGAAATAGACCACGCGTTCAATCGTGTCGGCCACCTGGCCTTCGGAATTGACGAATCGTGCGGTCAGGACAGTGCGTTCGTCGGAAAGCGTCACATTGCGCCACAGGCTGACCGCGTAATCGCCTTCAACCGCATTCCTGGTTCCTTCAAACGCCAGTGGCTCGACCGGATTGCCATCGACCATAAGGGTCACCGTGGTTCCCTGGCGATGTCGAATGGCGGCGTGAACCGCGGGCGCACGGGGATTGTGGTCGAGTTCAGGGGAGAGCCAGCCATCGGGTCCATCGCCCAGCGCCAGCCAGTTGGTCCGTGGTGCGCGCGCCGGTTCACCTACCGCGCCATCGGTCGATCCAGTTGTTGATGCGGTTGTATCAGCACCAAGATTACCTGTTACCGGTTCGGCGGTGAACGCTGGATCGTCGCTGGGAGCTTCAGCGGTGATCAGTTCCATATATTCCAGCGGAACGACCGCGTGGAAATCTGCGACCATCAGCGAGCCGCCCCAGCCAGTCACAAAGCGCGAGGAGGCGCTACCGGCGTTGCGAGTGGAACGATGGCAATCGACGAACTCGGCGCCTTCCGGCAAAGTCATCCCGGCTGCCTGCACGACATGGGTGCCGGGTACGACGCCTTCGAAGTGATAGCGTCCGTCGGCATCGGAAATGGCAAAACTGCCGTCTTCCATCATGACACGAACGCCGGGGATGCCGACCCGTGGGTCGTCGACCGAGCAAGGACCGGCGGTGATGCGGCCGATAATGGTCATCCGGCCGGCAATCGTGTCGCGCTCGATATCGACCGATGCGGTTGCAAAGGAAGTGCGGCCAAGTGAATCCGTTGCCTGCACCTGGTTTTCCGCAAGGCCGGGCGCTGCATCGGGGCGCACGGTCATCGCATATACGACACGGCGGGTGGCATTGCCGGCAATATCGCCAAGAGCGATGGTCAGCAGGCTGCCGTCAGGCGCAATCTCGATGGCGTCGGGCGAGCTTTGCCCGTCGATGCGGATGGAGTCGCGGCGCAGGCGCAGCCAGGGCGAGGGCGTATCGACGAGGGTCACATCGCGCTTGGCGCGCGTTGCATCCTGATTGCGGACTTCAATGGTGTAGAACACCACATCGCCCGGCTCAGCAGTCTGGCGTGAGGCCGTCTTGGTCAGGCTGACGGAGAGGCTCGGACGATCGAGCGGAATATCGATCTGGACCGGTGTCGGGTCGGTAAGGGTAAACTCGCCGCCGTAGGAGGCATCGAGAATGACGAATGCGCGTCCATCAGGCCGGGTCAGCATTGCCAATTGTCCGGGAGTCACGATGGATGGCGCGGTGTAAGGGGCAGGCGGCTCGATCGTCAGCCGGTATTGGCCCAAAGATGTGAACGGGAACCAGTATTCACCCGGCCCCATCTGAACGACATTGCCTGCCGCATCGGTAACCGGCTCTCCCGAAATGACGGTCGAGGGCCACGGAGTTACGCCATCGGGTCCGAAGACCACTGCCGGCTGCCCGGTCCGGGCATCAACCAGGGAAACGACCGCCCCTGTAACGGGTTCGCCGGTCTCGCTGTCAAACACGACGCCGAAGGGATCGGCGAGGACATCGACATCTGCACTGACGATGACTGCGGTCTGGCCCGGTCGGGTGACGGAAATCTCGATGGTGTTTCCATCGTCAAGGCTCAGGCGGCAATCGTCGCGTGCGGGCTGTCCCACATTCCTGATGGTCGGAATGCGGCCAACGAACTGACCCGTGTTCGGACCAGTCTCGTATATCGTGATCTGTTCGCTATCGCCTGACGATGTCCGAAGCGTCGCCTGCAGGCTTTCAACCCGTTGCGAATCTAGATTGGCCGAGGCGGCATCAACCCGAAAAATCAGGTCTTCGCCCGCGGTTATGACGCTGGTCCGACTGACTGTCGAGGTAACTTGCGCCGCATTTTGCGGAGCAGCCTGGCGACCTGCGTTGACCGCACACACCGGTGCATAATAGCTCAGGTCGAATGAACCGTCGCGGACCTGGTGGAATGTCGAGATTATCGGTGTGCTGTCTTCGACAGGAATCGAAACGATATTGGATTCGGTCCCGGAAACCGTGCCCCCGAATACCCAGCTCGCTTCGGCAATATTGTCGATCGTGCTTTGTGCGCTTGCCGATCCTTCGGGCACGCCGAATGGCGACAGCACTACCATGAGTGCTGCCGCCAAACGACGAAGAGAAGAACCAAAACGCACGTCGTTCTACTCGTTCGCGATCAGTCGATCGTGACCTGGAAGTAGAGCGAACGGGTTTCGCCTGCCGGAATGTTTTCCAGAGCATTCGAAACCGTAGCAGTCGTCAAGTCGTACGACTTGTCGGTCTGCGTGCCGCCGGAGCAAACGCCGGCCGATGCCGATCCATTGATCACGATGTCGCCGGTCGTGCCGTAGGAATTCGGCGCGAACGTCACCTGCGTAGGCAGCGGGTCAGATACTGTGATGTTGGTCGCTGCAAAGCTGCCGCCGTTTACGACCGCAATGCAGTATTCAACAACTGCACCCGGGATCGCCATCGGATCGGTTGTTCCATTGACCGGATCGCTGATCACGCGGCTGGTCTTGCTGACTGTCACGCCTGCACCTGCCACCACGAATGTGTTGGCATCCGAGTGATCGCCGGCATTGGCGTTGTCGACCGTACCCGCGGCATCGGCGAGAACCGTATCGACACCGGTGGTGTTTGCACCTGCCGTGTCAGTGAACTTCGCGCCCGCGCCTGTGCCGGTACCGGCTGCAGTTGCGTGCACGTCTGCAACCAGATTGACCACGGCAGTGTTACCTGCAGCAAGTCCGGCCTGGTCGATATCGCCGACGACATAGACCGTGCGGGTCTCGTCTTCGGCCACGTCTTCGAGATAGGTCACAAGCGTATCTTCATCCGCCTGGAACCCGGCAGTGGTGCCGTCTTCGACGTAGAACTGCACGTTCGCGATATCGAAATTGTCGGTCGTGGACTGATCCACCGACAGGACAAGATCAACTGTATCGTTGGTCGTGTTCGTTACCTGGAAGGCAACGGCAGCATTCTGCTGGTCCTGCACAACGGTAGTCGTGCCACCGACATCGGCGACGAGGACATTGACCTTGCGGTCAACGGTCAGCGTATCGGTGTCCTGGACATCGGTTTGTTGGACGTCATTGACTCTGAAGCTTACCGTAACTGTATTCTGGATCCCCGTGCCTGCGTCGGTGCCGAGATCGGCTGCCATCGCAGGTACGGTGCTGACGGCGACGAGTGCTCCTGCACTCACCGCACCCAGCAACTGCTTTGTGCGTTTCATTGTACTGTTCCTCTCTTACTTAGCCCCGCGCAAATCCTGCCGCCCGCGGGAGTGACGGTTAAATCCAGCTCATCAGCGAATGATGGCGGGATATTCCAAGCGGCCGCTCTGGCCGGGTTCGACCACGCCGAGCGTCCAGCGAATGTGGGTGACGTCGGCATGTTCGGCCGCGCGCGTTTCACCAGTCTCTGACTCCACTGTCAGCGTTGCCAGGGCACCCCAGCTTTCGCCGCCATCGACAGACACCTCCAGACCGGTATCGGCATCGGGCGCGAGGCGGACAGCTGCCGGGACCGGGTTGGTGAGTACGAAATCGTTGACCGGGTCGCTGCCGATATTGCGGTAGTCAGTCGTAAACAGCAGCCGGTCGCCAGGGACGATCACATCGGGCTCGACCATCTCGGTCGTTTGCACACCGTTCTCATCAGTCACGACGCGCACGAGATGGACATCGCCTTCCAGCACCAGCGGGCTATCCTGCGCCGCCATTGCAGGAGCGGAGATCGCCAAGAGAGTGGCGGTGATTGGAATGAAGTATTTTTTCAACATATCTGAAGCCTTTATGCTCGATAACTCGAATTTAGTTTACGATGACGTCGAAGGTGATGACACGTGCTGTGCCACCGGCGACGGTCCCGAGATCGACAGAGATTTGCGTGGTATCGGCGTCGCCTTCATCGTCGCCCACAGCGTCGGTGAGCGAGGTACCATCGAGGGCAAGCGAGCCCGCGCGATAGCGAGTTCCGGCAGGGTATCGGTCCGTGACTATGAGTTCATCGACGGCACCGGATCCTGAAACATTGGCTGTCACGGTATAGGTGACGATCGCGCCAGGAACTGCTGCAGATCCGCCGAATGGGTCGCTTATCGTTGCCGACTTGATCAGGTCTACGCTGGTGAGGCCGACAACCATCGAGCCGATGGCATTGTCGTCTGCGCCGGTTAGGCCGACGATCGCATTCGTGCCGTCTACGCCCTGACCGACAAACGTGGTACCCGGCGTGCCGGTGCCTGTGACCGCTTCTGCAAGCAGATCGACATCGCTTTCTTCCCCGTCAGCTACGCCATCGGGAACGGTGACAAGAACAAAGACGGTGAGATTGGCTTCCGCGTCCAGCAATTCCGTGGTGGCTGGTCCTGTCAGGATCTCGTCGATACCGGGATCGTAAACATTGTTGCCATTCCGATCGATGGCGATGTTGTCGACTACCGTGTCGAAATCATTGCCCGCGACCGACGGATTGGCGGACAGTTGAAATGCCTCCGGCCCGTTGCCCGTGTTGGTGATCTCGAAGGTCAGAACTGCCGAGCCCGGTGTGACCGCAACTGGTCCGGTGTTCAGTGACGTAACCGTAACATCGAGCAGCTCGTTGACCTGCACGACCACAGTGTTTGAATCTATCGTTCTCGTGCCCGAGCCATCGTCGAACGTTGCGTTCGCCGTATTCTCGATCAGCGTCCCGGCAGACACGCCCTCTGCATAAGCGGGCTGGCTGGCCAGAATTAGAGCAATAGGAATGGTAGTGCCTGCGAGAGGCAAAAATTTTGCGACCGTTTTTTTCATGCCGCAGAGAACTAGGTAAACACCGCTAAAAAAAAGTTAACGCAGTGGCGAATGAGATCGATAACAATGTTGGATTTACGCCGGTTTCAGCGTTAATTTTTGATACATTTTCGTAAAATGATGTAACTTTTCAGGGAGGTTGGAGGCAGAACTCGCGCTTGCGTACCGCCTGTATCACGTTGGCCGGAGTAGTGTGCCGCGCTCAATGGTTTCGCCAAAATGGGGGCGCCAGAACATGGAGGCAGTATAAAAGGTTAAAAATCAGCCTGATAAATGAAAAATATAAAGCAGATTCGACCTAGTTATCACCTGATCGTGATGTAGCCGGATGAAAACTCTGGCAGCCAGATCAGTCCAATTGTGGAGTGCGGATGGATTTAGAATAATTTCAGCGGAAATTAGAAATAGTGTGAGATAAGCCAAGCAACATGTTCAAAATTAAACCAGTTTACCAAGGTCTGCTTCAGTTTGAGCTTCGAGAAAGCAATCTGAAGCCCCATGCAGGAAGCGAAACAGTGTCGCCCTCAGCCAGTGTCACATCCTCGCCCGTGCGGAATTCGCTGTAGGACCCGGCGGCCAACCCGTCCGCCAGCGTCGCTGTGACCGGATTGCCTGACAGGTTGAACAGGCCAACCACCTTGTTGCCATCCTGCTGGCGCACCCATGCAAACAGCTGCTGCGGCTGGTCGTTCACCACCTGATGCATCCGTGCACCCCATTTGCCATTGTGCAGCGCCGGATTGGCATCGCGGAAAGCGATCAGGTCAGCCAGTAGCGCGCCGTAGGTGCAATCGTCGCCCTGGCTCCAGTCGATCGGATCACGCTCGAAGAATTCCAGCCGCTTGGCGTTGCAGGCCTCCATGCCGTTGTGGATCAGCGGCAGGCCTTCGCCGGTGAAGGCGAGTGCGGTCATTGCCTCGAGCGCGGGTCCGTAGTTCTCGTAAATCGTCCCTTCCCACGCATTGGAATCGTGGTTCTCGATATAGGTCATGCGCATGGCTTCGCGCGGCCACAGGCTCTCGTTCTCCGCATAATAGCCGAACAGGCTGGTGGCGTTGCCATCACCGCGAGCGATAGCTTTGCTCGTGTGGTGCCAGTCCCAGGCATAGGTGGCATCGAAGCTGGCGCGGTGAAATGCGGTTTGCTGAACCTCGCCAAGCATGAAGACAGGACGGATGGCGTCGAGCCTTGTGCGCATGGTCTCCCAGAAATCTACCGGGACATATCCCGCCACATCGGCGCGGTAGCCGTCGATACCGAACTCGCGCACCCAATATTCCATCGCGCCGCCGACATGCTCGCGCACGCCGGGCTGCGACCAGTCAAGGTCGATGATATCGGACCAGTCCCACCACGGGGTTGGGCGGAAGTCGCCTTCCCAGGTCTTTTCGTACCATTCGGGATGATCGGCGGCGAGCTGGTTGTCCCAGGCCGTGTGGTTCGCCACGAGGTCGAGAATGACGTGGAAGCCCTGTTCATGCGCCGCATCGACGAAGCTGCGGAATTCCTCCTCTGTCCCGAATTCGGGGTTTACCGCGTAATAGTCCTGCACCGAATACGGGCTGCCCAGAGTGCCCTTGCGGTTGACCTCCCCGATCGGATGGATCGGCATCAGCCACAAGATGTCGACGCCAAGCTCGCGCAGCCGGGGCAATTGCTGCTCGGCCGCTGCGAAGGTGCCTTCCGGCGTGAAGTGGCGTGTGTTGATCTGGTAGAGTACAGCGTCGCGGCTCCACTCCGGGTTCTCGATCTGCACAAAGGACTGCGGGGCCCATGGATCGGTGGTGGCCAGATCATCTCCGCCACAAGCGGCGAGCAGCAGGGGTGCAATTGCAGTGGCCAGCTTACGCATCGACCGTGTCCCGCTTGTCCTCGCCAGGCACCGTCACGCGGAGCATGGCGAAGGCGGCGAGCGTCCAGCTGGCGGCGGCAAACAGCATCGTCCAGATCGGCTCGTCCGGGAAGAACGCATTCATCACGCTGCCCATCACCGTCGCGACCAGCAATTGCGGCACGACGATAAAGATGTTGAACAGCCCCATGTAGATACCGAGCTTCTTCTGCGGCAGGGCGCTGGCGAGAATGGCGTAGGGCATGGCGAGGATCGAGGCCCAGGCTATCCCTTTCAGCACTTCGCAGATGATCAGCAGGTTCGGTTCACGCAGCACGAAGAACCCGAGGAAGCCGAGAGCACCGAGCAGCAGGCAGGTCATATGCGTGCGCGCCTTGCCGTATTTGCGGCTTAGAGCAGGGAGGACCAGCAGCGCGGCGACGGCGGCGACGCCGTTCTGCACAGTGTAAATCAGGTTCCACCAGTTCGCGCCCTGGTTGTAGGCCTCGGTCGTCGGATCGGCGCTGCCGAAGTAATATTGCGAGACGATCGGGCCCGAATAAATCCACATGATGAAAAGCGCCGACCAGCTGAAGAACTGCACCAGCGCGAGCCGTTTCATCGTGTCGGGCATTCCGGAAAAATCGCCGACGATGCTGGAGAGCATGTTGGCGCTCTTGCCCTGCTTCGCCAACCAGATGCCGATACCGCTCAGGACCCCGTAGGTCGCCAACAAGCCGCCGAGCAGGAAAATTTCCTTCTCCAGTTCGAGGGGGCCAACCAACAGTGCGACGAGCGCGCCCGCTGCTATCCATGCGAGCGGCCCGGTGTAACCCTTGGCGGCGAGGGCGCTAACGCCCGCGGCCTGCTCCACCTCACGCTCGGCCTCGAAGACGGCCATCTGTTCGGGCGAGTATTCCTTCGTGGACATGACCGTCCAGCCGATCGCGCAGAACAGGGCGACCGCGCCCGCCCAGAAGCTCCAGCGGACCGTGTCGGGGATCTCGCCCGCGGCGGCGACATTGCTGACGCCGAACTGTTCGAGCAGCCAGGGGAAGATCGCGGCGACCACCGCGCCCGCACCGATAAAGGCGGTTTGCACCGAATAGCCGGTCGAATGTTGCGACTTGTCGAGCATATCGCCGACGAAAGCGCGGAAAGGCTCCATTGCAATGTTGAGGCTGGCATCGAGCACCCACAACAGCGCGGCAGCAAACAGCAGCGGAGCGGCAAATGTGGGCGCGAGCGGCATCAAGATCAGCGAAATTGCGGCGAGCAGCGCGCCGGTCATGAAATAGGGGCGACGACGACCGAAGCGGTTCCAAGTGTTGTCCGACAGGTGACCGATGATGGGCTGTACGATCAGGCCGGTCAGCGGAGCGGCAACCCACAGGATCGGCAGATCGTCCATGCTGGCGCCCAGCGTCTGGAAAATCCGGCTCATGTTCGAATTCTGGAGGACGAAACCAATCTGGATGCCGAAAAAGCCGAAGCTGATGTTGGCCAGTCCGCGCCATCCCATCTGCGGCTTGCGAGCCGGGTTCACAACAGGCTCTGCGCCCTCGATCGATGCCATTCGAATTTCCTCTACCCGTCATACCCAATGCGCGGCCGGTCTGTGCCGTCCTGCGTCAATTCAATGGGCTGGCATGATTGGTCGATGCCGACAATACGTATACGAATGTATCGCTCGGTGACGGCACGCTCAGGAGGCGGCGGTAGCCCCGGTGCTGGCCCGCACGATCAACTTGGTGGGCAGGCGATTGTCCGGACCTTCGCGCTCTTCCACCTTGGCGAGCAGCGTCTCGACCAGCCTTTCGCCCGCGCCTTTGATGTCCTGCATGATCGTGGTGAGCGGCGGGTTGGTGAGGCTGGCGGCGGGGATATCGTCGAAACCGACTAGCGCGACATCGCCCGGCACGCCCAACCCCGCTTCGGCAAGCGCACGCATCGCGCCAATGGCAATCAGGTCGCTGGCAGCGAAAATTGCGTCGAAGGGCTCACCGGCTTCGATCAGCCTGCATGTCGCTGCATAACCATCTGCCTCGGTGGTGATGGCGTCATGCTGCAGCGCGCTGTCGGGCGCAATGCCGGCATCCTCCAACGCCTTGCACATACCGCGGTAACGCTGTGCGAATTCGGGATAGTGATCGTCCGCATGGCCCAGAAACGCGAGCTTCCTGCGACCTTGCTCCACCAGGTGCGCCCCTGCCAGCCGTCCCGCACCGAAATTATCCGATCCGATGGTGGAGCCGGATGTCTCGCTCGTCACCGAACCCCAACGGGCAAAATGCGTGCCTTGCCGCTTGAGCTCTTTCAGGCGCGCTTCGTATTCGGTGTAGTCTCCGTAGCCGAGCAGGATCAGCCCGTCGGCACGGTGGCTGTCCTGATATTGCACGTGCCAGTCATCCTCCATTTTCTGGAAGGAGATCAGCAGATCCAGCTTGCGATTGGCACAGGCGCGCGTGATCGAGCCGAGCATGGCAAGAAAGAAGGGATTGATCATGCTTTCGTCGGGCGTCGGATCTTCGAAAAAAAGCAGCGCGATCGTGTTCGATCTTTGCGAGCGCAGCGAGGATGCATTCTTGTCGACCGTGTAGTTGAGGTCGCGCGCAATGGCCTTGATCCGTTCGCGCGTGGCTTCGCTTACCGATTTGTCACCGCGCAGGGCGCGGCTCACCGTGGGTTGAGAGACCCCGGCAAGATACGCGATATCGAAGCTGGTTGGCCGACCTGTCGGGGCCCGTCCCATGCAACCTCCCTGCGGCGCTTGGTATTTTTGCGCCCGTTACAAACGGTAAAAGCGCACAGCATCATTTGCAAACCGAACAGGCTGTCTCACGCCGATTTTGGGCAAGCTGTTGCATCCGGCAAACTTGCGACAATTCGGCCACACTGCGCCGACCGGCGAGAATTGCGTATACGTATGCTGTCTTCCGCCACCGGCGTTCGCCCTCGATACGTGAGGCACAGACATGGCGCGCTCTGCGGGGCGTCGACCTTGCGAGTATTGGACGAGGATTAGCCGGTCGGGACCATAGAATGTCCGCCGGCGCTTGATCGGGGACACTGAATGAACATCCGTAATACACTGCGCACCGGTGCCAGCACCACTGCATTTGCAATCGCAACGCTGGCCCTTCCGGGTGTGGCTCTTGCCCAGGACAATCCTGCCAATTCCGAACAGGAAGAAGCGCAGGAAGCCGACGAGAGCACGATCATCGTGACCGGCTTCCGCCAGGCGCTCGACACGGCCGTTTCCGAAAAGCGCTTCAACGACCTGATCGTTGAGTCGGTTTCTGCCGAAGATATCGGGCGCCTGCCTGATGCTTCCATCGGCGAATCGATTGCGCGCCTTCCCGGCGTGACCTCGCAGCGCCTCAACGGCCGCGCGAACGTGATCGCCATTCGCGGCCTCGGCCCTGATTTCTCGCAAACGCTGCTGAACGGCCGCGAGCAGACTTCGACCAGTGATAACCGCGCGGTCGAGTTCGACCAGTATCCTGCCGAAATCGTCAACCAGGTCGTTGTCTACAAGACGCCGTCCGCTAGCCTTGTCGGACAAGGTCTTGTCGGCACGATCGACGTCCGCACGATCCGTCCTCTGGAAGCTGGTGAGCGGGTTCTCGCCATCGGCGGCAAGGGTTCCTACGCAGATATCGGCGCGCTGAACGCCGGTTCGAACGAATTCGGTTATCGTATCAACGGCACATATGTCGACCAGTTCGCAGACGATACCATGGGTATCGCGCTTGCTGTCGCCTACACCAACGAGCCGTACCAGCTGCAGGAATTCAACGCCTGGGGATACGCCGGTAACGGCGATCCGGGCAGCCCCTTCGTGATCGGCGGCAACAAGAGCTTCGTGACCTCGACCCAGCTCGAGCGCCTTGGCTTCAACGGCACATTCCAGGCCGAACTTTCACCCGCGCTGATGCTGACGGTGGATGGCTTCTATTCCAACTTCGACGATGAATCGACTAAGCGCGGCATCGAGCTTCCACTCGGTTTCGGCGCGTTCGGCACCACCTTCGATCCCAGCACTGCCACCGTGGTGGACGGTCCGTTTGGCGGCTTCGCCGAAGCCGGCACATTTGAGAATGTCGAAGGCGTTGTTCGTAATGACATCTTCCAGCGCCAGGCCGATCTCTATTCGGGCGGCGTGAATCTCGCCTGGGACGATGGCGGCCGCTTCAGTGCTTTCGCCGACTTCGGCTATTCGCGCACCGACCGTAACGAACTGAGCCTCGAAAGCTATTCGGGCACCGGTTACAACGCAGGTGTTGGCGCAACCGACACCATCGGCTTCGTATCAAACACCGAAGGCACCAGCTTCTCTCCCATGCTGGACTATTCGGATCCGAACCAGATCGTCCTTACCGACCCGCTGGGTTGGGGTGGCAGCCGGGTGCAGGCGGGCTATTTCAACAACCGCATCCTCGAAGACGAGCTGTTCCAGTACCGTCTGGGCACGGCCTATGAACTGGACGGCTTCTTCTCTGCCGTACACGTTGGCGTAGCCTATACCGACCGCAGCAAGAGCCTGACGCCGGACGAATTTTTCATCCTGCCGGCCAATGGCGCGACCGAAGTCTCGATCCCGTCCGAACTGCTGCTGCGCTCGACCGATCTCGGCTATCTCGGTCTTGGCCCGATCGTCAGCTATGACGCGCGAGACGTGATCGATGCTGGCCTGCTCGTCCTTGATCGCAACACCTCGAACGACATCCCGGCGAAGGCCTACTCGATCTCGGAAGAATTGCTGACCGGATATGTCCAGCTCGATATCGAGCAGGATTTCGATGGCGGCGTATTCACCGGTAATGTTGGCGTGCAGGCGATCCGTACCGACCAGAGCTCATCGGGCATCGCTTTCGCTGCTGGCGAGCAGGTTGACATCACGCTGGGCGACACCTTCTGGGATGTCTTGCCAAGCGTCAGCTTCACGGCGCGTTTCGACCACGACCTTGTCCTGCGTCTGTCCGCATCGCGGCAGATCCAGCGGCCACAGCTCGACGACCTGCGTTCGGCTATCGGATACGGGATCAACAACAACGTGGCCGACAGCCCCACCGGGCAGGCACCGTTTATCAGCGGCGGCGGCGGCAACCCGCTTCTGCGCCCCTATCGCGCGAATGCGATGGACATCAACATCGAGCAGTATTTTGCTGGCGGATCGGGCGTGGTTGCGCTGCAGTTCTTCTACAAGGACATCGTCAGCTACATCGATGGATCGCGTACAGTCTTTGATTACGCGGGCCTGCCGACACCTGCCGGCCAGACTCCCGTCACCACCATCGGTTACCTCGATTCAGAAGTGAACACGGGTGGCGGCGACTTCTACGGGGCAGAGCTTTCGGCAACGGTTCCGTTCGACGCCTTCATCGGCGCGCTCGAAGGCTTCGGCGTGACCGGCGGCGTCGGCTACACGAAGACCAAAATCGAAGATGCCAACGGCAATGTCGACCAGATCCCCGGCTATTCGGAATGGGTCGCCAACGGCACTCTCTATTACGAACGCGGTGGCTTCAACGCCCGTGGTAGCGTGCGTTATCGTTCGGAATTCCTTGCCGATTTCACCGGCTTTGGCGGATCGCCCACGCGCCGCCTGGCCCGCGCAGAGACGATTTTCGACGCGCAGATCGGCTATGATTTCGACACCGGTGCGCTCGATGGCCTGTCGGTTTACCTGCAAGGCCAGAACCTCACCAACGCACCGTTTGTCTCGCAGTTCAACGTGCCTGAACCGCGTGCGGTAATCGATTATCAGGAATACGGGCGCCGCTTCCTCGCAGGCTTCACCTATCGTTTCTGATACGACCCTGGCCGGCGGGGAGTAGCACCTCCCATTTGACTCCCCGTCGGTCCACCATGCGGCATCGGTTGATGCGCCATGCATGGTGGATTGACGCCACGGGGTCGGCATAGGGCAGCGATATGACGGACACAGCTCCAACTCGATTTGTGATTGCCGGTGGCGGAACTGCCGGCTGGATGAGCGCAGCCACGCTGGCCCGCTTTGCCCCGCCGGGGACAAGCATCACATTGGTTGAAAGCGATGCCATTGGCACGGTGGGCGTCGGCGAAGCGACTATCCCGCAATTCCACCTGCTGCACCGCGCACTCGGCATCGACGAGCAGGAACTGATGCGCGCTACCAAAGCCAGCTTCAAACTGGGTATCGCTTTCGATGGCTGGCTGCGCGAAGGGCATTCCTACATCCACGCATTCGGGCCGGTCGGACGTGCATCGGGCCTGATGCCGTTCCACCAGCTGTGGCTGCGCGCCAGGCAGGCGGGTTTCGCGAAGGAGCCGGGCGCATACTCGCTCAACGCGGTGGCCGCACGCGCGGGCCGAATGCGACGCGGGCAGACCGCCCGAGGGCAGGAAATGCCCTATGCCTACCACTTCGATGCGGGCCTCTACGCCAGCTTCCTGCGCGAGTATTCCGAAAAGCGCGGAGTCACTCGCGTCGAAGGCACGATTTCCGCCGTCGCCCGCGATGGCGATAGCGGAGACATCGCGACGCTCGAACTGGACAGCGGCGCGCGTATCAAGGGTGATTTCTTCATCGATTGCACCGGCTTCCGTGCCCTTCTGGTCGAAGGCGCGCTCGAAGCAGGCTTCGACGACTGGAGCCGCTACCTGCCGTGTGATCGCGCCATGGCGGTTCCTTGCGAACAGGGCGGCGAGTTCATTCCCTATACCCGCTCGATCGCGCACAAGGCGGGCTGGCAGTGGCGCATTCCCTTGCAGCACCGCATCGGCAACGGACTGGTCTATTCAAGCGAATATATGTCCGATGACGAGGCCAGCGCCACGCTTCTTGCCAATCTCGACGGAGCACCGCTGTCCGACCCGCGTCCTATCCACTTCACCACCGGAATGCGGCGCGAACACTGGAAGGGCAACTGCCTTGCCGTGGGTCTTTCGGCCGGTTTCATGGAGCCGCTGGAATCAACAAGTATCCATTTGATCCAGAGCGCGATCAGCCGCTTCCTGACCGTATTGCCCCAAGGCCGCGGCGAGCAATCGACGCGCGACTGGTTCAATGCGCAGGCGCGCTTCGAATGGGAGCGCATCCGCGATTTTCTCGTGCTGCATTATCATGCCAACCAGCGCGTTGGAGAGCCGTTCTGGGATGCGCTGCGCACGATGGAACTGCCCGACACTCTCGCGACCAAGCTGGCGCAATGGCGCGCTTCCGGCCTGATCCACCGCGAGCATGAGGAACTGTTCACCGAGGTGGGCTGGTTCCAGGTCCTCGCAGGGCAGGGTGTCGAGCCGGCAGCGTATAATCCGGTCGCTGATGCCTTGCCCGAGGCTGATCTGCGCGCGCTGCTGGAGCAGACCGAGGCCATAACCGCTCAACAGGTCGGCCAGATGCCCGGCCACAAAGATTTCCTGCAATCCTATGTCGGCGGCATGGCCCGCCCGGAGATTCCCGCATGATTATTCGCCCAAGGATTACCCATGCCCTTGCGCTGGCGCTTGGCGCCGCAGCGCTGCCCGGGTGCGCGACCGCCCAGCAGGCGGCAGCTCCCGTAGCTAGCACGACTGGCGCGGAGGCGAGTTATCTCGACCGCTTGCCGAGCGAGGAAATTATCTATTTCGTTCTTCCCGATCGCTTCGAAAACGGCGATCCGTCGAACGACACCGGCGATTTCACGGGTGGTCGGCTGGAAACGGGCTACGACCCTGCCGCACGCGGTTTCTATCATGGCGGTGACCTTGCCGGTCTGACCCGGCGGCTCGATTATCTCGAAGGGCTTGGCGTCACCGCGATCTGGTTCGCGCCGATCTTCCAGAACAAGCCCGTGCAGGGTCCTGAAGGCGATGAAAGCGCAGGCTACCACGGATATTGGGTGACCGACTTCACCCGGCCTGACGGCCATTTCGGTACGCGCGAGGAATTTACCGCTTTCGTCGAAGCCGCCCATGCGCGCGGGATGAAGGTCTACATGGACATCATCACCAACCACACGGCGGATGTGATCCGCTATGTCGAAGGCGATGACACCGGCTATGTCTACCGCAGCCTCGGCGATTTTCCCTATTCGCGGCGCGGCGGTGTCGACGGCGAGCCGATCAATCCCGGCTTCATGGGGCATGAGGATTCGGGCGAGGCAAACTTCACCCAGTTGACCGATCCAGCCTATGCCTACACGCCGTATGTGCCCGATGCCGAGCGCGAGGTGAAAGTCCCCGCATGGCTCAACGATCCAATTTACTACCACAATCGCGGCGACACGACTTTCACCGGCGAAAGCAGCCGCTTTGGTGACTTTGTGGGACTGGACGATCTCTTTACCGAACACCCGCGCGTTCGTGCAGGCATGATCGACATCTTCTGCGACTGGATCACCAACACACGGGTCGATGGCTTCCGCATCGATACCGCTCGCCATGTCGATCCGGGCTTCTGGCGCGAATTCGTACCGGCCATGGAAAGCTGTTCCGAAGCGGCGGGCATTCCCAATTTCCACATGTTCGGCGAAGTCTACATGGACTCGCCCAACAGTGGCTACATCGCGCAATACACCCGCCGCGACGAGCTGCCCGCCGTGCTCGATTTCGCCTTCCAGTCGGCCATGCGCGAGATACTGGGTCGCGGGCAGGGCACCCATGTCCTCGCCGAAATGTTCGATGGCGACGTATTGTATCAAGGCGGCGAGGCGACCGCGCTCACGCTGCCGACGTTTCTCGGCAATCACGACATGGGCCGCTTTTCCACGCTCATCCGAGAAGACATGGCCGGAATTTCGCAGGATGAGCTGCTCGCCCGCGTCAAGCTGGGCCATGCCATGATGTTGACGCTGCGCGGTTCACCAACCGTCTATTACGGTGCGGAGCAGGGCTTTGTCGGAGATGGCAACGACCAGATGGCGCGCGAGGACATGTTCCCCAGCGTGACTGCCGAATATAATGATAATGTGCTGATCGGCACCGATGCCACCACGGCGGACAGTAATTTCGATACGGCCCATCCGCTCTATCGCCTGATTGCCGAATTCTCCGCGATCCGGCGGGCGCATCCGGCGCTTAGCCGGGGTCGCCAGCAGGTGCGCCATTACGAGCAGGAGCCGGGCATCTTCGCTGCTGCGCGCTTCGACCCCGACGATGGCACCGAATATCTTGCCGTTTTCAACACCACGGCTGTCCCGCGTTCGGCCAATGTGCGCGTCGGTTATGATGCGCGCGCTTTCGAAACGCTGGCAGGGGCCTGCCCTGCCGTGGTGACTGCACCGGGCAGCGCCGCCTTCACCGTTCCGGCCTTCGGTTGGGCTGTTTGCCGCGTAAGCGAGACAGCTGAATGAGCGAAGCGCAATCCGATTTGCCATGGTGGAAGGGCGCGGCGATCTACCAGATCTATCCGCGCAGCTTTATGGATTCCAATGGTGACGGCATCGGCGATTTGCCGGGCATTACCTCGCGCCTCGATCACGTGGCGCGGCTGGGTGTAGATGCGATCTGGGTCAGCCCGTTCTTCACCTCTCCCATGAAGGATTTCGGCTATGACGTGGCGGACTACCGCGATGTCGATCCGATCTTCGGGACGCTGGCCGATTTCGATGCAATGGTTGCCCGCGCCCATACACTCGACCTCAAGGTGCTGATAGACCAGGTATATTCGCACAGTTCGGACGAGCACCCGTGGTTTGTGGAGAGCCGATCCAGCAAGGATAATCCCAAGGCTGACTGGTATGTCTGGGCCGATCCCAAGCCGGACGGTTCTCCCCCGTCGAACTGGCAATCGGTCTTCGGTGGACCCGCTTGGACATGGGACGCGAGGCGGGGGCAGTATTACCTTCACAATTTCCTCAGCAGCCAGCCGCAGATGAATCTGCACAATCGCGAAGTGCAGGACGCGGTGCTCGATGTCATGCGCTTCTGGCTCGATCGCGGTGTCGATGGCTTCCGCATCGATGCGCTCAATTTCGCAATGCACGACCCGCAACTGCGCGATAATCCCCCCGCGCCGGAGAATGGCAAGGCACGCACGCGCTCGTTCGATTTCCAATTGCGCGTTCACAACCAGTCTCACGCCGATATTCCCGCATTCATCGAGCGTATCCGGACGCTTACGGACGAGTACGATAGTATCTTCACTGTTGCCGAAGTTGGCGGAGATGACGCCGATACGGAAATGAAAGCGTTTACACACGGAGAAACGCATCTCAATTCGGCCTACGGCTTCGACTTTCTTTACGCCGAAAAGCTGACGCCGCAGCTTGTTTGTGATGCGCTCTCCCTATGGCCGGACGAGCCTGACATTGGCTGGCCAAGCTGGGCGTTCGAGAACCATGATGCCCCGCGCGCTCTCAGCCGTTGGTGCCGGCCGGAACAGCACGAAGCCTTCACCCGGATGAAGATGCTGCTGTTTTCCTGTTTGCGCGGCAATATCATTCTCTACCAAGGCGAAGAACTGGGGCTGACGCAGGTCGATATCCCGTTCGACCAACTGCATGACCCCGAGGCGATTGCCAATTGGCCGCTGACGCTCAGCCGTGATGGCGCACGCACGCCAATGCCGTGGAACGCTCGCGATTGCGGCGGCTTCGGCAGTGACAGTCCTTGGTTACCCTTGGGTGAGGAAAACCTTCAACGCGCTGTGGAAGTGCAAGCCGGCGATGAAGGTTCGCTGCTCAATCATACCCGCAACATGCTCGCGCTGCGCAAGGCGCATCCGGCGCTGCACCATGGCGGTGTTTCAGCGTGCGACGTGCGCGGTGATGTCCTGATGCTGGAACGGCGTGCCGAAGGGCAGGTGGTGCGTGTTTTCGTCAACCTCGGGGATGCTGAGGCTTCGCTCGCCCCGTCTGAAACCGCTGGTCCAGTGCTTGCCGCAGTCAACGGCGCGACCTCCGAAATGCTCCCTCCATTCGCAGCCATAGTGGTGCAGTTATGACCTTGATTCGCCTTGCTCTTTCACTGCTTTGTATGCTCGTTCCAGCGGCAGCGCTGGCAGGCACGGTGTCATCTCCCGATGGCCGGATCGTCGCCACGCTCGAGGCGAATGGCGAAGGCGTCCCGTCATACGAGATCCGCTTCGATGGAGAATTGGTGATCGAACAATCGACCATCGGTTTCACCTTCACTGATGTCGATCCGATGCGCCGCAATTTCGCGGTGGTGGAAGAAACCACCAATACCATCGACACGACATGGGAGCAGCCGTGGGGCGAACGTCGCTTCATCGCTGACCGCCACAACGAACTGGCCGTTACCTTCCGCCAGCAGGATGACGCAGCGCGGCAAATGACCGTGAGGATGCGCGTCTTCGATGACGGCGTCGGCTTCCGCATCGAATTTCCGCAGCAGGACAGTCTGCTTGTCGCCAATATTGCGGAGGAACTTACCGAATTTCGTATCGCGAGCGATGGGGAGGCGTGGTCCATTCCCGCAGGCGACTGGAATCGCTACGAATATCTTTATGAGCGCACGCCGATCAGCGCCTTGTCCACCGTCCACACGCCGGTGACGATGGTGCTGGAGAGCGGCACGCATTTGTCGTTCCACGAAGCTGCACTGGTCGATTATTCGGGCATGTGGCTTCGCCGGATGGAAGGCACAAGGCTACGCGCACAGCTGGCGCCGAGCCCGCGCGGACCAAAGGTCATTCGTGAAGGCGCATTCCATACACCTTGGCGTACGATCCAGATTGCCGACGGACCCGCCGGGCTGTTTGAAAGTGCGATGATCCTCAACCTCAACGAGCCAAATGTGCTCGGCGATGTAAGCTGGTTCGAGCCGCACAAATACATCGGCATCTGGTGGGAAATGCACCTCGATGACAGCAGTTGGGCGAGCGGCGAGAAGCACGGCGCGACGACCGAAAATGCGATGCGTCATATCGACTTCGCCGCCGAAAACGGCTTTCGCGGCGTGCTGATCGAAGGGTGGAACATCGGCTGGGACGGCAATTGGTTCGGCAATGGCCGCGATTACAGCTTCACCGAGGCCTACCCTGATTTCGACATCGTTGCCGTGACCGATTACGCCCGCGAACGCGGCGTTCGGATCATCGGACATCACGAAACTGGTGGCAATATCGACGTGTACGAACGCCAGTTGGGTGATGCGATGGCGTTCTATGAAAGCCTCGGTATCGATGCTGTCAAAAGCGGCTATGTCGCCGATGCCGGAGGAATAATCGCACCCGATGGCGAAGGCGGCGAAATATTCGTCTGGCATGATGGGCAGGAAATGGTGAACCACCATTTGCGCGTTGTGCAGGAGGCCGCCGAGCATCACATTGCCATGAACCCGCACGAACCGATCAAGGATACCGGGCTGCGCCGCACCTATCCGAACTGGGTCAGCCGCGAGGGCGCTCGCGGGGCAGAGTACGACGCCTGGGCAGTCCCGAAGAACGGGCCGGATCACGTACCAGAGCTGATCTTCACGCGGATGCTGTCTGGCCCGATGGATTACACGCCCGGCGTCTTTTCGCTGGCAGGCCGCCACGCAACCGTGCCGGACATTCCCTCCACCCTGGCGCGCCAGCTTGCGTTCTATGTCGCGATTTACTCACCGATCCAGATGGTCGCTGACCTGCCGGAAAACATCGCTGCATACCCACAGGCACTCGATTTCGTGCAACGCGTGGGTGTCGACTGGTACGATAGCCGCCTGCTCGATGGCGCGGTGGGTGAATTCGCTGTGATTGCGCGGCAGGTCCGTGAAGGCGATGCATGGTACATCGGCGGCGTCACCGACGATCAGCCCCGTGACGTAACCATCGCGCTGGACTTCCTTTACGAAGACACGGAATATGTTGCCACCATCTGGGAAGACGGAGAGGGAGCCGACGGTATGGGAGAGGATCGCCACGCGATGGACGTGCGCGAAGTGACCGTAAGGCGCGGCGATACGCTTGACCTCCACATGGCGCGGGCTGGCGGCTTTGCCATCGAGATCAAGTATAGCGGCGAGTGATAACGCGGGCTGTGAAACTGCTGGCGATATTTTGCGCCGCCACTCTTGCAGGTGGCTGCGCTCATACCGTTGCTCCGGAAAGCGCCATCTCCGCCACCCGCGCTGATGAACTGCAATCGCCGGCACAGCGCGTCGAATGGACAGCTATCGCTGCACCGGGCCTGCCTGACCAGCGCATCACTATTTGGCTTCCGCCGGGCTATCATGATGCGCCGGATGTGCGTTACCCGGTGCTTTACATGTGGGACGGGCAAAACCTGTTCGATCCCGAGCTGACGCATTACGGCAAGGCCTGGGAAGTGGATGACGTGCTCACCGACATGGTGGCGAGTGGCACGGCGCGGTCGCATATCGTGGTCGGCCACTGGTCGCCGCCGGGGACTGACCGCTATCGCCTATATGTGCCGCAATTTGCGGAGAGTCTGGATGGCGAATTGCTGGCTGCGAATGTCGAGGAGATGGCAGGCGGCCCGATTGCGTCCCGAGCCTTGCTCGACTGGGTGAGCGACACGCTCAAACCGCATGTCGACGCGCAATTCCGGACGCTTGCTGCGCCCGAGGACACCACCGTCGTTGGTGCGAGCATGGGCGGATTGATGGCATGTTTTGCAGCCATCGAGCGGCCCGATGTTTTTGGCCGTGCGGGCTGTGTCAGTGCGCATTTCGCCCTGGTCGACCCGGAACTCGCCATGAACCATTCCGAGGCGATAACTGCCGCGTGGGATGCGTACCTCGATGCCAAGCTTGGTGGGCCGCGAGAGCGCAGGTTGTGGCTCGATCATGGTACCGAAATGCTCGATGCATACTACGCCCCGTGGCAGCGAGCCGTTTCCGAAGACCTTACCCGCAATGGTTGGCGCGAGGGCGTGGACTTCTCCGCACGCGTCTATCGAGGCGCAGAGCATGACGAGATTGCCTGGAACGCACGAATGGCCGAAATGCTGGCATGGCTTTGGCGGGAAGAGGAATGACTGAGCCCACGCCGCCGCACATGGTCATCCTGGGCGGTGGCAGCGCCGGGTGGATCACCGCCTGCCTGCTCCACCACCGCTGGGCTGATCGCGGCGGAAAGGTCACCGTCATCGAAAGTCCGGACATCGGGATTATCGGTGTCGGTGAAGGCTCCACTCCGCAGATGAAAGCCATGTTCGACCATCTCGGCATTGCTGAAGTTGAATGGATGGCGGCTTGCGATGCGACCTACAAGCTCGGCATCCGCTTCACCGGCTGGAGCGAGCGTCCCGACTTCGACAGCTATTTTCACCCGTTCCCCGGTCCCGTCGATCTGCACACAGAGCCGGCCTTTACCCACGCCTGTATGCTGGCAAGGCGCGGGTTGGACGTTGGCGCATTGCCCGACGACTGGTTTCTTGCAGCGGTATTGGCAGAGCAGGGCAAGGGGCCGCAGGCTGCGGAAACCTTCCCTTTCGCGCCAAGCTATGGCTACCATTTCGACGCCTACAAGCTGGGCGCATTCCTGCGGGACTGGGCGGTGGAGCGCGGTGTCGATCACCGGCCCCTGAAGGTTGAAGAGGTCGAGCTTTCGGATAACCGCGAAGTGTCAGCACTGGTGTGCGAGGGCGGGGAACGCATCAGCGGCGATTTTTACGTCGATTGCTCGGGCTTTCGTGCCATGATCGCGCAGGGGGCGCTGGGAGGCGAGTTCGTCTCGTTCGGCGAAAACCTGTTCAACGATCGCGCTGTGGTAGTGCCTACGCCGCCGGTCGATCATTTCCGTCCGCAGACCGAGGCGGTCGCGATGAAGGCGGGCTGGCAGTGGCACATCCCGCTCACCTCGCGCACGGGCAATGGCTATGTCTATTCCTCCCGTCATATCTCGGATGAGGATGCTGCGGCCGAATTGCTTAAAGCCTTGGGCTTGCAGGCGGACGAGACGGAACCGCGTCTCCTGCGCATGAAAGTTGGCCGCATGGCAGAAAGCTGGCGTGGCAATTGCCTAGCTGCGGGATTGGCGCAGGGGTTTCTCGAACCGCTCGAAGCGACCGCTCTTCACATCGTCATCTCTACGGCACTGGAATTTGCCGATGCTTATGAACAGGGGGGGTATAGCGCGCAGCATCGAGATGCGTTCAACACCAAGACCAATGCTCGTTATGAGGGCATTCGCGATTACATCGTCGCGCATTACCGGATGAACCAGCGCAGCGACACGGACTACTGGCGCGAAAATGCCGCGAACCACGATCTGTCGGACAATTTGAAGGCGATGATGACCGCATGGTTCACGCACAAGGATATCGCGGCGGCAAACGTGCAACTCTACGGAACGCCGCATTATGCGCCGATGAGCTGGCACGCGCTGTTCGCCGGTTACGGGACGTTTCCGCCGGTCGAAAAGATGCAGCCGCTACCGCCTGGCGGTGCTGGCCACGATCCGGAGCGTATCCGGCAATTGCTCGCGTCCTGCGCTGCCAATTTCCCCGAAATCACTCTCGGCAGCGGCTAGCTAGCTGGCGGCTTTCGCCCGCGCCCGTGCACGGTGAAGCACAGGCTCGGTATAACCGGAGGGTTGGTGCGTGCCCGTGATGATCAACTCGCGCGCCGCAGCCAGCGCGATGGAATCGCGCGGGTGCTCGGCCATCTTGCGATAGGCCGGGTCGCCAGCGTTCTGCGCATCGACGATAGCCGCCATTTCATGCAGCGCCTCATCGATCTGCAACCGGTTGACGATGCCGTGCTCCAGCCAGTTGGCGATGTGCTGGCTGGAGATGCGCAGCGTGGCGCGGTCTTCCATCAGTCCTACATCATGAATGTCCGGGACTTTGGAACAGCCAACGCCCTGATCGATCCAGCGCACCATATAGCCGAGAATACCCTGCACATTGTTGCGCAATTCCTCGCGTATTTCCGCGTCGGACCAGTTGGGCTTCTCAGCCAATGGCACGGTGAGAAGTTTCTCAAGGGATGCGATGGGTTCACGCGCACGCTCCTGCTGGCGCTCTGCGACATTGCAGGCGTGGTAATGCGTCGCGTGGAGTACGGCAGCGGTGGGGGAGGGAACCCAGGCTGTGCTCGCGCCGCTTGCGGGATGGCCCGACTTTTCCGCCAGCATCTGGTGCATACGGTCGGGGGCCGCCCACATGCCCTTGCCGATCTGCGCCCGTCCGGCAAAGCCGCATGCTAGGCCGATCTGGACATTGCGATCTTCATAGGCCGCGATCCAGTCGGCCTGCTTGATTTCGGCCTTTGGCAGCATCGGGCCAGCCAGCATCGAAGTGTGGATTTCGTCACCCGTGCGGTCAAGGAAGCCGGTGTTGATGAAGAAGATGCGATCCTTCACGGCTTGGATACAGGCAGCAAGGTTGGCGCTGGTACGCCGTTCTTCGTCCATCACGCCCACTTTCACCGTGTTGCGGGCGAGGCCGAGCATGTCTTCCACCGCGTTGAACAGATCGTTGGTGAAGGCACATTCTTCGGGTCCGTGCATCTTGGGTTTCACCACATAGATGCCGCCAGTCCTGCTGCTTTGCAGCGGACCGGTCGCCCTGAGGTCGTGCATACCGATGGCGATCGTGATCGCCGCGTCAAGCAGGCCTTCGGGCAGTTCGGCATCGTCGTTGAGTCGAACCGCAGGCGTGGTCATGAGATGGCCGACATTGCGCACCAGCAGCAGGCTGCGCGTGTGAATGTCCCGCGCCTCGCCTTCCATGTCGGTGTAGGTGCGATCAGGGCTGGCGGTGCGGGTCATCGTCTGGCCGCCCTTGGTGAAACTCGCCTCCAGATCGCCGCGCATCGCGCCGAGCCAGTTGCGATAGGCGGCAACCTTGTCAGCCGCATCAACGGCCGCGACTGAATCTTCCAGGTCAACAATTGTCGAAAGCGCGGCCTCCAGCCGGACGTCGGCAATATTGGCGGGATCCGTCTTGCCGATGGGATGATTTGCGTCGATCACCAGCTCGATATGCAAGCCGTTATTGGCGAGGATAAGATTGTCGCCTGATGTGCCCAGCAATTGCTCGGGATTGGCAAGAGCAGCGACTCCGCCAGTCCATTCGGTCCAAGATCCTTCGGCGAGGGGGACAGATTTATCGAGAAACGCCTTGGCCCGAGCGACGACCTGCGCGCCGCGCGCCGGATCATACCCGCCTGATGCGGGCGCTTTCCCGTCGAGAGCATCAGTGCCGTAGAACGCGTCATAAAGGCTGCCCCAGCGGGCGTTGATAGCATTCAACAGGAATCGCGCATTGAGCACGGGGACCACAAGCTGCGGTCCGGCGATTCGCGCGATCTCCGCATCGACGTTTTCGGTGCCAATCGTGAAGGGTTCGGGCTCGTCAACGAGATAGCCGATTTCGCGCAGGAACTCTTCCGGAGCGCCGCCCGGCGTGTTGGGATGGCTGCGGTGCCAGTCATCGATCGCCGCCTGCATATAGCCCCGCTTTTCGAGCAGGTCGCGATTGCGCGGGACAAAGGTCTTCGCAAGACGGGCGAGACCCTGCCAGAAATCTGCGGCGCCAAGGCCGATGCCCGGAAGCACCTCTTGCTCGACGAAAGCGACCAGCTCATGCGCCACCTGCAAACCGGCGCGCTGTTGATAGCCATTGTCCGTCTCCGCACCAGTTGTGGGGCGGGTGATTTCTGCCAGGGCCTGCGTAGTCATCGTGCGAAACGCCCCAGACGGTGGTGGAGGTTCACCAGCTTGCGGGTTTCGGCATTGTCTTCGCCATTGCGGATGGCGACGGCCAAGGCGTTGCGAATGAGTCCGAAATCCTCAGTCGAGAACACGGGGCGGGCCAGTGTAGGTTCTGCCATGGTAAGTCTCCTTCGATAGTGTCCGCGCCCGATCAGGCCGCGAACTGGTTCATCGTGTTGTTCTTGCCGCCGGCCTTGAGAGCCGCTTCGCCGGCAAAGGCTTCCTTGTGGTCGTCACCGATGTCGGATCCCGACATGTTCTGGTGCTTCACACAGGCAATGCCCTGGCGGATTTCCTCGCGCTGCACCTGCTTGACGTAGCCAAGCATGCCTTCTTCGCCGAAGTAGCGCTTGGCGAGATTGTCCGTGCTCAGCGCGGCCGTGTGATAGGTCGGCAGCGTGATCAGGTGGTGGAAGATGCCAGCACGCTTGGCAGCATCGGCCTGGAAGGTGCGAATGCGTTCATCGGCCTCCTTCGCCAAATCGCTGTCATCATAAAACTCGCTCATCAGGCGATCGCGTTCGAAATCGCTGAGATCGCGGCCTTCTGCTTCCCAGGCATCGTAAACCTGCTGGCGGAAATTGAGCGTCCAGTTGAAGCTGGGCGAATTGTTATAGGTCAGCTTCGCATTGGGCACGACCGCGCGGATACGATCGACCATGCCGGCAATCTGTTCGACATGCGGTTTTTCGGTTTCGATCCACAACAGGTCGGCGCCGTTCTGCAATGCGGTGATGCAGTCGAGCACACAGCGATCCTCGCCGGTTCCGGGGCGGAACTGGAACAGGTTCGAGGGCAGGCGTTTCGGCTTCAAAAGCCTGCCCTCGCGGCTGATCAGCACCTCTCCCGTACCAAGATCAGCCGGATCGACTTCCTCGCAATCGAGGAAACTGTTGTACTGGTCACCGAGGTCGCCCGGCTCCTTGCTGTAAGCGATCTGCTTCGTCAGTCCTGCGCCAAGCGAGTCGGTGCGGGCAACGATAATGCCTTCGGGAACGCCGAGTTCGAGGAAGGCGTAACGGATCGCGCGGATCTTCTGCAGGAAGTCCTCATGCGGAACGGTGACCTTGCCATCCTGGTGGCCGCACTGCTTTTCGTCCGACACCTGGTTCTCGATTTGCAGGGCGCAGGCGCCCGCTTCGATCATCTTCTTGGCGAGCAGGTAAGTCGCCTCGGCATTGCCGAAGCCTGCATCGATATCGGCGATGATCGGCACAACGTGAGTCTCGTGATTGTCGATCGCCTGCTGAGCTGTGGCGGCGGCGGTCTCGTCACCGGCTTCCCGCGCAGCGTCCAGTTCACGGAACAGGCCGCCCAGTTCGCGGGCGTCGGCCTGGCGCAGGAAGGTGTAGAGTTCCTCGATAAGCGCGGGAACACTGGTCTTTTCGTGCATCGACTGGTCGGGCAGGGGGCCAAACTCGCTGCGCAGGGCGGCAATCATCCATCCCGAAAGATAGAGGTAGCGCCCCTTGGTGGTCCCGAAATGCTTCTTGATGGAGATCATCTTCTGCTGGCCGATAAATCCGTGCCAGCAGCCCAGCGACTGCGTGTAGGCGGCCGGGTCCTTGTCATAGGCATCCATGTCGTCGCGCATGATCTTGGCAGTATATCGCGCAATATCGAGGCCGTTCTGGAAACGGTTCTGCAAGCGCAGGCGTGCGGCAAATTCAGGATCGATACCCTGCCACGTGGCACCTTCGCGGTGCTTGATTCCCGTCTGACGGTGGATTTCGGCGAAATAGGTCATAGCAGCTCCAAGTGGTAAAAATGCGTGTTCTGGAGCCTGTCTGCCTTCCGAGTTGAGATTCGTCGCCCTTGGAAGTGTCATATTGTCAAACTTTACAAAAAATGTATGTAAAGTTGTAAGGAGCGCACTTCCGCGCGCGGATGAAGGTGAAAATGACGATGGCGGGTAAAGCGCTGTATCTCGGCCCACGGCTCAAGAAACTGCGTCGCGAACTGGGTCTGACTCAGGCCAACATGGCGGACGATCTCGAGATATC
Organism: Erythrobacter alti; assembly: GCF_037996805.1. NCBI lineage: Bacteria > Pseudomonadati > Pseudomonadota > Alphaproteobacteria > Sphingomonadales > Erythrobacteraceae > Erythrobacter > Erythrobacter alti. The sequence continues at coordinate 152,911 of NZ_JBBNAX010000001.1, read as the reverse complement.
GCCCAGCTATATCGCCTTGATGGAGCGCAACCAGCGTCCGGTGACGGCCGAGATGCTCATCAAGCTGGCAACAACCTATCGCATCGATGTCGGCACGCTGGCCGATGAGGATGCGGACGAAACTGCCGTTCGCCTGCAGGGTGCTCTGCGTGACCCGATCTTTGCCGATATCGCGATCGAGCCGCTCGACATTCAGGACATCGCGACCAGCTATCCGGGCATGGCAGAGGCGCTGCTGCGGTTGCACACGGCCTTTGGTGAAGAGCAACTGGCGCTCGCCGAACGCCGCGACACTGGCGAGGGCGTTGCTGACAGTGCGCCAGGAGCGAGCGATCCGGTAGGGGAGGCCCGTGCATTTCTCGCCGCGCGCCGCAATTGCTTCCCCGAGCTAGACGACAGCGCCAGCGCCGCCGCGCGCGAACTCGATTCATATGAGGCCATGCGTGACCATCTGGCCGAGAACCACCAGCTCGAACTGAGGCTGACCGATGATGGGCTACTGCAGGGCGCGCTGCGCTGGCACGACTATCACCGTCGCCGGATCTATATTGCCGAGCGGCTCGACTACGCTGGCCGCCGCTTCCAGGCCGCCTTGCAAATCGCGATACTGGAGCAGGATCAGGTCATCGGCGGGATAATCGCCGAGGGTCGTATTGCTAGCGAGGATGGCAAGCGGCTGATCAGGCGCGCGCTGCAATCCTATTGGGCGGCTGCCTTGCTGATGCCGCACCGCGCCTTTGCGCGCGCGGCGAAGGAATTGGGCTATGACGTGGAAGCGCTGTGCTCGCGCTTTCTCGTCAGTTTCGAACAGGCTGCGCACCGCCTGACTACCTTGCAGAGGCCGGGCGAGGAGGGCGTGCCGTTCTTCTTCCTGCGCGTTGACCGTGCGGGCAACGTGTCGAAGCGGCTCGACGGAGCAGGATTCCCCTTCGCGCGCCATGGCGGGGCATGTCCGTTGTGGAACGTACACCACACTTTTGAACGGCCCGGCGAAGTCGACGCGCAATTGATCGAGCTGCCTGATGGCGAACGCTATGTGTCCATCGCGCGCACGGTGCGCGGAGGCGGAGGCGGTGTTGGGGCCGCCAGCGTAACGCGCTCCGTCGCGATTGCCTGTTCGGCGACGCATCTCGACAGGCTGGCGTATGCAGCATCACTGCAAGGACATGATCCGATGCCGATCGGCGTGGCTTGTCGCCTGTGCCATCGGCCGCGTTGCATAGCGCGTTCGGCCCCGCCCATGGGCCGCGAAATCGTGCCCGCGCGCTTCCGCGAAAGCGGCGTTCCTTTCGATTTCTCAATGGAGTGATTGGCGGGATTAGGCTGCGCTATCCACGAATTGCGCCACATTGCACGCTTGTGAGCGCGCTGCACAGCGCCTAGAAGTTACAAATGGCCGGAGAATTAAGAGACAATCGTGGGCGCGGAGACGCCGAATGGGGTCTTCCCGCAATCCATCCAGAAGGACGCAAGTTCGGCATTGCGGCGGTCGGCATAGCGCTGATGTTCCTTGTCATTTTCGACTGGGAACTGATCGGCTGGCCGCTGCTGGCGCTGGCTGGCGGTGTGTTCGCCTTCTTCCGTGATCCCGAACGTGTCGTTCCGCAGGACGATCATCTTATCGTGTCGCCTGCAGACGGTCAGATATCACTGATCGCGAAGGTGCCGCCTCCTACTGAATTGCAGGGTAGCGACGGTGATGGCGGGCAGGGGCTCGGCACGGAACCTGTCACGCGCATCTCGATTTTCATGTCGGTGTTCGATGTACATATCAACCGCTCGCCGGTTGCCGGAACAGTGCGGCGCATCGTCTATATCCCGGGCGCCTTCATGAATGCCGATCTCGACAAGGCGAGCGACGAAAACGAACGCCAGCATATACTTGTCGAACGGTCCGACGGCACCCGCATTGGCTTCACCCAGATCGCCGGATTGGTCGCGCGTCGCATCGTGCCCTTTATCAAGCCTGGCGATATAGTCGCGGCCGGCCAGCGCGTGGGCTTGATCCGCTTCGGAAGCCGCGTCGACGTGTACCTACCCGCCGGGACGGAGCCGAAAGTACTGCTCGGCCAGCGCGTTATCGCAGGCGAGACGGTTCTGGCGGAGATCGGGCAACAAGGCCTGCTGGAGGGCGTTAGCCAGTGAACCGACATGATGACGAATTCGATGACGAGGCGACTGCCACGCCCGGCCCGGCATGGCTTGGTCCCAAGGCGAGCGAGCATGAGCATGTGACGCGTTCACGCGCGGGCAGGGGCCTTTCGATGCGCGCCGTGCTTCCCAACGCCATCACCGCTGCAGCCTTGTGTTCGGGTTTGACGAGCATCCTGTTCGCGATTGCCGAGCAATGGGACAAGGCCGTCTTTGCCATGATCATTGCAGGCGTGCTCGACATGATGGACGGGCGTGTTGCGCGGTTGCTGAAGGCACAGTCGCGTTTCGGCGCGGAGCTGGACAGCCTTTCGGATTCGGCCAGTTTCGGCATAGCGCCGGCGCTTGTCCTCTATCTTTGGGCGCTGGTGGAGCTGCCACGCCTCGGCTGGCTGGCGGCACTGGCCTACGCAATTTGCTGCGCGCTGCGTCTGGCGCGGTTCAATGCGCAGATCGATGTCGAGGACCAGCCGCACAAGTCTGCCGGTTTCCTTACCGGTGTTCCTGCACCGATGGGTGCGGGTTTCGCCTTCATGCCAATCTATCTGTGGCTGGCGACGGATGAGCCGATCTTCCGTGACCCATGGCTCGTCGGGCCCTGGCTGATCCTTGTTGCCGTGATGATGGTGTCGAATGTCGCAACGCCAAGCTGGAAATCGCTTCGTCCCAAGGGGAATCTGAAGCTGGCGACGATAGCGGTCGCCGGATTGTTGGTTGGCGGACTATTGCTGGAGACGTGGTGGACGCTGGTGCTGATCGGGGTGATCTATCTCAGCCTGATCGCCTGGAGCATCGTACGCTACCAGAAGGTCAAGCGAGAGCGCCGTGCGACAGCTAGACCGCAAGAGCCCGTGCAAACGCCTCTCGTGGGCGGCGAACCGGAAGGTGAACAGCACGATCGCGCAATGCCTCCGCACGATCCAACGAACTGAGTTCGGCCCGGATAGCATGGTAATGAACCAGCGCCTTGCGCAGCGAGGCGTAGCAAGAGGTCAGCGAAAATGCGGCTACGAGGCCGAAAAACAGTGAAATCGCAATTGCCAGCGTCATATCGAATGTCCTTTGCGATGCGGCGTGCCGCTGGAGGATAAAGCTTCGAGTCGGCCGGAAGTTCCTGTTTCCGCCCCTGATGCATGGTTTGTTCCACCTCTGTTCCGCCGCGTCAAGCATTTTGTTCTCATTGTGTTCCACTCGTGCGCTATAGAACGAGGAATCCCGCAATTGGCGCTGGCTTTTCCCTATCGGCTCGTCTAGAGGCGCACGCGCCGGTCAGCTCTCTGCGATTCCCGCAGCTTGCGCGTTCGGCAAATTCACATGGATGGCACACATACCGGTGCCGCCTGCGGTCTTTCAGAAGGTCGCGGCCGGTTCCCCGCTATCCAGAGGTATAACCGGAAGGAATTTCTTATGGCGGGTCCCACCGTCACGATGCAGCATCTGATCGAGGCCGGCGCACACTTCGGCCACCAGACCCACCGCTGGAACCCGCGCATGAAGCCGTATATTTTCGGCAGCCGCAACGGTGTCCACATCATCGACCTCTCGCAGACCGTTCCGCTGTTTGCGCGCGCCCTGGATTTCGTCCAGCAGACCGTTCGCGCCGGCGGCAAGGTGCTGTTCGTCGGCACCAAGCGTCAGGCGCAGGAGCCGATTGCCGAAGCTGCACGCGCTTGCGGCCAGCACTTCGTCAACCACCGCTGGCTGGGCGGCATGCTCACCAACTGGAAGACGATTTCGGGCTCGATCCGCGAACTCAAGTCGCTTGAAGAGCAGCTTTCGGGCGACACCGGCGGCCTTACCAAGAAGGAAGTCCTCCAGCTTACCCGCAAGAAGGACAAGCTGGAACTCTCGCTCGGCGGCATCCGCGACATGGGCGGCGTGCCCGACGTGATGTTCGTGATCGACGCCAACAAGGAAGACCTGGCGATCAAGGAAGCCAACGTGCTGGGTATCCCGGTCGTGGCCGTGCTCGACACCAATGTCGATCCCGAAGGCATCTCCTTCCCGATCCCCGGCAATGACGATGCGAGCCGCGCTGTTCGCCTCTATTGCGACGCGATTGCCAAGGCCGCAACCGCCGGTTCGGACAAGGGCGTGGTTGATTCGGGTGCCGATGTCGGCGCCATGGACGCACCGCCTGCCGAAGCCGTGGTTGCCGAAGAAGCGCCTGCCGCCGAAGCCGCTCCCGCCGAGGAAGCTGCCAAGGAAGAGCCCAAGGCCGACGCCTGAATGTGATGAAGCGCGCGGTTGAATTGCCAGCCGCGCGCTACATCTCTCTCTCATATCGCGCCGGTCCTCACCCTAGAGGTCCGGTGCCTGATCAATTTCAAAAAGGATAAACCAATGGCAGCTTTTACCGCTTCCGACGTGAAGTCCCTGCGCGAAAAGACCGGCGCGGGCATGATGGATGCCAAGAAGGCACTCGAAGCCGCAAACGGCGATATCGAAGCCGCGGTTGACGCGCTGCGCGCCAAGGGTCTCGCCACCGCGCAGAAGAAGTCCAGCCGTACCGCCGCCGAAGGGCTCGTGGGCGTGGCTGTGACCGGCACCAAGGGTGTTGCGGTGGAAGTCAATTCCGAAACCGACTTCGTCGCCAAGAACGACAAGTTCCAGGATTTCGTGCGCAAGACGACCGACGTCGCGCTGGCACAGGATTCGGACGATGTCGACGCGCTGAAGGCTGCCGCCTATCCCGATGGCGGTACCGTCTCGGACAAGCTGACCGATAACGTCGCCACCATCGGCGAGAACCAGCAGGTTCGCCGCATGAAGAGCGTCACCGTCAGCAACGGCGTGATCGTGCCTTACATGCACAATGCGCAGGCTCCGAACCTCGGCAAGATCGGCGTGCTCGTTGCGCTGGAAAGCGAAGCGGGTGCGGACGTTCTCGAACCGCTCGGCAAGCAGCTTGCCATGCACATCGCCGCGGCTTTCCCACAGGCGTTGACCGCCGAAGACCTCGACGCCGACATCATTGAGCGTGAGCGCAAGATCGCTGCCGAAAAGGCTGCCGAAAGCGGCAAGCCCGAAAACGTGCAGGAAAAGATGGTCGAAGGCGCAGTCAAGAAATACGCCAAGGAAAACGCCCTGCTGAGCCAGGTCTTCGTGATGGACAACAAGACGCCCATCGCTGACGTGGTTGCAGCCGCTGGCAAGGAAGCCGGCACGTCCATCGTGCTGAAGGACTATGTCCGCTTCCAGCTCGGCGAAGGCATCGAGAAGGAAGAAAGCGATTTCGCGGCAGAAGTTGCGGCTGCCGTCGGCGGCTGATCGCTCTCGCCATTGAGGCTTCGAAAGGCCGCCGGAGTTAGCGCTCCGGCGGCCTTTTTGATGGTCGGACGGGGTGGGGGGCAACTTGGCGTCCCGCCTATGTGCTTCGCTCCGGGCAAGCCACATCGGCAAAAGCACCGGCAAACCCTTGGCTTCGCTGCCCTTGCGCTCTAAAGCCGCGCGAACTGTCGTATTCTGCTCCGACCGAGAGGGACCACCACCACATGCTGCTGCCCAACTCCAAGCGTATCCTGCTCAAGCTTTCGGGCGAGGTGCTGATGGGCGAGCAGGAGTATGGAATCGACCCCGCCTACGTCGCGCGCCTTGCCGAAGAGGTGAAGGCTGCACGCGACACGGGGCTGCAGATCTGTCTCGTGATTGGCGGCGGCAATATCTTCCGCGGCATGGCGGGCGCGGCTCAGGGGATGGACCGTGCGCAGGCCGATTACATGGGGATGCTCGCGACGGTGATGAATGCTCTGGCCATGCAGAGCGCGCTCGAGCAGATCGGGGTTCACACCCGCGTACAGAGCGCCATCCAGATGGACCAGGTGTGCGAGCCGGTGATCCGCCGCCGGGCAGAGCGGCACCTCGAGAAGGGTCGCATCGTGATTTTTGCCGCCGGTGTCGGCGCGCCCTATTTCACTACCGACAGCGGGGCCGCGCTGCGCGCTGCCGAAATGCGCTGCGACGCGCTGCTCAAGGGCACCAGCGTCGATGGCGTGTACGATTCCGATCCCAAGAGAAATCCAGATGCCAAGCGGTTCGACACCGTTACCTATGACAAGGTGCTTGCCGACAATCTGAGGGTGATGGATGCATCCGCTGTGGCACTGTGCCGCGACAACGATATCCCCATCGTGGTGTTCTCGATCCGCGAAAGGGGCAACGTCGCGCGCGTGCTGGCGGGCGAGGGCGTTCAAACGATAGTACAGAAGGACTGAGACGATGCCGAAATATGACAAGGCCGATATCGAGCGCCGGATGCAGGGCGCGGTTGAGAGCCTGAAGGGCGATCTGGGTGGCCTGCGCACCGGGCGCGCCAACACCGCTCTGCTCGATCCGGTCGTGGCCGAGGTCTACGGCTCGATGATGCCGCTCAACCAGGTGGCCACCGTCTCTGCTCCCGAACCGCGGATGCTCAGCGTGCAGGTGTGGGACAAGGCCAATGTTAGCGCGGTGGAAAAGGGCATCACCAAGGCCAATCTCGGGCTCAACCCGATGACCGACGGCCAGACCATCCGCCTGCCCATGCCCGACCTCAACGAGGAGCGACGCAAGGAGCTGGCAAAGCTCGCTGGCACTTATGCCGAAAAGGCCAAGATCGCCATCCGCAACGTTCGTCGCGATGCCAATGAGGCGCTGAAGGAAGACGAGAAGAAAAAGGAAATCTCGGAAGACGAACGCAAGCGCCTCGAAACCGAAGTCCAGGAACTGACCGACAAATTCGTCGCCGAAGCTGACACCACGACAGAGACGAAGGAAAAGGAAATCATGACGCAGTAGGCGTCGCGGGAATTTTCGGGTGCCAGATCCATCATATCCCCGTCATGTCGCCATCATCATGGACGGCAATGGCCGCTGGGCAAAGAAGCGCGGCCTTCCGCGTGCGCTCGGTCACAAGCAGGGCGGAGAAGCCGTACGCAAGACTGTGCAGGCGGCGGAAACTCTCGGGCTGGAGTGCCTGACGCTTTATGCGTTCTCGTCCGAGAACTGGAAGCGGGACGAGGATGAGATTTCCGACCTGATGAACCTGATGCGCAGGTTTATCGAAGCCAACCTCAAGGATATGATCGAGCGGAAGGTCCGGCTCAAGATCATAGGCGATTACAAGGCCTTTGCGCCCGATATTGTCACGAAGCTCGAAGATGCGCTTGAGCGGACTAAGGGCGGGGAGCGCACGCTGGCAGTGGCGCTCAACTACGGAGCGCAACAGGAAATCGCCCGCGCCGCACGGCGCGCGGCTGAAGATGGTGCCATCGATCCTGAAAGCATTGAAAAGCACCTCTACACCGCAGACCTCCCGCCGCTCGACCTGTTGATCCGCACCAGTGGCGAAGTGCGCCTGTCCAACTTCCTGCTGTGGCAGGCGGCCTATGCCGAAATGCTGTTCCTCGATGTGCTGTGGCCCGATTTCGACGAGGCTCATCTGCGCGACGCCTGTGAGGATTTCGCCAAGAGGGAGCGCCGCTATGGAGGGCGCTGATATCCCGCCAGAGCGCAGGCGTGACCGGCTGAAGGCGGGTATGAAGAGGCTCGTCACCGTCCCGCTTTCGGTGCGGACCAGCGATCTTCCCAAACGTGCGGCGAGTGCGCTTGTGATGGTAACCATTGCGGGGCTTGCCCTGTGGCTGGGCGGCTGGTGGTGGCGTGCGCTTGTCGCGGTGATCGCGCTGGTCGGTGTTTACGAATTCTGGCGGATCGCTACTCGCATTTCGTCGAACAATCTTGCCCGAGCCGGGACTATTATCGGAGGTGTGCTCTACCTCGGCTGGGGCGCGACCGCTCTGGCCCTGCTACCGCAAGCGGTGGTGCTGGGCGTTGTGGCCATCGTGATCGCGACCGATACGGGCGCGTATTTCTCAGGCCGAGCGATTGGCGGACCGAAGATCGCGCCGCGCATCAGCCCTTCGAAAACATGGGCGGGCCTGGGCGGCGGAATGATCGCCGCCGGCCTTGTCTCACTGGCATTTTTTGCCTCGAACGTCGGGCCTGACGCAATGTCCGTCATGGGCCTTGCCGCGCTCGCAATCGGCGCGGGCCTCGCTGTGGTAGCGCAAGCAGGCGACTTCTTCGAAAGCTGGCTCAAGCGGCGTGCGGGCATCAAGGATTCGGGCAATCTGATCCCTGGCCATGGCGGCGTGCTGGACCGGATCGACGGCCTTTTGCCCGTAGCCATCGTTTCGGCTGAATTGTGGTACCGTGTGCATCCATGACCCGCTCAATCTCCATCCTCGGCGCGACCGGCTCCATCGGTGATTCGACGCTCGACCTGATCCGTGGTGAGCGCGGGAAATGGCGCGTCGTCGCGCTCACGGCGAACTGCGCTGCGAAGAAGCTGGCAGAATTGGCGCGTGAATTCGGCGCAGAGGTTGCGGTCGTTGGCGACGAAAGCTCTCTTGAAGAACTGCGCGAGTATCTTTCGGGCACCGGCATCGAAGCAGCGGGTGGGGCGCAGGCCTTGTGCGAAGCTGCCTCGCGCCCCGCAGACATAACGGTTGCCGCAATCGTCGGCTGCGCGGGACTTGCGCCTACCATGGCGGCGATCGAGCAAGGCAACACAGTCGCGCTCGCCAACAAGGAAGCGCTGGTTTCGGCTGGCGAGGTCATGACCGCCAAGGTCGCGCAGCACGGCACCACGCTGCTGCCGGTCGATTCCGAGCACAACGCCATCTTCCAGTGCCTCCAGGGCAATGCTGTCGAGGATGTACGCTGGATCACGCTGACCGCCAGCGGTGGCCCGCTGCGCACAAAGTCCTACGCCGAACTGGATGCGACAACGCCCGCGCAGGCGGTGGCGCATCCCAACTGGGACATGGGCGCGAAAATCAGCGTCGATTCCGCCACCATGATGAACAAGGGTCTGGAATTTATCGAGGCGCACCACCTGTTCCCTGTGGGGCTGGACCGGCTGCGCATCGTCGTCCACCCGCAAAGCGTTATCCACTCGATGGTCGAATATCGCGACGGCTCGACGCTCGCCCAGCTCGGGCCGAGTGACATGCGTGTGCCTATCGCCTCTGCGCTGGCGCATCCGGCGCGGATGGACACCAATTGCAAACCGCTCGACCTCACCGAGATCGGCGAATTGTCCTTCTTCGCTCCCGATGAGGAGCGTTTCCCTGCCACCAGACTAGCGCGAGAGGCGGCGCACGCGGGCGGGGCGGCACCTGCCGTACTCAACGCGGCGAACGAGGTCGCGGTGGCGGCTTTCCTCGCCGGTCAGGTCAAGTTCACGCAAATTTCGGCAATTACTGCCAGAACCCTCGACAATTACGCGCCCGACGCGCCCCAAACGCTCGACGCCGTGCTGGCTGTCGATGCCGAGGCACGAACACGCGCGATGCACATGTTGGAGCCTGCCTGAGTGGAAATTCAAAGCCTGCCGTTCTGGATGTATATTGTCGGCTTCCTGCTGATGCTGGGGCCGCTCGTGGTTCTGCACGAGCTTGGCCACTATCTGGTCGGGCGCTGGTTCGGCGTCGGCGCAGAGGCGTTCTCGGTCGGCTTCGGCAAGGAAATCGCAGGCTATACCGACAAGCGCGGCACCCGCTGGAAGCTTTCTGCGCTGCCGTTTGGCGGCTATGTCCAGTTCAGGGGTGACATGAACCCCGCCAGCGTGCCCGATCTCGATGCGCCCGCTGGGCCGGACCATTTCCAGACCAGGCCCTTGTGGCAGAAAACCCTGATCGTGGCCGCTGGACCGGTCACCAATTTCCTCGTCGCAATCGCCATCCTCGCCAGCTTCAACATGATCTACGGCCGCGGCGTTTCACCGCCCGTCATCGAGGTGCTGCAGGAAGAAGGCGTGGCGGCCGAGGCGGGGCTGGAAATAGGCGACCGTATCATCTCTGTAGACGGCAAGCCGATCGAGGATTTCAGCGAGATCGCATCGCTGGTCGCGCCCTATCCCAATGATGATATCGACGTCACGGTCGACCGCGATGGCGAAAGACTGCTTTATTCCTTCACCATTGCATCGGTCGATGAAAGCGATCGTTTCGGCAACAGGTTCAAGGTCGGGCGCATCGGCATAGGGTCGCAAAGCCGCGAATTCGTGCCGGTCGGACCGCTCGAATCCTTCTCTCTGGCGACCACGCAGACCTGGCAGGTGCTGGATATGATGGTCACCGGCATCTGGCAGATAATCAGCGGTCGTCGCTCTGTTACAGAGCTTGGCGGACCGATCACGATTGCCAAGTTTTCCGGTGAGCGCTTGAGCCTTGGAATTGAGTCCTTCGCGTTTTTCGCCGCGCTGATTTCAATTAACTTGGCATTCATTAACCTGCTGCCAATCCCCGCCCTCGACGGCGGACATCTGGCGTTTTACGCGGTTGAAGCAATTCGCCGCAAACCTGCCAGCGCTCGCAGTCAGGAACTCGCGTTCCGCACCGGTATGGCCATAGTCCTGGCACTGATGCTGTTCGTGACGGTGATCGATATTGCCAAATTGCCCTTCTGGGGCGGCTAGGCGTGGAAAGGTAGACAACTCAGCGCGAAATCCGGGCCAAATTCGGCTAGATCGCTTGATTGCCAAGCTGGCATCGGGCAATGGCGCGTCTTCGCGCTGACGACCGAATTAACATTCCGGAAGGCGGGCCTTGTACGGGCAGGGCCGGACGGGCTGATCGCTTGGGGCGCTGGTGTCGACTAGAGTGGACGGATAATGAGTTCCAAGAAGGCCAAGACTATCACTGCAAAGCACTACGCTGCCACCCTCATGGGGTGCACCATGCTCGCGGGTCTCCCGCTCGTTGCTCACGCTCAGGATGAGGGCACAACTGCGCCGCCTCCGGGGGCACAGGACACACAAGCACCTGTTGTTGCCACCGTGCAGCAGCAGGAGCAGGTGATCCGTGTCATTGCCGTACAGGGCGCGCAAAGGCTCGAGCCGGAAACCATTGTCAGCTATATCCAGCTGCGACCGGGCGATGTCTATACGCCCGCCGCGGCTGACCAGGCGCTGATCGCGCTTGCCAACAGCGAACTGTTTGCCGATTTCGGGATCGCCTTCGACGAAGGTACCGGGACGATGACGATCGAGGTTGAAGAAAACCCGATCATCAATCGCATCATCCTCGAAGGCAATCGCCGCGTCGATTCTGACAAGATCCTGCCCGAGATCAATCTCGCCCCACGCCAGATCTTCACCCGCAGCCGCGTGCGTGCCGATGTGGCTCGCATCATCGAGCTGTACAAGCGTCAGGGCCGCTTCGCCGCGACGGTCGAACCGCAGATGGTCATGCTCGACCAGAACCGCGTGGACGTGATCTTCGAGATTTCCGAAGGTCCCAAGTCCAAGGTCCGCCAGATCAACATCATCGGAAACGAAGTATTTTCCGATGGCGACCTGAAGGACGAGATGGCGACCCAGGAAGCCAGCCTGTTCGCGATCTTCAGCTCCAATACCAGCTACGATCCTGATCGCCTGGCGTTCGACCAGCAGAAGCTGCGCCAGTTCTACCTGACGGAAGGCTATGCCGATTTCCGTGTCGTTTCCGCCGTGGCCGAGCTGACGCCGGACCGCCGCGACTTCATCATCACCTACGTGGTTGAAGAAGGCGAGCGGTACAAGTTCGGCGATGTCGAAGTTGTCAGCCAGCTGCGCGATTTCTCCAGTGAGCAGCTTACCGCCGGTCTCGCGATGGCGAGCGGCGACTGGTACAATGCCGAACAGATCGACGATACTGTCGAAGGCCTGACCGAAACTGCCGGTGCCTTTGGCTATGCCTTTGCCGAGGTGCGCCCGCGCATCAGCCGTAACCCCGAAACCCGTACGATGGACGTGACCTTCACGGTGGCCGATGCGCCGCGCGTGTATGTCGAGGCTATCGAGATCAACGGCAACACGCTGACGCAGGACAAGGTGATCCGCCGCGAATTCCGTATCGCGGAAGGCGACGCTTTCAGTTCCTTGCAGGTTCGACGCACCACCGCCCGCATCAACTCGCTGGGCTACTTTCAGGAAAACTTCGAAGTCGAACAGGTCGAAGGCTCCAGCCCCGACCGCATCATCCTGCAGGCCAATGTGCAGGAAGAGCCGACCGGCGAGCTGACGCTTTCGGCTGGCTTCTCCAGCCTCGAGAGTTTCATCTTCAACGGATCGATCCGGCAGAACAACTTCCGCGGGCGCGGTCAGACGGTGGGCGTTGGCGTCAATTACTCGCGCTATTCACGCTCGGCGAACATCAGCTTCACCGAACCCAAACTGTTCGACCGCGATATTGCGGTCGGCGCGGATATCTACCGCCGCGATTACAACAACGGCTACTTCGACCGCGACAGCGCGACCTACGAGCAGGCTACCACGGGTATCGGCCTGCGCGTCGGTGTGCCGCTGACCGAATATATCAGCCTGCTGGGTCGCTACACGCTCAATTACCAGGAAATCACGATCGACGAGAACCAGTTCTTCGCTGATTTCGATGGTGACGGGGTAGCGCAGTGTGAACCGCTGCTGGCCGGTCGCTACCTGTGCGATGCGCTGGGTGACCGCGTGCAGTCGATCCTTGGCGCGACGCTGTCGTACAACACGCTCAACAGCCGATTGCGACCTACCCGTGGTACCAGCGCTTCGCTTTCGGTCGACTTCGCTGGCCTTGGCGGTGACACGCAATATGCCCGCGCACGTATCAACGCCGCGCGTTACTGGAACCTAGGCAGCGGCTTCATCGGCTCGCTCTCGCTTGAAGGTGGCTATATCTACGGCTGGGGCGATGAAGATGTCCTGCTGACCGAACGCTTCTTCCTTGGTGAAGGGCAGATGCGCGGGTTTGACATTCGCGGTATCGGTCCGCGCGTCGTGCGCCGCTTCTACGTCGATGAAAATGGCGACGGGGTGCTGGACGATACCGACCTGCTGGAACTGGGCAACGAACGCAACCAGGACGACGCGCTGGGCGGAAACGCCTATTATCTTGCCCGTGCCGAGGTTGAAATCCCGCTTGGTTCCGGTGCCCGCGAGCTTGGCCTGCGGCCATCCGTGTTCATCGATGTCGGTTCTGTGTTCGACGTGAACAGGCCGGATCTGACGCAAAGTCCGCTGCCGGACGGCCTGTTCATCCCGCAGCGTGACGGCGAAGGCAATGCACTGTTCTCGCAATTCACCCGCGATTCAACTGGTGCGATTATAAGCCAGGAAATCGTGACCAGCCCGATCGGGCCCGATGGGCTGAACAACACGCCCGTCGGTACGCAATTGCCGCCATTCGTGGAAGAGTTTGTCGGAGATTCGATTTCTCCCCGCGTCTCGGTCGGTTTCGGCGTCAACTGGAACTCGCCTTTCGGTCCGTTCAGGATCGATATCGCCACCGCTTTGCTAAAAGAGCGTGGTGACGAAACCAAACTCTTCTCGTTCAACGTAGGAACACAATTCTGATGAAAAGCATGATTAAGCCGGCGCTCGCCGCCGCTTTCGCCGCGACGGCTCTGGCCGCGCCCGCCATGAGCACGCCCGCGATGGCACAGGTCAATGGTATCGCTACTGCAGACCTGCCGATTGCCGTTGCGCAATCGCAGGCTTTCCAGACTGGCTACCAGCAGATCGCCACGCAGTACCAGGCGAACCGCACCACCATCGACCAGCGCCAGCAGCAGCGCCAGCAGCTGATCCAGACGTTCGACACCAATGGCAACGGCCAGCTCGACGCGGCTGAACAGCCTGCCTTGCAGGACCCGAACAACACGACGGTGCAGCAGATCCAGGCAATCGATCAGGAAATCGCCACGCTGCAGCAGCCGATCAATCTTGCGCGCGTATACGTGGTTTCGCAGATTGCCAGCCAGTATTCGGCAGCTCTCCAGCAGGTGGCATCGGACCGCAATATCCAGATCATTCTCCAGCCTGATGCGATTATCTATGCGCCTGACGCCGTGAACATCACGTCGCACGTGGTGACCGCGCTCAACACGCGTATGCCTGCTGCACAGATCGTGCCGGCTGCAGACTACCAGCCTTCCGAAGGCGCGGTTCAGCTGTTCCAGCAGATCCAGCAGATCCTCATGATCTCTGCCATGCAGCAGCAGCAGGCTGCCGCCGGTCAGCAGGCTCCGGCCAGCACGGGCCGCTAAGCACACGATGAACGGGGCAGGGCGATGAGCGACGCTTTCGATATTCCGCGTATTCTCAAGGCCCTGCCGCATCGTTACCCGATGCTGCTGGTCGATCGCGTCACCGAACTGGTGAAGGGCGAGCGGATCAGCGCAGTCAAGGGAGTGACCTTTAACGAAGGTTTCTTCCAGGGACACTTTCCCGGTCGCCCGATCATGCCCGGCGTCTTACAGATTGAGGCACTGGCACAAGCTGCGGGTATCCTCGGGATCGAGACGCTCGATCTGGCCGATAGCGGCAAGCTCGTATATTTCATGGCAATCGAGAACGCGAAATTCCGCGCTCCGGTAGAGCCGGGCTGTCTGCTGTCGCTTGATGTGGAATTTACCCAGCAGCGCAGCAAGATATGCAAATTCGCCGGCAAGGCGAGCGTCGATGGCAAGGTGACCTGCGACGTCAGCTTCACCGCCATGATAGCCGACCCGCCTGAATAAGGTTGATTTTAGCGCGCGGCGCCGCTAACCGCGCGCCTTCGCATTTTAACAGCTTGTCCGGTCGGAACCGGGCGCATGCTCAAAAGGACAATACGCCATGAAGGCCGATACGCATCCCGAATACCACGTCATCAACGTCAAGATGACCGACGGCACCACCTTCCAGACCAAGAGCACCTGGGGCAAGGAAGGCGATACGATGAACCTCGAAATCGACCCGACCAGCCACCCGGCATGGACCGGCGGTCCGCAGCGCCTGCAGGACGGCGGCCGCGTTGCCAAGTTCAACCAGCGTTTCGGCGGCCTCAAGATCGGCGGCAAGAAGGAAGGCTAAGCGCCTACCTTTGCTCAAAATTCAAGAGGGCGGTCCAATTGGGCCGCCCTTTTTCGTTCGTGGTGTCAGTCGTCAGCGGTGAGGCAGACGAACAGGATCGTCGCCGCAGATGCGACCGAATACATGAATGCGCCTTCCATCGACCCTGTCCCCATCGGGGTCTGCCACATTTGGAAGAACGCCGCCCCAAAGGTCATGAAAAGGCCAAACCAGGTCAGCAAAGCCAGTCCGGCCGCGATGATGCCGGCCTTTTTGGCAGCATGAAATTCCGCGCCTTCGGCCTTGCGGGCTCGCAGCAGGTCCCATCCGCCCTTCAGACCGAAAAATCCTGCGCCGAACTCGCCGATCAGGACTATGCCCAGTGCGATCCATGCCATTGCCGGGTTGTCGAGCGCGAAAAACGCGGTGACCGGATATACCTCGTGGTCAGCCAGGGACATGACATAGAGCAGCGCTCCATGTGCCTGAGACAAATTGGCCAGGTTTTGAAGTGCGTAGAAAAGGGCATGCAGCCCGACTGATGCCACCAATGCGGCCTTCACAATGCGGATCATTGGTTCCCCCCAGACTAGATTCCGGTCAGGCAGGTTAGGCGGGCGGTAGGCTTCGCGCAAATATTGCGGCCTATCGTTGGTGTCGTTCGAACTTCAGCACGCCGATGTAGTTGTAATCGCCGGTATCTGCCGGGTGGTTCTGGCCATCGAATACTTGCGTTTCCGGCAGGTCATAGATCGACATGCCATCGATGGAGGCGAGGCTGACTGCGCAATTAGCCGGCTCCGATCGCAATTCCTGCAGCACGTGGATGCCGCAGTTGGAGCAGAAGTGGTGCTTCGCCACGCCGGACCCGAAAGTGTAGGTCGACAGCGCGTCCTTCCCTGCCGTGATCTCGACATCTGTCTTGGGCACATCGAGCATAACAATGCCCTTCATCGCGCAGATTGTGCAATTGCATCGGCGGATCAGCGGCTCGTCCGGCATGGTGAAGCGGAACCGCACGGCGCCGCAGTGGCAGCCGCCTTGGCGTATTTCGGTCACGACGATTCTATCTCCACGGCTTTTCGCGATACCACTTGGTAATCACATATTTCACGCCCTTGCGTACCTTCATCCCGTGGTGAAGCGTCGCGGTGTTGAGAGAGCCATCCTCGCGGTGATTGTCCCAGCACACCAGCTTGCCAATTTCGGGCTGGAAAGTTTTTTTCACGACCTTGAACCGCGTCGCGCCGCCTGCCTCGACCTCGTTGAGATAGATCATGAACGTCCAGGTGCGATTGCCCGCGGTGCTGCAATATCTGGCAAAATCAGCACCGTTGGGTTCGAAGAAATCGGTGTGCGGCTTGAATTCCTGCCCGACCTCGTAGCGCTGGCCTTGCAAAGGCTCACCATGCGCGGAGTTAATGCCGTTGAGCGCGAAGAGGCGCGCTTCCAGGTCCTGAACTGCGGGCTCGCTCGCTTCCAGGTCGCATGTCTCGCTGGTGCGAAAGTAGTTGTCGCCGTCGCTGTCGGCGATGGTCGAGGGGCGGCGGTCCTTGTCGATCAGGCGGATAAGCCGGGTGCACAGATCAGGCGGCAGGAAAGCAGGGCAATCGAGCAAGGTCAGGCGGGGCGAGGGGACGCGCCGCATCCCGGCATGGCGCAACAATATCTCGGCGCGAGTCTCGCCCGGATTCGCGGCCAGATTCGGTGTAGGCGTTGACATGCGATATTTGATAGGGCGCGCGCGGTCGCAAAAAAAGGGGGGCGCGTAACAATCTTTCGCCAAATGGTGCGGCGGCCACTTTTTGCTTTGCAACACGGCCTGCTTGTGCAATTGGCTCGCCCCCGCGCCGCAAGCCGCTTGACCGGCAGGCGCAGAACCTTACAGCCGCGCATCTTGGCATGTGTTGCTGTTGGTGTGGCGATCGTAGCTCAGTTGGTTAGAGCGCCGGTTTGTGGTACCGGAGGTCGGGGGTTCGAGACCCCTCGATCGCCCCATTTCTCCCAGCAACCCTGTCGATTAATTTGAAGAAGGCAGGGCGTTTATGTCGGCATTGTGGACCGAACCGGACTGGGACGAACACGAACGGGTGGAGGTGGTGCATCACCGCGCTTCAGGCCTGACCGCAATCATTGCCCTGCATTCGACCCATCTCGGCCCTGCTGCGGGCGGCACGCGTTTCTGGCATTATGCAGAAGCATCGGGTGCCATGCGCGATGCACTGCGCCTGTCACGCGGGATGAGCTTCAAGAACGCCATGGCTGGTCTACCGATCGGCGGCGGCAAGGCTGTCGTCCTGCTCGACAAGAACGGCACCAAGACACCCGAAATGCTCGAAGCCTTCGGCGATGCCGTCGAGGCGATGGGCGGTCGCTATGTGACCGCCGAAGATGTCGGCGCGAGCGAGGCGGACATGGTGGCGATTGCCCAGCGCACGTCGCATGTCTGCGGACTTCCTGCCGAAGAGGGTGATGCGGGCGGTGATCCTGGCCCGTTCACGGCGATGGGTATTTACCTCGGCATCAAGGCGGCAGCGGCGCACAAGCTGGGCAAGGATAGCATGGAAGGCGTCCGTGTTGCCGTGCAGGGCTGCGGCTCGGTCGGCGGCGGCGTAGCCCGCCTGCTCGCCAAGGATGGCGCGGACCTCGTGCTTGCCGATATCGACATCAAGCGCGCGCAGGAACTGGCCCGCGAAGTGGGCGGCACAGCGGTCGAATCCGATAATGTCATCGGCACGCAATGCGATGTCTTCAGTCCCAATGCGCTCGGCGCGATTCTCGATGACGAGGGCATTGCCCGGCTCGATTGCGCAATCGTTGCAGGCGGCGCGAACAATCAGCTGGCGCGGCGCGAGCATGGCAAGCGGCTGCACGAACGCGGCATCCTCTATGCTCCGGATTACGTGATCAACGCGGGTGGCATCATCAACGTGAGCTGGGAATATCTGTGCCGGCAGAGAGGTGAGACCTGCGACATCAACGAAGTGCGCCAGCGTATCGCGCAGATCCCCGGACGGTTGCAATCGATCTGGGACGCGAGCGATGCCGAGGGGCGTCCTTCGAATGAAGTTGCCGATGCGATGGCGATGGAACTGATCGGCCGCGGCTGAACAGCCTGCTGGCGATATCGGCGACTGGTGACAGGCGAAGGCTTGTCGCCCGTCGTGCCACCTGCCAAAGGTGGTGCCAGAAAATGGCTTCTGTCTGACAATGCACATCTACGCCAACCCCGCCCGGTTCCTGAGAATCGCGAAGTGGCTCACCCCGATTTTGCTGGTGAGTGGACTGGTGATTACCGGTGCGGCGCTGTTGTGGGGTTTCACGCAGGTTCCGCCCGACCGGCTGATGGGTGATACGGTGCGCATCCTGTTTGTCCACGTCCCCGCCGCATGGCTGGGTATGGGCGGCTGGACCGCGATTGCGATTGCCAGCCTTGTGGAACTGGTCTGGCGTCACCCGCTTGCTGCCATTGCTGCGCGTGCAACCGCTGTACCGGGGGCGGCGTTTGCGGCGATCTGCCTTGCAACCGGTTCGATCTGGGGTCGCCCGACATGGGGCACATGGTGGGTCTGGGATGGCCGGCTGACGAGCATGTTGGTGCTGCTCTTCCTCTATTTCGGATACATCGCCTTGTCCGCCTCGCTCGCGCGCGAAGGGCAATCGAGCCGGATTGCCGCGATTTTCGGACTGGTGGGCGCGATCAACGTGCCGATCATCAACCGCTCGGTCGTGTGGTGGAACTCGCTGCACCAGCCGCCTAGCATCACCATGGGGCAAAGCTCTATCGACCCGGTGTTCCTGTGGCCGCTGTTCGCCGCAGTCGCGGGCTTTTCGCTTTTGTTCGGCGGCGTGGTGCTGGCACGGATGAGGATGATCCTCGCCGACATACAGGCCGAGGCGCGGCTCCGGCGCAGGGCGCAGAAAGCGGAAATGCAGGCAGAGGGCGCAGTCTCGTGACGGAAACGCTCGACCAGATGACGTTCGTCTACGCCTCCTACGGGGTTGGCGTGGTCGGTACGCTGGCGCTTGTCGCGCAAAGCTGGTTTGCGATGAAATCCGCCGAGGCGCGGCGAGACAGGGCCAAGGGCGAATGAACACGGGCTTCAAACCCAAGCACCAGCGCCTTGTGCTGTTGCTGGTGGCGGTGGCTGCGATGATCGGCGCCACCTTGCTGGCTATCTACGCGCTGCGCGATCAGGCGAGCTACTTCTACGTTCCAGCAGACATTGCCGCCAATCCACCCGAAACGGGGCAAGCGATCCGGCTTGGCGGCATGGTCGAGACGGGTTCACTCGCCACGCAGGCTGACGGGGTCACTATCGAATTCATCGTCCATGATGGGGAGGCGCGCGTTCCCGTCACCTTCACAGGGATTCGCCCTGCGCTCTTCGTTGAAGGGTCCGGCGTGGTAGCGGACGGCCGCATGAATGCAGACGGCGTGTTCGTCGCCGACAACCTCCTCGCCAAGCATGACGAGAATTACATGCCGCGCGAACTCGAAGGCATGACGAGCGACCAAATTCGCGAGGAAGTGCAGGAAACGGTCGAGTGATTGCAGAAATCGGCCTCGCTGCCCTGTGGCTCGCTGCGGCGCTTGCCGCGCTGCAACTGTTCGCCGGGTTTGCCGGTGCGCGTGTGGCCGATGGCAACACTGCAATCGCCGCGCTGGTTCGCCCGGCAGCAGTGATGCAGGCGGTGTTATGCGCGGTGGCGTTCCTCTCGCTGCTCTACGTTTTCGCGATCACCGATCTTTCGGTAAAGCTGGTGGCGGTGAATTCGCATTCGATGAAACCGCTGATCTTCAAGCTGTCGGGCGCGTGGGGCAATCACGAAGGCTCGATGTTGCTGTGGATCACGGTGATGGCGCTTGCGGGGGGCCTGATCGCCCTGATCGAGCGTCGACTGCCCGAACGTACGATGATGGCAACGCTCTGTGCACAAGCCTTTGTCGCGCTTGGTTTCTATGCCTTCCTGCTGCTTTCGTCCAATCCGTTCGAGCGGCTGCGCGAAGTGCCTGCCGAGGGCAATGGCCTGAACCCGCTGCTGCAGGATGTCGGCCTCGCCTTCCATCCGCCCACGCTCTACATCGGCTATGTCGGCCTCTCCGTCGCCTTCAGCTTTGCCGTCGCGGCGCTGCTGACGCGCAATGTTACACCCGATTTCGCACGCGTCATGCGTCCGTGGGTGCTGGGGGCCTGGATTTTCCTGACCATCGGCATCACTGCCGGATCATATTGGGCCTATTACGAGCTGGGCTGGGGCGGCTGGTGGTTCTGGGATCCGGTAGAGAACGCCAGCCTCATGCCATGGCTCGCCGCGACCGCATTGCTGCACTCTGTCAGCGTTCTGGCCGCGCGCGATGCCTTGCGTACATGGACGATCATGCTGGGCGTGGTCGCCTTCTCGATGAGCATGGTCGGCACCTTTCTGGTGCGTTCGGGTATTTTGACAAGTGTCCATGCCTTCGCCGTTGATCCGGAGCGCGGCAGCTTCATCCTCGCGCTGCTGGCGCTGTATATCGGCGGTGCACTGGTGATCTTTGCCTTGCGCGCCAACACGATTGCGGAGGGTGAGCGCTTCAACCTCGTCAGCCGCGAAGGCGCGCTGGTGGTGAACAATGTCGCGCTGACTTCTATCCTCGGCGTGGTGCTGCTCGGCACGCTTTATCCGCTGCTGACAGAGGCGTTCGACGTGCGCGTTTCAGTCGGACCGCCTTACTTCAACCCGGTGAGTGCAATCTTCTTCCTGCCCATGATGGTGGTGCTGATGGTCGGCCCGCTGCTGCGCTGGCGACGGGACGAATTTTCCCGCATCATCAAGCCGGTGGCGCTGGTCGCAGCCATCGCGTTCACCGTGCTGATCCGCGTCGCCATCTGGAATGATATCGGCATCCTGCCCATGTTCGGCCTGGCGATCGCCGCTGGTCTGGCGATTGCCAGCTTCGCCCCCTTGCTCAAGCGCGCGCTGCGCCGCACGCCGCTGGCGGTCTGGGGCATGTGCATTGCCCATTTCGGAGTAGCCGTTGCGCTGTTCGGCATGGCCGCCGACACGGCTTTCCAGCAGGAGCGGCTGGTCGCAACCAGTGTCGGAGATGTGGTGGAGGTCGGTCCGTGGACCGGGAGGCTCGACAGCGTCAACGCTGTCGCTGGCCCGAACTGGACTGCGATGCAGGCCAACATGATGGTATCCTACAAGGGCGGGCCCGAGCGCGAGGCGCATCCCCAATCGCGCAACTTCTGGACACCGCAGATGGAAACCAGCGAAGTGGCACTGCTCACCCGCTGGAACGGCCAGCTCTATGTCGCCGTGGGCAACCAGGCAGAGGATGGCCGCTGGCAAATGCGCCTGTGGTGGAAGCCGTTCGTGACTTTCATCTGGTATGGCGGATTGCTGATCGCACTCGGCGGCGCGCTGGCGTTGATCGGGCGCGTCTTGGGCGATCTGCGCCGTCGCCGTAACGAGGGCGAGGCTGAGGACGAAGCCGGTCACGACTTCGAAGAGGTGCCGGCATGAGGCGTTTGCGTATCTCTCTCTGGATCATCGTTGCACTTGCTGCATCGTTGTTTGCGCTGTTCGCCTACCAGCTTTCGCAGCCCAAGGATGATTTCGTCCGTAGCGCCATGGTCGGCCAGCCCTTGCCGCAATTCGATCTCGAGCCCGCATTCGAGGGGCGGCCCGGCCTTGCAACATCTGATTTCACCAATGGTGAACCGCAATTGCTCAACCTGTTTGGCAGTTGGTGTATCCCCTGCCGGATAGAGGCTCCCCAGCTTGAAGCGCTCGAACGGGCAGGAGCGACGGTCAATGCAATCGCCCTGCGCGACCATTCGGAGGATGTTGCGCGCTTCCTGGAGGTATATGGCAACCCCTTTGCCCGGATCGGGAGCGATGACATTTCCGAAACGCAATTCGCGCTAGGCGCGTCGGGCGTGCCGGAAACTTTCGTGATCGATGGCAGCGGCCGGATCACCTATCAGCATATCGGTATCGTTACCGAGCAGGATGTGCCGTTGCTGCTCGACGAATTGCGTCGCGCGGGGAGCGGATCATGAAGCTGCTGCGCCCCTATTTCTTCCTGCTCGTTCTGGTCTTCGCGCCGCTGGCCACGCCAGCTATGCTGTCCGCGCAAACGGCTGTGCCGCCAGCACCCTATGCCTATACGCAGCTTGACGATCCCCGGCAGGAAGCAGCAGCGCGTGAATTGATGGCGACCTTGCGCTGCCTGCAATGCCAGAGCCAGTCCATCGCCGACAGCGATGCCCCGGTTGCGGGGGATATGCGCCACCAGGTGCGAGTGCGGATTGCCGCTGGCGAAAGCCCTGACGAGGTGCGCGATTATCTGGTTTCCCGCTACGGTGACTACATCAGCTATGAACCGCAGGTCAGCGCCACCACCTGGCCGCTGTTCGCCGTACCGGTGTTGCTGATCCTGCTGGCAGGGCTCGTCATGTGGCGGCGTATCGGGCGGAGAGGGGAAGCGGAATGATCTGGCTCCTCGTCGCCCTGCTGGCTCTTGCTGTTCTTGTCGCTTCGGTTCTTGCCTTCCGGATCGAACGCGCGCTGTGGACCACATTTGCTGCAGCGCTTACCTTTGGTCTGGCGGGTTACGCTTGGCAGGCGAGCCCCGATTTGCCGTCAGCCCCCAAAAGTGCGCAATCGGCGGGTCAGCAGGACAATTTCGATATCGTGGCACAGCGCCGCGAATTCGTTGCCGAGAATGAACAGAGCCGCGCCAACATGATGTTCACCGCTGATGGTATGGCGCGCAGAGGCCAGTATTCGGACGCGTCCGAGTTCCTCAATGGCATTACCCGCGACAACCCGCGCGATTTCGAGGCATGGCTGGCATTGGGCAATGCGCTTGTCGAACATGCCGACGGCGCGCTGACCGCGCCTGCATTGTATGCCTACCAGCAGGCGGCGACCCTCGCACCGGAGCATCCGGCACCAGGCTATTTCCTTGGAGTTGCGCTGATCCGCCAAGGCAGGCTGATGGAGGCGCGCGGGATATGGACCGAAGCTCTGGCCAACGCGCCTGAGGACGCGGCGGGCAGGGCGGGGTTGCAGGAACGGCTGCAGCGCCTCGATGCCATGCTCGGCGCAATGGGAGGTTCGCCGGCTCCTGCTGCTCCTGTCCCCGCCACTACGGCAGAAGGCGAATGAGCGTTTGTGCATCGCACAATGTTGCTAGGCCGCTTCCACGCTGCTATCGCGCGCGCTTCGCCGCAGGGCGAGTTAGCGAATTGGGCCTTAAATCCATATGAGCGCAGCCACTAATGACCGCGATTCGGCCAAGTTGAAACTGGCCGCCGGCGCTATCGGTATCGTTTTCGGCGATATCGGTACGAGCCCGCTATACGCTTTTCGCGAGACATTCCGCGGCGCGCACAAGATGCCGATCGACGATCTGCATATCCTCGGCGTTGTCAGCCTGATCTTCTGGTCGATGACGCTGGTCGTGGCGATCCAGTACGTCACCATCCTGATGCGCGCCGATAACAACGGGCAGGGCGGCAGCCTCGCTCTGGTGGCGCTGCTTTCTCGCAGCATCGGCAAGAGCAATTACAGTTGGCTCATCGTGCTGCTCGGCGTCTTCGCTACGGCGCTTTTCTATGGCGACAGCATGATTACGCCCGCGATTTCCGTTCTTTCCTCGGTCGAGGGGCTGACAGTCGTAGACAGCTCGCTTGAGCCTTACGTCATACCCATCGCGCTCGTGCTGCTCGTGGGGCTGTTCGTGCTGCAACAACGCGGCACAGAGAAGGTCGGGGCGTTGTTTGCCCCGGTGATGATCATCTATTTCACGGTCATCGCCGTCCTGGGCATCGTGCAGATCCTGGGCACACCGGAAATCCTGTGGGCGCTCAATCCCTATTACGCAGTGCAATTCTTCATCATCGACAAATGGTTCGCTTTCCTCGCGCTGGGTTCGGTCGTGCTGGCGGTGACGGGTGCAGAGGCACTCTATTCGGACATGGGCCATTTCGGGCGTGGACCGATGAAGCTGTCGTGGTTCGGCTTCGTGATGCCGTGCCTGCTGCTCAACTATTTCGGGCAGGGCGCAATGATCATGGGCCTGCCCGATGCGGCAGCCGAAGAGGCGATCAACAACCCGTTCTTCTTCCTTGCGGACGAGGCCTATCGCCTGCCGCTGGTGATCCTAGCCACCTGCGCCACCTTCATTGCCAGCCAAGCGGTGATCTCTGGCGCGTTCAGCATCACCCACCAGGCTATCCAGCTCGGCTTCGTGCCGCGCCTGTCGATCCGTCATACAAGCGACGAGCATTCCGGCCAGATCTACATCCCGGTGATCAACTGGGCGCTTATGTGCGCGGTGATCCTGCTGGTGCTGACATTCCAGAACTCGTCCAACCTTGCCAGCGCCTATGGCATCGCGGTGACGGGCGCGGTGACGATCGACACCTTGCTGATGGGTGTGCTGTTTATCGGGGTATGGAAATGGCCCAAGTGGATCGCCATTCCGGTGGTGCTGGTGTTCCTGATAGTGGACGGGGCGTATTTCGCGGCAAACCTGACCAAGGTGCCCGACGGCGGCTGGTTCCCGCTGCTCGTGGGCGCGATTGCCTTCACGATCCTGACCACCTGGGCGAAGGGGCGCAATTTGATGCGCAGCCGCATGACCGAGATGGGGCTGCCGCTCGATATCTTCGCCAAGTCAGCCCGCTCCAGTTCGGCGCGGGTCCCGGGCACGGCTATTTTCATGAACTCGGGTTCCAGTGGCACACCATCTGCGCTGCTGCACAACATCAAGCACAACAAGGTGCTGCACGAACGCATCGTGGTGCTGACCGTCGATATTGCCGACGTACCCTACATTGATCCGGGAGAGCGATGTGAGATCATGGAACTGGGCGACGGCTTCTTCCGCGTGATCCTGCATTACGGCTTCATGGAAGAAACGGACGTGCCCAAGGCGCTCGCCAGCCGTGAGATGTGCGGCGGCCCGTTCGACATGATGAACACCAGCTTCTTCCTCAGCCGGCAGACACTGCTGAGCGCGGAAAAGCCGGGCATGGCGATCTGGCGTGAGCGTTTGTTCGCCTGGATGATGCGAAATGCGGCGACCCCGATGGAGTTCTTCCGATTGCCCACCAACCGCGTGGTCGAGCTGGGAAGCCAGGTAGAGATTTGACACGTCCCCCGCCGTGACATAGCCCGTTCCGGGGTTGCAAAGCACTTTGGGGGGAAGTTGCGATGCAGAATGCTGAAACTGCGCCGAAATTGGGCGCGGTGATGAGCGTGTGCCTGGTTATCGGGACAATGGTTGGCGGGGGAATATTCTTCCTCCCTTCGGCACTCGCCCCCTTGGGCTGGAATGTCGTGATCGGCTGGCTGATATGCGGCGCCGGCGCAATCAGCCTCGCGCTTTCGTTGCGTTACCTGATGGATGGCACGGGCAAGGGCGCGCAGCACAATATCGAAAGGGTGCTGGGCGAGATCCCGGGCTTTCTTTCGATCTGGGCCTATTGGGCTGCCGGCCCCACATCAATCGCGGCGCTATGCATTGCAGGGGGCGGCATTGTTGCCAGCTTCGGATTGATCGAACTCGGCGCATATGCCGGGTCGATCATCGCCATCGCGCTCATCTGGCTGCTGGTTGCCATCAACCTTGGCGGCGCGCGGTCGGCGGGCAGGTTTCAGGTCGTGACCGTCGCTATCAAGCTAATTCCGCTGCTGCTGACCGCGGGCGTGTTCATGTGGGTGGGGCTAAGCGCCGCGCCGCTCAAGCCGATAGCACCAACTCCCATCAACCTTGGCAACATCTCCGATGCCGTTGCCTTGACGCTGTTCGCGCTGCTCGGCTTCGAAGTCGCGGTCCTGACCGTAAACAGGATCCGCAATCCGGCACGCAATGTGCCACTGGCCCTGATCGGCGGGGTCGTGGCGGTGACGGGACTGTATCTGGTGGCCAGCGCGGGGTTGATGAGCATTTACGAGTGGGAGGCGGTTGCCGCTTCATCATCGCCCTTTTCCGATGCCTTGTCCGCAAACCTCGGACCGATCATGGGCGGGCTGGTGGCGTTCTGCATTTTTGTCAGTGTCACCGGCTGTTCGAATTCACTCATCCTGATCGGCGCGGAATGCACATATTCGATGGCTTTTCGGAAGGAAGTGCCGCAAGTGTTCCTGCGCGCCAACCGGTTCGGCGCATATCATTACGGGATCCTGATCCAGGGGATCGCGGCGACCGTGCTGGTCCTCAGCACCATGTCCCGCGGGCTTGCAGGCATGTTCGCCTTTCTTGCCCTGCTGACGACCGGCGCAATTCTTGTCCTCTACATCTTCGGCACGCTGGCAGCGATCCTGGAAAACAAGCGTGCAAAACGCTGGCCTGTGCTTGGCGTGGCCAGCGTGTTCGCCCTGTTCGCGACATATGGCGCCGGGTTGGAGCCGGTGTTGTGGGTGTTTGTCCTGCTCGCGATAGGCCTTGTGGTGCGCTGGCTTTGCAAGCGTTCGGACGTAGGCGATACAGCGGCCGCGCCAGCGGTTTGAGCGGATGCTTTTCGCTCACCAGTCGCATGGTCGAATCTTCGTGGTGAGGCAGAATTCGAGTGCGCTTCGAGTTAAATCTCAACCCGGCGGCGGAGTTTCCTCCAGCACCTCTTCCTTCTCACCCAGATCGAGCCCGTGCCGCATCAGCATGGGCACTTGCGTGAAAGTGAACAGGAAGGTCAGCGGCAGGAACAGCCAGAGCTTGGCGCCCAGCCAGAATTCGAAGCTGACGGTGTAGATGAGCGTGGTGTTGATTATGCCAAGGAGGATGAAGAACAGCCCCCAGTTGCGCGACAATTTCAGCCAACCCTCGTCGTTCAAGCCTTCAAAGGCCGCTTCGAGCAGTATCTTGAGCAGCGATTTGCCGCGCCAGTACCCGACCAGCAGCACGACTGCGAAGATCGCGTAGATGATCGTCGGCTTCCACTGGATGAATGCTTCGTCCTGGAAATAGATGGTCAGCGCGCCAAAGCCGACGATCATGGCGGTCGAGACCATCAGCATCGGGCTGACCTTGCCCAGTCGCCACTTGCTGATGGCCAGCGCAGCGATTGCGGCGATGATGAAGGCGCCGGTGCCCCGGATGACGGCGAAGATTTCGCCGGTCATGTTTCCATCCTCGTCCGGCGAGAAGTATTTGTAGACAAGGAAGAACACCAGCAGCGGTCCGTAATCGACTGCCACGTTCAGCCAGCCGGATTTCGGTTTTTTCCGGGCTTCGTCGGTCATTACGCCACTCCTGCAATTACGCGCGCGACCAGATCGGGATCGAATGGACGCAAGTCGTCGAGCGTTTCACCCACGCCGATCGCATGGATCGGCAGGCCGTATTGTTCTGCCGCCGCCACCAGCACGCCGCCGCGCGCGGTACCGTCCAGCTTGGTCATGATGAGGCCGGTGACGCCCGCCACTTCCTTGAATATCTCGATCTGGCTGAGCGCGTTCTGGCCATTGGTGGCATCGAGCACCAATAGAACATCGTGCGGAGCCTCGGGGTTTAGCCGGCCGAGAACCTTCCGGATCTTCGCCAGCTCATCCATCAATTCGCGCTTGTTCTGCAGGCGACCGGCGGTGTCCACGATCAGCGCATCGGTGCCGATATTGGTCGCCTTCTTGACCGCGTCAAACACGATGCTCGCCGGATCGCCGCCTTCGGGACCGGTGACGATGGGAGCACCGATGCGGTCTGCCCAGACCTTCAATTGTCCGATGGCGGCCGCGCGGAAAGTGTCACCGGCGGCCAGCATGACCTCGTAATCGTCCTCCTGCAGCCAATGGCCGAGCTTGGCGATGGTCGTGGTCTTGCCCGAGCCGTTGACGCCGATCACGAGGATAACCTGCGGGCGCGGGAAGGCGGTGACTTCCAGCGGCACGGCGACCGGGCGCAGGATCGCGGCGATTTCTTCCGCCACGGCTTCGCGCAACTCGCGCTCGGTAATCGATAGGCCGAAGCGCTTGTCAGCCAGCTTTGCCCGGATGCGTGCAGCTGCTGCAGGGCCAAGGTCGGATACGATCAGCGCATCTTCCACCTCATCCAGCGTGGCATCATCCAGCTTGGCGGTGCCCACGACCCCGGTGAGGTTCTCGGACAGGCGGTCCGAAGTCTTGCGGAATCCGCCGAACAGCTTGTCGGACCAT
Organism: Erythrobacter alti; assembly: GCF_037996805.1. NCBI lineage: Bacteria > Pseudomonadati > Pseudomonadota > Alphaproteobacteria > Sphingomonadales > Erythrobacteraceae > Erythrobacter > Erythrobacter alti. Next base: position 124,761 of record NZ_JBBNAX010000001.1, on the reverse strand, counting down.
GTGGTTTCGCTCACGTAAGAAGGCCTTGTTCGATTGCGGTTGGGGTGATGGTCTGGATGGTGCCGACCGGCGTGCCTTCCGGCAAGGCGACCCGGGCGAAGTTTTCCGCATAGCCGGCCCCGTCCTTCTCGGCGAGTACCTTGAGCGGCTTGCCCACCAGGCTTGCCAGCCAGCTATCGCGGGTTCGGCTGACCGCAGCGCGCAATTCGGCGGCGCGCGCCTTGACCACTTGCCTGTCCACTTGCGGCATCCGCGCGGCGGGCGTGTTGGGGCGGGGCGAGTAGGGGAAGATATGACCGTGCACGATGGGCAGTTCGCCGATTATGGAAAGATTATCGGCATGATGCTGCTCGGTTTCGGTCGGGAAGCCCGCGATGATATCGGCACCAACGGCAAGTTCGGGGCGACGTTCGTGCAGGCGCTGGACAAGCTCCACCGCATCGGCGCGGCTGTGGCGGCGCTTCATGCGCTTGAGGATCAAATCCGAACCGTGCTGCATGCTGAGATGTAGGTGCGGCATCATGCGCATTTCGCTTGCAAACAATTCCTCCAGCACCGGATCGATCTCGACACCGTCGAGCGAAGACATGCGCAGGCGCTGCAATTCTGGGAATTTGTCGAGCACAGCGGAGACCAATTCGCCAAGCGCAGGCGCGCCGGGCAAGTCATGGCCCCAACTGGTCACGTCGACGCCGGTCAGCACAACCTCGGGCGCGCCCTTGGCCAAGTGACGATCGATTTCGCGGAGCACCTGCGCGACGGTGAGCGAACGGCTCGGTCCGCGCCCCTGCGGTATGACGCAGAAGGTGCAGGCGTGATCGCAGCCGTTCTGCACTGCGATAAAGGCGCGCGTGTGCGTCGGCGGTGCAGCCTCGGCGCGCTCGGGCACGTTCCAGGCACGCGCATCGAGTTTCTGCGTGTTGGGCACCAGTCCATCGACTTCGGGCATGGTGGAAAGCTGGTCACGCTCGATATCGGCCGCGCATCCGGTGACGAGCAGGCGCGCATCGGGCCGGGCGCGGCGGGCCTTGCGGATGGCCTGCCGCGTCTGGCGCACTGCCTCGGTAGTGACGGCGCAGCTGTTGATCACGACAACATCCGCATCGTCTGCCATCAGCGTGCGGATACGCTCACTCTCGGCGATATTGAGGCGGCAGCCCAGCGAAATGACCTCCGCTCCGCTCACGCGAAGTCGTCCCAGTCAAAGGAACCGCGAAAGCTCTCGGTCGCAGGGCCGGTCATGGTGATGCGGTTGTCCTCCCCCCAGGCGATGGTGAGCGGGCCGCCGGGCAAGTGCACGGTCACTTCACGGTCGACAAGGTTCCGGCGCATGGCTGTGACCGCCGTGGCGCACGCCCCCGTCCCACAAGCACGCGTCAGCCCGGCACCACGTTCCCACACGCGCAGGCGAATGGTGGCGCGATCTTCTACGCTGGCGACGTTTACATTGATGCGCTCGGGAAAGAGCTCGTCGTGCTCGATCAGTGGTCCCAGCTGGTCGAGCCGCACCACGTCATTGTCCTCCACGAAGAAGATGATGTGCGGATTGCCGACGTTGACGGCAGAAGGCTGTTCCAGCTCTTCCCAACCCAGCGGCATGGTGAGCGTGTCCATCGCATAGGCGAGGGGGATTGCATCCCATTCAAAGCGCGGCTCACCCATGTCGACCGCAATGCCCGCGGTATCCGGGCGGGTTTCGATCAGCCCGCCGGCAGTAGCGATGCGGGCAGGCTCACCAAGCAGCAATCCCACCGCGCGCGCTGCATTGCCGCAGGCTTCGACTTCGCCGCCGTCCTGGTTGTAGATCCGCATCCGGCAAGTCGCGCTCTTATCCGGCTCCAGCACGATCAGCTGGTCGCAACCGATTCCCTGATGGCGATCGGCCAGCGCACGCACTGTCGTCGCCTCAAGCGCGGGCAGGGTGCCGTCTCGCGCATCGAGCACGATGAAGTCATTGCCCAGCCCGTGCATCTTGACGAAGGGAATACGCATGTCCGCCACCTAGGGGTGGACAGGTCGAACCGCAATGGCGCAGCCGAATTTGCGACGTGGCTCAGCTGGCCTTGCGTTGGTCGACTTCGGGTTCTACCGGCGTGACCCGTTCTGAAGTCTTGGGCTTCACGTGCTTCGCCAGCAAGTTGAGCGCGGCCAGCCTCTTCCGCGTGGCGGCAGCGTCTTCCGGACGTCCGTAAAGGTAGCCCTGGCCCTTGATCTTGCCGAGGCCGCTCAGCTTTTCGAGAACATGGCCGTTCTCAATGCCTTCAGCCGTAACCGGCAGCGACAGTCCCTTGCCGAGCGAGACAATTGCCCGCACCAGTTCGCCGCTCACTTCCTCTGCGGCAATTTCGGTCACGAAGCTGCGATCGATTTTCAGCCGGTCGAACGGGAGAGAGCGCAATTGCGACAGGCTGGAATAGCCGGTGCCGAAATCGTCCAGGCTGATGCGGATGCCCTGGTTCTTCAGGCTCGTGACGATCGAACGCACCGCACCGATGTTCTCGTGCAGACAGCTTTCGGTGATCTCGATCTCCAGCCGGCTCGGCGGGAAACCGCTCTCGACGAGGATATGGAGCAATTTTTGCGCAAACCACGGATCACGCAGCTGCAAGGGCGATATGTTGACCGAAAGCGAGAGCGAAGCGTCCCATTCGCTGGCATCCTTCAATGCCTTGCGGATGAGGTTTTCGGACAATTGGCCGATGACATCGATATCCTCGGCGACCGGAATGAAAATCTCCGGGCTGACCATTCCGAATTTTTCAGAATGCCAGCGCGCCAGCATCTCGAACCCCACCAGGTCGCCCGAATCGAGGTCGATCTGCTGTTCGTAATAGGGCACGAATTCATCGTTCTTCATGCCCTCGCGAATGCCGGCTTCCATTTCACTGCGGTAGCGAAGTTCGTCTTCCATCTGGGATTCGAACCAGTAGTGACGGTTCCGGCCACGCTTTTTTGCGTGATACATGGCAATATCCGCACAATGGATCATCCGGTCTGCCGAGGCCGTAACGTCGGAACTGGGATCGGTTCGCGTCAATCCAACGGAAATGGTCGTCTCGATGTGAGTTTCGGTATCTTCGACCGGTGCAGAAACTTTCTTGATGATGGCTTCGGCAATCGAATCCGCCCGGTCGCGGGCGTGATGATGAAATGCGAAGGCGCAGGCGAACTCATCTCCGCCGATGCGAATCAACACGCTGTCGGTTGGCAGCTCCGCGTCGATGCGATTTGCGATTGTGGTAAGTACGTGGTCGCCCGTCCGGTGACCGTTGAGGTCGTTGATCTGCTTGAAATTGTCGATGTCGATCATCACCACCGCAACTTCCTGCTGCCGTTCGCGCGCGCCGCGGACGAGCGCGTCGATGGCAGGAGGGCCGCTGCGGCGGTTGAGGCAACCCGTAAGCGGATCGCGCTCGGCCAGTTCACGAGCGCGTTTTTCTGCGCGGCGCCGTTCCAGGACTTCGCGGTGCAGGTCGTTGTAGCGACGCCAGCCGAAGATCAGCAACGCCACGTTGAGGAGCAAGGCGTTGGTCAGCAACATGTCGGGCGCGCTGCCCACTCCCATCCATGACCGGACGATCTGAGGCATGATGGTGCCGCCCGTGCCGACGAACAGGATTACCGCAGCAATGGCAATTCCGAGCGCGAGAAAGTCGCGGTCGGCGGCTTTCAAAGCCCTTTCCACGCCAATCTTGCTGGTTTTCAATGTCTTTTCCAAAGGTCGCTCACCCTGATTGATCGGATCCGCTTATCCGCCAACATGTTCAAGGATCGGTTAATTGCGACTAGCGCCGCAACTCGCTATTCGCACAGGGCTTTTTCAAGGAGAGTGCATTGCCCAACCACTGGCTGATCAAATCGGAACCTTTCAAATATTCGTGGGATGATCTCAACCGCGATGGCGAGACAATATGGGACGGTGTCCGCAATCATCGCGCCGCGAACAATCTGAAGGCGATGAAAGTCGGTGACCGGCTGTTTTTCTACCATTCAAACAAGGGGTTGGAGATTGTCGGCATCGCCACGGTGAGCGAGGCCGGACTGATCGATCCGACCGATCCGGAAGGCAAGTGGCCGACGGTCAAGGTAAAGCCGGTGGAGCCGGTCGAGAACCCGGTCACGCTGAAGGCGATCAAGGCCAATCCTGATCTTGAAGGTATCGAACTGGTGCGCCTGTCGCGCCTTTCCGTGGCGGAAATTACAGCCGACGAATGGAAAAAAATCGTCGCAATGTCGAAAGCTTAGCCACGATTCGCGCTATTTGGCGCGCAATCCGCTGACTGTTACCCCGCTCGCGCTCAACTGCTCGATATCGGTGATGCAGTGAATCAGGCGGATGCCCGTTTTCGCAACGGCTTCCTCCAGCGCGGCGTCGAATTCGGCGTTGGTCGCCACGCGCTTGCCCCATCCGCCATAGCTTTGCGCCATGAGGGCAAAGTCCGGATTGGCAAGGTGGGTCGAGGCTTCGCGGCCCGGATACTCCCGCTCCTGGTGCATGCGGATCGTGCCGTAGGTTGAATTGTCGAACAGGATTACCAGCAGGTCGAGATTGTACTGCGCAGCGGTCGCCAGTTCCTGTCCGTTCATCAGGAAGCATCCATCACCAGCAGCCGCGACCACGCAGCGATCGGGGAAGCGGCGGGCAGCAGCAACAGCCGCCGGAACGCCGTAACCCATCGCGCCAGCCGTGGGGGCAAGTTGCGAGGGAAAGCCCGCATAAGGCCAATAGCGGTGCCACCAGCCGGCGTAATTGCCAGCGCCATTGCAGATGATTGCATCATCCGGCAGCAGTCTGCGCGCGGATTGCATCGCCAATGCCAGGTCGAGGTCGAACTGAGGCTCCTCGCGCGGCGTATTCCAGGCAAGCCATTCGTCATGCGCCTGCGGCCCCGCGTCGAACGGAATGATGTCGTCCGTGTCCCACAGTGCAGCGCTTTCGGCGAATTCCGCCATGTCCGCGCAGAGTGCGAGGTCGGTGCGATAAACACTGTCCAGCTCGACAGGATCGGGGTGGACGTGGATCAGCGACTGGTCCGGGTGATCGGGCGTGATGAGCGAATAGCCGTCGGTCGTTGCCTCGCCCAGACGTGCGCCGACCACCAGCAACAGATCGGCCTGCTTTACACGCTCGACCAGCTTGGGGTTAGGTCCGTAACCGAGATTGCCTGCATAAACGCTGGAGGACGGCGGCAGAGCGTCTTGTCGGCGGAACGCTGTTGCGACGGGAAGTCCGATTCGTTCGGCAAACTCGGTAAAGTAATGGCGCGAGCGTTCGTGCCATCCTGCACCGCCGACGATGGCGAGCGGCGCAGCGGCGTCAGCGATCATGCGCATCATGGTACCCATGGCATCAGGGCAGGGCGCCTGCGCGGGACGGGTCACGGCCGGGCGCACCGGGCTGGCTATATCCACCTCGTGCAGCATGTCCTCGGGCAGGGCGAGAACGACGGGACCGGGCCGCCCAGAAATCGCCGTGGACCATGCTCGTGCGACATATTCGGGGATACGCGACGCGTCGTCGATCTTCGCCGCCCATTTGGCGAGTGGTGCAAAGAAGGCCGGAAAGTCGACCTCCTGAAAGCCTTCCCGATCCCTCATGCCGCGATCGACATCACCGACGAACAGGATCATGGGCTGCGAATCTTGCATTGCAACATGCACGCCGATGCTGGCGTTGGTCGCGCCCGGACCACGCGTGACAAAGGCCACGCCGGGTTTGCCGGTCATCGCCCCGTCGGCACAGGCCATGAATGCGACCCCGCCTTCCTGCCTGCAGGTGACGGTGTCGATCGCGCCGCAATCAGCCAGCGAGTCGAGAACGGGAAGAAAACTCTCCCCCGGAACGGTGAAAACGCGGTCGCAGCCTTGTTCGACAAGGCAATCGACGAGCAGGCGCGATGCGGTTCGGGTCATGCCGGAAAGCGTTAGCCCCGAGTGGTTGCAGCGGCAACTGGTTGTGGAGGCCGCCAGTATGTCCCGTCTGTGGACAGGAACGATTCCGCGATACCCGGATTGGTTACCAAAGGGTTAAAACCACATCATGAGACGCGCACTGGTCCTTACCGATGAATCGGCCCGCCACCCTTACCGGGCCTCCCTTCCACCGCACGCATTGCACCGGGCGAACGAGATCGAACGCACGGTGCCTTGGCGCCTGCGCCTTGGCCTGACGCGCAAGGACGCGGAAACGGTGCTCGCCACCTATACCGCCGGCTTTGTCGCTACGTTGGTAATGTTCGGCTGAAGCTACTCGGCGGCGCTTGGCGCTGCTTCGGCAGCCTCGGGCGCGCTTTGCTCGGCGCGATAGAGCGCCAGGCCCAACCAGGCTGACACCAGACACATTGCCGCGCTCAGTAGCAATTGCTCCGCCAGCGGTATACCGATCGCGCTCAGGCCGAGCGCGAACACTGCGCCCATCACCATTGCGCCCGAATTGACGATATTGTTCGCCGCCACTGCGCGGCTTGCCTGGTTGGCCGGAACCTTGGTCGTCAGAAATGCATAGAGCGGCACGACGAACATCCCGCCGAATATGGCGATCAGCAACAGGCTGGACAGGACTGCCCAAGCGAGCGGATAGGACAGGAAGGCGCTGATCCCCATTAGTTCCTCGTCGATCACCATAGCGTTCCATGCGCGGCAGACGAAATAGAAGACCACTACCATCGCCCCCATCGCGAGCACCGATACGGGAGAATAGCGCGCCGAAACGCGACCTTTCAGCAGCAGGTTCACCGCGACGGAACCGATGGCCACTCCGATGGAGAAGAACACGAGGAACAGGCTCGCCACGGCAGGGTCGGCGAACAGCACGTTCTTGGCCAGCGGAGGAAACTGGATGAAGAGCACCGAGCCGATCGTCCAGAAGAAGCTGATCGCGAGGATGGCGAAGAACACTTCGCGATTGTGCGAGACATCGCGGACCAGTCGATAGGACGAAGTGAAGGGATTGAAATCCACCTTCTCGGGCAGCTCGCCCATCGGCGGGGCGGGCGGGACATGCCGGCTGGTGAAGTAGCCGATGATCGCAAAACCCATTACCGCAAGCGCTGCGATTTCGACTCTTTGTGCGAGGAACCCGGCAAGGATCGTTCCGGCCATGATAGCAAGGTAGGTCCCCGCCTCGACCAGACCTGTACCCGCCAGCACCTCATCCTTTTCCAAATGTTGCGGGAGAATCGCATATTTGATCGGCCCGAAAAATGTCGAATGCACACCCATCGCGAACAGGGCGAGCATCAGCAGCGGGATGGCGAACACGTCCACCGCAATCCCGCGCCACGCAAGGAAAAGCCCGAACGCCCCTACTGTCATGATCGCGATCTCTGCCGCTTTCACAGCCCTGATTATCGCGGCCTTGTCCCGCATGTCCGCCAACTGTCCGGCAATTGCGGACAGCAGGAAGAACGGCAGGATGAAAACGAACGAGGCGACGCCTGAAAAAATGGTTTCCGTGTCAGGCGAGTTATACACCGCATAGACAACGAAAAGCACCATGGTGGTCTTGTAGAGATTGTCGTTGAACGCGTTCAGCAACTGGGTGACGAACAACGGCAGGAAACGACGCTGCTTCAGCAGGTGTGTCGATGTGAACATGATGGCGGCTGGTTCTGCCTTTTTTCTCGCCCGCGGGCAGTTGTGACCCGGCTTATCGCCAATCTTCCGCATAGGCCAAGCTTTTTCCCGAAGGATTAAACCGCTAGGAGGAATGCCATGTGGACCTTGCCCAACATCCTCACCCTGTCTCGCATCCTTACATTGCCGCTGCTAGCCTTCCTGCTCTGGTGGCCGGGTTGGGAGCTGGGATACTTGTTCGCATTCGCCTTGTACTGCGCGATGGGTATCACCGATTATTTCGACGGAATGCTCGCACGCTCGAGCGGCGCGGTCAGCAAGCTGGGGATATTTCTCGATCCCATCGCCGACAAGATCATGGTCGCGACGGTTATCCTCGTGTTGACCGCAATGGGCGTTCTTCGCGGACCTTATGTCGGCGACATGCACGTGATCGCCGGGCTGATCATCCTGATCCGCGAGATTGCGGTGTCAGGTTTGCGCGAATTCCTGGGTGGCCTGCAGGTCAGCATGCCTGTCAGCAAGCTGGCCAAGTGGAAGACGACGTTCCAGCTTGTCGCGCTAGGGTCGTTGATCCTCGGCCAGGGCCTGCCGGACTGGAACGTGCTCGCGGGCGGTATCTCCCACAACGTGCCGCACACGGTCGGTCTGATAACGCTGTGGGCCGCGGCCATCCTGACGGTGATTACCGGTTGGGACTATTTGCGGGTCGGCCTCAAGCACATGGATTGAGGCGCGCTAGGCGTCGGCCATTGCAAGCGAATCCATGTCGATCACGAAGCGATAGCGTACATCCGATTTTTCGAGCCGGTCGAAAGCTGTATTGATTTCGTCCATGCGGATCATCTCGATATCGGGCATGCATTGCTTTTCGGCACAGAAATCGAGCATTTCCTGCGTTTCGGCGATGCCGCCGATGAAGGAGCCGGTCACTTTCTTGCGGCCAAAAATCAGAAGCGCGGCGTTAGGTTCTTCCAGCGGACCGATTTGGCCGACGATGGCAATTTCGCCACCGATATCGAGCAACGGGATGTAGGGATTGATGTCGTGCGCGACCGGGATGGTGTCGATAATGATATCGAAACCGCCCGTCGCTTTTTCCATCGCCGCTTCGTCTGAAGTGAGCAGGAAGGCGTCGGCCCCCAGATCGGCGGCGTCCTTCTGCTTGTCGGGAGTACGCGACAGCACGGTGACATGCGCGCCCATCGCTGAAGCTATTTTAACAGCCATGTGGCCGAGTCCGCCAAGCCCTGCGACCGCGACGCGGCTTCCTTCCTTCACGCCTGCTGCCTTGAGCGGCGAATAGGTCGTGATCCCTGCGCAAAGGAGCGGCGCGGCCTTTGCCGGATCGAGCGATCCGGGAACCGAAAGGACGAACTCCTCGCGCACGACAATGTGCTTGGAAAAACCGCCATGCGTGACACCCTCGGCATCAGGACTGGGCGAGCCGTAGGTCATCGTCATGCCCTCGCGGCAGAACTGCTCGTCCCCTGCGCCGCACTGGTCGCAGGTCTGGCAGCTGTCGACCATGCAGCCGACGGCGACAATGTCGCCTTCCTTGTGCTTGGAAACTCCGGAGCCGGTCGCAGTCACCCGACCGACGATTTCATGGCCTGGCACGACCGGATATTGGGTCATCCCCCAATCGTCCCGCGCAAAATGAAGATCGGAATGGCAAATGCCGCAATAGAGGATTTCGATAACGACATCGTTGGCTGCCAGATTGTCGCGGCGATCGAAGGTAAAGGGCGCAAGCGTGCCGCTGGTGTCGCGTGCAGCATATCCGATTGTCTTCATGAAAATCTTCCTGAACTTACGGCATAAGCACCGCGTGGACAGCTCGTAACATGGCAAACCTCGCCATGATAGCGAGATCGTCAGCCCGCCCGCAACTCGTCTGCCAGCAGCCGGAATTCGTCCGAGCGGGGTGAATTGGTGCGCCAGACAAGCGCGATTTCCCGCGAAGTATTGCGACCTTTGAGAGGGCGAGCAACGACATCGGTGTTCTTCAGAATTCCCGCATCGATCGCCATCTTGGGCAGCATCGTGAGGCCGAGGCCATTGTCGACCATTTGCACCAGCGTGTGAAGGCTGGTGCCGATCATCGTGGCGCTCGCGCGCATTTCGGGGCGGTTGCAGGCGGCGAGCGCATGTTCCTTGAGGCAATGACCGTCCTCTAGCAGCAACAAGCGCCCTTCATCGATCATCGCCGGTGGAATTTCGGCGGGAGGATCACGCGGATCATCCTTCGGGAAGGCAACGTAGAGATTGTCCTCTGCAATCACTTCCGCCTCCACCTCGCCCGTAGCGAAGGGCAGGGCGAGCAGCACGCAGTCGGCGCGCCCGTGGTGAAGCGACTCGATAGCGTGGTCCGAAGTTTCCTCGCGCAGGAACAGCTTGAGTTGCGGACGCTCCTTGCGCAGGCGCGGCAGGATGCGCGGCAGCAGGAAGGGCGCGATTGTCGGGATCACGCTCATGCGCAGTTCGCCCGATAGCGGCTTGCCAGCGGCCTGCACCAGTTCGGCCAGTTCCTCGGCTTCGCGCAAAACACGGTGCGCCTTTGCGACCACGCTGTTGCCGAGCGGGGTAAAGCGCACCACGCGGCGGCTGCGCTCAACCAATGTCACGCCGAGCAGGGATTCAAGCTCGCGGATGCCTGCCGACAGTGTGGATTGCGACACGAAGGATGCTTCCGCCGCACGCCCGAAATGCTCGTGCTCGTGCAGCGCGACAAGATATTGCAACTGCTTGATCGTGGGCAGGTAGGTCGACATCGCCGGTCTAGCTTTTCGCAGTCGTTGCTTCGCTTGACGGGTCTACAGCAGCAGCGTCAATTGTTTCGGCCTCTGCCTTCACATCGTCGATATGGGTCATCTTCAGACGCCCTTTCTCGACCGCGAATGCCAGCTTGCCTTCGACCAGGTCGAGCGCATCCTTGCCAAAGGTTTCGAAACGCCAGCCTTCGAGGATCGGCAATTTGCGAACGCCCGCAGCCAGCGCCTCCAGCTCGTCAGACTTGGTCAGCAGGCGGCTTGCGACATCGATCTCGCGGGCACGGATCTTGAGTAGCAGCTTGAGCAGATCGGCCACCAGCGCGCCTTCCTTGCCCAGCGGAGCGCCGCGCTTGGCCTTGGTCGGCATTTCCTCGGCCGGGAGCGGTTCGGCATTCTTGATGACGCGCATCAGGCGCTTGCCGATCTCGTTCTCCTTCCACGCATTTGACAGACCGCGCACCTTGGCGAGATCGGCCTGCTGCTTGGGAGGATGGCTGGCAATGTCGGCGAGCGTTTCGTCGCGAATGATGCGCCCGCGCGGAATATCCTTGTCCTGCGCTTCACTCTCGCGCCAGGCGGCCAGCGCTTTCAGCCGACCGAGCACCGCCGGATTACGGCCCGAAGCGCGAATACGTCGCCACGCCTGATCGAGATCATTGGCGTAGTTGGACGGGTCCGCCAGCTTTTCCATCTCCGCATTGAGCCAGTGGCCGCGATCGGTCTTGATCAATTTCTTGAGGATCTTGGGGAAGATCTTGGCGAGATAGGTCACGTCGCCGATGGCATATTCGATCTGCCGTTCGGTCAACGGGCGGCGGCTCCAGTCGGTAAAGCGCGCACCCTTGTCGATGGTCTTGTTGAGCCAGCTTTCGACCAGATTGGCATATCCGATCTGTTCGGACTGGCTGATCGCCATCATCGCGATCTGCGTGTCGAAGATGGGGAAGGGCGTCTTGCCGGTGAGGTTATAGACGATTTCCACATCCTGCCCGCCGGCATGGAAAATCTTCAACACCTCGTCATTCTCGCACATGAGGTCTAGCAGCGGGGTGAGGTCGATGCCATCGGCCAGCGGGTCGATTGCCGCAGCCTCTTCTTCATTGCCGACCTGCACCAGGCATAGCAGCGGATAATATGTATTCTCGCGCATGAATTCGGTGTCGACGCACACGAAATCATGCTGCGCGAGCCGTTCACACAGCTCGGCAAGTTCTTCGGTATCAGTGATAAGGGGATGGATTTGCATAAAAGTCTTTTCTGTTGTGGCCGGTTCACCGACCTGCGCACTTGCCTTGCCCCAATTTGCGGATCAGCCCGTAAATCTTGACAAAGTGCCGTGCATACCCTGTTAGCGCGCGCATAAAGCAAAGGCCCTGTGCGGCGCGCCGACGCGCCCTTAGCGCCATAGCCTCCGAAATGGAAAGAGTCCTCATGCACGCCTACCGTACCCACAACTGCGCACAGCTATCCCAGTCCGATGTCGGCGAAAGCGTCCGCCTGTCCGGCTGGATCCACCGCAAGCGCGACCATGGCGGCGTGCTGTTCGTCGATTTGCGCGACCATTACGGCATCACGCAGATCGTGGCGGACGAGGATTCGCCGGCGCTGGAGCTGCTCGATTCGCTGCGGCTGGAAAGCGTCATCACCATCGATGGCGAAGTGAAAGCGCGCGATGCGGAAGCGGTCAATCCGAATCTGCCGACTGGCGCGATCGAAGTGTTCGCTCGCTCGGTCAATGTGCAGAGCCATGCCGACGAATTGCCGCTGATCGTGAACTCGGCAGAAGATTATCCCGAGGAAACGCGCCTCAAATACCGCTTTGTCGACCTGCGGCGCGAGCGGGTGCACGCGAACATCATGCTGCGTAACCGGGTGATCACTAGCCTGCGCCGCCGCATGACCGACCAGGGCTTCAGCGAATTCCAGACGCCGATCCTCGGCGCGTCCAGCCCTGAAGGCGCGCGCGACTATCTCGTACCCAGTCGCCTGCATCCGGGTCGCTTCTACGCGCTGCCGCAGGCTCCGCAGATGTTCAAGCAGCTGCTGATGGTGGCGGGCTTCGACCGCTACTTCCAGATCGCCCCGTGCTTCCGCGACGAGGATCTGCGCGCCGACCGCTCGCCCGAATTCTACCAGCTCGACTTCGAAATGAGCTTCGTCACGCAGGAAGACGTTTTCCAGGCAATCGAGCCTGTGCTCGCAGGCGTGTTCGAGGAATTTGCAGATGGCAAGTCGGTCACTCCGGCAGGCGAATTCCCGCGCATTCCTTATGCCGAGACCATGCTCAAATACGGCACCGACAAGCCCGATTTGCGCAACCCGCTGATCATCAGCGACGTGACGCATCACTTCGAGAAGTCAGGCTTCGGCATTTTTGAGAAGATTGTTGGCGGTGGCGGCGTGGTGCGCGTTATCCCTGCGCCCGACACCAATGAAAAGAGCCGCAAGTTCTTCGACGAGATGAACGACTGGGCGCGCAAGGAAGGTTTCTCCGGCCTCGGCTATGTCACCCGCAAGGGCGGCGAGTTCGGTGGGCCCATCGCCAAGAACCATGGTCCTGAAGAAATGGCCAAGCTGTACGACGAGCTGGGCCTGGGTGAAAATGACGGCCTGTTCTTTGCCGCTGGCAAGGAAAAGGACGCCGCCAAGCTGGCCGGTGCAGCGCGCACGCGTGTCGGCGAGACGCTGGAACTGATCGAGCAGGGCTGCTTCAAGTTCTGCTGGATCGTCGACTTCCCGATGTTCGAATATGACGAAGAGCTCAAGAAGGTCGATTTCAGCCACAACCCCTTCTCCATGCCGCAGGGCGAGATGGAAGCGCTCGAAAACACCGACCCGCTCGAGATCAAGGCGTGGCAGTACGACATCGTCTGCAACGGCTACGAGCTGTCGTCGGGTGCCATCCGGAACCACCGCCCGGATATCATGTACAAGGCGTTCGAGATTGCCGGCTATTCGAAGGCTGATGTCGACGAAAATTTCTCGGGCATGATCGAGGCGTTCAAGCTCGGCGCGCCGCCTCATGGCGGATCGGCTCCGGGTATCGACCGTATCGTGATGCTGCTGGCCGACGAGCCGAACATACGCGAAGTGATCGCATTCCCGCTCAACCAGAAGGCGCAAGACTTGATGATGGGCGCTCCATCTGCCGTGAGCGCGCGGCAATTGCGCGACGTTCATATCCGTTTGTCGGGGGAAGCACTCGAAGCGCACAAGGCCGCGCCTGACGCCGAGAAGACGGACATGGACAGCAACGCCACCGATCGCGATGACGGATAGGCGCTGGACATAGAAAAGGGCGCGGCTCCCGAAGAGGCCGCGCCCTAAACGTCGCATTGCTGCGGCGTTATTCAATAATCAGTCGAACTGCTTGGCGATCTGGTCACCGAACTGCTCGCCTTCGCAAATCTCGGCGTAGCACTGCTGCACGACGCTGCGTGACTGCGGGTCGAGGCTGTCATCTTCCAGAGCGCTTTCGAACTTGCCCTTGAGATAATCTTCGCCTTCTTCGACGCGCTCGGCAGCCGCTTCGTCGCTGTTTTCGAATGCGTCGGCAATGCTCATCCACATTTGATGCGCTTCACCGGTCATCGTTCCCTTGGTGACCAGCTCGCCGCCCTGGCGCTGGATCTCAGCGTTCATCTGGGCAACGGTCTGCTCACGCTTCTGGCAACGCTGCTGAAGGGCCTGCTTGAGCTGCGGGTTATCTGCCTTCTCGGCTGCCTTGCGATAGCCTTCGACCGAGTCGAATGCGGTATCTGTAAGGGACTTGAGAACACTATTGGCTGACATAAGAAAACTCCATTTTTCAGTTTGTTAACCTACCAATGCGCGGTGCGAGATATGTATCCTGCATTCATCGCAAGTTGCCCTCAATTCATCTCAATCAGAGTGCCTGAGGCGGGCTCATCGGCACAACACGATGTTAGGGCCTGTCGACCATGTCTGATATTCCGCCATCACGAGGTCTTGCGCTTGTCCGCCGCGTTCATTAGGGCGAAAGCATCAAGTCACCCCCAGGAAGAAGAGGGATTACATGAGCGATATTGCTGAGCGCGTTAAGAAGATCGTTGTCGAGCACCTTGGCGTCGAGGAAGACAAGGTCGCACCGGACGCGAGCTTCATCGATGATCTGGGCGCGGACAGCCTCGACATTGTCGAGCTGGTCATGGCTTTCGAAGAGGAGTTCGGCGTTGAAATTCCGGACGATGCTGCGGAAAAGATCAACACCGTCGGTGACGCCAACAAGTACATCGAAGAGAACGCCGGCTAACGCCGGCTTGGCCCTGTTCGCGAACGGTCCCGCCGGACGTGGACGGGGATGGAAGGCTCAGCCGCGTGGCTGGGCCTTTCTTGATTGCGGAGATAAGATATGCGGCGCGTAGTCGTAACCGGCCTCGGTCTTGTCACTCCTTTGGGTGGTGACGTTGAAACAAGTTGGAAGAACCTGATCGCTGCTGAAAGCGGTATCGGTACGATCACCAAGTTCGATGCCTCGGATCAGAAGTGCACCATCGCTGGCGAGGTGAAACCGGCTGACCATCCCTGGGGCTTCGACCCGAACAAGCGGGTGGATCACAAGATCCAGCGGCAGGTCGATCCGTTCATTGTTTTGGGCATCGATGCCGCCGGGCAAGCGCTGGAAGACGCTGGCCTGACCGACATGGATGACGCCATGAAGCAGCGCGCTGGTGTTTCTATCGGTTCGGGTATCGGCGGACTTCCGGGGATCGAGAGCGAGTCGCTCACTCTCGCCAACCGCGGTCCGGGCCGCGTATCGCCGCACTTCGTCCATGGACGCCTTATCAACCTCGTTTCGGGCCAGGTCTCGATCCAGTATGGCCTGATGGGTCCCAATCACGCTGTGGTGACCGCGTGCTCCACCGGGGCGCACTCCATCGGCGATGCCGCGCGCATGATCCGCGACGACGATGCTGACATCATGCTCGCTGGCGGCGCGGAATCGACCATCTGTCCGATCGGCATAGCCGGTTTCGCCCAGGCGCGGGCATTGAACACCTCGTTCAACGACCGTCCGACCGAAGCGAGCCGTCCCTATGACAAGGACCGCGAAGGCTTTGTGATGGGCGAAGGCGCAGGCGTCGTCGTGCTCGAGGAATATGAGCACGCCAAGGCACGTGGTGCAAAAATCTATGCCGAGGTGGTTGGCTATGGCCTGTCGGGCGATGCCTATCACGTGACCGCGCCGCACCCCGATGGGCTGGGCGCGGAAAATGCGATGCGCATGGCCATCCGCAAGGCAGGGATGGAACCATCCGACATCGACTATGTGAATGCCCACGGCACTTCGACCATGGCCGATACGATCGAACTGGCGGCCGTGCGCCGTGTGCTGGGCGATGACCTTGGTGGCGCTTCGATGAGCAGCACCAAATCGGCCATCGGCCACCTGCTCGGCGGTGCCGGGGCGGTGGAGGCAATCTTCTGCATCCTCGCCATTCGCGACCAGGTGGTTCCGCCAACTCTCAACCTGCACAATCCGGATGACGGCACCGAAGGCGTAGACCTCGTTCCGCTCACTGCGAAAAAGCGGGAAGTGAACGCGGTTCTCAACAACAGCTTCGGCTTTGGTGGCACCAATGCTTCGCTGGTGATGAAGCGGGTCGATTAAATGAAGAAATTGCTCGCGACCCTTGTCGCGCTTGGCGTGCTGCTGGTCGCCGGTATCGGCGGCTGGTTCGCGCTGGGCTGGTACGCCGGGTCGCAGGTGGAGGAGGAAACTTCCTTCATCGTGCCTTCGGGCGCGACCCTGACGAGTGTCGCGCGTGGACTGGAGGAAGAGGGGCATATAGGCTCCGCCGATCGCTTCCTGCTGCGTGCGAAGATCCTTGGCAGCAGCGACCCGATCAAGGCTGGCGAATTCCTCCTGCCAAAGGGCGCGAGCAGCGCAAAAATCCTCGACACCTTCCAGCACGGCGACGTTATCCGCCGTTTCGTGACAGTCCCCGAAGGGACGCCATCGGTCATCGTGCACGATCTGCTAATGGCGGAGGAACTGCTGGTCGGAGAGATTCCGGTGCCGGAGGAAGGCTCGGTCCTTCCCAACACCTATGATTACGAACGCGGCGAAGAACGCATCGCAGTACTTGCCCGAATGCAGCGTGCGATGGACGAAACGCTGGCCGAGCTGTGGCCCAACCGCTCGGACCGAACGGTGGTGAACAGCCCGCAGGAAGCCGTCATCCTCGCTTCCATCGTCGAAAAAGAAACCGGCGTGCCGGAAGAGCGCCGCATGGTCGCAGGGCTCTATTCCAACCGCATCCGGCAGGGCATCATGCTGCAGGCCGATCCCACTATCATTTACCCGATCACCCGTGGTCGTCCGCTCGGCCGTCGCATCCGCCAGTCGGAAATCCAGGCGATCAACGATTACAACACCTATTCCATGGTCGGAATGCCGCGTGGACCGATCACCAATCCGGGCCGCGCAAGCATCGAAGCTGTGCTCAATCCGGAACAGACCGACGCGATCTTCATGGTCGCCGACGGTTCGGGCGGGCACGAGTTCAACGCGACGATCGAGGGCCACAACGCCGCTGTCGAACGCTGGTTTGCGCTGCGGCGCGAACGCGGAGAAATGTGATCGGGAAGGAAAGCTCCGGTCCCGCGCCGCTGATCCTGACGGCAATGTTGCCCGATGATCTGCACAGCTGGGCCACGGGCCTGCGCAATGCGCATTTCCCGCCAGAACGCAATTACTTGGAAGCACACGTCACCCTGTTCCACGCGCTGCCGCCCAGCTGCGAAGGCGAGGTGCGCGATTGCTGCGCTGCGCTTGCTCGCGACCATGGGCCGGTACCCGCACGGTCGCTCGGCATCATGAAGCTCGGCAAGGGCACCGCGCTGAAGCTGGAGAGCGAGGGCATGATTGCGCTGTGGCAAGACCTGGCAGACAGGTTCCACGGCTTGCTTACCCCGCAGGACGAGCATCGGCCACGCCTCCACGTGACGATACAGAACAAGGTCAGCCTCGAAGAAGCAAAGGCGCTGCAGGCCGAATTGGCGCCGCTGGTCATGCCGCGCGATTTCGCCTTCGCCGGTCTTGCTCTCCACGCCTATCGCGGCGGACCGTGGGAACACCTCAAGAGCTGGCGTTTTCGCGGTTGACCCCGCGCACGCGCCTGCTAAATGCGCCGCCTGTCCAGTGCCGCTTCGCGCCGCACGGACTCCCTTTTGGGGCGGAGTAGCTCAGGTGGTTAGAGCAGCGGAATCATAATCCGCGTGTCGGGGGTTCAAGTCCCTCCTCCGCTACCAATTTCAGGAAAACATTAGAAGGCGGGCTTAGCCCTTCGAGACCACGAGAGGTAGCGCCTGCTTCTGCTGGATCCGACTGGTCCAATTCTTGGGTGAGCGCGTAAGTGATCAAGGATTGATCGCGCCTCCTATCCCTCTGATCAGATACCATTTCCCGATTGGTATCGGACACATGAGAGTGGATGATGGGTCGCTTCAAGGCGACTGACAATAGGCGAGATCCGACGCCGTGGATAGCCATCCGCAGCATGGCAATTCACGACGTCAGAACTAGTGAGGCCTGGTTAACGGGCGTTGACAGCCGCCCCCAGGTTTAGCGCCAAGACGGGGGGCTCACCCCGCTCGCGCGCCAAAGCTATGCGAGCGCTTTCCGCGCGCTCCAGTTGCCTGAATATGCGTTCTGCCTGCCGTCCCCTTGCGGCGAATACAATATTTGCCTGAATCACTTGGCGATCAGAGTTTGCGATATGGGGAGGTGAAATATCGCTCAACCTTGAGATGGCCCACAAAGCTGCTCTGTCGAGACGATTGCTACCTGAGTCCCCGATGAGGGTCAGGTCTTCTGCAACGCCCGCACCATTGGTGATGAATTGCACTCGCACAAATCCAACGTCCTGCCTCCGGATCCCAAAGCTGTAGCGAGCTAGGACATCATCCAGTTGTTGTGAAACATGCGCAGCATACCGCGCTTCTTCGGAGGTCGGCTGGACAAGAATACTTTGCTCATCAGGATCTTGGTCCTGTGCCGCCAGCGGTAGAGACAGCGTGATACCTGCAGACACAAGTGCAATGGTTGCGATACGTAGAGTTTTCATCAGATCATCCTTTCAAAGCTAAAAAGATGACCGGCCACAGAATGTTCGCGCCAAACGCGACCCATATTTTTATCGGCGTGCTCGATCCAAGGTCGATCACGTCCCCAAGGTCTGCGGAACTTTAAGGATCACAGAAAACTACGCTTAGCGAAACAATTGAACAAGGGCGTAAGTTACGAAACGCAATCTATGTATGACAGATCATATTATCTGATAACAGACAATCCTGATGTGTTCCGGAAAAGAAATATTGATAAATACTTGTGATGTAACCTATCTTTGTTTGCTACCGAGATTGAAACGACTCGGAAGCGATCAACGGATAGACATTCGAAGTGCTATATGTTGAACTTGCAATGCTTGCGAAACTTGAAGTTGAAATCGAGGCTCATCATGCGCGCGCCTACGCTGCTCACTTAGCGCATTAGGCACTTGCAACGGCACTGAAACTACAGCAGCAGGTGCACCAAGTATTCGGGTCGTTAGCTTACAGGCTGCTTCGCCGCTCACATTCCGCGTGCCAGGGGTTCAAGTCCCACCCCCGCTACCTTAGCCGAACAAGCTGCTGCAGACACTTGGCACGTGCTTTAGAATCGATAGCTGTGACATGTAGCCGCCAAGCTGCGGTGCTGTTGCACGCAGGAGAACTTCCGCCAACATCAGACAGGCACGGGGTCTCGTTCGATGTGTACTGGCCCATCACACCTGTTCGGCAGCCTCAGAAATATCACCAAGGTCATAGCGAGCAACATGCCTGCGGCCATGACGGTAAGCACCCCGGTAACACCTCCAAAGCCTTCGACGATGGCGAAAGTGAAGCCGGCAAAGCTTATGCCTTGGTTCGAGAATGCCATGTATATCGAGAATTGCGAGGCTCCGGTTTTTGGGTCGCAAAAGTTCATGGTGATCGCTGCTTGCGGGGCGCTGAGCAAGAAGTAGAGCACCGTCCAGCCGATCACGATAATCGTCATCATGACGCTGGATGACCAAAGGTCCTCGAGCGAAACAAAAAGCAGGATTGCTCCTGCAAATATCGCCAGAGTTATGATCTGGAACCGTTTCATTCCCACGCGGGCGGTCAGATAGCCGCCGAGTGAAATTGTCACCAGCGCTGCAGACAATTGCGCGATTCCGTTTGCCGAACCCAACTGTGCCTCGTTCCATCCGGCAAAGTTGGCAGCAATCAGCGGAACGGCGACAGTCATCGTGCCGTATCCTGCACCGATGATGAAAGTGACGGCGACGAATTGAAGGCTGTTGGGTCGCACAAGCAACCGGAACGCTTCCTTGACTAGCGGCCACCATGCTTGCGCCTGATATTGCCTGCTTGCATCATGAACTTGCCCCGAACTCCACGGAAGACGCTTTTCTCCCTGTCGTTCGCGGATCCAGATGAGATAGGCGGTGACGAAGGCCATGATCGCGGCGCATGCGGTAAAGGCTGCACCTGGCCCGAAATTGAAGATCACGATGCTTGCGGCAGAAGCCGAGATCGAGATGCCTAAGGCCTGTCCGCCCGACATCAGCCCGCCAGCGAAACCGCGCTCTTCGTCGACAACCATGTCGACGGCTAATGCATCGGCGGCCACGTCTTGAAAAACGACCGCTGAATTTACGGCAAATGCAACCAGGCCAAGCAAGATCGCGTCCCGCGGTTCTGGATCAAGCAGAGCGCATGCCAGCAGCGCGGCTACCATTGCGACCTGTGCGCCAATCAACCAGGCCCTGCGCCGACCCATGGGCAAAAACGCATACCGGTCCATGAGGAAGCCGTTGATGAACTTGAGGCTCCACGGAAGCCCGATCATGCCTATCACATAACCGATCTCAGCCCCGGTAGCGCCGTTTGCGGCCATCCAGGCCGGTATCGCGAAATCGAACAGCCCTATGGGAATTCCCTGGGCGACATAGAGGATCAGGATGGTGAAGAGGCGGAGCTTCTTGCTCCCCTCCATACAGGGCTGCGCTGTCATATTTCCGTGGCCTCGAATTGTCCGGGTGTAGCTATCCGGCCTTGAGCGGTCCGTCAGACAGCGAGACTGTCTGACGGACCAATACAAATATTCGGATCAGTCGTCCGAGCCTGCGCTCGTCGATTCACACATCCATCCGAGGAAGCGCCATTCGCCACTGCGTTTGACAAGCGTGTCCGCGCAGCGCTCGACGCTGGTATCGCGCTCGCCTTCATGGTCCGTCTCGACGATGTTGGCGAAGTAGTAGGCTATGGCAGTATCGCCGCTGACAGTGATCTTGATCGGGTCGAGCCTGTAGTAAAGGACCTCTCCCTCGGACCCGAAGACTCTCGTGCGTGCAGCCATCTGATCGCGCGAAGTCGGAACCGGGTATTGGTTGTTCCAGCCATATCCCGCAGGATCCAGATCTTCGTGCCAGGTCCCCGGATCTGTGTGTTCGGCCCAAGCAGAAGACACGAAGGTCCAGGCTTCGCTTTGTTCGGCACTCCATTCCTGCGCGTGGGCAGGTGCTGCAAGCGAAGCGCAGCCGAATGCGGCAATCGTAAATATAAGTCTTTTCATGTGTATCTCCCTGATAATAATCCGGATTAGCGC
Source organism: Erythrobacter alti (assembly GCF_037996805.1). Taxonomy (NCBI): domain Bacteria; kingdom Pseudomonadati; phylum Pseudomonadota; class Alphaproteobacteria; order Sphingomonadales; family Erythrobacteraceae; genus Erythrobacter; species Erythrobacter alti. The sequence goes on along the minus strand of NZ_JBBNAX010000001.1, from coordinate 103,755 downwards.
CGAATTGCTAGACAGGGAGCTTGCAAGATCCGAAACAAGGCGTGCGAATTATAAATTCCGAATTGATCGCCTCTACTTATATTGCGCGAAAGATATTTAGCCCCCTGAGATCAACACTCTAAGGATGGAGATATAGGAGTCAATAAATCTGGCTTCGGCGAACTTCTTACAAGAGGGGTATTGGAAGCGTGTCTTGGATAGGCATACGAAAGCATGGCCGGCACTGTCGCCATCCTGATTGGTCGCAAAATCTCCGGTTTTTGTCGCGTAAGTGCAGGGTGTCGTGGTTAGGCAGCGTATCGAGAGAGCGCATCTGCATTTGCGTGCAGTTGAATGCATATTCGTTCGCAGAAGGAAGCTCTCGAATGCGCAAATTCACGCTTGTCGTCCTGGCATTGCTCGCAAGTGCATGTTCCGCCATCACTCCCGCGCAAATGCGGCTACCGCAATCGCTTGCCGATCAGTCTGCCCGAATGCCGGTGGAGGGTATTGGCGGCTGGAGAAGCGGGCGGTTCCGGACCGGTCCCTACATTGGCAATTATGATCGATCCGAAGAACGGCTTGCCTTTTTTTTCGACACTCTCATCCGCAATTCGGGTCATTCGAGCTTCGTGATCGAGGGGCCGGGCATCAGTTCTAACATCGAGGCAGAGTGCCGGATGCGCGAGCGCGTGCTCGATTTCGGGATCGTGGAATTCACGCCGAGGCGCATGGCCTATCGCTGCGAATTCACGGCCGCGGGACGATCAATGCCGGCGCGGTTCGAATTGCAGGAGGTACGCAGCGGCCTGGGAGGAATGCTCAACCGGCGCGAGCGCCGCGGAGAGATTGCGCTGGGCGGTGAAACGGTGCAAATTCGCTCGGTTCATAAACTCGTTGGATCGCCGATCGAAATGGCCAATCCCATCGGATATGTATTCGAGCAATACGGGCAACCGGTCGGAGCCGTCGAGGTAAACGGTTCGCCGGTGATCTATCTTGGCCAGCGGAATGACGAGGGACTTTCGCGCACGATTACGATCGGCGCCATGGCGCTGGCTATATTCTGGGACCCTGCGAACAGTGCGCTCGCTGACTGACCTTTCTCCCCTTGCGCCTTTCCGCGACAGGGAAGGGCGGCTTGCCATTGCGATAACGCTGGGTGTCTGGTTCATCAGTTCGATCCTGTTCGTCATTCCCATGGCCGTCGCCGGGCAGGAGATGACGCTGCAAATGGCGTGGTCGATTGTCGCCATCGCGCTGGGCGGATCGCTGGTTTCCCTGATCCTGATGGTATTCGTCTGGCGCGTTTTCGAAAGCGAGAAGCGCTTGAAGGTGCCAAAGGCAATCCTCGCCATTATGGTCGCGGCAACGGTGCTCACCCTGATCGATCTCGCCGCGGCAAAGCTGTTTATTTCGATCCAGCCGGGCAGCCAGCTCGGGAGCGGGCTGGTCTTCCGGGCGACTAACAACTTTGCTGTTTTCATCCCCCATTTCGGATTGCTCGGGGCGTTGTATGCCCTGCTCGCGCACAACCGGAAGGCGACCTTGCAGGAGCGCCTGCTGGCCGATGCCAATTCACTTGCGCAGCAGGCGCGGCTGTCGGCGCTGCGGTATCAGCTCAACCCGCATTTCCTGTTCAACACGCTCAATTCGATATCATCGCTTGTCGTGACCGGACGCAACAGGGACGCCGAGGAAATGCTCGCCCGGCTGTCCGAATTCCTGCGCACTACGCTGGCCGCCGATCCGGAGAACACGCAAACGCTGGAAGGTGAACTGGAAACGGTCGATGCCTATCTTGGGATCGAACGCATCCGCTTTGGCGACCGTCTGGGGTTCGACCTGGAATGCCCCGCCGAGCTGCGCGACGCACTGATGCCGCAATTCCTGCTCCAGCCGCTGGTCGAGAACGCGATCAAATACGGAGTGGCGCCGACCGAGGACATGGTGACCATCGCCGTTGACGTCCGTCAGGAATCCGATCGCCTTGCAGTCACCGTTCGCAACGACGCGCCCGGCCATCCGCCGTCATCGCACGGTGCAGGGGTCGGGTTGCGCAACGTGCGCGACCGGTTGCAGGCACTGTTTGGTGATCTCGGCACGCTCGAGACGCAATCACGGGGCGGCAAATACACTGCCGTGATCCGCTTGCCACTGGTTCTGGGATAGTCGCATGATGCGGGTCTTGATCGTCGATGATGAGCAATTGGCGATAGACCGGCTGGCGGGCTTCCTGTCGGACATTGATGGTGTCGAAGTCGTGGGGAATGCCTGCAACGCGCGCGCGGCCTCACAAGCTATAGTTGAACTGCACCCGGACCTTGTCCTGCTTGATATCCAGATGCCGGGACGCAGCGGAATGGCGCTTGCAGCCGATCTTCCCGCTGAAGATCGCCCCGAGATCGTTTTCGTGACCGCCTTCGAACATTTCGCGCCCGACGCATTTTCAGTCGATGCGGCAGACTATTTGTTGAAGCCGGTGCGGTTCGACCGGCTCAAGCAGGCGATCGTCCGCGCGCAGCGACGCATCAGGCTCAGTATCGCGGCCGCCCAGGGGGAAAAGGTCGTAGCCGAAACCAGCCGCTATCTGCGCGAGATCTGGGTTTCGGTGCGCGATGGACAAGTTCGGCTCGATGTCGAACTCATCGAGTGGATCGAAGCGGCCAAGGACTACGTCCTGCTGCACACGGCGACCCGCAGCTATCTGCACCGCATTTCGATGAGCGCGCTTGAGGAAAAGCTCGATCCGGAGGCGCTGATGCGCGTTCACCGTTCGGCGTTCGTGCGCCCCAGCCTGGTCGAAAAGCTGGAGCGTCCGGGGAAGGGCAGTCTCAACCTTGTCCTGCGAGATGGCGCCATTGTTCAGGTCGGTCCGAGCTACGTAAAGGACGTGCTGCGCCGGATTGGACCGGCACCTGCCTCCCAGTAATGCGGCCCAGTACTACGCCCCGTCAGATAGACGGAAAAGTGCCCGCCCGGCACAATGGCCGGGCGGGCGCGCTTCTGTCTGGACGGGGAGTTGGGATCGTCAGAAGCGCAAGCCTGCGGTCAGCATGACCTGGTGACGGCTGGTTTCGAAGTCGGTGTCGGAGAACGAGCCGTAGTCGGAGTAGCGATATTCGAGGCGGGCGAATGGCTGGCCGAGATCATACTCGATGCCACCGCCAACGCGCCAACCATCGGTATTGCCGCTCTCGGCTTCGACCAGATCATCCATCGAATAGGTCGCGGTAAATCGTTGGTTGGAATAGCCGCCCTTGGCATAGACCATGAGCGATTCTGTCACCGGCACACCAACACGAACGCCGGCATAGATGTCTCGCCCGGCCGACAAGGTGAGCAGATCGCCGGTTTCCAGCACGTCCGCCGCCGAAGCGCTTACCGAGCTGTCCGACAGTTCGGCTTCCACGCCCACCACGACATTGCCGAGGTTCACATCATATCCCAGCGCAATGCCATAGGCGATGCCATCTTCTGACGAATCGTCCTCGTCACCGCCGGACGAGAAGGTGTCGTAGCCGGCAGTTGCGCCGACCCAGGGTCCGTTGAAAGGTTGGTCATCCTGCGCATAGGCGGGGGTGACGATGACCAATATCGAAGCGGCGAAGATCGCCGAAGCAAGTGCAGTCATATTCATGATAAGCTCCTTCTTATGGGCGATTGTGGGTGCCCGTTATTGTTGGAGCGCCAGTCCATCCGGCGTTCCCAGGAGCTCATTCTCACGATTGTCTGGCAAGGTCGGCGGATCGTCGACCTGTTCGGCTAATTGCGCGACCGGAGCGGCACAGCAGCGACGAAGATCGGTTTTGCCGCGACCAATCCGGATGCCGGTGAGGAAACCAATTCGTTCCAGCCGCACCCCAGATGTGGAGGCAAAAGATTACCGCTTGACCCTGACATCGTGTTAAGGTGCATTTGTGCAGTCGGCAAAGGAGAAAGCCGATGACAAACCATGATTCGCATATGTGTACGCACACGCATTCCCACCGCGATCACGCGGTTCATGCGGTTGACCCGGTCTGCGGAATGTCCGTCGACCCTTCCGTAACCTCGCACAACGCGCAGCACGACGGGCAAGAGTACCATTTCTGCAGTGCATCGTGCCGAACCAAATTCGTCGGTGATCCCGCGCGCTGGCTTGAAGCTGACACTATCGCCGAACCGGACGAGGCAGTCGAAGGCACCATGTGGACCTGTCCGATGCATCCCGAGATCCGGCAGGACCATCCGGGCGCGTGCCCGATTTGCGGCATGGCACTCGAACCCGAGATACCCGACCTCAACGCCGGACCGAATGAAGAACTGATCGACATGACCCGCCGGTTCTGGATCGGGCTGGTGCTCGCGCTTCCGGTTTTCGTGCTCGAGATGGGCAGCCACATTTTTCCAGCGATCCAACGGCTCGTCCCGATGGAGCTGTCGGCGTGGCTGCAATTCGCTTTGGCTACGCCGGTCGTGCTGTGGGCTGGCCTGCCGTTCTTCCAGCGCGGTCTGGCATCGCTGAAGAGCCGCAACCTCAACATGTTCACCCTGATCTCGATGGGGACGGGGATCGCCTGGACCTACAGCGTCGTCGCGCTGATGGCGCCGCAACTGTTTCCCGCAGAACTCAGGGGTCATGGCGGGCTGATGCCGGTCTATTTTGAGGCTGCGGCAGTGATCATCGTACTGGTATTGCTTGGGCAGGTGCTGGAACTGCGTGCACGCGACCGTACATCGGGTGCCATTCGCGCCTTGCTCGACCTCGCCCCCAAGACTGCGCTTCGCATGAATCCTGACGGCGGCGATATCGAGGTGCCACTGGAAGAAGTGATGGTCGGCGACCTGTTGCGGGTTCGTCCGGGTGAGAAGGTGCCTGTCGACGGTCTCGTGGAAGATGGCCGCTCTACGCTGGACGAGGCGCTCGTTACCGGGGAATCCATGCCGCTCGCCAAGGAGGCGGGTGACAAGGTCATCGGCGGTACAATCAACCAGACCGGTGCCCTTGTCATTCGCGCCGAGGCGGTTGGTCGTGACACCATGCTGTCACGCATCGTGCAAATGGTTGCCGACGCGCAACGCTCGCGCGCGCCGATCCAGCGGCTTGCCGACCAGGTGGCTGGCTGGTTTGTGCCGGCGGTTCTCATCGTCGCAATCGCGGCATTCGCAGCATGGTCGCTGTGGGGGCCGGAGCCGCGCCTCACCTTTGGCCTGCTTGCAGCCGTTTCGGTGTTAATCATCGCCTGTCCCTGTGCGCTTGGACTGGCGACGCCGATGTCGATCATGGTCGGTGTCGGACGCGGTGCCTCGATGGGCGTGCTGATTAAGGATGCAGCAGCTCTCGAACGGCTCGAGAAGGTCGATACGCTGGTGGTCGACAAGACCGGCACGTTGACCGAAGGCAAGCCTGCGCTGACGCGGATTGTCACAGCGAACGGCTTTGAAGAGGGTGACATCCTGCGCCTTGCAGCCGCTGTCGAACGCTCTGCCGAGCATCCGCTTGCAAAAGCCATCGTCGAAGCTGCCGAGGACCGCTCTATCGATATACCGGATGTTCGGGATTTCGACGCGCCCACCGGCAGGGGTGCGACAGGCATTGTCGACGGGCGCAGGATCGCTCTGGGCAATGCGCGCTTCATGGCCGAAATCGACGTTGCCACGGCTGGCTTGGAGACTGCGGCTGAGATACTTCGTAGTGAAGGCGCGACCGCGATCTTTGTCGCGATAGATGGCGCTATCGCCGGGGTCATTGCAGTCGCCGATCCGGTCAAGGCAAGCACGCCTGCGGCCCTTGCTGCGCTAAACGAGGCCGGCATCCGCATCATCATGCTGACCGGGGACAATTTTACCACCGCGAAGGCCGTCGCCGACCGGTTGGGTATCGACAATGTCGAGGCTGATGTCCTGCCCGATCGCAAGAGCGCCGTGGTGGGCCGCCTGCAAGCCGAAGGCAATGTGGTCGCCATGGCGGGTGACGGTGTGAACGATGCTCCTGCACTCGCGGGAGCCGATGTTGGCATCGCGATGGGTTCTGGCACCGACGTGGCGCTCGAAAGTGCCGGTGTGACGCTCCTGAAGGGCGATCTGACGGGGATCGTGACAGCCATCAAGCTGAGCCGCGCAACCATGTCCAACATCAGGCAGAACCTGTTCTTCGCCTTCATCTACAACGCATTGGGCGTGCCGGTCGCAGCAGGGGTGCTGTATCCCGCGTTCGGGATTCTGCTTTCCCCGATCATTGCTGCCGGAGCGATGGCTCTGTCTTCGGTCAGTGTCGTCGGCAATGCCCTGCGGCTGAACAGGACAAAGCTATGAATATCGGAAGCGCATCACGAGCTAGCGGCGTGTCGGAACGGATGATCCGGCATTACGAGAAGATTAGCCTTATCCCGCCGCCAGCGCGGCGGGATAGTGGCTATCGCGACTATTCGGATGCCGACGTAAACCGCTTGCATTTTGCCGCCAACGCCCGCGACCTCGGCTTCTCGGTCGAGGAAATCCGCCAGCTGCTCGGGCTGTGGGGCGATGAGCACCGGACCAGCGCCGATGTGAAGGCGCTGGCGCTGGCGAAGGCCGAAGAGCTTGGTCGAAAAGCTGAAGCACTCGCCGCAATGCGCGCATCGCTGCTCGACCTTGCCAGCAAGTGCCATGGCGGTGATCGGCCCGAATGCCCGATCATCGATAGGATCGCCCGGACCGACTCAAAGTCCTGATCATTGCCGGTGAACGCGAGGGATCACTCCGGTCCGCGTGGTTTGCGGACAGCCGGCTTGCCGCCCTTGCGGTGCTTCTTCGGCGGTTTTGCGCCCGCGTCATGCGGTTTGGCATCGTGCTTCTTGCCGCCATGCTTTCTGGGCTTGTCGAACCTCTTGCCGCTCGGCTTCGGCCTGACCCTCGGCCCGTCGGCATTGCTGCGCGAGTTGCGGCGATTGCCTTTGCCGTGTGGTCCGTCGGGCGGACCGCTGGCCGAGCTTTCGATCGTCACCACCTCTTCATCGCCGTCCGATCCGGCTGTGCGGGCAACAGCGTCAGCGAATTTGTCCGCCACATTGCGCGGGATCTGGAAGTAAGTTTCGGCGGGACCGATACGAATAGCACCGATTTCGTTGCGGGTGATGTGCCCGCGACGGCACAGCAATGGCAGGATCCAGCGCGGATCCGCGTTCTGTCGGCGGCCGATGTCCATGCGGAACCAGACCGTGTCTTCGAAACCGGGGCGATGACGCTCTTTCTGGGCCTCGCGCCGCGCCTCTGGCGTATTGGCGATCAGCTCTTCCGGCTCAGGCAGTGTGGCGCGGTGCGCGTGCACCAGCATGGCTGCGATTTCTGCGGGGGTGCGCTGGGCAAGCAGGCGGTCGGCCAGTTCCTGGTCGCCTTCGGAAATCTCGACCGGTTCCAGCAGCTTCGTGAGCAAACGCTCCCGGTCTTGCGCCTTGATGGCCTTGCGGTCGGGCGCGTCGGTCCAATCGGCGTTGATCTTCGCACTGCGCAACATCGATTCCACGCGCTTGCGGCGGGAGAAGGGGACGATCAGGACCGCCGTGCCTTTCCTGCCAGCGCGTCCGGTGCGGCCCGAACGGTGCTGCAAGGTCTCCGCATCGCGCGGTATCTCAACATGAACGACGAGGCTGAGCGTAGGAAGGTCGATACCGCGCGCGGCGACATCGGTAGCGACACAGACCCGTGCACGCTTGTCACGCAAGGCTTGCAGAGCCTGGTTGCGTTCCTGCTGCGAGTGTTCGCCAGACAGGGCGACGACCGCAAAGCCGCGTTCCTGCAAGGTGGCGTGCAGATGGCGGACCTTTTCCCGCGTGGCGCAGAACAGGATGGCGGTTTCCGCCTCGTGAAAACGCAGCAGATTGACGACCGCGTTCTCGATTTCTGGCGGAGATACGGTGACCGCCTGATAGGCGATATCGCCATGGCCACGGCCTTCGCTGATCGTCGCAATGCGCAGGGCATCACGCTGGTAGCGGCGAGCAAGGGCCTCGATCGGCTTGGGCATGGTTGCTGAGAACAGCAGCGTACGGCGACTTTCCGGCGTGGCGTCGAGGATTTCCTCAAGCTCTTCGCGGAAGCCCATGTCGAGCATTTCGTCGGCTTCATCGAGCACGACCGCGGCCAGTCCAGACAAGTCGAGAGCGCCGCGTTCGAGATGGTCGCGCAGGCGCCCCGGCGTGCCGACAACAATCGTCGCGCCCGACTTCAGCACCTTGCGTTCCTGCGAGGGATTCATGCCGCCAACGCAAGTGGCCACGCGTGCGCCCGCCTTGCTGTAAAGCCAGGAAAGCTCCCGGCTGACTTGCAGCGCAAGTTCGCGGGTCGGTGCAATTACCAACGCGAGCGGCGATGTCGAGTACGGCACCTTGTCGCCTTCGCCGAGCAAGGCGTCGGCCATGGCGAGGCCAAATGCGACGGTCTTGCCCGAACCGGTCTGCGCGGAAACAATGAGATCGCGGCCAGCGGCCTGTGGCTGGAGAACCTCTGCCTGAACGGGTGTGGCCGTATCATAGTCGCGCTCGGCAAGGGCAGCCGCAAGGCTGGTGGGAAGGTCGGGGAAAGTCATGGCGAATGCTCGTTTGTGAGGACGCACCGGGGTGCGCCGTGCAGCTTGTCAGCTAGCGATTTGGGGGGCGGGCGCAGGCGGCGCCGCTCTTCTCGGACCGGCCATAGGCGTATTGCGAGCATTTGGCTTGCGAAAAATGCTCGCACCCCAATGACGCAGCGGGTCTGTGATGAAGGAAGCGCAGCAATTGACCTGTGCGCCGTGATCGTCCAACCGTGGCTGCGATGACGGTGCATGACCTTCCGCCGCCGCCCGCTCCGGCTGAACTCTCCGCCGACGGGCCTGTCGCCATCTTCCTCGATTTCGACGGAACACTGGTCGACATCGCGCCCACCCCCGACTCGATCCAAGTCCCCGGCGATATGGCGACACGCCTCGCGGCGCTCGCTGCGCGTTACGATGGCCGTGTGGCGCTTATCAGCGGACGTGCGATCAGCGATCTGGAGCGGCATCTTGGTCCCGTGACGATTGCTTGCGCCGGTTCGCATGGCTCCGACTGCCGCTCGGCCGACGGGCAGCCCATCGGTGACACGCCCGACGGGCTGCCGGACGAGGTCCTACGGGAAATTGCGGATTTCGCGGCTGCCAATGAGGTAGTGCGAGAAGACAAGCCGCACGGAGCCGCGCTGCATTTCCGCGCCAATCCCGCGCTCGAGGACAAGGGCGTAGCTTTTGCGAAGGAGCTCGCCGCGCGCCATGATCTTGAGGTCAAGCGCGGGAAGCGTGTGATCGAACTTGTTGCGCGTGGCGATGGCAAGGCGGGGGCAGTGCGCGCCTTCATGCAGACACCGCAATTCGCAGGCGCACGGCCAATCTTCGTAGGGGACGATGTCACCGACGAAGATGGTATGCGGGCAGCGGTGGAATTGGGCGGTTTCGGCGTGGCTGTCGGAGAGCGGCCAAGCGAGAATGCCAAATATGCCCTTGCGCGTCCTGCTGCAGTGCACCATTGGTTGGAATTGTGAACACAGAAAAGACCAACGCACTCACCGGCGACGCCGTTGCCAACAGCCAACATTCCAGCAGCCTCGAGCTATGGCCCATCGGAAATTGCCAGGTTTCCGGCCTGATCGACAGGAGCGGCGCGCTTGTCTGGGGATGCGTTCCACGCGTCGATGGCGATCCGGTATTCTGCGCGCTGATGAACGGCGACAACCAGGACGCAGGCGTCTGGCGGTTCGAGCTCGATGGCCAGGTCAGCGCCACGCAGGAATATATCCGCAACACGCCTATTTTGCTAACCCGGCTTGAAGCCGAGGATGGCAGCGCGGTTGAAATCCTCGATTTCTGTCCGCGTTACGAAGGTCTGGGGCGAATGTATCGCCCTGTAGCCTGGTCGCGCATCGTGCGCCCGGCGGCGGGCAACCCGCGTATCCGCGTGGTCCTGCGCCCGATGAAGAACTACGGCGCCTCGCTTGCCGAAACGACCAGCGGCACCAACCATATCCGTTACCTAGTCGGCCCGCAGGCGCTGCGCCTGTCGACCGACGCTCCGGTTGGCTATATCAACGAAAACCGGTACTTCCGGATCGAGGACGATACACATTTCTTCCTCGGCCCCGATGAGCCATTCGTCGGCAATCTGCGCGAGGAAATTCGCCGGATGGAGCAGTCGACACGCAAGTATTGGCAGCACTGGTCGCGCGGGCTGGCAACACCTTACGAATGGCAGGATGAAGTCATCCGCTGCGCCATCTCGCTCAAGCTGTGCCAGCACGAGGAAACCGGAGCGATTGTCGCGGCGCTGACGACCTCGATTCCCGAAGCTCCGCATTCGGAGCGGAACTGGGACTATCGCTACTGCTGGATACGCGATTCCTATTACACGGTGCAGGCCCTCAACCGGCTCGGCGCGCTTGATGTGCTGGAAAAATATCTCGGTTATCTGCGCAACATAGTTGACGCTTCGAAAGGAGGGCAGATCCAGCCGCTCTACTCGGTCATGGGCCAAAGCGAGCTGAATGAGACGACTGCATCCTATCTCGTAGGCTATCGCGGAATGGGTCCGGTGCGCGTCGGCAACGCGGCGTACAAGCAGATCCAGCACGATTGTTACGGCCAGATCGTCCTACCCACCGCACAAGGCTTCCTTGACCGGCGGCTGCTGCGCATAGCGGACGAAGGCGATTTCGCCAGTCTGGAAGAGGTGGGCGAAACCGCCTGGAAAATGCACGACCAGCCCGATGCCGGACTGTGGGAATTCCGCACCCGGCAGGAAGTCCACACCTATTCCGCGGTCATGTGCTGGGCGGCGTGCGATCGCTTGGCAAACGTTGCCGAATACCTCGAAAAGGCAGATCGCGCGGCGTTGTGGCGCGAGCGGGCCGATGCGATCCGCGCTACCATCGAGGAGAAGGCGTGGAAGGCAAACGGTGAGGGCGGCCATTACGGAGCCAGCTTCGAAAGCGATTACCTCGACGCGAGCCTGCTGCAATTGCTCGAACTGCGCTACATTGATCCGGAGGACGAGCGCTTCCAGTCGACTTTCACCCAGATCGAACGTGAATTGCGGCGCGGCGAACACATGCTGCGCTATGCCGCCGAGGATGATTTCGGCGCGCCCGAGACTGCGTTCAACATTTGCACCTTCTGGCTGATCGAAGCGCTCGCCTTCATGGGCCGCAAGGACGAGGCACGCGAGCTGTTCGTGACCATGCTCGGCCACCGCACCGGATCGGGTCTGCTATCGGAGGACATGGACTTCGAGACAGGCGAGTTGTGGGGCAATTTCCCGCAGACCTATTCTCTGGTAGGAACAATCAATTGTGCCGGCCTTTTATCGAAGAGCTGGAACACAGTCCGCTAGAGGCGGACAGTCAGGGGAAAAGTGCCAAGACTTGTCGTGATTTCGAACCGCGTTGCCGTTCCCAAGGCGCGCGGGGTCGCAGGCGCGCAGGGCGGGCTCGCGGGGGCCCTCAACGCGGCGTTGAAAGCCAATGGCGGTATCTGGTTTGGCTGGTCCGGGCAGGAGATCGACGAGTTTACCGGCAGCATCAATTACACCCGCTCCGTCGATGGAGTGACGACCGCGACGATCGATCTCGAACACCAGGATGTCGAGGAGTATTACAACGGCTACGCCAATTCGACGCTGTGGCCACTGTTCCATTACCGCATCGACTTGACCAAGTTCGAACGCGAATACGGCAAGGGTTATGAACGGGTCAACGAACGCATCGCGGACAGTGCGCTGCCGCTGATCGAGCCGGAGGACCAGGTCTGGGTCCACGATTACCACCTGCTGCCGCTGGCCGAACGGCTGCGCTCGATGGGGGTGAAGAACAAGATCGGCTTCTTCCTCCACACGCCGTGGCCGCCGACAAACCTGTTCGTTTCCCTGCCCTATCACGAGCGACTTGTGCAGGCGATGTTGCACTATGATTTGCTGGGCTTCCAGTGTGATGCCTGGCTCGACAGCTTCCTGCACTACTGCTGGAAGGAGCTTGGCGCGCAGGTCGACTATACAACGGGGGAAATCACTCTCGACGGACGCACGATTACAGCTCGTGCCTATCCCATCGGTATCGACTTCGATTTCTTCGCCAGCAAGATAGAGACGAGGGAAGCGCAGGCCGCCCACAAACGCCTGCTTGCATCAACGCGGGACCGCACCGCGATGATCGGGGTCGACCGGCTCGACTATTCCAAAGGATTGCCCGAACGTCTTGACGGCATCTCACGCTTTTTCGATCGCCATCCCGAACGGGTGCGCGACCTCGTCTTCATCCAGATCGCGCCGCCCAGCCGGGAAGATATCGGCAGCTACCAGGACATCCGCGCCACGCTCGAGCAGAAGACCGGACAGATCAACGGGGCGCGTTCCGATGTCGACCTCGTGCCCGTCCGCTATGTAAACCGCGGCTATAGCCAGGAAGAACTGGTCGGCTTCTACCGTGGAGCCAAGATCGGGCTGGTTACGCCCCTTCGTGACGGGATGAACCTTGTCGCCAAGGAATATATTGCAGCGCAGGATCCCGAAGATCCCGGCGTGCTGATCCTGTCCCGCTTCGCCGGCGCTGCCCAGCAGATGGATTGCGACGGGGAGGGAGCCTTGCTCATCAATCCCCACAGCGCGGATGACCTGGCGCACAATATCCACCTGGCACTCGATATGCCGCTGGCCGAGCGCAAGGCGCGGTACGAAAAGCTGATCGTCACCGTGCGCGATGAGAACGTGCACCGCTGGACGGAAAACTTTATTTCCGACCTGACGAATATCGCTTCCTAAGGGGCTCGCCGCTCAGATCGCCCGTATCGGTCGGGGCACCAGTGCCGGAGCATCTTCATAATCGGTCATCCTCGCCCGGACACTCTTCCGGGCCCGACCCTCTCGCGAGCGCAAGGCCTGCCTGACCCGGTAAACCAGCATTTTCTCGCTGAAAGGCTTGCGGATATAGTCCTGCGCGCCGTTGTAGTAGGCGATGTGTTCTTCCCGCACGCCTTGTACGCCGGTCAGCATGATTACCGGAATATCGTAATATCGCGATGAATTGCGCAAGCGGCGCAGAAGCGTGGTGCCATTTTCGCCCGGCATATTCTGGTCGAGCAGGATGAGATCGGGCCTTCGCTTCGCCAGAACCTCCATGGCGGATCTGGTGTCGCACACCCAGCCGCACGCCATTCCTGCATTAAGCAAGACCTGCGCAGCATGTTCGGCAACAATGTCGTCATCATCGACGACGAGAATATGTGCCATGTCAGTGGGTTCCTTCGGTCAGCGTTCGCTACCTTATGGCAGACGCTGTTCGCGAAGGGCTGAAAGGCGGACTAGGCCTTAACCCCTAGAGGTTGGACACGCCCATCGCTGCAATGACGATCAGGGCCAGCAACGCGATCTGTGACAGGCTAAACAGGCTGAAGCGCAGCAGGACCTTGTTGATCGTCACCTGCACCAGCGAATGCAGCACGCGGAACGCGACGTAAACCCACGCGAGCCACACTGCCGCGCCAGCGCCAACCGCATTCGCTTCCGCTGTTTGCGAATGGAGCAGGGCGAGAACAAGCGCGACTGCATAAAACAGCGTAGGTGCTTCGTGCAGGTGATTGTAATTGTGGGCCTTCCACTGGACTTGCGGCGATAACAGCTTGTCGAGAGACGCATCCGGATCAAGCGCCAGACTGTCCGGATCAATCCTGGCTGCCGACATGGCCGGGAGCCGTGTTGCATACATCCACAGCCAGATTACCATGGTCCAGGCGAGCAAGGCGACAACGGGTTGCAGGATTGCCATGGCGGCCCCCTATATCGTGGCGATAAGCGCGTGAATGGACAGCATCAGGAGGATGATACTGGAGACGGTGAAGATCATCAGCCGCACCGGAATCGTGTTCACCAGAGCCTGCCACAGCGAATGCGCGACACGAAGCGCGACATAAGCCCAGGCCAGCCACAGATCGAGCTGTGACGTGCCCACTATGGCGTGGATGATGACCACCGCATAAAACACCGTCGGCTGTTCCATCAAATGGGTGTAATTATGCGCCTTCCAGTTCACATTATCGGGGATGAGGCCTTCGAGGTCCTGCCCGCGTCCACCAGCGCGCGATTTGCTCACCATCCCGCTGCTGCCCTTTTCGGAGCGCATCTTCTTCATCGCCGGGAAGCGCGTTCCGGCCATCCAGAACAACATGATCATGGACCAGATCGCCAACGCGGCAGCGGGCGCGAGAATTTCGGTGCTCATGCTTATCCCCTCCGTATTTGTGCTGCGGAAGGTGCTTTGCGGAATTTAGATTGTCAATTGCAACCTAATTGCAATCCCCGATTACCTGCGTGAAGGAGGCTGCATCCACATTGCCGCCCGTGATCATCACAACAGTAGCGTCATCAACCTGCACCTTGTTTGCCAGAACTGCCGCCAACGCTGCCGCGCCGCCCGGTTCAACCACCAAACGCAAGTGCGAGAAAGCAAAGCGTTGTGCTGCTCGGATTTCGCTTTCGGATACGCGCGCCCATTCGCGGCAATTCCTGTACAGGACTGCGAAGTTGATCGGGAATGTCGCGAAGGTCTGCAAGGCATCGCAGGCGGTCGGTGGCGGATTGCTTCCGACGTTCTGGATTTCGCCGCTTTCCAGACTGCGACAGATATCGTCCCAGCCCTCGGGCTCCACGGGCACGACCGATGCATCGGGGCAAGCAAGGCTAAGTCCGGAGGACAGGCCGCCGCCGCCACAGCAGGCTATGATGCGGCTGACCTTTCGATCGGCTTGCGCTTCCAACTGTGTCGCAATCTCGATTCCGGCGCTGCCCTGTCCTTCGATCACCCACGGATCGCCGAACGCGTGGACATAGGTCGCGCCCTTTTCACGAGCGATATTCTTCGCGATCTCCTCGCGGTTTTCGGTGTGGCGGTCGTAGGTGATTACCTGCGCGCCGTATTCCTTCGTGCGCTCCAGCTTCACGCGCGGCGCATCGGCGGGCATGACGATCGTGGCGTCAATACCCAGCCTGCGCGCTGCCCAGGCCACGCCTTGCGCGTGATTGCCGCTGGATACGGCGACAACGCCGCGCGCCCGTTCATCGTCCGACAGGGCAGAAAGTCGATGCCACGCGCCGCGAATCTTGAAAGCGCCCATGGGCTGCAGGCACTCTGCCTTTGCCCAGATCGTACGCCCGTCATGCTCGAACGGCAGCAACGGGGTCGGGGGAAGGATTGCGGCGACTTTCGCGGCCGCTTCGATTACGCCTTCGCGTGTCGGGACGCGATCAATAGTGTGCTCAGTCATCGCGAGGCTTGTGCGCGTTATCCTACACCAAGGGAAGCCGGGCAGTGCACTGATGATGCCAATCTCCACCAATTTTTCGCCCTTTGATGCTGCAATCTCTGGAAGCGATGAAGCGGTCAGCTTTTTTCGTGGTCAGGACTGTGCTCCATGTGCTCCAAATTAGCTTCGCCTCTTCACTTTTGCCGCGTTTTGGGGAACGGGGAGATTACGCCCGGTGTTAGAACCGGAGTATCCAATGGAGTAAAATGACAATGAGCACATCGGCGATCAACGACACGCGCAAGAAGGAACTGCTTTCGACCGAGGTCGAGCATATCGACATCACCAGCTTCGACGCGCGCCCGATCATTGAATCGATGGGCAAGATGAGCTTCACCAGCCGCGATCTCGCGCGCGCCACCGGCATCTACAACCAGATGCTGGAGGACAAGGATTGCACCATTTTTCTCGTCATCGCCGGCTCCACCAGCGCGGGCGGCTGCATGGACCTGTATGCGGAACTGATCCGTTCCAACATGGTCGATTGCGTCGTGGCGACGGGCGCGACCATCGTCGACATGGATTTCTTCGAGGGGCTTGGTCACAAGCATTATCAGGCAAAGGAAATTCCCGACGACGATACGCTGCGCTCGCTCTATATCGACCGTATTTACGATACCTACATCGATGAAGAACAGCTTCAGGACTGCGATTTCACGATCAATAAGATCGCCAATGACCTGCCTCCAGGGCCTTATTCCAGCCGCGCATTCATACGTGAAATGGGCAAATATCTGGTCGAACACGGCAAGAAGGAAAACAGCCTCGTCAAGCTCGCCTACGAACATGACGTGCCGATCTTCTGCCCGGCCTTTGTCGATAGCTCGGCCGGCTTTGGCCTGGTGAAGCACCAGGTCGACCAGATGGAAAAGGGCGAGCCCTATCTGATGATCGACGCGGTGGCCGATTTCCGCGAACTGACCGACATCAAGATCAAGGGCGGCGAAAGCGGCCTGCTGATGATCGGCGGCGGCGTGCCGAAGAACTTCATCCAGGATACCGTCGTCTGCGCCGAAATCCTTGGCCATGAAGACGTCAGCGTGCACAAATACGCCATCCAGATCACCGTTGCCGATGTGCGCGACGGAGCGTGCTCTTCCTCCACGCTGCAAGAGGCGGCAAGCTGGGGCAAGGTCAACACCGGGATCGAACAGATGGTGTTTGCCGAAGCCGGCAGCGTCATGCCGTTGCTCGCCAGCGACGCCTATCACCGTGAAGCGTGGAAGACCCGCGAGAAGCGCCGCTGGGCCAAGCTGTTCGACAAGAGCTAACGCTGCGTCAGCGGCTCGCGGCTGTTCAGTTCGTGGGCGAGCGCGGCGATATTGGCGAATTGGTCGACGGTCTTTTCGATACGGCGACGGTCATCGCGTGCTTCGATGCTGCCGCTCTCGAACATGTTGCCGGTCTTCAGCGTGACGACGAGGCTGCCTTCGTGGAAGATGGTGGCCACGTCCTCGCCGCGGTAGCTGCGCTCGAGCGCGATGAGCCGCTCTACATAGAGCGGGTCGATCAGGTGCCGCGCCTCGGTCTGGTCGCTGGTGTAGATGTCGAAACGGTCCTCAAAATCGGGGTGTGTCATGTCGGCAAAGTCGAGCTGTTTGCCGATTACCTTCACGCTGTCCTTCTTGGAGCCAAAGAAGCTGCGGAAGGCATTGTCACGCAGCAGCAATGTCGTCCCGTGGAAACGCCGTGAATAGCCCACGCTCATCACGATACCGCGAAACACCGTCACCCATCGGCGGTTCTTGCCCGATCCGCGGCGCTCTTCAAGATGGCACTCGTGCAGCGAAAAGGGGATTTCACCAAAGTGGCCGCTCCACTGGTCCTCGAAATTTGCACGATCGTGCTTTGGTAGCAGTTTGCAGGCCTTCGCAAGCTCGAAGGGCTGGCCGCCATCACAATCGTGGAGGTATTCGAGATCGAGGGCTTCGGCGATGGCATCGTTGATGCCCACCTTCACAGTCCTGACCGCGCGCTTGACCGGGCCCTGCGCCCAGGCAAATCCAAGCATACCGAGGACCGCGGTAACCCACACGACCGGGGAAAAATCGAGCCGGAAGGTGATCCAGACGAATGCGGCAAGCGGCAGGAGGACAAGCAGGACGACGAAACGGCGGTTCCAGGTGCTCTTTTTCGCTTCCTCGCGAACGCTTTCCTGTTCCGAAAGCCATTGGCCAAGCGGCCCTGCCATCAAGGCGTCGATGTCCGGCCGCTCTATCATCGAATCCCCCTTCACCCCTTTCCGATGGTCGGCATTCATGGCACACAATGCGCCAACAGGGGTAGGGGAAGGAATTCACCGATGGAATTGATTGTCCTGATTGTCATCATTGGCGTGTTGCTGGTGGTTGGGATTGGCATCTACAACCGGCTTGTGGCCCTGCGGCAGAACGTCAATCAGGGCGTGGCCGATATCGATGCGCAATTGCGCCAGCGGCATGATCTCATCCCCAATCTGGTGAGCACCGTGAAGGGCTACGCCTCCCATGAGGCAGAGACGCTGGAAGCCGTAATCGCGGCGCGCAACCAGGCAGCAAGCGGCTCGGTCAATTCGCAGGACGAAGCGGCGCTGCGCGTTGCGCTGGACAAGGTGCTCGCGCTCGGAGAGGCCTACCCGGACCTCAAGGCGAATACCAATTTCCAGGAACTCCAGCGCGAACTGGCAAATGTAGAGGACAAACTGGCTGCTGCACGGCGCGCTCTCAATGCGGCGGTATCGCGGTACAATACCGGTCGCGAGAGCTTTCCTGCCGTCATGTTTGCCGGAATGCTGGGCTTTCAGGAAGCCGATTTCCACCGGCTCGACGATAGCGAAAAGGGTGTTGTTGATCAGGTGCCTGACGTCGATTTTGCCTGATTGTGTAGACCCTGCATTTCCGCTTGCGATTTCGCGGCGGCGCATTATATGCGCGCTTCCGCTGCCCCAAGGGACACCCACCGCAAGGCAGCTACTTGTTGGTTTAAAGCCTTAGGGGGTCCCTTGAGTTGCACGAATTTCCTGACGCCAAGGCTGTAGTTCAGGCGCTTGCGCCGGACGAACCCGTTATCCTTACTCGCCCGCACGCCGCGGCGCGCGCAGCCCGCTTCTTTGTCGAGAAGTTCCCGGGCAAGTCGATGTATGCCGTCAAGGCAAATCCCTCACCCGATCTGATCCAGATCCTGTGGGACAATGGCGTGTCGCACTACGATGTCGCCTCCATCGCGGAAGTGCGGCTGGTGCGCGGATTGCTCCCCGATGCGGTGCTGTGCCTGATGCATCCAGTGAAGACATCGCGCGCCATCCGCGAGGCTTACTTCGAACACGGCGTGAAGACCTTCAGCCTCGATACTCTCGAAGAGCTGGAAAAGATCGTGGACGCCACGACGGATGATGAAGGCAAGCCGGCGCGGGATCTCAACCTGCTCGTACGGCTGCGCGTGTCCTCAGAGCACTCGGAGCTATCGCTGGCCTCGAAATTCGGCATCGATCTCTCCGATGCGGCGCCATTGTTGCAGGCCACCCGCCAGCACAGCGATGCGCTGGGCATCTGTTTCCACGTAGGTAGCCAGGCGATGACGCCCTTTGCCTATGTCCAGGCGCTGGAACGCGTGCGTGCAGCGATTGCCGAAGCTGCGGTGACGGTTGATATTGTCGATGTCGGTGGCGGCTTTCCCAGCGTCTACCCCGGAATGGAACCGCCTCCGCTGGAAGATTACTTCGCGCTCATCCATCGCCATTTCGAGGCGTTGCCGATCTCGTATTCGGCAGAACTTTGGGCCGAGCCGGGGCGGGCGCTGTGCGCCGAATATTCCTCCATCATCGTGCGCGTGGAAAAACGCCGTGATAATGAACTGTATATCAACGACGGTGCCTATGGCGCGCTGTTTGATGCCGCGCATGTCGACTGGCGTTTTCCGGTGCGCGCGCTCGAGGACGATCTGATCAAGCCGCTCGGCGAATTCGCCTTCTACGGGCCGACCTGTGACGATGCCGATTACATGCAGGGTCCCTTCCAACTCCCCGAAGACATCCAGGCTGGCGATTACTTCGAAATCGGAATGCTTGGCGCTTACGGTGCTGCGATGAAGACGGCTTTTAACGGCTTCGGTGCGACCGAGGCAGCGATCGTCTCCGACGAGCCGATGGCGAGCCTGTACCGCGGTGACCGCCCTGATCCGCGCGCGAGCGACAATGTGGTGAGTCTGCGTTAGGCTTCAAGCGCTTGCATAGACTTTCGAGTGGGTTACCCTCCTGACCGTCACGGGAGTAACAAAATGCGAAAATTCCTAGTCACCTTCGCAGCCGCCTTGTTGGTTGCAGTGCCCACCCATGCACAGGAAAACGTCGCGGCAGGAGAAGATCCTGCGACGGTCGAGATCATGATTGTCGGGTCTTACCACTTCGCCAATCCGGGCGCCGACGTGATCAATATGGAATCGCCCGATATGCTGGCAGAGGATCGCCAGCGGGAATTGCACATACTTGCCGAAGCTCTCGCCCAGTGGGCACCGGATCGCATTGCACTGGAGGACGAGGCACTGGCACCGGGATATGAATTGCCGGCATTTGCCAATGCCGAACAAATGCTTGGCGAAACGCACAGTGAATCGGTCCAGATCGGGTTTCGTCTCGCGATGATGCTCGACCATGAGGCGGTCTATGGATTCGACGAACAGCCGGGCGAGGGTGAACCGGACTATTTCCCGTTCGTGCCGATGATGGAATTTGCCCAAGCGAACGGTCAGGCCCACATCATTGAATCCGCCATTGCGCGGACGCAAGCGAAAATCAGTGAGCAGCAGGCGCTCCTCGCCGAGCGGTCAGTCGCTGAATCGTTGCTCTTCCACAATGATCCGGCGTTAGTGGAGGGGATGCATGATGCGACCTATTACGCGATGCTTCCTGTCGGAAACGGCGATGAACAACCCGGTGCCGAACTCAATGCCTACTGGTATATGCGCAATGCCAAGATGTTCGCGAAACTTGCGGCGATCGCGCAGCCGGGGGATCGTGTGCTGGTAGTTGTCGGAAGTGGCCATGCCCGCTGGCTACGCCACTTTGCTCAGAACGCTCCGGGATTTGCACTGGTCGAGGCTCAACCATACGTTCGCGCCGCGGCTATCGCTTCCGCAATCGCAGCCCGCTAGGGGTTTTCGCAATTAAGCTTCGACCCGTTTGCGCGCCGATTCCTTGCGATGGTGGCAGCCCGGCCAGCAACAAGGGCGGCGTTTGCCCGCGTGCAGATCTTCCTTGAGCCGGGTGAGGCGTTTGGTGCGGGTGTCTTCCCGCTTTGCCGAAATCATCCAGCAGGTCCATTCGTTGCGAGCGAGCGGAGTCAGGCTTTTCCAGCGACTGAGCAGCGATTGATCGCTGTCGAGGACCGCGCGGAGATCATCCGGCGTGCGGTGTCGAAAGTCGGGCGAAGCAGGCTTGGTCAATCGAGGCCTCCCACGACTGCTGGCGAGTTAAGCAGCCTGCTGCAATTCCAGCTCGAGCCGTCCCCAGATTTCGACCAGCGCTTCGGTCAGATCGGCCATCATTGCTTCGGTGTGGGCCGGGCCCGGGGTGAAGCGCAGGCGTTCCGTTCCGCGCGGGACGGTGGGGAAATTGATCGGCTGCACATAGGCGCCGTATTCGGCGAGCAGAATGTCGCTGATCTTCTTGGCACGCACTGGATCGCCCACCATCAGCGGTACGATATGAGTGGTGGATTCCATTACCGGCAGGCCGGCTTCGCGGAAGCAGTGCTTGAGAGCGGCGGCATTGCGCTGCTGTGCCTCGCGCTCTTCGCTCGATTGCTTGAGATGCTTCACCGCTGCCAGCACACCGGCCACCAGCACAGGGCTGAGCGATGTGGTGAAGATAAAGCCCGGCGCGTAGGAGCGCACGCAATCTATGACCTTGCGGCTGGATGCGACATAGCCGCCCATCACACCGAAGGCCTTACCCAGCGTTCCTTCAATCAGGTCGAGCCGGTGGGCAGCCTCGTCCCGCTCTGAAATGCCGCCACCGTGTTCGCCATACATGCCCACGGCGTGGACCTCGTCGACATAGGTGAGTGCGTTGTATTTCTCTGCCAGGTCGCAAATTCCGTGGATCGGTGCGACATCGCCATCCATCGAATAAACGCTTTCGAAGGCAATCAGCTTGGGTGTCGCCTCGTCCTCGGCTGCGAGCAGTTCTTCGAGGTGTTCGAGATCATTGTGACGGAAGACCCGCTTCTCGCAGCCCGAATTGCGAATGCCTGCGATCATGCTGGCGTGGTTCAGTTCGTCAGAGAAAATCACACAGCCGGGCAGCAGCTTGGCGAGCGTGGACAAGGTCGCATCGTTGGAGACGTATCCGCTGGTGAAGACCAGCGCGGCTTCCTTGCCGTGCAAGTCCGCCAGCTCTTTCTCTAGCTCGATGTGATAATGCGTGTTGCCACCGATGTTGCGTGTGCCGCCAGAGCCAGCACCAACGTCGTGCAGCGCCGCTTCCATGGCTTCCACCACCTTGGGGTGCTGCCCCATGGCGAGGTAATCGTTGGAACACCACACAGTGATTGGCTTGGGACCATTGTGACCGGCAAAGCAGCGCGCATTCGGGAATGCGCCCTTATTGCGCAGGATATCGATGAACACGCGGTAGCGGCCTTCGGAATGAAGACGGTCAATCGCTTGGTCGAATATCTGGTCGTAATTCAAGGCTTCGCCCCGCGTAACGTCGCATGTCCATCTTGCGACCGGTAGTCAGGGGGCATTTAGGCAAGTAATCCGCCAGATTGAAGTGCGAAGTTTGCGAAGCGTTCGCAACAACGGGTTGGATCAATGCTGTCGTGAATGAGATCCCGGACTAGAAGCGAGTGATGTCGGATATTGCGTATGGCGCGAGTGCGGAGGCCAGCGCGGGGTCCAGTTCTCCTGTCACCACGGCTTTCGCGGCAATTTTGGCGTCGAACGGCTGGCCCATTGTGAGCGAAGCAATCCTCCGGGCGATGCCTTCCGATCCGTCGATGAAATGCACATCAGGACCCATTGCTGCGCGTAGCTCCGTTTCCAGTAGGGGGAAATGGGTGCAGGCAAGCACAACCGTATCGATCTCCTCGCCGCCGGGTTGGTTGCGTAGTCCTGCCACAGCCTCGGCAACGACAGCCTCTGCGGGTCTGCCGCCGCGCAATTTCGTCTCGGCGGCGCCGACCAAGGCGGGCGCTGCGTGGCGTATCAGGCGGTTGCCATTGGCAAAGCTGGCCTCGAGATCATCGACATAGGCTTGGCGGATAGTCGCCGCCGTGCCTAGCAA
This sequence comes from Erythrobacter alti, assembly GCF_037996805.1. Lineage (NCBI taxonomy): Bacteria > Pseudomonadati > Pseudomonadota > Alphaproteobacteria > Sphingomonadales > Erythrobacteraceae > Erythrobacter > Erythrobacter alti. The sequence continues at coordinate 81,202 of NZ_JBBNAX010000001.1, read as the reverse complement.
CCCGATCGTGCCTGTCCTGGTGAGCGCGGCTGCGGGCTTGATCGCCGGAACAGTGCCGACAATCGGGATGTGCAGCACATCGCGCACCATGCCCAGTGCGATGGTGGAGGCAGTGTTGCAGGCGATGCAAGCGAGACGCGGCGCGAACCTCTCGCTCATCCGGCCCAGAAGACCGGCAACGCGAGCTGCAATCTCTGCCTCGGTCTTTTCGCCATAGGGCAGGCCGGCCGTGTCGGCGGCGTAGATGACCGGAGCTTCTGGAAGGATCTTGCGGAGCTGCGCCAGCACGGACAATCCGCCAAGGCCCGAATCGAACAGCAGGATGGGGGATGAAGGCGTTATGTCCATGCGACCCAAGCAGTTATAGGCTTCCTCCGATTTCGACAAGTTTGTGCTTTCACAAGCGTCTGGCGAATGGCTAAGGTTGGCGCATGGATCACTTTCTCGCGCTAATCATCGGCTACCTGTGCGGTTCGATCCCCTTTGGCCTCGTGCTGGCGCAAGCGGCGGGCAAGGGCGATATCCGCAATATCGGATCGGGCAATATCGGCGCGACCAACGTTTTGCGGACCGGTTCCAAGGGCTTGGCTGCGGGAACGCTGTTTCTCGATCTGCTCAAGGGTCTGGTCCCGGTCTTGCTTGCCGCTCAGATGGAAACTTCGCCTACCGAAATGCCAGCGGCAGCGTGGGGACCGGTGCCATTGGCGGCCATCGGTGCTGTGTTGGGGCACTGTTTTCCGGTGTGGCTCAACTTCAAGGGCGGCAAAGGCGTTGCCACCAATGCAGGCGTCGCCTTCGGCCTCGCGTGGCAGATCGGCCTTGCCTATGCGCTGGTCTGGATCGCCGTGCTGGCCATAATCCGCATTTCCTCTGTCGCGGGGATGAGTGCTGTAGTGGCCGCTGCGATCGCTGCGGTGGTTCTGGGCTTCGAATCCTTTGTTCCAGTGCTCGTGTTGATCGCGGCGCTCATCATCTGGCTCCACCGCGCCAATCTCGGACGGCTGGCCAAGGGTGAAGAACCAAGGGTCGGCAGCAAGAAGTGAACGCAACCGCCGCTCAACCGAAACCCGCGCTTACGCAGGATGAAGCCTTTGCGCGCATCCGGCTGCTACGTTCCGCCAACATCGGCCCGGTCAGCTACGCACAATTGCTGCGCCGGTTCGGTTCCGCGACACAGGCGCTGGACGCGCTTCCCGATCTTGCCAAGCGGGGTGCCAAACGTGATTACCGCCCCGCACCAGTTGAGCGCGTGGAGCGAGAAATTGCGGCGGCGCGCAAGGCGAGTGCCCGGTACGTTTTTCACGACATGCCGGATTATCCAGCGCTTCTGGCGCAGATGGAAAATGCGCCGCCTATCATAACTGTGCGCGGTGATATGGCGCTGGCAAACAAGCCTTGCGTTGCCATGGTCGGGGCGCGAAACGCTTCTGCCGCAGCTATCAAGCTGGCGCGCGATTTCGCCCGTGAATTGGGGGAGGGCGGTTTCACCGTCGTTTCCGGATTGGCACGCGGCGTTGATGGCGCCTGTCACGAAGGATCGATGCCCAGCACGATCGGCGTGATCGCGAGCGGTATCGACATCGCCTATCCGCCCCAACACGCCAAGCTGCAGGAACAGATTGCCAGCGACGCCCTTCTGATTGCCGAGGAAGCGCCGGGCACGGAGCCACGCGGCCAGCACTTTCCCAAGCGCAACCGCATCATTGCCGGCCTCGCCGCTGGCACGCTGGTAGTCGAGGCTGCAAAGAAGTCAGGATCACTCATCACCGCTCGCCTCGCAGGAGAGGCGGGGCGCGAGGTCATGGCTATACCCGGAAGCCCCTTGGAAGCCCGCAGCCATGGATGCAACCACCTGATCCGCGAAGGCGCCGTGCTCGTGCAAGATCCGCAAGACGTGATTGAACTGCTTTCTGGCTTCGATGGAGTGCCGCGCTCATCCTTCCGCGAGACCGCGCCCGCCTATGACTTCATGCCTGACGACATGAGCGAAGCGGACCCTGCCGACGTCCAGGGCCTGCTGACAACTGCGCCGGTGCCGGTGGACGAATTGATCCGTCAGTCGGGGGAAAGCGCAGGAGCCGTGCAAATGGCGCTGCTGGAGCTTGAAATCGCTGGCAAACTGGTGAGACATGCAGGGGGCAAGGTCAGCTTGGCCTGAATTCGGGGGACACGAAATGAATGAACGGCGCCAACTCGATATTGGCGAAATTCTCGGTCGAACTGCTGAAACGGTTTCATCTGCCGGGCGAGATGTCGCAGTGTTCGTATTGCTGATCGGCGGGCTTGGTGCCTTGGGCGTTGCCCTCGCGCTAACCACCAATATCGCGATGGAATTTGCCTCCGATATGACCGCCTCGGTCCCTGGAGGGCTTGCGGCGGCGCTGTTCGACTTATCGCTCAGCCTGGTCACCTGGATCGCCGGGTTTTTCCTCATGCGACGCTATCTCGAAGCGAGCGGCAGGCAATCGAGCGGTGTTGCGCATGTGTGGCTCTATCTCGGAATGTCGATCTTGTCGTTCCTCGGCCTCGTGGCGGGCCTGATCCTGCTGATTATTCCCGGCATCATACTGATGGTCAGATGGTCGGCGGCATCCGGTTTTCTTATCTCGGGTGAGAAAGGCGTCACCCAGTCGCTTGGCGCAAGTTTCGAGGCAACCAAGGGAAGCGGCTGGCAGATATTTTTTGCCGCGATAATCCTGCTGCTAGGTTTGGGGGTGATCGGCGCGGTTATCGGAGGGATTTTCGGGACTCTTAGTCTGACCGTGCTCATCTATGTGTCAGCATTTCTGGAAGCCTTCTCCAACGCGATCTTCTTGGCATTCGGGATCGCGATCTATCTCCTGCTTAGCGATGGCAACGAGGCTGTCCGAGAAGTGTTCTCCTGATCTGATCTGATGTCGTATATTCAGGAAAAACGTGTCGATCTCGGCCTGCTCATCAGGGACAGCTTTGCCGTGCTGGCTTCTGTGAAGCGGGAAGTGGCCCTGTACCTTGGCGGCCTGCTCGCGCTCGCGCTTCTTGCCGAAATCAACAGCCAGGTCAGGGGCATCGTGGCGATTGTCTCGCTCCTCGTCTTCTTCCTTGGACAATATTTCCTCTACCAGGCGATATTGCGCAAGGCGGGGTTGCTACAGGATGATCGGAAACGGATATTCGGCTTTGTCGGCATGACCTTGATGCTGGGTTTTGCGATCTATGTCGGTTTCGCATTCCTCGTCATCCCCGGCCTGCTGCTGGGTGCGAAGTGGATCATGGCCCCGACCTACCTCGTGGCCCGTGATCGCAATGTGTTCGAAGCGATTGGCGACAGCTGGCGCGCGAGTGAATTCAACACCGGCCAACTGGTGGTGGGTTATCTGGTGTTCTGGGTGTTGTGGACTGTGGTCTTCATCGCGCTGGCCGGGATCGGGGAGGCAATTCTCCCATCAGGTGGAGGATCGCAGTCAGCCCTTGCGTGGTTGGCGATGCACCTCCTGCCGGTCGCAATGATGGGTCTGTCGATCGCCACCTACCGCCAGTTGAGCGACGATACCAATAGCTTGACCCAAGTGTTCGCTTGACCTGAGGCCGACCCGCCATCATGCGCTTGACGAATCTCGCGAAGCCTTCACCCTCGCGCGTACGTACACGTGTAAGGACAGACCCGGACCATCATGCAGCTCGTCATCGTTGAATCCCCCGCCAAAGCGAAAACAATCGAGAAATATCTGGGCAAGGACTTCAAGGTCCTCGCATCCTATGGCCATGTCCGCGATCTGCCGCCCAAGGATGGCAGCGTTCGGCCGGACGAGGATTTCGCGATGGACTGGGAAGTCTACTCGGACCAGCGCAACCGCAGCCAGGTGAAGGCGATTGCCGATGCGGCGAAGAAATCCGACCGCCTGATCCTCGCGACCGACCCAGACCGCGAGGGCGAAGCGATCAGCTGGCACGTGCTGGAACTGCTCAAGAAGCGCAAGGCGCTGCCCGCAGAGGTTGAGCGCGTCACGTTCAACGCCATCACCAAGGCTGCCGTCACAGAGGCGATGAAAAGCCCGCGAGAGCTCGATACAGACCTGATCGACGCATATTTGGGTCGACGCGCGCTGGACTACCTGTTCGGCTTCACGCTCAGCCCCGTCCTTTGGCGCAAGCTGCCTGGCGCGAAATCTGCCGGTCGTGTGCAATCGGTGGCGCTGCGCCTGATCTGCGAGCGCGAGCGTGAAATCGAACTCTTCATTCCGCAGGAATATTGGTCTGTCACCGCCAAGATGGAGCACGATGGCACCGCTTTCGATGCCCGTCTGGTGCGTTTCGAGGGCAAGAAGCTGGAACGGCTCTCCATCGGCGACAAGGGCACTGCTGATGCTGCCAGGACTGCTGTAGAGCATGGTCGCTTCACGGTCGAGGAAGTCGAGACCAAGCCGCTCAAGCGCAGCCCTGCGCCGCCGTTCACCACTTCGACGCTGCAACAGGAAGCAGCTCGCAAACTCGGCTTCTCCGCCAGCCATACGATGCGCTGTGCCCAGTCGCTCTATGAAGCTGGGGCGATTACCTACATGCGTACCGATGGCGTTGGCATGGACATGAGCGCGATCATGGCCGCGCGCGATGCCATAGCCGATCGATTTGCCGACGAATATCGCCCAGAAAAGCCGCGCTTCTACAAAACCAAGGCCAAGAATGCGCAGGAAGCGCACGAGGCTATCCGCCCGACCGATTTCCGTAAGGACCGCGCCGGATCGGGTGACGAGGCCAAGCTGTATGATCTGATCTTCAAGCGCGCGATGGCGAGCCAGATGGCCACGGCGCAGCTCGAACGCACGACGATCACGATGCGCGATCCGACCGGGCAGCACGAACTGCGCTCCACCGGACAGGTGGTGAAATTCCCGGGCTTCCTCGCCGTCTATTCGGAAAGCTTCGACGACACGTCGGACAATGACGATGACAACCTGCTCCCGATCATGCGCAAGGGTGATGCGCCCGCGAAGAAGGATGTCGAAGCCACGCAGCACTTCACGCAGCCACCGCCGCGCTTTTCGGAAGCGTCGCTGGTCAAGCGGTTGGAGGAACTGGGTATCGGACGTCCGTCGACCTATGCCTCGACAATCCAGACCCTGCGTGACCGCGATTACGTGAGGATGGAGAAAAACCGTTTCTTTGCCGAAGATTCGGGCCGTCTCCTGACAGCATTTCTGGAACGGTTCTTCCCCCGCTACGTAGCCTATGATTTTACCGCCAGCCTGGAAGACGAGCTGGACGAAGTCAGCGGCGGCCGCGCACAGTACAAGGCCTTGCTCGAGAACTTCTGGCGCGACTTTAAGCCCAAGAGTGACGAGGTCATGGAGCGCCAACCTTCGGAAGTAACCGAAGTGCTCGACGAATTCCTCGCCGATTTCCTGTTCCCGCCGCGCGAAGACGGCAATCCGCCGCGCTTTTGTCCGCTGTGCGCAGAGCAAGGCCGCGAAGGCGGCGAGTTGCACCTGCGCGGTGGCCGTTATGGGGCTTTCATCGGCTGTGTGAATTACCCCGAATGCAGCTTCCGTCGTAAGTTCGGTCAACCCGGCGGTGACGACGGATCGGACGATGGCGTCATGGGCGAACACCCGGAAACGGGCGACCCGATCGAACGCAAATCAGGCCGCTTTGGTCCCTATGTGCAGATGGGTGAGGGCAAGGAAGCCAAACGTGCCTCCATCCCCAAGGATGTCGATGATTTCGACCTCGAATGGGCGGTGAAGTTGCTCGACCTGCCTCGCATCATTGGCGCCCATCCGGAAACGGGTAAGGAAATCGAAGCTGCCATTGGCCGCTACGGCCCTTACCTGCGCCACGATGGCAAATACGCGAAGCTGTCATCAACACGCGATGTGTTCGAGACAGGCATGAACGCTGCTGTCACGTTGTTGGCCGAAGCCGCCAATCGCAAGGGTGGTGGACGCGGCAGCCGCGAGCCGCTGAAGGTGCTCGGCAAGACCGAGGCGGGTGACGATGTGAAGCTGATGGATGGCCGCTATGGTCCGTACATCACCGATGGCAACGTCAACGCTACGATCCCCAAGGACAAGGACAAGGACGCGCTTACACTGGAAGAGGCGCTGGTAATGATCGCGGAAAAGGCAGCGAAAGGTCCAGCAAAGAAGAAGCGCAAGGCTCCGGCAAAGAAGAAGGCTGCTGCAAAGAAGAAAGCAGCACCCAAGAAAAAAGCTGCAGTGAAAAGCTGATGGCGAAAGAACGCTTCGAACGCCACAAGCAGCCCTGGAATGCCGAAGAGGCGGGCAAGCTGAAACTGCTCGCCTCCAAGGGTCAGGGGCTGAAGCAGATCGCCAAGTCGCTCAACCGGAGCGAGGAATCGACGCGTGACTTCGCCAAGAAGAACAAGATTGCGGTGGCTAAGAAGCGTTAGCCAAGCTGCGCCTGTCGTGCCTTACCGGACCCAGTCGAGCCCCATTTCCTCGTAGACCTCGCGGTTTTCGGACCAGCGGTCGTCGACCTTCACGTGCAGGAAGAGATGCACCTTCACGCCGAGGATCTCGCTCAATTCCTTGCGCGCTTCCTCGCCGATTTCCTTGATCCGGCGGCCCCCCTTGCCAAGCACGATGGGCTTCTGACTGTCTCGCGCGATCACGATCTGCTGGCGCACCTCGACGCTGCCATCTGGCCGGACGGTATAGCTCTCGGGCCGCACAGCGGCATCGTAGGGCAATTCCTCGTGCAATTGGCGGTAAAGCTGTTCGCGCGTCACTTCGGCAGCGAGCAGGCGTTCTGACGCGTCCGAGACCTGGTCTTCGGGAAAGTGCCACGGACCTTCGGGCATCATCTCGGCGAGGCGATCCTTCAGTTCGGGCACGCCGTCTCCGGTAAGGGCGGAAACGAAGAAGACCTCGCCGAAATCGACCTCGGCGTTCATTTCCTGTGCAAGTTCGAGCAGCGGCTCTTTCTTCGAAACATCGACCTTGTTGAGCACGAGGATCTTGCGTTCCGGCCGGTTCTTGAGCGATTCCAGCAGCGGCATCAGCTCGTGGCGGCGTTGCTTCACCGGATCGACCAGCAGCACGACCGCATCGGCAGCCTGTGCACCTTCCCACGCGGCGCTCACCATGGCGCGATCGAGGCGGCGGCGCGGCTCGAAGATACCCGGGGTATCCACCAGCAGGATCTGCGTGGCACCATGCAGCGCAATGCCGAGCAGTCGCGCGCGCGTGGTTTGCGCCTTCGCCGAAGTGATCGCGACCTTCTGGCCGACAAGCTGGTTGACCAGCGTCGATTTGCCCGCGTTCGGCGCGCCGATCACGGCGACCAGACCGCATTTCGTTGCCTCTTTATCGCTCATCCAAATTTCTCCATGAACAGCCGGGCAGCCTGCGTCTCCGCTTCCTGCTTGCCGCCTGCCGTCGCTTCTACTTCGCCGACCTTGTGCACGCTCACCCGCACGGTGAAACGGCGGGCGTGGTCCGGTCCATCGGTTGCTACTACTGTATATTCAGGCGGGCGGCGCTGATTGCCTGCGGCCCATTCCTGCAGCGCGGATTTGGGATGTTTCGATTTTCCCGCAGCGCCATCCACTGCGCCGCGCCAGAGTTTGCGGATAAGGTCCTGCGTCGCGTCGAAACCGGCTTCGAGGAAATTTGCGCCGAGCAGCGATTCCATGATGTCGCCGAGCACATTGTCACTGTCATGCGCGCCATCGTCGCGCGCCTGCTTGCCCATGCGGACGTGGTCGGGAACACCGATTTCGCGGGCGTGAGTGGCACACGATCCCTTCGAAACCAGCGCATTAAGACGCTGTGCCATTCTGCCTTCGTCCGAACGTGCCTCGGCGTAAAGCCAGTGGGCTATCGTCAAACCCAGCACTCGATCACCCAGGAACTCCAGGCGTTGATAGTCGCGCGGTTCGCCGGTGCTGCCATGCGTAAGTGCTTCCAGCCAAAGTTCGCTGTTGCCTACGGTAAAGCCATGCGATTCAAGCCAGCGGCGTGTCTCTGCGCCAAGCCTGCTCATATTCCGCGAAACATCCTGCTCCAGCGTGCCGCAGTGAACCAGGTCCAGGGCTTCACCCACTCGGCGCTGCCATCAGTGGACCAGTACATGAAGCTCGCTTCTGCCACGAGATTTTCCTCGGGAACAAGACCGATCCCGCCGCCGACCTGCGATGGGAAGCGGCTGTCCAGCGAGTTGTCGCGGTTGTCGCCCATCAGGAACAGCTTGCCTTCGGGCACGATAACCGGCGCTGTGTTGTCCGGGTCCAGTTGGAGCATGGGGTTGTAATCGGCCGGGCCGAAATCGAGGATGTTGTATGTCACGCCATTGGGCAGCGTTTCGCGGAATTGCGGATAGCGGCACGCGGCCGAACCATCGGCAAGCTCGGTCCGGAAACGGGGCCTGCTGCAACGCCCGTCAGCGACGATCGGGAGGATGAAATCCTCGATAGCAACCCGTTCGACTGGCTGACCGTTGAGGTGTAGCGCGCCTTCGATCACTTGCACGCTGTCGCCCGGAAGTCCGATTACCCGTTTGATGTAGTCAGATTCATCGATCGGGTGCTTGAAAATCACGATATCACCCCGCTCCGGCAGGCTGGCGAGAACGCGTCCGTCGCCGATGTCCGGGCTGCCGGGAAGCGAGAAGCGCGAATAGCCGTAGGACCACTTTTGCGAGAACAGATAGTCGCCCACCAACAGGCGCGGCATCATGCTTTCGGATGGAATGTTAAAGCTGGTGAAGAACAGTGTGCGGAAGATCAGCACCACGATCACCAATTTGACGAGAAAGATGCTGAAGCTCTTCCAGTCCTCTTTCTCAGCCGTTTTGTCCGGTTCTGCGGCGAGTGCCTTTGCAGATGCGGGTTCCTGGATTTCTCTGATATGCTCGTTTGTCATCGGGCAAAGCTCATGTTGTGCCTAGCCCTTCGCGTCAAGCAAATCGGTCCGCGTTGCGGTGAAAATGCGGGGTTGCAATGGAAACGGGAAGGGGGCAGCGCGATATGGTAATTACGCTTTCTGAGAGGACATGACTTGTGGCCGTGACATGCAATGAAGCCTGGGAAAAGATTACCTTGCATCAGGATCCTTCTCTGAAGGAGCTGTTTGCCGACGATCCGGAGCGGGTCGAGAAGCTATCGGCGCGGCTTGAGCTTACCCGTGGGGACGTCGCGACGGGCATCCTTTTCGATTGGTCCAAGACCCATTTAACGGACGATTTGCTTAGCGATTTCGAAGAGCTGGCACTGGCCTGCGGCTTCGATGACATGCGCGAAAAACTGTTTGCCGGCGAAGTCGTCAACCCGACCGAGGGGCGGGCGGCAGAACACTCTGCGCTGCGCGGTGTGGGCAAGGAAAGCAGCGTCGAGGAAGCGGATGCGCTCCGCGAACGGATGCGTCTGATGGTCGGTGCAATGCACGAAGGTGCATTCGGGGAGATCAAGCACCTCATCCATATCGGGATCGGTGGCAGCGCACTCGGCCCGGCGCTCGCGGTCGATGCACTGGCGCGTGACCTGCCAGTGGTGGATGTGCATGTCGTCTCCAACATTGATGGTGTGGCGCTTGAGGAGGCCTTCGAGGCGTGCGACCCGGCGACGACTTTCATTGCGGTCGCATCAAAGACCTTCACCACAATCGAGACGATGACCAATGCGCAAAGCGCGCTCAAATGGTTGGCTGACAGCGGTGTGGAGGATTCCACCGGACGCGTTATCGCGCTCACTGCGGCGCCGGAAAAGGCGGTGGAGTGGGGCGTCGATGAGACGCGCATCCTGCCTTTCGCGGAAAGTGTGGGCGGGCGGTACTCGCTTTGGTCCTCAATTGGCTTTCCGGTGGCCATCGCCGTGGGATGGGAAGATTTCCAGGCTATACTCGATGGAGCGGCCCGCGTGGACGAGCATTTCCGCGACACTGATGGGCGTAAAAACCTACCGCTGCGCGCGGCCTTTGCCGATCTGTATTACTCCCGGATCAAGGGCGCGCAGACCCGCGCCGTATTCGCGTATGACGAGCGGTTGCGGTTGTTGCCAGACTACCTCCAGCAGCTCGAAATGGAATCGAACGGCAAGAGCGTGACGGTCGAAGGCCATCCGACAGAGCCTACAGCGCCGATTACCTGGGGCGGGGTTGGCACCGATGCACAGCACGCGGTGTTCCAACTCCTCCATCAGGGCACCCATTTGATCCCGGTTGATTTCATCGCCAGCGTCGAAGCAGGCGATACGCTGGATGCAGCGCATCACCATATATTGCTGATGAATTGTTTTGCGCAGGGCGCGGCCCTGATGGCAGGCAAGTCGAGCGACGATCCGCATCGCAACTATCCGGGTGATCGGCCTTCAGCAACGATCCTTGTCGATGACTTGGACGCGACGACGTTTGGTGCATTGGTCGCGTTCCACGAACACCGCACCTTCGCGAATGCCGTGCTGATGAATATCAATCCGTTTGACCAGTTCGGCGTCGAGCTGGGCAAAGAAATCGCGAAGAAAATCGAGGCAGGCGGAGAACGCTTCGATCCAAGTACCGAAGCGCTGCTGAAGGCTGCCGGAGTAAGCTGAACTCGCGAGATCAGCCCGGATCGGAATCGTCGATGGATTTCTGCCGGGTCGGCATTTCGAAACGGAATACGTTTTTTCCATCCTTTGGAAGGACCGACATCTCGCCACCATGCGCCTCGGCAATCTGGTTGACGATGTAGAGACCGAGCCCGAGGCCATCGCGGTTGCGTGACGACTTCCCACGATGGAAAGGCTGGAAAAGGTTTTTCAGAATTTCGCGAGGAATGGGCGCGCCGGCATTGGCAACTTCCGCATGAAATCGGTCAGATTCGATCCAGGCTCGCACTTCTACGGGAGTTTCAGTGTCGCCGTGTTGCAAGGCGTTGGACACGAGATTGGCAAACAACTGACATATCCGGGCTTCGTCGCAATCGACAGGTTTGGTGACGGAGATGTCGTAGCTAATTTCGCGTTCCGGGTGAGCAATTTGTACCTCGGACACCACATGTTCGATCGCTTCCTGCAAGGTCGAGCTGCGCTCCAATTCGACCGGAAATGATGAACCCAGCCTCCCGCGCGCAAAATCCATCACATCTTTCACAAGGTCGAGCGCGCGAGAAGTGGCCGCACCAATTTCCGCAATGATCAGCGCCGTGCGCTCACGGTCGTCGTGGTTTGACTCCAGCATTTTGCTGCCAACCTGAACCGCAGCCAGTGGATTGCGCAAATCATGGCCAAGGACCGCGACGAATTGTTCGCGCAAGACGGCCTCATCTTCCCGCCGTTTCGCTTCCTCTTCAGCCTTGCGTCGCGCAATTAACAGATCGCGTTCGTACCTGCGGCGATCAACAGACTTGAAGATAGTCAACCGCGTAAGCAGTAGCGAGCCTTCGGGAGAGCGCCGTTCGGAAGCGTTGGCGATGACCGGGACCAAACTGCCGTCCTGGGTCTTCAGATCAAGCGCGATCTCGTGAACGAAACCCTGCATCCGCAAGAGCGGCGCGATGTGCGTCTCATATGCAATCTTGCCTCCCATCCCGAGCAATTCATGCACTCGGCGGCCGACAACCTCATCCGCCTCACAGTCGATCCACTCGAGCAAAGTTGCGTTTGCGTGCATGATCTGGGCTTGGTCGTCGAGTGTGACGTAGCCACAAGGAGCATTCTCGAACAGGTCGCGGAGATCGAGATCCGGAACCGATTCAGACAAAGGAGCGGATCGCTTCGGTCACTTCGTCCGGAGCGCTCAAATTGGGACAATGTCCGCTCGCATCGAGCATGACGAATTCGGCATTCGGCACATTGTCTGCAACATATCGGCCCACCGATTCTGCGGCGATAATGTCATCGCTACATTGCAGGACGAGCGTACGAGCCGGAATTTTCGTCAGGTCGTCACGGTTGTCCGACAGGAATGTCGTGCGCGCAAATTGCCGGGCGATCTCAGGATCGGTTGCGCAAAAACTGTTAGTCAGCCGTTCGCCGAGTTCGGGGCGGTCAGGGTTCCCCATGATGGCCGGCCCCATGGCTGCAGACCAGCCCATGTGGTTATCCTCGAGGAACTGTAGCAATTCCTCGATCTGCTGTTCCTCAAAACCACCGGTATACCCGTCAGCATTGAGATAGCGCGGAGAGGGGCCAACCATAATCAGGTCGGAGAAGAGTTCCGGCGCCGCAATCGTTGCCAGGGCACCAATCATGGCGCTTACGGAATGGCCGACAAAAATAGCGTTGGTCAGCCCGAGTTCCCGTCCAATGTCGACGACATCTTGCGCATAGCCTTCCAGCGAGGAGTAGCGGTCCTTGTCATATGCTGACAAATCCGACTGGCCCGATCCGACGTAATCGAACAGGACGATCCGATACTCTTCCTGCAGCTTCTCAGCCACAGGCAGCCACATGGCCTGGTCACAACCAAACCCGTGTGCGAACACCATCGTGCGCTCGCCCGACCCGAATATGCGCACGTTATTTCGTCTGATTACCATGCGGTGACTTTAGATGCTCAGCGCTGGAAATGAAGTCATAATCGCAATCAAGCAGCGATTGACTGTCGATTTTGTACAAGACAACCGACGATAGAGAATGTCGAAGTTGCTTTCTTTCCTTGCTTTTGATGCTGCAATGCACCACATGCAGCTCATCGAAGCGTGCGCCAGCGTGAAGCGGCGGTAGTGAGAAAGCTACACAGCCCCGGCAGCCCTTCGGTCCTTTTACCTGAGACTTCCCTTTTCACGCGGGTCGTTTTGACACTCGCGCCGTGCGACGATTCCGTCCGGAATCCGCCAAGGGGCAAGTCGCGCGCCGCATATTTTGCGAGTTTAACACATTAAATGACTATTCAATTCAAAGACCTTGGTCTTTCGCAGCCTGTAATGCAGGCGCTCGACGTGCAGGGCTATACAGAGCCGACGCCGATCCAGGCGCAGGCTATTCCTGCCGTGCTCGAAGGCCGCGACCTGCTCGGCATCGCGCAGACGGGCACCGGCAAGACCGCCGCTTTCATGCTTCCCAGCATCGATAACTTGCGCAGGGCCGATAACCAGATCCCGTTCAAAAGCTGCCGTATGCTGGTTCTTGCACCGACGCGCGAACTGGCCGGCCAGATCGCCCAGTCTGCCAAGGATTACGGCGCTTTGGCGGGCCTCAAGGTTCATTCTATCGTTGGCGGGACAAGCGTGAACAAGGATCGCAACAAGCTGCATCGCGGCTGCGACATCCTTGTCGCCACGCCCGGCCGGCTGCTCGACCTGATCGACCAGAAGGCTTTCAACCTATCCGGCGTTGAAATTCTTGTGCTGGACGAGGCTGACCAGATGCTAGACCTCGGCTTCATCCACGCGCTGCGCCGGATCAGCCAGCTCGTGCCCGACACACGCCAGACCCTGTTTTTCAGCGCCACCATGCCCAAGCAGATCAAGGAACTGGTCGGCAAATATTGCCACAACCCGGTCACAGTATCGGTAACGCCCGCCGCATCCACGGCAGAGCGGATCGAGCAATATCTGTTCATGGTCCAGCAGGACGAAAAGCCTGCCTTGCTCGAAATGATTCTCATGGAACGCCATCCCACTCCGGGCGCGTTCGAGCGGGTGCTTATTTTCACCCGCACGAAGCACGGCGCAGACCGTCTGGTGAAGAAGCTGGCACAGTCGAATATTCCGGCCAACGCCATTCACGGCAACAAGAGCCAGCCGCAGCGCGTTCGCGCTCTGGATGAGTTCAAGCGCGCCAAGACGCCTATCCTGATTGCGACCGATGTGGCCGCGCGCGGGATCGACATTCCCGGCGTGTCGCATGTCATCAATTACGAACTGCCCAACGTGCCCGAACAATATGTTCACCGTATCGGACGTACCGCGCGTGCGGGTGCAGATGGGGTTGCAATTGCCTTCTGTGCCGAGGACGAGCGTCAGTATCTCAAGGATATCTGCCGCAACACCGATGCTGAATTCGAGCGCCTCGACTTGCCAGAAAACTTCCGTGCCGTGGTGGAAGGCGTCGGTCCGACCAAGCCGGCACCCAAGCAGCAGGGCCAGCGGGTCAAGCCCAAGCCGCGCGGCGGTTCCAGCGAGCGCAGCCGTCACGCGGGTGGCAAGAGCCGTCCGCAAGGGCAGCGCAGCGGGCAGGGCGGCAAGCCCGGCGGCCAGCAGCGTCGTCGCAGTGGACGTGGCGGTGGCGGTGGTGGAGGCCGCGGTCGCTCGCAGGGCTGATGTCTCGCTGAATTCGCGCCAATCCTAGCCAAATATTAAGCATCGCAGCCCTAGGCTTCCCGTCATGTCACATGATGGGGAGCTGCGGGCGCAATGATCAGGACGAAGACCACGCTGGTTGTCGGCGCGGGTGCCTCTTGCGAGCTGCAATTCCCTGACGGTCGCGAATTCCTCGCGCGTATTGCTGCGGGGTTCGATTTCCAGCGTTTGGGAAGCGGTCTCGAGAGCGACGACATCTCAGCCATGGCATCGCATATCGCGGTCGTGGCCAAGAAAGCGCGGGTGAAGGAAGATATGCTGCGGGAGGCGGGTCAGGTGATCCGGTCTGCGGCGCGCATCTCCCATTCGATCGACGCAATTCTTGAACAGCATGGCGACAACCCGCTGGTGCTCGCCGTGGGCAAGCTCGCGATCGCGCATTATACTCTCAGCACGGAAGCGGCCTGTCCCATGGGTACGGAGCCGCGCGACCCCGGCGACCTGCCGCTTCGCGGTACAGAGAACTGGCTCTTCCAGCTCTCCCGCGCGTTGGTGAACGGCGTTCCGCGTGCAAAGGCCGAAAGCTGCTTCGATAATCTTTCGATCGTGTGCTTCAACTATGACCGTTCGATAGAGAATTACCTGCCGTGGGCCTTGCACATGGCTTTTGGCATGAGCCTGACCGACGCGCGTTCGCTCGTTGCGGAGAAACTGCGCATCATTCATCCCTATGGCACGCCCGGAAAGCTTGAGTGGCAGGCAGGCGATGCACCCGTGGCCAATTGGGGTGATGTCGAGCCTGAGGATTTCCATTCGGTAGTCGAACAGATTCACACCGCCACGGAGCGCGACCAGCAGCGCGGGTTCAAGCGGCAAATGCTGGCTGAAGTGGTGCAGGGCAAACGGCTTGTATTCCTTGGATTCGGCTTTGACCCCATGAATTGCGCCATGCTGTTCGACGCGCCTTTCGAGCATAATCCCGATGTGCTGGTGACCATGCCAAGCGCCAGCGAGACCGAGCGCGCAGCAGTCATGCGCTTGCTCAAACGTCAGGCGGGAATCAAGGACGAAGGGCTGGTCACGCTCGAAGATTTGCGCGCGTGGCAATTGCTGCGCGATTACGCGCCTTTCCTGGAAAGCTGAAACCGACCGCGGTTGCGGGACGAATTGCGATGGACCATAGGCGGCACATTCCGTGCCCCAAGGAGCCATCTGCATGTCCGACTACGATTTCGATCTTTTCACTATTGGTGCCGGTTCGGGAGGCGTCCGCGCCAGCCGCGTTTCTGCAGCCCATGGCGCGAAGGTTGCCATAGCCGAAGAGCACCGCGTGGGCGGAACATGCGTAATTCGAGGCTGCGTGCCCAAGAAGATGCTCGTCTACGGTGCCCATTTTGCGGAAGATCTGGACGATTGCGCGCGCTTCGGCTGGGAAATCGGCGAAAAGCGCTTCGACTGGCCTACGCTGCGCGACAATGTTCTGGCGGATGTGGACCGGCTCAATGACGCCTATACCGACACGCTCGAAAGCCACGGTGTCGAGATATTTCACGAACGTGCCGAAATCACCGGGCCGCACGAAATCACGCTGGCAAGCGGCAAGGTCGTGACCGCCAAATACATACTGATTGCCACGGGCGCCCGACCGAGATTGCCCACATGCCAGGGTGCAGAACATGGCATTACCTCCAACGAGGCTTTCCATCTCGACAAGCTGCCAAAGCGGATCATCATCGCCGGCGGCGGGTATATCGCCAATGAATTTGCGGGCATTTTCAACGAATTCGGCTGCAAGGTCACGCTCGTCAATCGCGGTGACCAATTGTTGCGCGGCTATGACGAGGCGGTGCGAGACAGATTGCTGCAGATATCCATGACCAAGGGCATAGAGTTCAAATTCAATACGATCTTCGAAAATGTCGAACCCTGCGAAGACGGCGGGTTCCTAGTGAAGATGTCCGACAACGAAGAGGAGCGTGTCGACCAGGTCATGTGGGCAGTAGGCCGCGTTCCCAACACCGAGGGTCTCGGACTTGAAAATGCCGGGATCGAGCTCGGTGAGAATGGCGCCATCGCGGTCGATCGCTTCAGCAAGACCAATGTCGATCACATCTATGCCGTGGGCGACGTGACCGACCGTATCCAACTGACGCCGGTCGCAATTCGCGAAGGGCAGGCGTTTGCCGATACGGTGTTCGGTGATGGAGAGCCGGTTGCCGTTGAACATGATTGCGTGCCGAGCGCCGTTTTCAGCCACCCTCCGATCGCCTCGGTCGGCATGACGGAGGGTCAAGCCAAGAACGCACTTGGTTCCGTGAAAGTCTATCTTTCCGATTTCCGCCCAATGAAGAACGTGCTCGCCGGTCGTAACGAGCGGTCGCTGATGAAGATGATCTGTGAAAGTGATAATGGCCGGATCGTCGGCATCCATATGATCGCCCCGGAAGCGCCTGAAATGATGCAGGCGGCGGCAATTGCGGTGAAGGCTGGCCTCACCAAAGCCGATTTCGACGCGACCGTGGCTATCCATCCGACCATGGCGGAAGAACTGGTCCTGATGCGCTGAGCATTGTGCTGAACACCACGTTCAGCGCTGTGTCAGCGGTGATAAGCGATCTTGTGCGCAGGAGATTATCATGCGCCAAATCATGCTGTTATCACTTATCGCGCTTGCTGCATGCGGAGCTGGCGTGAAGGATGCTGGATCATCCGAAGATCGCGAGTATGCGACCCAGCTGGAAGCGCCGAGCCCGGACTATGCCGCGTTGATCGCCAACGCTCCGGAAATCGAACAGGCAGAAACTTTCCGAGAACCAACTGCGTCTCCTCTTGGCAATGCAAAGGAACTGGGGGATTTGTGGCTGACCCGCCTGGAGGACCGAGGAGCGGTGATGGGTCACGGGTTAGCGGGCAAGGATGACGATTCCTCGATTCAGAGCATCGATACCCTCCTGACCGCCGAAGAATTTGACCAATGGGTGGCGGAAAATCGCTGGACCGTGCCGCCGCACATCCGCTGGTATTTCCAACAGCCACTGGTCGCAGCGTCGGTGAGCGAGGCCGCCTTGCCTGCCGTGCGAACCTGGCCGGCTTCACAGGTTCGCACCGGCTGGCAAATGGAGGCAGCGTTCAGTGGCCGCATCTTCTTGCGAGATGGTTGCGTATTCATCCGCGGGTTTGGTGATAATGATACCGAAAAACTCGCGTGGTTCCACGCCGAAACGGGACTCGATCTCGATGCGGAAGGCTATTACGTACTCATCAACCGGGTGAACGGAGAAATCGCGGCGAGACTTGGCGAGCCGATGACCTGGGCCGGGCCAAATCCGCTCGACCCGGCGGACCCTGACATCGCCTCCTATCGCGAAGCTTGCGGTGATTTTGAGGTCGAAGGGGTGGGCAATCCCATTGCGAACGAGAAGAATTACGTGATCTATCCGCATCTGCGTCGGGCACCCGATGCCCTGCCTCCGCCGGGGATTGAATGAGCAGCAAAATTCTCACGATCGGTTATGCGCGAGCGACGCAGGATGGAGTGCTAAGCGCTTTGATCGATGCCGGGGTCGAAGTGCTTGCTGATATCCGTGCACTTCCGCTGTCGCGTCGGCCGGGATTTTCGAAGACTTCTCTGGCTGAAGCAATCGAACAAGCGGGTATGCAGTACCGCCATTTCAGACACCTTGGCACACCAAAGGAAGGGCGTGACGCTGCTCGTCGCGGAGATCGCGGGACCCTCAAACGTATTTATGAAGGCCAACTCGAATTGCCCGAGGCGCTTGCGCAAATGGCGGAGTTGCAGGCCTTGGCGCAGGCAAAGCGCACCTGCCTGCTGTGCTATTGTGAAGAGACCGCCGACTGCCATCGCGCGCTGTTGATCGACGCGGCGTTTGCCGACTGGACTTGCCTGGATTTGCACCCGCACAAAGGCCTCTCTTGAAACCTCTCTTTCTTCGCCGCACAAGGGCGCGACAATAGAGAGAGGGACCTCCATGCCGCACCATTCCAGATTACTGCGCTTCCTGATTCCGCTTTGCGCTATCCTGCTTCCGGCCCACGCTGCCGCGCACGATCCCGAACAGGCGGAATGGTCCATCGCCATCCATGGCGGGGCAGGCACGCTGCAACGTGACGCGATAACGGCGGAACGCGAGGCGGCCTACACGACATCGTTGCAAGCCGCTCTTGATGCAGGGGCGGCAATCTTGCGCGATGGCGGCACGTCCGAAGATGCCGTTCTGACAGTCATCACACTGCTTGAGGATGATCCCCTGTTCAATGCCGGGCGCGGCGCGGTGCTGACGTGGGATGGCGGCATTTCACACGATGCCTCGATAATGCTCGGGGCAGACCGGAGCGCGGGGGCGATCGCCGGTGTATCGACCATTCGCCATCCGATCCTGCTGGCGCGTGCGGTGATGGAAGATGGCCGCCACGTGTTCCTGAGCGGCGAGGGCGCAGAAGAGTTCGCGGGAGATCGCGAGCTGGAGCGTGCCGACACTGAGTTCTTCATCACACCCTCGCGGCAGGAAGCACTCGAACGTTTCCGTGCAAGCGAAGTAGCTGTGGAAGATGACGAGCATCGGTTCGGCACGGTTGGCGCGGTGGCGCGTGACCGGGCTGGCAATCTGGCCGCTGGCACATCGACAGGCGGTATGACGGGCAAACGTTGGGACCGGATCGGCGATAGCCCGATCATCGGTGCAGGGACCTATGCCGACAACCGTGCTTGTGCCGTGTCGGCGACCGGCTCAGGAGAATATTTCATCCGCGCTGTCGTCGCCAAATCGATCTGCGACCTGATGCTGCTGTCGGGCATGGGGCCGGATGAAGCGGGCGACAATCTAATCGCTGAGGTCGAGGAACTGGGCGGCAGTGGCGGAGTGATCGTCGTCTCTGCACGCGGTGAAACTGCCTTTTCGTTCAACACATCGGGCATGTATCGCGGCCGCGCGGACAGCAACGGGGTGAATGAAATCGGCATTTTCGCTGACGAGGACTGAACAGGGTCTAATGCGCCTGCAACTGCTCCGAAAGGAAGGCGGCGACATCAGACAGCTCGACATCGCGGTCGAGATACGCCTGACCGATTCCGCGCAACAGGATGAAGGGTAGGGTGCCGGCGTCCATTTTTTTGTCGTGCAACATGTGCCGGGTGAGATCCTCGCCAGAACATTCCAGACCCAAAGCCGATAGTTCTGCCGGTAATCCGGCGGTGTCGATCGCCGCAGTGATCCGCCGCGCATCGGTTTCGGGCATGTTTCCGCAACGCACAGAATATCGTGCCGCCAGCACCATGCCGAGCGCTACTGCTTCGCCGTGCAGGAGGCGGTCCGAGTAGCCGGTTTCGGCCTCAAGTGCGTGTCCGAAGGTGTGTCCGAGGTTGAGCAAGGCGCGTGCGCCGGAAGTCTCACGCTCGTCCTCTGCCACGATATGGGCCTTGGCCTGTACGCTCTTGGTGACGGCTTGTTCGACTGCTGCCGCATCGTGCGTCAGTACGTCGCTTCCGTTCGCTTCGCACCAGTTAAAAAACGCTGCATCGCCGAGAATGCCGTATTTGATGACTTCGGCATAGCCGCAACGCATCTCACGTGGCGGCAAGGTGGCGAGGGCGTCAGTGTCGGCCAACACCAGACCAGGCTGATGAAAAGCGCCAACAAGGTTCTTGCCTGCCACGACGTTGATCGCGGTCTTGCCACCTACGCTCGAATCGACTTGCGCGAGCAGAGTCGTGGGCACCTGTACGAATCCGCACCCGCGCTTGAGCATGGAAGCTGCAAAGCCGGTCAAATCGCCGATCACTCCGCCGCCCAATGCGACGATGTGATCACCACGTTCCACTTCCTCGGCCAGCAGCCATTCGACCGTTCGCGAAAGGCCCTCCCAGCTTTTCGCGCTCTCGCCAGGTGCATGGATCATCCAGCGAGCCTCTTTACCCGCTGCCGCAAGAGATGCCTCGACAGCTTCGCCCCACAGCCGATGGACATTGGCATCGGTGACTATCGGCACTCGAACCTTGCGCAGCAGCGGACCGCACTGGTTTGCTATGTCAGTGAGGAGGCCATGTTCGACCCGCACATCATACTCGCGCCCGGCCAGTGCCACTTCGATCACAGCCATTCGTCAAGCGCCTCGATGATGCGGTTTACGGCCACCTGGTGCGGCCCTGTATCGCTTTTTACATGGATCGGAGCCAACGCATAGATCGCCTCGCGCTCCGTCTTCATGGCCGTGACTTTCGCCGGAATGTCACCGGTGCGCAGAAGCGGGCGGCGATCATTGCGTTTCACCCTTTCCACCAGTGTTTCGATTTCAGCATCAAGCCAGATTGCAACGCCTTTTTCGAGGATCAATTCGCGTGTCTCGGTCTGAAGGAATGCGCCACCACCGGTTGCAATGACGCAGCCAGACCCGCTTTCCTCCATCAGGCGCGCGATAACCCGCCGCTCGCCGTCGCGAAAGTAATCCTCGCCATATTTGTCGAATACTTCGGCCACGGACATGTTGGCCGCTGTAACGATCTCGTCGTCGGCGTCTGTGAAGTCCATTTCCATCGTGTGTGCAAGTTTTCGGCCCACAGTGGATTTTCCGACACCCATCATCCCGACCAGCACCAACGGGCCGTTCAGCCGTGCGCGGACGGAGCGGATCAGACTATCGTCAGGCAGATTACGGGCAATGGTCATTGCCGCATGGCCTATAGTTGGGCTAACCGCGCTGGCAAGGTCGGCTGAACAACTTGTTTGGCAGACGAGACGAGAAACGGGAATTGCCAAGAGGTGTCAAAACGCCTGATGTTCACGCTGGTCGCCCTCGGGCTTTTGCTGGTAGTCTTGCTTGTCGCATGGTTCGATGGCGGTCGTATGGAACAACGGCAGATCGTGGAGCCAGTGAACGTGCCGGAGAATAATTTGTGAAGCAAATCGCATTACTGTTTGGCGGCTCCGCGCTGGTCTTGTCTTCCTCGATCGCCCTTGCGGGTGATCCGGAAGATCTCCTGCCGCCAGCTTTTCGCAATCCCCCACCGCAATCCACGCCGACGCCGGCACCAGCACCGGCTCCTGCACCAAGCGCAACCGCGGCGCGGCCGGTGACGCCCGCTGCGCCTTCTGGCGGGTCTGGTTCCTCGCCTGTGGTGCAGCCCATACCTGGCGGGAGCTCAGGCAGCAGTGCACCAAGAGCGTCCTTGCCTGCCAATCTGCCATCGCTTCGTGAACTGGAAGCCATGGAAGAGGACGAGTTGAACGAGGTGTTCGGCCTGCGCCCGCGCTTTGATATTCCGGCCGCAGCGCGCCGTGCCGTCGCCGAAGTTGGAGTCCTCTCGCAGGCAGAGGGCGGTTTTCCGGCAGCATCGCTGGCAAACCAACCCGCTCGCCTTGTTCAGGCAGCGCTTGTGGCTAGTGACGGTCCTATTGTCTCGCGCTGGGGACATATCCTGATGCGCCGTGCGCTGGCGAGCAGGCTGGATGCGCCAGCTGGACTCAATCCTGTCCAGTTCGCAGCGTTACGGGCACGCGCCTTGAATGCAATGGGCGAGGGCACCGTGGCCCGTGCACTGGTGCAGGACGTGGACGGCAGCAGTTACAACCGTGCGCTGACCGATGCCGCGTTCGACGCCTATCTGGCGACCGGCGACGTCTTGGGAATGTGCCCTGCTGCTCGCCTGCACCCGCAATTGCGCGAAGATGGCGAATGGGAACTGTTGCAAGCAATCTGTGCCGCTTATCTCGGTGACAACCGCGGTGCCGAACGCAGGCTCAGCCGCGCGCTTGGCACCGGGGTCGCGCCGGAAATCGATGTTCGCCTCGCGCAGCGTTACGCCGGAGCTGCAGGTCAGGGCGGACGCGCTGTCGAGATCGAGTGGGACGAAGTCGAGGAACTGACCCCGTGGCGCTTTGCACTCGCGCGAGCGGTGGGCGAGGACATTCCGCCTGCCTTGCGCGACGGTGCACCAGCTTGGACCGATCGCAGCGATGTCCTGATCCCCGCGACCCCGTTACTGGCGCGCGTCGCCTCGGCCGACGCGGCTGGCGGCCGTGGAATCCTGTCGTCCGCCGCAATGGTCGATCTTTATTCGCAATTGTGGGCCAGCGACGCATATTCTCGCGAAGAGAAAACGGACGCGGGCCTTTTGCGCGATGCCTATACGGCTCCTGCGGTCGCAGATCGGCTTGCCGCGATCGTACAACTCTGGCAGCGCGACAGTGATAGCTACGGCAGGCTGGTTTTGACAGCCTACGCGGCAGCGCGCCTTCCCGTAGACGAAGACATTGGCGAAAGCGCCGCACCTCTCATCGCATCGATGCTGGCAGCAGGCCTGGACCAGAATGCCTTGCTGTGGAGCAATGCTGTGGAGGAAGGCAGTGAAGCCTGGGCATTGCTCGCGATCGCTCAGCCGCAAGGTAGCGACACCGTAGACGAATCCGATGTGCGCAATTTCATGGATGACGATGGCAGTGCCGGGCAGCGTAAATCGGCGTTTCTCGTTGCCGGGCTAGCTGGTCTTGGTCGGCTTTCGAGCAACAACATCACCGAATTGGGCAATGATCTGGGTGTGAATTACACCCGTTCGAGCGCATGGAGCGAGAAGATCGGGCAGGCAGCACAAGTCGAGAACCCGGCGCTGGTCGTGTTGCTGGCAGGTCTGGGGATGCAGGGTGCAAGCTGGGATCAGATGACTCCGCGCCACCTCTATCACATCGTTTCCGCACTCAACCGCGTGGGCCTTTCTGCCGAAGCGCGGATGATTGCTGCGGAGGCGGTCGCGCGCGGATAGCGCGGCGCTTGAACCATGGCCGGAGCCATCGACAGCTTCCTTGCAATGCTGGCAGCAGAGCGCGGGGCGGCGGCCAATACGCTGGCAGCCTATCGCCGCGATCTCGAGGGCGCCGAGGAAGTAATTGGCGATCTGGAAACGGCGGCGCGGGATGATCTGGCACGATTGACCGGCGCGTGGGCGGATTTTGCCCCATCGACCGTTGCGCGAAAGGTATCCGCGCTACGCCAATTCTATGGCTTCTGCGTGGATGAAGGCTTGCGCAAGGACGATCCCTCAGCGGCTCTGCCGCGCCCGCAAGCCCGCAGGCCATTGCCCAAGATCCTTTCGCATCAGGAAGTGGAGCGGCTATTCGCAAAGGCGGAGAATGTCGCCGCGAGTGAACGGCCCGCCGCGGTGCGGATGCTGGCTTTGCTGGAATTGCTCTATGGTTCGGGCCTTCGCGCAACCGAACTCGTCGCCCTGCCGGTGCGCGCAGTACCACGTGATGCCCCGCTTCTCACCATAACGGGGAAGGGCGGTCAGCAGCGGATGGTGCCGGTTTCGCGCCGAGCGCAAGTCGCCATTGCGCGCTGGATGGCGGTGCGCCCCGACACAGATTCACCTTGGCTGTTCCCTTCGCGGACCGGGCACATCAGCCGTATCCGCCTGTTTCAACTGGTGAAAGAACTTGCAGCGCGAGCCGATTGTGATCCTGCAAAGGTCAGCCCGCATGTCCTTCGCCATGCCTTTGCAACCCATTTGCTGGAAGGCGGCGCGGACTTGCGCGTCTTGCAAACGCTACTCGGCCACGCGGACATCGCCACCACGCAAATCTACACACATGTCGACTCCGCGCGATTGGTGGCGCTGGTAAACGAGCGACATCCTCTTGCAGCGAAGGACGCGGGGCGGTAGCGGCATTGCATGGCCAAATACCTTGAATTCGAAAAACCCGTTGCCGAACTGGAAGCCAAGATCGCTGATCTGCGCAACGCGGCTGGCGAAGACGGCGACGTTGATATCTCCAATGAATTGCAGCGGCTTGAGAAGAAAAGCGCGCGGTTGCTTGAAACGACCTATGCCAATCTCTCGCCGTGGCAAAAGACGCAGGTTGCCCGTCATGCGGACCGCCCGCATTTCCATGACTATGTGACGTTGGGTTTCGACCACTTCATGCCGCTCGGCGGAGACCGGCTTTATGGTGATGACCAGGCCATCATGGGGGGGCTTGCCACGCTGAAGGGCCGCAAGGTGGTGTTGATCGGCCACGAGAAGGGCAATGATACCGAAAGCCGCATCCGGCACAATTTCGGGATGGGCAAACCCGAAGGTTATCGCAAGGCTATCCGGCTGATGGAACTCGCAGACCGTTTCGGCCTGCCGGTGGTGACGCTGGTGGATACATCGGGCGCCTTCCCAGGGATCGAGGCCGAAGAACGCGGACAGGCAGAAGCAATCGCCCGTTCGACCGAAGCATGTCTGGCACTTGGTGTACCCATGGTCGCCGCAATCGTGGGTGAGGGAGGCTCCGGCGGCGCCGTGGCCTTGGCCAGTGCAGAGCGCGTGCTGATGTTCGAACACGCTGTCTATTCGGTAATTTCTCCCGAAGGCTGCGCGTCGATCCTGTGGCGCACTGCTGCCAAGGCGCCGCAAGCTGCCGAGGCCATGAAACTGACCGCGCAAAACCTGCTCGGTCTCAAGGTCATCGACCGGATCGTTCCTGAACCCGCAGGGGGCGCGCATCGCGATCCGGGTTCGGCTGTTGCCAATCTGACCGACGCAATCGATGATGAGCTGGAGACGTTGAGCGTCCTGCCACCCGCAGAATTGCGCCGTCAACGCGAAGAGCGGTTCCTTGCGATCGGGAGCGATCTGGAGCGCTAGCGATTGCACCTGCGGATTTTTGCGCGGGAACATCAGCTTGCGATAGCGGTTCAGTCTTCAACGCCCGGGCACAGCTCTGCCCGGATCTAAGGGTTGGAGGAAATTTTACATGCCGCATCTGTCTTCTCGCAAAATTCGGGCCGCTGCCATTGCCGGAGTCGCCTCACTCGCGCTGTCCGCTTGTGCCAGCATTCCGGGTGCCAACGTCGCCCCCGGATCTCCGATTACCGCCGAAGAGGCGCAAGTCGGAGCCCAGTATCATCCCCAGTTCGTTGCCGAGTTCGGCGGTGAAATGACGGGGCCGCAAGCTCAGTATGTCGAACAGGTCGGCGCGAATATCGCCGTGCAATCGGGCCTCGCCAACAGCCGCGACGCTTTCGAAGTCACCCTGCTCAATTCGAGCGTGAACAATGCGTTCGCCGTACCCGGTGGCTATGTCTATGCGACGCGCCAATTGGTCAATCTGATGAACAACGAGGCAGAGCTTGCTGCCGTCCTCGGCCACGAAGTCGGCCACGTTGCAGCCCGCCACTCCGCACGTCGCCAGGCTGCGGCACAGCGTAACCAGCTGCTTGGCGTCGGTGGTGCAATCCTTTCGTCCGTCCTTCTTGGTGGTAACAACCCGATCGGACAGCAACTCTCGCAGCTTTCCCTTCAGGGTTCGCAGCTGGCAACGCTCAGCTATTCGCGTAACCAGGAACTCGAAGCCGACCAACTTGGCGTCCAATACCTGAATAGCGCAGGTTACGATGCGCGTGCGATGGCCACATTGTTGCAGAGTCTCGCCGCGCAAAACCAGCTTGATGCGCAGTTGCAGGGCCGCGACAATGCGACGATCCCCGAATGGGCATCGACGCACCCTGATCCTGCAGGCCGTGTCCAGAATGCCGTGCAGCTGGCCGGCAATTCAACCGGCGTCACCAATCGCGATACATTCCTGAGCCGTATTGACGGTATGATTTACGGTGATGACCCCGAACAGGGCGTGATCGAAGGTCGCCAGTTCATCCATCCCGAACTTCGCCTGACTTTCACCGCGCCGCAAGGGTTCTACATGGTCAACAGCACGCGTGCGGTGACCATCAACGGTGACGCGGGCCGTGCACAGCTTACGACCGGACCGTATAACAACAATCTCAGCAGCTATGTCAGCTCCGTGTTCCAGGCGATTGGCGGAGACCAGCAACAGCTCGCGCCTTCCAGCATCCAGCGCACGACAGTCAACGGATTACCTGCCGCCTATGGCACTGCCACGGTGAGCAATGGGCAGCAGCAGGTAGACGTGACGGTCTTCGCTTACGAATTCGCGCCTGACCAGGCCTTCCACTTCCAGGCGATCACCCCTGCAGGACAGTCTGGCACATTCAATTCGCTATACAACTCAATGCGTCGCATCAGTGCGAGCGAAGCGGGCAATGTCATTCCCCGCAGGCTCGATATCGTAACAGCCGGTCGCAGCGATACTGTCGCCACACTGGCACGCCGGATGGCTTATACCGACGCACAGGAAGCGCGCTTCCGCGTGTTGAACGGGTTGTTTGGCGATGCGCAGGTCATTCCGGGTCGTCAGTACAAGATCGTGATCCGCGCCAACTGATCATCCCAAATGGAATTGCAATAGGGCCGTCCCTCGCGGGGCGGCCCTATTCGTATGCGCTCAGGCACATCGCGTCAGCGCAAAAAGAAAGGGCGACAGGTTTCCCTGCCGCCCTTCTTTGTTTTGCCGTGAGGCGAAGGAATTAGGCGTTAGCCTTGTTCGCTTCGGTCAGCTCGGTCTTCACGTTGTTGAAGGTCGTGCTGAGTTCGTTACCGAGGCTCTGCATCGCAGTGATGGCAGCAACAGCGATAAGGGCAGCGATCAGGCCATATTCAATGGCGGTGGCGCCCTGTTCGTCACGGATCATGTTCTTGAAGAAAGTCATTTTTAGTCTCCTGGTTTAAGTCTTCGGTACCCGGCTCAAACAGGTATTTCGATTTGAGCTGTCCCCGGACTACGGGGAATTCCTTGAGAAAATCCTAAGATCGTGCGTTGGAAGTTGCTTCGACGGCCTTCGATTCGACGCCGTTCCACAGATTCGCGGTTTCAGCGGCGAGGCCCTGAATTGCCGTAATGATCGCAATCGCAATGAGTGCGACGATGAGGCCATACTCGATGGCCGTCGCGCCCTGCTCATCTTCAGCAATGTGCTTCAAGAAAATCTTCGCCGACACAGGATAGTCCCCTATTGGTAGAGCGCGGTGACATCGAAATGGCCCGTAAGGTCTTAAGAATTGATTGAAGGGCGGCTTCACAATGGAAAATATTCCGACATGGCTGCCCGTCGTGGCGCTTGCTCTTTTCGATGAAAACCAGCGCGTCCTGATGCAGCAACGCGCGGTCGATCGGCATCATGGAGGCCTCTGGGAATTTCCCGGCGGGAAGGTAGAAAACGGGGAAATTCCGCGGTTTGCGCTGGTTCGTGAGATTGCCGAGGAGCTTTCGATCGCGCTGGATGCGGACCAGCTCGTACCGCAAGCGTTTGCGGAGGAGATGGGAGACAAACAGGTCGTTCTGTTTCTTTACACCTCGAATCAGAAATGCTCCGACGTGCAGGCGCTCGATGGGCAGAACTGGGGCTGGTTCGCACCTCAAGAGGCGCAGCGACTTGATCTTGCTCCTATGGATCGAACATTGCTCAAGCAATTGCTGGAACAGTGCTCATAAGGGTTGCCAAGCTTGAAAGCCCCGCTTATGTGCCCGGCTCTCCAGCGCGCCCGTAGCTCAGCTGGATAGAGTACCTGACTACGAATCAGGTGGTCGGAGGTTCGAATCCTTCCGGGCGCGCCATTTAAAGGCCATCCTTCGGCAACGAGGGGTGGCCTTTAATGCATCTGGCTCACGTGCCATCAAAGTGGACTACGTGCTTTGGTCGATTTGCCCGCAACTGGTGGAACCGCGTTGGTGTGCATCCGTTGATTGGCCAAAGGAGACACGACCATGGCCGAAGGTATTTTTGACCGACTGAAACAGGATCACGAAAAGCATCGCAATTTGCTCGACAAGCTGGCCGAGACGAGCGGAGAGAGTGAAGAGCGGCGCGAATTGTTCGAAGAGTTCACCCTCGAGGCAAAGGGCCACGCGGCCGCTGAGGAGCAGGCGCTTTATTCGACCATGCTCAGGAAGCCGCCAACCACCGATCCCACGCGCCATTCGGTTGCAGAGCATCATGAGTTGGAAGAACTGATGAACGATCTCGCCGCAACCGACATGTCGTCATCTGCCTGGCTGACCAAGTTCAAGAAGCTCGACCACGATTACAGGCATCACATCAACGAGGAAGAGGAAGACCATTTTCCCGAGTTCGAGAAGCTCTTGACCGACGAGGATCGCGAGCACATGCGCTGCGTATTCGAAAAGCGCAAGAAGGCCGAGAAGGCTGATGCCGAAGTGAAACCTGAGAAAATGGGAGAAGGCAAGGAATAGCCTTCTCACATTTTGAACTGCCGGTCCGGAGGGGCGTTTGAAAGACATCGCAGACCGGGTCGAAGGTTTCGACGACGAATCCGTAGAGGCGGGCGTGTGGCGTTATGCTCACGCCCGCCGAGTGCGTGTGGTGGTGGACGGGGAAGATTATTTCGACCTGATCCAGCAAGCGATGCTCAAGGCGCGGCAGCGAATCCTCCTGATCGGTTGGGATTTCGATACGCGTATCCATCTGAGCCGCGGTCGTCGCTGGTGGCAGAGGGGATGGCGTCGCGAGTACCCGTCACGGCTCGGCAGCTTCATCCTCTGGCTCAACCGTAACAGGCCGCAGCTTGAAATCCGCATCCTGAAATGGAGCTACGGCGTCCTGCTGTTCCTCGGCCGCGGGTCGATGATGCTCGACCTGCTCCGCTGGTGGCGACACAGGCGCATCGACTTCAAATTCGACACCAACCATCCCGTGGGCTGCTCGCATCACCAGAAAATTGTCGTGATCGACGATGATTTTGCGGTTTGCGGCGGGATCGACCTGACCAGCCGGCGCTGGGACACGCGCGAACACAGATGCGATGACGAACGGCGCAAACAGCCGGGCGACAAGTCCTACGAGCCTTGGCACGACATCACGATGATGATGGAAGGTGAAGTCGCCGGCGCACTCGATCAATTGGGAAGGGCGCGCTGGGTCATGGCGGGAGGCAAGCCTCTGACACCTCCGCACGCCGATCCGGGAAGCGCGTGGCCGGACGGTCTGGAGCCGCATTTCGAGGATGTCGAAATCGGTATTGCGCGCACCAGGGCAGAGCACGATGGCTTGCCGAAGGTCGATGAGGTCGAGCAACTCTTCCTGCAGCAGATCGCTTCGGCAAAGAGGTTTGTCTATGCCGAGAACCAGTACCTCACCTCGCGCACGATTTGTGAAGCTATTGCCAAGCGTCTGCAAGAGGATGACCCGCCGGAATTCGTGATCGTCATGCCGAAAGCTGCCGAAGGCTGGCTTGAAGAGCAGGCGATGTCCCCCGCGCGGGCACAATTGGTACAGGCCCTGAACGAATTGGATAAGCAGGACCGCTTCAATCTCTACATTCCCTATTCCAAGGACACGCCGATCTATGTCCATGCCAAGCTGACGATCGTCGATGATCGCGTGCTGCGGATCGGTTCGGCCAACATGAACAACCGTTCGATGGGACTCGACAGCGAGTGCGATGTCTTCATCGATTGCGACAGGCCGAGAAACGCCAAGGCGCGGCCGATGATCGAAAAATTGCGCTTTTCCTTGCTGGCCGAACATCTGGGCATCGATGAGAAAAACATGCCGGGCCTGATGGAGCGCCATGGCTGCATGGCCGATCTCATCGCCGCAGGCGGGGACTCATCGCATCGCCACTTGGTGCCATTTCATCCTGAGGTGGACGAAGGCTTGCTGGCCGATCTCGCAGAGCGGCAGGCATTCGATCCGGAGGAACCCGAGGACCTGTTCGAAATCCGCGCCCCGCGCCATGGCCTTTTTCGCGCTGGCAGCCTATTGGCCAGAGCACGAAAACGCTTGAGCAGGAAAAAGCCGACAAATGAGTAGCCTTGTAGGTCCAGATGAGGACGATCCGCGCGGCAAGCCGCCCGTTCCCGAAGATGTGCAGGACGCGGTCCGCACGCTTATCCGTTGGGCGGGTGATGATCCGGAGCGCGAAGGCCTGCTGGACACGCCGCAGCGCGTCGCGCGCGCGTGGAAGGAATATTGCCTCGGATATGAAGAGGATCCGGCATACCACCTCTCGCGCGTGTTCGAGGAAGTGGGCGGCTATGACGAGATCGTCCTGCTCAAGGATATCCCTTTCCAGAGCCATTGTGAGCATCACATGGCACCGATCATCGGCAAGGCGGCGATTGCCTACCTGCCGACTGACCGCGTGGTCGGCATTTCGAAACTGGCCCGCGTGCTGCACGGTTATGCCCGGCGGTTGCAGGTGCAGGAACGGCTGACGGCGGAAGTCGCCAATTGTATTGGCGAGCACCTCAATCCTCGCGGCGTCGCAGTCGTGATCGAAGCGAGCCATG
Organism: Erythrobacter alti; assembly: GCF_037996805.1. Taxonomy (NCBI): domain Bacteria; kingdom Pseudomonadati; phylum Pseudomonadota; class Alphaproteobacteria; order Sphingomonadales; family Erythrobacteraceae; genus Erythrobacter; species Erythrobacter alti. The sequence continues at coordinate 50,885 of NZ_JBBNAX010000001.1, read as the reverse complement.
CCTGCATGACGGCTCGCGGTGTGCGCACACCCGGTGTCAGCATGGTCACCAGCGCCATGCACGGCTGCTTCCGCGAAGATTCCAAGAGCCGCGAAGAAGTGCTTAAGCTGATGGGCTACTGATCGCGCCCACGCTGGCGCGGACTATTGATATTGAAGGAAAACGAATGACGGCTTTGTATGTAAAGGGCGGGCAAAAGCTGAAGGGCAAGATCGAACCCTCGGCCAACAAGAATGCGGTGCTTCCCGTCCTGTGCGCCACGCTGCTCAGCGATGCGCCGATCATGCTTCGCAATGTACCCGAAATTACCGATGTGACACGCATCCACGCGTTCTTCAGCGATCTTGGCACCACGATAGAGTGGAACAAGGAAGCCAAGACGCTGCGGATCGATCACTCGACAATTTCCTCGTCTGCCAAGGCCAAGCTGCCGCAAGCCATGCGGGCATCGATCATGATGATCCCCGGCCTGCTCGCCCGCCTCGGTGAAGCGCGGCTGGAGCATGAGGTGAAAGGTTGCACGCTCGGCGCTCGCGAGATCGACCCGCATGTGGCCGTGTTCAAGGCCTTTGGTGCCGAAGTCGATTACGAGAAGAAGGACATCGTTTTTCGAAAACAACGACGCGGCGATGGCACGCGCATGTGGCTTGAATACGCATCGGTCACCACGACGGAAAACTTCATCATCAGCGCGCTGACCGCAAATGGCTCCAGCCAGATCGTTAACGCTGCTTGCGAGCCGCATGTGCAGGAAATGTGCACCTTCCTCGAAAAGATGGGCGCCAGGATTCGCGGCAAGGGCACTTCGATGGTGTCGATCGAAGGGTGCGAGAAGTTCCAGTCGGTCGACTACACCTTCGTGGAAGATTTTCACGAGATCGCGACGTTCCTCGCGTTGGCAGCCGTTACCGGCGGCGATATCTCGGTGCGCAACACTCAGCCTGAAGATTTCATGCTGATCGACCGCACGTTCGAGAAGTTCGGCGCTCATGTCACGCATAAGGACGGCTGGTCACGCCTCGAAGCGCCCGAGCAGCTCGTGGTGCAGCAGAATTTCACAAGCCACATCACCACCAAGGTGGAGGCCGCGCCGTGGCCCTACATCCCAGCCGATTTGCTGCCGATCTTCATCGCGCTTGGCGTGAAGGCCAGAGGGCAGGTGATGTTCTGGAACAAGGTCTATGAGGGCGGGCTGACATGGCACACCGAACTCAGCCTCTTCGGCGCGCACACCCTGCTGTGCGATCCGCACCGCCTCATCACTTTTGGCGGAGACAAACTCGTACCGGCTACAGTGACTAGCCCCTACATCATCCGCGTGGCCATCGCGATGTTGATGGTCGCGGCTTCGATCGATGGGGAGTCCACCATCCTCGATGCCGACCCGATCCGCCGCGCGCATCCAAACTTTGTCGATAATATCGACAGCTTGGGCGTGAACGTGCGGTGGGACGATTAGGCCAGGACACTATCTGCAGACCAAAAAAAGGGCGCCGCAGCGGGCGCCCTTTCTGACAGTGTTGCCGTAACAGCCTAGAGCTGGCCAAGCATCGTTTCCGCGTTCGACACGCTGAATTCGCCGGGACCTTCGACGTTGATTTCGCTCACCACGCCATCGTCGACGATCATCGAGTAGCGGTTGGAACGTGTGCCCATGCCATAGGCCGAGAAATCGGCATCGAGGCCGAGAGCCTTGGCAAAATCGCCGCTGCCATCGGCCAGCATGGTGACTTCATTAGCGTTGTTGGATTCCTTCCACGCGTTCATCACGAATGCATCGTTGACCGCGGTGCAGGCGATTTCGTCAACGCCCTTCGCCTTCAGCGCATCGGCATTCTCGACATAGCCGGGAAGGTGCTTGGCCGAACATGTCGGCGTGAATGCGCCGGGTACGGCGAACAGCGCCACTTTGCGCCCTGCGAAAAAGTCGCTGGAACTGACCTTTTCCGGGCCTTCGGCGGTTGCCTTCACCAGCTCCATTTCGGGCAGTTTGTCACCTTTTGAAATCGTCATAATCGTCCGTCCTTCAGTTGCTGGGGTCAATATGTGTCAGATGGGAAACGATACAAGACCGCTATCGTGCCCGCCTACCAGACAAGTGCGGGGTTTACGCTTCCGTCTTGCCCGCCTATGTCGCACGGCACATTGGCGTTGCATGGAGCCCCGGCGACGCTTCACCCTAATTTCTCAGGAGAAGTGCCCGTGGCTGATGCCGCTTTCACCGACTATATCATCAAGGATATCGCACTCGCCGATTATGGCCGTGCCGAAATCAATATTGCCGAAACCGAAATGCCGGGCCTGATGGCCACGCGCGAGGAGTTTGGCGATTCCAAGCCGCTGAAGGGCGCGCGGATCACCGGCTCGCTGCACATGACGATCCAGACGGCCGTGCTGATCGAAACGCTGACCGCACTAGGCGCTGAAGTTCGCTGGGCAACCTGCAACATCTTCTCGACGCAGGACCATGCTGCTGCTGCCATGGCGGCAAGAAATGTTCCGATTTTCGCAGTGAAGGGTGAGAGCCTGGCTGAATATTGGGATTATGTCGGCAATATCTTCGACTGGGAAAGCGATGGCGACGGCACGACTGCCAATTTGATTCTCGACGATGGCGGTGATGCTACCATGTTCGCCCTGTGGGGTGCGCGCGTGGAAGCGGGCGAAGAAATGCCCGAGCCCGCCAACGAAGAAGAAATCGAAATGCAGCGTGCGCTCAAGGCGTTCCTGCAGAAGAAGCCCGGCTATCTCACTCAGACCGTGAAGAACCTGAAGGGTGTATCGGAGGAAACAACCACCGGCGTTCACCGTCTTTACGCTCTCGCCAAGCAGGGCAAACTGCCGTTCCCGGCGATCAACGTGAACGACAGCGTGACGAAGTCGAAGTTCGACAATCTTTACGGCTGTCGTGAATCGCTGGTCGACGCCATCCGCCGCGCCACCGACGTGATGTTGAGCGGCAAGGTCGCTTGCGTTGCCGGCTTCGGCGACGTCGGCAAGGGCTCGGCACAGTCGCTCCGCAATGGCGGCGCGCGCGTGCTGGTCACGGAAATCGACCCGATCTGCGCCTTGCAGGCCGCGATGGACGGTTTCGAAGTCGTGACAATGGAAGAAGCCGTTGGCCGCGCCGATATCTTCGTGACCACCACGGGTAATGAAGATGTCATCACCGCGGATCACATGAAGGCGATGAAGCCGATGAGCATCGTGTGCAACATCGGTCACTTCGATTCCGAAATTCAGATCGGTGCGCTCAGCAACTACGACTGGACCGAGCTGAAACCCGGCACGGACCTCGTGAAGTTTCCCGATGGCAAGGAAATCATCGTGCTTGCCAAGGGTCGGTTGGTGAACCTCGCCTGCGCTACCGGTCACCCGAGCTTCGTGATGAGCTGTTCCTTCACCAACCAGGTGATGGCGCAGATGGAATTGTGGGACAATGCCGACAATTACGACAACGACGTCTACGTCCTGCCCAAGCACCTCGACGAGAAGGTTGCTGCGCTGCACCTCGACAAGCTGGGTGTGAAGCTGACCAAGCTGAGCCAGCAACAGGCCGATTACATCGGTGTGCCGGTGGAAGGCCCGTTCAAGCCGGAACATTATCGCTACTAAAACAGCGTTATCAGGTGAAATCGTGATACCCCTCCCTGAAAGGGGAGGGGTTATCCCTTTGCTGGGCATTGCATCGCCCGCCGCCCGCGCATAGCTGAAAGCTATGGAAATGACGCCCACCGCGCTGGCCCTGCTGGGTTTGCTGCTCGCCGCTTGGACAGCGGGCGCAGTGTGGTTTGTCGTCGGCTCTCTCAGGCGAACTCGCGCAGCGCGCAATGCGCGCAATACAGTGCGCCGCCTGTCGCGCATGATCGAGGATTCTCCTGCGATCCCGCTCCTGGTTAAAGCCGATGGCAAGATTGAAGGGCCGGACCGTCTTGCAGCATGGCTCGGCCTCGATCACTTGCCGGGCTATCTTTCCGAACTCGACCGCAACAAGGCTGGCCTCGACGAAGGCGACCTGGAGCAATTGCGCGATGCAGTGCGTCGCACGCAGAAAACCGCTGCGCCATTTCGGATGGTGGTCACTCCGCGCGGTTCCGAGAAAAGCCTCGCGCTGCGCGGCCAGCTTGCGAATGCCACCATTGCCAGCGGCGGTGCAGTTCTGGTGTGGTGGTTCGATTTCTCCGAGAGTCAGGGCGAGTTGTCGCGATTGCGAGCCGAAACCGCGCGCGCACGCAATGACTTTGCTGCGCTCGTCGGCCTGATCGAGGCAGCGCCGATGCCGATGTGGTTCCGTGGTCCGGACATGGAGCTTCGCCTCGTTAACTCAGCCTATGTCGATGCCGTAGGGGCCGAAACTGCGGCGCAAGTTGTCGAAAAGCAGGTCGAACTGGTGGAAGTCGTGGACGGCCTCAACGCCGCCCAAGTCGCGAGCCAGGCGCTCAAGAAGGATATGCCGATCGAGCGGATCGTGCAGGCGACCGTCGGCAGCCAGCGCCGGACATTGCGAGTCAGCGACCTGCCGCTGGGATCAGAAGGCGTGGGCGGATACGCCATCGATATCGAGGAACTGGAAGAGCAAACGCGAGCCTTCCGGGCATTTCGCGCGGCGCAACGTTCCATGCTCGACCAGCTTTCGGTCGGCGTGGCGCAGTTCGATGAGGATAGGCGGCTCAACTTCGCGAACCAGCCGTTCCAGCGGATTTTCAACCTGCCCAACTCGACCCGTGTCGATCCTCCGCGCTTCGAGCGGTTCCTCGATATGGCACGCGATGCCTCACGCCTGCCCGAAGTGCGCGATTTTCCCGAATGGCGCGCCGAACTGGCGGGCTGGTTCCAAGCCAATGCGCCGGTCGAGGAATCGTGGACTTTGCCCGACAGCACGCATTTGCGCATCGTTGCTCAACCCATGCCCGATGGCGGGCTTGTGATGGTAGCCGAGGATCGGTCCGAACAGCTTGCCCTGTCTGCCACGCGCGACACTCTGCTGCGCACCCGCACGGCGACCTTCGATTCGCTCTTCGAATCGCTCGGAGTATTTGCGCCCGATGGGCATATGCAGTTGTGGAATCGCAGTTTTCCGGCGATCTGGGGTCTGCCAGAGGAGTTTTTTGACGAGCACCCGCATGTCGACAAGCTCCTCGATCGCATCTCGAACCGGCTCGCTCGGCCCGGCCAGCGCAAGGCTATCGGCGAAGTCGTGCGCGCCGCTACACTCGACCGAAAGGAGCGGAGCGGGAGGGTTGTCCTGTCTGACGGGCGCACGCTGGAATTCGCAGGTGTTCCACTACCCGATGGGAACGGTTTGCTGACAGTCATGGATGTGACCGATTCGACCAAGGCAGAGGAAGCCTTGCGCGAACGCGCCACCGCGCTGGAAGAGGCCGACGCGGTAAAAACGCGCTTCTTGGCCAATATGTCCTACGAATTCCGCACACCGCTGACCTCGATCGGCGGCTTTGCCGAGCTGATGCAGTCGGGCGTGGCGGGTGAGCTGAGCGATCAGGGCAAGGATTATATCTCTGCAATTCTCGCTTCGGTTGAACGACTATCTACCCAGATCGAAAGCGTACTTGACCTGACACAAAGCGAAGCGGGCCTGCTTCCCATGGCGCGCGAGGATGTCGAGCTGTTGTCATTCACCACCCATCTGGTGCGCACGCGGGAAGAGGCAATCGAGGCCAAAAACCTGACGCTCGACCTGCGCGGTGATAAAAGCGCGGGCAACGTCAGCGCGGATCGTCGCCAATTGGGCCGCGCGATCGGCAATTTGCTCGACAATGCCATAGACGCAACTCCCGATGGCGGGCGCATCCTCGTGGCGCTTGGACGGCGTAAGTCCGGGGCGCGGATCGTCATTTCGGATAATGGTGAAGGCATGAAGCCGAGCGAACTGGCCCGCGCATTGGACGGCTATCGCCTTGAAGGCAGCGATGGCAAGGATGGCAAACGTGGCCTCGGCCTGCCGCTCGCTCGCCAGCTGATCGAAGCGCATGGCGGCCGTCTGGAAATTCAGTCCGAGAAGGGTTCCGGGACTACCGCCACGGTAATGCTTCCGTGAACCTGCCCGATCTTTCTGCAATGGAGCAGTTCGGCGCGCGTATCGCGGGGCACTTAAAAGCCGGTGATGTCATCGCACTGTCAGGCGGCCTCGGGACCGGCAAGACCACGCTCGCGCGGGCGATCCTGCGTGCCCTCGGGCACGAAGGCGAAGTGCCATCGCCAACCTTCACCATAATCGAGAGCTACGACCATTTGGACCCGCCTGTCGTGCACGCGGATTTTTACCGTCTTGAAGATCCTTCAGAGGTCGAACAGCTGGGGCTGGACGACTACCGCGATGGTGCAGTGCTGATTGCCGAGTGGCCTGATCACGCAGGCGGCTTTGCAGTTGAGCCGGGATGCCTTCAAATCACGCTGGAAATCGCGGGTAATGGTCGCAAGGCGATTGTCGAAGGGGGCAAGGACTGGCTAGAGCGATTGCCATGACTCGTGAATTGCCCGCCGGGCTGAATGACTTCCTTGGAAAAGCGGGCTGGGCTGGTGCCGAAATCGAGCCGCTGCCCGGAGATGCCAGCTTCCGCCGCTACTTCCGCATCCGTGACGACGGCCGCAAAGCCATGCTGATGGATGCGCCACCTCCGCATGAAGACCCGCGCCCGTTCATCCAGGTTGGCAAATGGCTCGACGAGCACGGGCTGCGCGCACCCAAGATATTTGCCGAAGATGCCGAGCGCGGCCTCGTCCTGATCGAGGATTTCGGCAATGATCGAATGCGCGACTGGCTGGACGATCATCCCGCTGAAGAGCGCCGCGCCTATGCCGATGCGGTTGGTGCCTTGGTGGAGTTGCACCAGCGCCCACCCGGGCCGTTCGATCCCTATTCGCTAGAAACCTATCTTCGCGAAGTCTCGCTGTTCCCGGACTGGTTTTGTCCTGCCGCAGGGCTTGAAGTGGACGGTATGGGTTTCCTGGCTGCCTGGCGCGAGGCGCTCGGCCCGCTGCTGCTGCGCCAGCAACCCGGCGTGACCGTGCTGCGCGATTACCATGCGGAGAACATCATGCTGCTCGGCCCCGCAGGGGAATATCGCGGTGAACAGGGGTTGATAGACTTTCAGGACGCGCTTGTCGGGCACCGCGGATATGACCTTGTCTCGCTGTTGCAGGATGCCCGGCGCGATGTGTCGCAGGATCTCGAAGGCGAGATGCTCGGCCTGTATCGCTCCAAAATCGACTGCGATGCCGATTTCGATGCCGATTACGCCCGACTGGGTGCGCAGCGTAATGGCAAGATTGTGGGCATTTTCGCACGGCTCTGGAAACGCGACGACAAGCCGCGTTACCTCTCCATGATACCGCGCGTGTGGGACGCGATGGAGCGCGATCTAACCCATCCGGCGCTCGAGCCGGTTGCGCGTTGGTTCGATGCCAATATCCCTGACGCAGTGCGCGCAGCCAAAGGCGGTCAGTTGGGATGAGCAATCTTGCGTCGGATACGGCAATGGTGCTCGCCGCAGGTATGGGCAAGCGGATGCGTCCGCTCACCGCCACACAGCCAAAGCCGATGGTGCGCGTGGCGGGTAAACCCTTGATAGATCACACGCTTGACCGGCTCGCCGAAGCCGGAATTGCACGTGCGGTGGTCAATATGCATTACCTCGCGGACAATCTTGAGGCACACCTGCGCGATCGCAAATCGCCAGAAATCGTGCTGTCGGATGAGCGTGAGCAATTGCTCGAAACAGGTGGCGGGCTGGTAAAGGCACAGGCGCAGCTGCCAGACCCATTCTTCTGCTTGAACTCGGACAATATCTGGCTCGACGGGCCGCGTGATTGCTTTGCCGATCTTTCGGCATTCTGGGACGCGGAGCAGATGGATGCGCTGTTGCTGGTCGTGCCGCACAAGGGCGCGCACAATTTCCGTGGGCTTGGCGATTTCAACATCGATGAGGACGGGCGCGTCAGCAGGCGTACCGAAGCGCGCCTTGCACCTTTCATTTTTACCGGCATTCAACTGGTCGCAAAACGCCTGCTGCGCGATGCACCGGACGGCCCGTTCTCGACAAACGTGCTGTGGAGCCGCGCGATAGAGGAGGGCCGTTTGTTCGGCTTACCATTCACCGGCCAGTGGTTCGAAGTCGGTACGCCGGAGGCAATCAAGCCCACCGAAGCCGCGCTGCGGCATGTCTGAATCTCCTGCGCCGCAAGTCTATTCGATCGCCGCCCATCGCGGATTTGCCGATGCGCTGGTTGCGGGATTGGTCCCCCGATATGCCGAAGAGAATTTCGGCCTCGCCCGGCTGACACTGCTGCTGCCTTCTGCCCGTGCCGCACGCACTTTGTCCGAAGCATTTATTCGCCATGCCGGCGCAACGGAAAGTCCCGGCCTGCTGATGCCGCGCATGGTCATGGTCGGCGATCTCGATCTGGATGAAGCGCTCGGGCCATTGTTCGACTCGCTCGGTGCAGGTGCGGCGATCCCACCTGCTGCCGATCCGGTCCGTCGTTGGCTTCGTCTCGCTCAATTTGTGGGAGAGGCGGGAAACGCACTGGGCAGGGACGACTTGCCCGCCAACGCACGCCTGAGGCTGGCGCGCGATATCGGCGCGGCCATGGATCGGCTCGCGGTGGAAGAAGTCGATGTGGAGGAGCTTTGGGAAGAGAGGGTGCTTCAGGCGCTCGAAGCCAATGCCGGACATTGGAAGGAAAACACCAAGCTACTCTATACCGTCAGCAAGATGTGGCAGGCCGAACTGGCTGGGCGCGGCGAACTCGATGCCGCGCAGCGTCGCAACACCTTGTTTCGAGAAGCTGACAGGCGGATGCGCGACGATCCGCCGCAAACTCCCTTCGTCGCGGCGGGTGTTACCAGCGCCGCACCAGCACTCGCCCGGCTTCTGCAAACGGTCTCCGAATTGCCGCAAGGTGCGGTCGTGCTGCCTGATCTTGATCTCTCCATGTCAGTTGATGTGTGGGACGAGCTGGGCGGTGCAGGCGATCCCGAAGCCGAGGCACCATTCGACAAGGGCGATGCTGTCACACATCCGCAGTATCACCTGAAGTTGTTGCTCAATCGCATGGGTGTGGCGCGCGACGAAGTTCAGCAATGGCACCGTGCTGGATTGGCGAAGGGCCCGCCCGAACGCACTCACGCGATCTCCAGCCTCTTCCTGCCGCCCGAGGCGAGCAAGGCCTGGGTCGACCTGCCTGCCAACAAGCGTCGCATGGCAGGCGTGACATTGGTTGAGGCTGCCAATCCGGAAGAAGAAGCGCAGGCAATCGCCCTGCTGGTGCGTGAGGCGCTCGAAGAACCGGAAAAGCGCGTGGCAGTAGTGACACCCGACCGCGGGCTAGCCGCGCGCGTGGCGCAGCATTTGCGCCGCTGGAATATAAGTGCAGACGATTCTGCGGGCCGACCCTTGCCGCAAACGGCTGCCGGGCGCGTAGTGCTGCTCCTTGCCGAAGTTGCAGCGGAGGCAGCGGCTCCGGTGCCGCTCATGGCCCTGCTCGAACACCCGCTTGCCGCCTTCGGGGAAGGGCGCGCCGACTGGCTTGGCGCTGCGCGTGCCTTCGAGCGCAAGTTGCGCGGACCGCGCAAGGAACCGGGTCTCGCGCCGCTGCGTCTGCTTGCTGCTGAAGCGAAAGTGGAAGAATGGTTCACCGGGGTCGAAGCCATCATGAGCCCTCTGTTAGAGCCGGTGGAAGAACGCGGGCTTGCAGATTGGCTGGACCTGCTTGCCGAAGCGGGTGAGGCGTTGTGCGGCGAGGCGCTCTGGTCGCGCGAAGATGGCCGCGCGCTCTCCGCCTTTATCGAGGAACTGCGCCTGCAGGCTCGCGACGTACCTGTGGCGCTCGAACCTGTAGACCTGCCTGCGGCTCTGCGCGATGCGATGGACCAGGTGGCGGTGCGCCCGCCCTATGGCGGCCATCCCCGCGTGGCGATCTACGGTTTGCTTGAAGCCCGGATGACGCGGGCTGACCTGGTGCTCTGTGGCGGATTGAACGAGGGGACATGGCCGCCAACGCCATCTGCCGATCCGCTGCTCGCCCCTGCGGTTCTGCGGGCGCTTGGCGTTCCGGGAGCGGACTTCCGCATCGGTCTTGCTGCGCACGACCTTGCCGGTGCACTCGGCGCTCCCGAAGTGGTGCTCAGCAGGGCGAGGCGCGAGGTATCCGGCCCGGCGATTGCGTCTCGTTTCCTGCTGCGCGTGCGTGCATTGCTCGGCCAGAAGATGACCGCCGAAGCCAGCGACACAGAACTTGTCGATCTGGTTCGCGCCATCGATGACGGGCGCAGTCAAAATCGGGATCGCCATCCACGTCCCGAACCGATGCCCAATTCGGCGCAGAGGCGTGAGGACATTAGCGTGACCGCGCTCGACCGCCTGCGATCCGATCCGTACGAATTTTTCGCCAGCAAGATCATGCGCTTGCCCGAACTCGACCTGCTCGATGCTGATCCCGGTCCGGCATGGCAGGGCACGTTGGCCCATGCGATTCTGGAAGACTGGCATGCAAATGGCGGTTCGTTGGAGGAGCTTGCCGACAAACACCTGAGTGAACTGTCCGCGCATCCGTTGCTACGTGCTCTCTGGCGTCCTCGTCTTTTGCGGGCGCTGGAATGGGTGGAACTGCAACTCGATAGTGAGCCCGGACGTGAACCCGTCAAATGGGAAGCCTGGGGCTCCATGCATGTCGATGGCATCCGCATTTTCGGCAAGGCCGACCGGATCGACAAACTGCCCGATGGCTCGTTCGCCGTGGTCGACTACAAGACCGGCGGACCGCCGAGCGGCAAGCAAGTCGAGAAAGGTTATGCGCTCCAACTCGGCACGATCGGGCTGATCTTGCGCGATGGCGATTTCGACACGCTTTCAGGAAATGCGACGCGTTTCGAATACTGGTCGCTTGGGCGCGACAAGGGTAGCGAGACCGGATTCGGATATGTCAAAACTCCGCTGCTTGAGGGAAGTAAGCGGAGCGGCATCCCCCCTGAAGATTTCCTCCCTCAAACCGAGCAGTTCCTGCACGAGGCGCTGGGCAGATGGATACTGGGCGATAAGCCGTTCACCGCTCGGCTCAATCCCGATGCGCCCGGATATTCGACCTACGACCAGCTGATGCGGCTTGATGAATGGCAAACCGCTGCGGGGGACGAGGCATGAGCGGTCCCGGCAAAGTCTATCCGTTGCAGGACAGCCAGCGCGATGCGGTCGTGCCCGATGACAGCGTGTGGCTTTCGGCCTCGGCAGGAACGGGCAAGACGCAGGTCCTCTCCGCCCGCGTTCTGCGGCTGCTGCTGACCGAGGGGGTTAGCCCCGAACAGATTTTGTGCCTCACCTTTACAAAGGCGGGCGCTGCGGAAATGGCGACGCGCGTCCACGAAGTGCTCGCCAACTGGGTACGGATGAAGCCAGAGGAGCTTGCCGCCGATCTCGACGCGATCGGCGCGACGGGCGATGATGCAACGATCACCCGCGCCCGCACGTTGTTCGCATCTGTACTCGATTGTCCCGGTGGCGGGCTGCGCATCGATACAATCCACGCTTTCGCCCAATGGTTGCTCTCGGCATTCCCGGAGGAAGCGGGCCTCACGCCCGGCACCCGCCCGATGGAAGATCGCGACCGCACCCTGCTCACCGACCGGGTTCTGCGCGATCTGTTGGTCGAATGGCAGCAGAACGATCATGCGGCGGTGGCGGCACTTGAAATGCTGTCGCTGCGGATGGGCCATGACGGTGCGCGAAGCTGGTTGATGCGCTGTGCCCAGGCGCGCGAAGCATGGCTCGGGAATGCCGCCTGGAAGCCGCCGATGACGGAACGTGTGAAAGCGTTGCTAGGGCTTCCCGCCGATGCCTGCGCCGGCACGCTGGCCGGTCAGTGTGATGACGCGAATGAGGGTATCGCATGGGTTCGGCAAGTCATGTGGGCTTACGACCAGTGGGGCACCAAGAGCGGCGAGAAATTTGCCAACCTTCTGGGCGAGTGGTTGCTTGGATCGTCCGAAGAACGCTTCGCGACGAGTGGCGCGATTCTGGGCGGGCTGTATAATGACGAAAACCTGCTCAAATATCACAAGAATCTTGTCAAACAGGACGACACGATAGCCGCGATTGCGGAGCAGGCGCGCCTCTGGCTGACTCAGGTTTCTGCGCAGGCAATCCTGCTGGAACTGGTCGAAATCATTACTCCCGCACTCGAAATCGGCCGCAAGTTTGCGCTCGCATGGGACGAGGCGAAGCAGCGCGAAGGCCTGGTCGATTTCGACGACCTGATCCGGCGCGCCGCCAAATTGCTCCGCAATGCCGATATGGCAGCGTGGATACGCTACAAGCTGGACCGCCGCTTCGATCACGTACTGGTGGACGAGGCGCAGGATACCAATGAGGAACAGTGGGCCATAATTGGGGCTTTGACCGATGATTTTTTCTCCGGCGAGGGCCAGAAGGGCAACCGACAACGCACTCTTTTTGTCGTGGGTGACTACAAGCAGGCGATTTTCGGCTTCCAGGGCACCAGTCCGGAAAATTTCGACACGGCACGTAGTCGCTATGCGCAGCTGATGCGCACACGGCGCGATAACGCGGCGCAATCACGGCAGAATGTTACCGTCCGCGATTTGCAGGAGTTGGGGCTGGGCCGCTCTTATCGCACGGCGCAAAGCGTGCTGGATTTCGTTGATATGGCGATAGATGCGATCACACCGGCCGCACTGGGGCTTAAGGAGTCCCCCGAACCGCACAGAGGCGATGATCGACCCGGTCTCGTCACCTTGTGGAAACCCGTCCCCGGCAAGCCCGATGATGCGGACGAGGAAGATGGCCCCGAGATCCGCGTGTCGGAGCCGGAGCGGCGCATGGCCGATGCTCTGGCAAAGCAGGTCAAACAATGGCTCGATAACGGGTTCGCTCTGGTTAAGGGTGAACCGCGCAACGCCGGGCCGGGCGATATCATGGTGCTTGTGCGCAAGCGCCGCGAACTGGCCGGGCTCATTGTCGCACGGCTGCACGCAGCGGGCGTTCCTGTTGCAGGTGTCGACCGGCTGCGCCTGGGAGCGCCATTGGCGGTCAAGGACCTGATGGCTGCGCTTCGCTTTGCCGCCCAGCCGCGAGATGACCTATCACTCGCCTGCCTTCTTGTTTCGCCCATTTTCGGGTGGTCGCAGGAGCAATTGCTCGAACACGGTTATCGCCCCGACAAGACGCGGCTCTGGGACCACCTGCGACGCAGCGATCATGCTGACGTCAGGGCGGCAACAGATTGCCTGCGCGACCTGCTCGCGCTTGCCGATTACGAGCCACCGCAGGCGCTGTTGCACTGGATCCTCGTCGGACCGTGGCGAGCACGCGCGAAACTCGTTGCGAGGCTGGGGCGCGAGGCGAACGATCCGATTGACGAATTGCTCAACGCCGCTTTGCAATTCTCCGCTGCCAATACGCCAAGTCTGCAAGGATTTATCCGCTGGTTCGACGCTGGTGATGGCGAACTGAAGCGCGAAGCCGAAGGCGCGGGCAACCAGGTGCGCGTCATGACGGTGCACGGCTCGAAGGGATTGCAGGCCCCCATCGTCATTTTAGCCGATGCGTGCGGTGACCCTGATGCCTCGCGCAATTCCAGTTTCGATCTCGCCGAGACCGTACCGGGTAATGACAAACCGCTCAAACTGCCGCTGCCGCCGCTGTCGGGTGCGGAGCGCGTCGGGCCGATTTCAGAAGCGGAGGACGCGGCGAAAAAGGCCGAGCGGCAGGAGCACTGGCGCTTGCTCTATGTCGCGATGACCCGCGCGGAAGAAGCGCTGTTTATCGGCGGCGCGCTCAAGAAAACCGAGAAGGAGCCGAAGCCCGATAGCTGGTATGCGCGGCTCGAACCGCTGTTTGGCGGTGATTGGCTGGCGGACCCGATCTGGGATGCGCGAATGGAGCAGGGCGAGCGCGCCATGGCGGTCGAAACGCGGACGCAGAGCGACTTAGCGCTGCCCATGGTACTGCCAGAGTGGTCGACGCGCCCTGTCGGCGAAGAGCCGCGTCCACCGCGCCCGCTTGCCCCCTCTGCCAGCGCAGACGAGCAGGGCAGTGATCCGCCGCTACCGGCAGAACAGGCGGCAATCGCGGCCCGGCGAGGGGTGCTGATCCATGCGCTGCTTGAACGCTTGCCCGATGTTCCGCCCGACATGCGTGCCAGCGGTGGCAAGGCCTGGCTGGAGCGTCATGGCGGTGATCTTACGTCGGAGGAACGCGAGGAGATTCTTGGCCGTGCGCTCGGCGTGCTCGATGACCCGCAATGGCGCGAATTGTTCGGTCCGGACGCACTGGCGGAGGTTCCTCTGGCTGCGACGGTGGGCGAGCAGGTGATCGCGGGAACGGCCGATCGGCTGCTAGTCACTCCCGATCGCGTGTTGGTGGCAGATTTCAAGACGGCACGGCGGCCGCCTGCAACGCTAAGCGAGGTGCCGGTATCGACGCTCGCGCAAATGGGTGCCTATGCTGCGGCGTTGGCGGTGATATTTCCGGATCGCGTTATCGAAGCGGCCGTTCTCTATACCCAAACGCCCCGACTGATAGCCATTCCGGCAGAGATTCTCGCGGCCCATAAACCGGCAGCAAAAGCGCAACTGGGGGCAAGCTAAGGAAAGCTATCGCGCGCCATGCGTTGTGGAACTACGGATCATGCCCAGATAGGGCATCAAGCAAATCAGGAGACGCCGTCATGGCAACCAAGAATGTAACCGACGCCAGCTTTCAGGCTGACGTGCTCGATTCCGACAAGCCCGTTCTGGTCGATTTCTGGGCCGACTGGTGCGGCCCGTGCAAGATGATCGCGCCCGCGCTCGAGGAAATTTCGGACGAACTGGCGGACAAGGTCACTATCGCGAAGATGGACATCATGGAAAACCCGGATGTGCCAGGCAAGATGGGCGTCCAGTCGATCCCGTTCCTCGTCCTGTTCAAGGATGGTCAGCCGGTCGCCCAGCAGATGGGCGCTGCGCCCAAGAACGCGCTCAAGGGCTGGCTCGAAGGCGAGCTTTAGGCGTCGAGCGCGTTTAGACGCTCGACCATCGCATCCCACATCGCAGGTGAGGCCGCGCCCACCAGGCCTTTGCGGTCCCATTCGTCGACGCGATATGGCGACCCGTCGAGCCGCGCGGCCTTTCCGCCTGCTTCGTTGAGCCACAGCACACCTGCGGCGTGGTCCCACGCCAATGTCCGCTCGAATATCGAGACGTCGTTTGTGCCCAGCGCAAGGCGGGGGTATTGCTCTGCCGCGCAATAGGGAATGTCAGTGAGGGTGTAGTGCGGCATGATATGCGCTTTCATCGCTTCACGCCGTGCCTCTTCCATGAAAATAAGCGAAATTGCTGCGACCGGCGGGGTTTCGCCGGTGGGCTGCGCGGTCACTTTTTCCTCGCCGATAAAGGCGCCCTTGCCGCGGTGGGCGACGCAAAAGCGGCCTGACAGGCAATCGTATATCCAGCCCGTATGCGCTTCGCCGCCCGATGCCATCGCTATGAGGATGCCGAAAGGCGGTTTGCCGGCTGCGAAATTGCGCGTTCCATCGACAGGGTCGACTATCCAGCAATCGTCCTCGAGCCTGTCGAGCACCGACGGGTCGGCGTGTGCGGCCTCTTCTCCCACGAAAGCGAGGCCGGGGATCAGTTTCTCAAGCCCTTCGCGCAGCATGGCCTCGGATTCGCGGTCGGCTATGGTGACGGGATCATTGCTGCCCTTGTCCTCGATTTCGCCAACTGAAAGATTGCGGAAGCGCGGGAGAATGGCGTTTTCGGTGACGTCGCGCAGCAGGCTCTCCATCTCGCGATGGAGCGTCATGATGTCATCGCTCATGAACGATAGTCCGCATTGATGCTGATGTAACCATGGGTCAGGTCGCAGGTCCAGACGGTCGCTTTCCCGTCTCCGATGCCGAGGTCGACCATGATGTCCACTTCGTCGCCCGCAAGGTGCCGTGCTACGGGAGCTTCGTCATAATCGGCCAAGGGTAGCCCGTCTCGCGCAGTCCAGTGCCCTCCGAATGCGATGGAAAGTTTGTCCCGGTCAGCAGGCTCTCCCGCCTTGCCCACAGCCATCACTACGCGGCCCCAATTGGCGTCTCCCCCGGCGATCGCTGTCTTCACCAGCGGCGAATTGGCGATGGCAAGGCCGATGCGGCGCGCGCTGTCATCATCCCTCGCGCTTGTGACTGTGATCGAGATGAACTTGCTAGCGCCTTCGCCATCCCGCACCACCAGTTGTGCGAGCTGGCGGCAAACATCCTCCAGCGCGGCCATGAAAGCATCCGCGCCCGGATCTTCGAACGAGGAGATGGGAACGTTGCCTGCCTTGCCGGTTGCAAAGGCCAGCACCGTGTCGCTGGTCGAGGTGTCGCTATCGACGGTGATGCAGCTGTAGGTGCGCGCATTGGCAGCGGAAAGGCAATCCTGCAGGAAGGCTGGTTCGACCGCCGCATCGGTAAAAATATAGCCCAACATCGTCGCCATATCGGGCGCGATCATGCCGCTGCCCTTGATGATGCCATTCAGCACGACGCGCGTGTCGCCGATCATTGCTGACGCGGTAGCGCCCTTCGCAAAGGTGTCGGTCGTGCCGATGGCGTTGGTGGCATCCTGCCAGCTGCACGGCTTTGCCTCCAGCACGGCCGCGACGCCTTCCTTTGCCTTGTCCTTGGGCAATGGCACACCGATTACGCCGGTAGACGACACCAACACCTCTGACGGCTTGCAATCGAGGTGATGCGCGACTTGCGCCATAATCTGCTCCACCGCCTCGCGCCCGCGATATCCGGTAAATGCGTTGGAATTGCCCGCATTGACTATCAGCGCACGAGCCGAGCCGAGCTTGACCTGCTCCCGCCCCATCTCGACCTCGGTCGAACAGCAGACATTGCGCGTGAAAACGCCCGCGAGCGCGGTGCCTTCAGCCAATTCGGCATAGGTTAGGTCGGCGCGGTCCCACTCCTTGTACCTCGCGCGGGCGACGCGCAGCGTCACGCCATCAACCGGCAGCATATCGGGGAAGGGCAGGGCGAGGGGCGAGCGGTTAAGGTCCATACCTGGTCTAATAAGCAGGCCTTATGCTTGCGGCAACGCAGCATTTTCACCGCCTATTCACGCATTCCGGCATAGACTTCGCCGCATCAATCGCTATCTGACACACCACATGCTGCGCCAATTGCTCACCCTGCTTGCCGTTATTTCGGGCTTTACGCTCGCGGCAGAGCCTGTGTCCGCCGCAGAAATGCGGGCGGTGAGTGTTGCGGCGGCAGAGCAGGCGGATTGTACGCCGGCTGTGTCCGCACCGCTGCAGTTCGGAAACTTGCAGCAAGCGCGCCCATCTAACGAGCCGCGCCCTTGCAAGCAAAAGCCGGTTGTCGTTGCAGCACCATCGGTGCAATTACAGGTAGACCGCGCGCGCGAATAGCGCCGTAAACTCCTTACAACGCTCGATTATTCAGGGCCGCGCCACCATGCGCGGCCATTCTCCATATTATCCGAACAGGAAACGCCCGCCATGTGGCAATCAATCGCAAAGTCCATCTTCGGCTCGTCCAACGACCGTTACGTCAAATCGCTCGACAAGATCGTCAACCGGATCAATGCGCTCGAAGACCAGTTGCTCGATTTCTCCGATGATGAACTGAAGGCACAGACCGCCAAGTTCCGCATAAAGCTGGAAGAGGGCGCGACGCTCGACGATATCATGCCAGAAGCCTTCGCCACCGTGCGCGAGGCTTCGAAGCGCGTGCTCGGCATGCGGCATTTCGACGTGCAGATGGTTGGCGGGATCGTGCTGCATCGCGGTGAGATTGCCGAGATGAAGACAGGTGAGGGCAAGACGCTGGTCGCAACGCTCGCCACCTATCTCAACGCCATCGAAGGCAAGGGCGTACACGTCGTGACAGTCAACGATTACCTCGCCAGTCGCGACGCCGAATGGATGGGGCAGTTGTACAATTTCCTCGGCCTGACCACCGGCGTGGTCGTGCCTAATTTGCCCGAAGCCGCGCGGCGCGAGGCCTATGCCGCCGACATCACCTACGGCACCAACAACGAATTCGGTTTCGATTATCTGCGTGACAACATGAAACAGGAGCGCCGCCAGATGGTGCAGCGCCCCTTCAACTACGCCATCGTCGACGAAGTGGACTCGATCCTGATCGACGAAGCCCGCACGCCGCTGATCATCTCCGGCCCGACCGAGGACAAGAGCGATCTGTATGTCGCGCTCGATGCGATCATCAAACAGTTCGTGAAGGACCAGGAAGCGCTCGTGAAGGAGAACGGTGGGCCGCTGGACGAGGAAGAAAACTATTACATCAAGGACGAGAAGTCCCGGAATGTCTCGCTGACCGAGAAGGGATCCGAAGAGATCGAGCAGCGCCTGATGGCGTCCGGGCTTCTCGAAACCGACAATCTCTACGACGTCGAGAACACGCAAGTCGTCCACCACATGGATCAGGCGCTAAAGGCCGTGATCATGTTCCGGAAAGACACCGATTACATCGTGAAAGACGACAAGGTTGTCATCATCGATGAGTTTACCGGGCGCATGATGGATGGCCGCCGCTGGTCTAACGGCTTGCACCAGGCGGCAGAGGCCAAGGAAGGCGTGGAAATCCAGCCCGAGAACCAGACCATGGCCTCGATCACCTTCCAGAACTATTTCCGCATGTATCCCAAGCTTTCCGGCATGACCGGTACGGCTGCCACCGAGGCCAGCGAATTCTGGGATATCTACAAGCTCAACGTGGTCGAGATTCCAACCAATGTGCCGATCCAGCGCGTCGACGAGGAAGACGAGTTCTACAAGAGCACGATCGACAAATTCGGCGCTATTGCCAAGGCGATCAAGGAGAAGAACGAAATCGGACAGCCAGTGCTGGTTGGCACGGTTTCGATCGAAAAGTCCGAATTGCTCAGCAAATTCCTTGACGAGGAAGGCGTAGAACACGCCGTTCTCAATGCTCGTATGCACGAGCGGGAGGCGCACATCGTGGCGCAGGCGGGTCGCATTGGCGCGGTTACGATTGCCACGAACATGGCCGGTCGCGGTACCGACATCCAGCTTGGCGGTAACGTAGAGTTCCGCATCGAGGACGAATTGTCCGAGATGGAAGACGGCCCCGCAAAGGATGCCGCTATCGACAAGATCAAGGCTGAGGTCGCGGAGGAAAAGCAGCGCGTTCTCGATGCCGGCGGCCTGTTCGTGCTCGGCACCGAGCGCCACGAAAGCCGTCGTATCGACAACCAGTTGCGCGGCCGTTCGGGCCGTCAGGGTGACCCCGGCCTGTCGCGCTTCTACTTGTGCCTTGAAGACGACCTGCTGCGCATTTTCGGGCCCGATACGCTGTTTGCCAAGATGATGAACGCCAATCTCGAAGATGGTGAGGCAATCGGCTCCAAATGGCTCTCCAAGGCCATTGAAACCGCGCAGAAGAAGGTCGAGGCGCGCAACTACGAAATGCGCAAGCAGGTCGTCCAGTACGATGACGTGATGAACGACCAGCGTAAGGTAATTTACGAACAGCGCAGCGAGATCATGGATTCCGAACGCGTCGACGACGTGGTCGAGGACATGCGCCGCGATGCAATCAATTCAATCGTCATGACGGCTTGCCCTCCCGGCTCCTATCCCGAACAGTGGGATCTGGATGGATTGCGCGAAAAGGTCAGCGACGTGCTCGGCCTCGACGTGCCACTGGAAGAGTGGCTCGAGGAAGAGCAGGTCGAACCCGAACTGATTGAAGAGCGTCTGCAGGACCTCTCCGAACAGAAGATGACCGCGCGTATCGCCGAAATTCCGGAGGATACCTGGCGCCGCGTGGAGAAGGGCATTCTGCTCGAACGGCTCGATTATCACTGGAAGGAACACCTCGCCACACTCGACGCACTGCGTCAGGTCGTATTCCTGCGCGCCTATGCGCAAAAGCAGCCGATCAACGAGTACAAGCAGGAGGCATTCGGCCTGTTTGAAACTATGCTCGAGACACTGCGCGAAGATGTGAGCAAGGTGCTGCTCACCGCGGAATTCCGCGCTACTGCTCCCCCACCGCCGCGTGAATTGCCCGACCTGCCAGAATTCCTGACCGGACATATCGATCCGTTCACGGGAGAGGACAATACGAATGACGGCGATGGATCGGCAGAACGTGCGCCGCTGTTCGGCACACTGGCTTCATCGCCGGTTGCCTCGACCGGATCGGGTGGTGCGCAAACCGCAGACCCCTATGCAGGACAGGACATAAGCCGCAACGCGCCGTGTCCGTGCGGCTCAGGCAGCAAGTACAAGCACTGCCACGGGGCTGCTGCCTGATTTGTTGGCGGGTGCCCATCCGGGCACCCGGTTCTCGCCAGGCGGGCAGGCAAGCTGCCCCCGCTGCGGGCGCGCGGTCGCCCTTTGTCATGCACTGGTCGCGCACGATTCCAGCATCGGAGTGCCATACGGTCCCAAAGGGACCATAAGCGCGACTGCGCGTCGGCCGATTAGACCAGAAGCCTATGGCCCCGGATGGGGCCGCCGACGCTTGAGGCAAAACAAATTTTGATTGAATGGCTCCCCGAGTTGGGTTAGAACTTCGCCTGCATCATTACGCATCGCTTTGCATCTATGAGAATAAAAAGTATCGATAATTCGTGATATTAGAGGGTGTTCTTCCTGCATCGCTCTGCATTGACATGCAGCCCTTTGCAGCGCATCAGTGTGGGAACTAACTGGTGCACTGTAAGGATGGCTCCGCATGGGAAAGCTCACTGATTTGAAGGTTCGCAAGGCTGGGCCTGGCATTCATGGCGACGGCGCGGGCCTCTATCTGAGGGTGAAGCCGAGCGGCGCGCGGTCCTGGGTGTTGCGGGTGCAATTCCAAGGGAGAAGGCAGGATATCGGTCTGGGCGGCTATCCGACCGATCTATCGCTGAGCGATGCGCGCGAGCAGGCTGCTCATCTTAGGAAGTTGGCGCGGCAGGGTAAGAACGCTCGGGCAGAGCGTGATCGCGACAAGGTGATCATTCCGACTTTCAAGGAAGCGGCAGATGCGGCTCACGATGAGCTGTCGAAGGGTTGGAGCGAGAAGAACGCCGCCGCCTTCAAGTCATCGCTTGCGATGCACGCGCATCAGGTGATCGGGAACAAGCCTGTCGATGAGATTTCGACTGCCGATGTAATCGCTGCACTCGCCCCTCTCTGGACGGAGAAGCCCGCTCAGGCGCAAAAGCTCAGGGTCCGCATCCTGCAGGTTCTGAGTTTCGCGAAGTCTCGGCGTTGGCGAACTGATCCGGTCCCCGATGCGCGGGAACTCAGAGCTGGGCTGGCGAGGCAGCCCAAATCAGGCAATTTCCGAGCGATGCCATATGCGGAGCTGCCCAGCTTTGTGGCTGGTGAGCTGTCGAAAGAACAGGCGGCTGGCAGGCTCGCTTTGCTCTTCACGATTTTTTCAGCGGCTCGATCCGGTGAAGTGAGATCGGCGCAGTGGGAGCATATCGATCTTGAAGCTCGAATGTGGAATCGCCCAGCCGAACTGATGAAAGCAGGGGTGGCTCATAGCGTCACTTTGAATGAGCCAGCGATTGCAATCTTGGAGCGAGCGAAGTCCTTATCCGACTGCTCTGGGCATGTCTTTCCTGGCAGCCGCCAAGGATCGGCGCTGAGCGACATGACTCTCAGCAAAATTCTGCGCACTGCAGGGCGATCAGAAACGGTCCACGGCTTTCGCTCGACATTCCGAGATTGGGCTGCCGAGCAAATGCACTCCATTCCCGATCCCGTTGCCGAGGCAGCTCTGGCTCACGCGGTCCCTGAGAAGGTGGTTGCTGCATACAAGAGAACGCGATTTGTCGATCTCAGGCGCGATCTCTTGGCCGCATGGGGTCGTTTCGCAGCGCCAGAGCTTTCTGGGCATGGGAGCAACATCTTTGAACTCAATTCTGCTGTGGGCGCAGGACATTGAAACGCGAGCTTACTCGTGCCGAAGTGGATGCGCTGGAAGCATTAATGCATGGCAACGTTCAGCCGCTTTCGAAGGTGATCGCTGAATTGCTCACTGAGGAGCAAAGCGACCTCCACCCACTTCTTTTGCAAAAGTTGTATTTCATGCTCGAAGGGACAGCCTCCGAAACGGATTGGAGATTGGTGGCAAAACGCCATCCAGACCTTAAACGAGGGCAGTCCAGTCGAGAACAAGCTTCGGAAGCCATGAAGGAGTTGGGCACTGCGATAGAAATGGTCCGTAACGGCGTCCTTAGTGAGGGCGGTTTTGATGCAGCAGTTAATGCGACCGCTAAGAACCTCGGAATTGGAGAATCGACCGTTGAACGGCATTGGAGGAATAAGCGATCGCATATCCTCAATGACATTCGCTGGGGGATCATCAGCGCTGACTTGATACCCGGTCCGATAGCCGACAGGCACAACGTTGTTCCCGGTTCCATGACGAAGCACATGCAACCTTCATCAGCGATCAAAGGTGATAAAGGGCGGGATTGATTGCCAACTTGGAATACGACGTATTGATGTTCTTCCTTGCATCACAAAGCAAGGAGATGAATTTTGTCGTTTTCGATTTCACCAGATCAGCGTCAGCTCGGCTACAGCATCAAGAATGCAGCTCGGGCGGTCGATTGCTCGGAACGCACGATCTACAATCTCGTGGATTCGGGGAAGCTGAGGCTGATCAAGGTTGGCCGGCGGTCGATTGTTCCCGCAAGCGATCTTCGCTCCCTCGTCGGCGAATAAACAGCTCAATACGCAAAAAACCTCGAAGCGTCGTGCATCGGTTCGTCGTTTCCTGCTTGGTCGGGTTGGTTAAATACTCTGGCGACCTAGCAGTATTCCAAGACCAGAAGGGGTTCGGTCAAATTGGAAAGCCCAGTCCGAAAGGTAGAGGGGCGACCGAGTGGGTTTAGGAAGGCCCTACAAGCAACTACCGAGCCTCTGGCGACCTAACGACCAGAAGCGCCCTGAAGCGACGGTCGGCTCCGACTGCCAAGCTTTGATTGGGCCGGACTGCCTCTGGCAAATGAGCGAAACAAAGCTCAGCGCTAGGGGTGGTTGTCCTATGCCCATTCGCTCCGATCTCACCAACCGCCATTAGTGATCTTGATGGTTTTGCTCGCTCCGCACGAAGCAAGTTCAAGTCTGCTCGCTTGATGTGCCGCGCAATGGTTGCTTATCGATAACTTTGAAGCAGGCCCTTTTTCAGAGTGTGTGGTTGGACGAAGGGGAACACGCATTGGGCGACCTCAATCGTCGATGCTTCTTACCGGGAAGTCATGACGACGCGTGCATCAACGGTCGAACTAGAAGCTGTTGTCGCATAAGTGATCCGGACAAAAATTCTCGAGGCATTGATGCAACAGGTTTTATCATCCAAAAACTAGATCCGGTTAAGCCTCGTAGGAAGCGCGAGGTCAGATGAAGGTGGCCTATTTGAAATGCCACTAGTTTCAAAAGCTTTGCTTTGGAAGGACTAAACAGTGTTCGAAGTCGAAACTGCAGAGCGTGGCTCAGCTACGTATGCGGGGAAAAGTCTTGCTGAACGTCTAGCCGGGCGGTTTTACACGCCTTCCAATCTCGCTGATGACCTCGCACTTCAGATGTTGAAGCCTCTAGAGACGTGGTCCTCCAAAAAGATCACTGCAGTCGATCCGTTTTGCGGAGATGGGCGCCTCATTGCCGCACTGCTCAAAGCCGCCGCGACCAATTCGCACCTCAAATGTCTCAAGTGGATCATTGAGCTTCGAGATCGGGAGAAGGGAGCGCTTGAGGAGGCTGCAGCGAATGTAGGCGCAACTGCTTCCGCACTTTCTATCAACGCAGAAGTCCGCACTTCTCTGGGCGATTCCTTCAAGTCTCAATGCATACCTCACTATGATCTAGTCATCTCGAATCCACCTTGGGAATTGCTCAAACCTGATCGCCGGGAAACTGCCCACCTAAGTTCCGCGGAAAAGATAGTTTATAGGGAAAAACTGCGGGAGCATTCAAAAAGACTAGATGCTGCATTCCCTGATGCGAAGGCCGAAAAAGCTTGGGCGGGATGGGGAACCAATCTGGCCAGGTGCGGCTGGGATCTATGCCTCAGGATCGCAAGGCAGGGAGGGGTGATCGGTATCATCCTGCCATCTACGATACTTGGCGATCAGTCATCTGCGCCTATGCGTCGTAAGACCTTCGCGGAGAACCGCGTAATCGATATGGCATCGTATCCACCTGAGGCCCGCCTATTTGATCGTGTGGACCAGCCCGTGGTTACTTTGACAGTAGTCAAGGGTGCGGTCCCGCAGCGAACCATGGCTGTGCGTTCCTTTGACTCAGATCAGGCGCTGGAGTCCAAAAACCCAATATCCATAGGTGCCGCAGCGATGGAGGCACGGGGATGGACGATTCCGTTGGGGCCGGCGGCTGCAATAGCGAACATGCTAGATGACCTTGCGACTTTCCCTACCTTATCGGCACTAGAGAGTGAGGATAAAGAAGGCTTGTGGTTAGGAAGAGAACTCGACGAGTCCCAAATCGCCACCAAGCTTACAAACGGGGCTGCTTTCCCCTTCATCAAGGGGCGTATGGTCAAAAGGCACAAGGTTGTGGAAGCCCCTGTGAGGTCGGTGCGCCCTGAGCTGTGCGCGCACTTCCACTCCATCAAGCTGCCAAGAGTTGTCTGGAGAGACGTAGCTCGATCATCTTCCGAGCGACGCATGATTGGCACCATCATCCCGTCAGGGTGGGTCGCAGGAAATTCGTTGCACGTTGGATGTTTCCGTGACGGCAATCTAACTCGAACACGCGCTCTGCACGCGCTTTTATCATCTTTGGTGGTGGAGGCTCAGGTTCGAACTAGGTTGACGACAGGACATATGTCCCTGGGAATAGTGCGGCAGGCACGAATACCTAAGCTCAATGCCGATAATCTCCGCATCCTCGACGCGGCTGCTCAGGCATCACTAAGTGATCTGCCTGAATCTAAATTTCAGTCTGAGATTGAAGTTGCGAAGGTCTATGGGATCGACAGAAATGGGATGTCTCGATTGCTTGGAATGTTTCCTAAAATCTCGGATTCTGAAAAGGACGAACTGTTGATCACAAAGCGCTGGGGTTAGGGCCGCTCAATGATTTTCAACCACTACAGCGCAAAATTAAGTGAATTGGATCTGGCATTTTCGCGGGCCGTGCCGCCGGGAGGTAACTGGCGCGATATTCCTGAAAATCTCCCCTCCAAGCGTCTCGAGCAGATTCGCAAAAGCGCAGCAGAGGGCAAAGGCTCTCGCTCGACCTATTATGGTCGACTTCTGCCTAATGCCCCGAGTTACACGATTGGGACGTATTACACTCGACCAGGAAACGGGTGTTTTCTACATCCTGATGCTGAGCAACATCGAACTATCTCTCATCGAGAGGCTGCACGGCTTCAATCTTTCCCCGACTCATTCGAATTTTCGGGGAGTCAGCGACAAATTTGCATGCAGATCGGCAATGCTGTTCCACCTTTGCTAGCAATGCAAATTGCAGAGGCTCTGGGGCCAGCCGGGCAAATGGTGGATGTATTCGCTGGATGCGGTGGTCTTTCGCTCGGTTTTAAATGGCAGGGATGGGCGACCCTTGCTGCGACAGATTTCAACCGAGATGCGGTCGATGTTTTCAATCGCAACGTGGGAGGGCGAGCGTTTGTCGGTGACATGAATGACGATGCTGTGATCGATAGGCTGGTAGAGAGCACAAGAGGGCGGGCGTCTGATAAGCCGCTCGCCGTCGTCGGAGGACCGCCGTGCCAAGGGTTTTCCACTGGCGGCCGGAGGCGAACCGAGAGCGACGAACGTAACCATCTCCACGAGCGTTACTCATTGCTCCTTGACCGAATGGAACCAGATTTCTTTGTCTTCGAGAATGTAACTGGGCTGCTTAGCATGTCTGGAGGGGCTTTCCTTGAACGCATCCTCGCAGGGTTTGATCGTGTCGGGTATGACACATGTGTTTGGAAGATGAATGCCGCCGAATATGGTGTCCCGCAGCGGCGAGTTCGCGTCATTATTGTCGGCACGAAAAAAGGGATTAAGAGGCTGCCAATCAAACCGTTAGAATGGACCAGTGTGAATGCTGGTGATCTTTTGATTGAAAGACCTGCCACAACTGTCTGGGAAGCGATTGGTGACCTTCCAGCGGTCACGGCTGGAGAAAATCTTCGTACGCCAAACTACCGAAATCGGCCTTTCGGCGATTACCAGCGCCTAATGAGGGGGAGCATAGATCCCAAAGCTTTTCTCTCCTCTACTCGTGGCGACAAGGCAAACCTCGCGGCATGATTCCGATCAATGACTCAGCACTCTATTCAGAGTCGCTTCGTTCCTTGCGTGCTGCGGTCGGGGGAACTTACCGAGGGCGGGCCGCGCAGATCTTTCTTGCCTGCAAGCACTACAGCAACCTCATTCCCCGCGTTGGAGCAACAGTCGGCTTAGATTCGAGCGAACTGCAGAGGCTACTTGACGATTTGTATTGGAAGCACACTCGAGCCACTCCCGATAAGGTAGCAATAATCTTCGAGGATACGCACAAAGTCCCAACCGGAGTAACCGCGATGGGACTGAGTGTCCCCTCCAATATCTGGCGTAACAACCTGAATCTCCAGAAGGGCTTTGTGTGTTACGCTACGCCGCAAGAATTTAGGAATCAGACATTTCGCAACCAGTCGCGAACCATGTGTCCCCACCTCCGGCCAACTAATCCGTCATCTGGTGGGGCACCAACTCTGGCGGGCGCGAATTGCGCACTAAAGTCGAGCGGGAACACGTCCCCGCGTTATCGCGGTGAGGACCAGCCGAAAATGTTTCGGAAGGACCCGTCAACGGACGAATACACAGTATATGATCCGAGCGACACTTCATTCTATGCTAGCATGGTCCGACCGGCGAATGGGAATCTTATCCCCGTCGCCGCGTTGATCGTGTCTATTTACTACGACAGTTTTCTGGCCGCAGGCCGGACACAAGTTTCAATATCCGATTTCCTCGCCGACTTTGGCTTCACGGCATCAGAAGCAGCGTCATACTTCGAAGATGATCCGGCGTCTCAATACCATCAAACGCTGGTGAAATTGCGACCAACATTGACGTGGCAGCGAGTGCTCAATTCCACCGCACAAGCGCCGGCGCAACTACCTGGACAGGGGGGCGGCGGACCGCCGACGCAGGGGACCGGGACGCCACCTCCAGGGCTTGCACCGCTCTCATCGCTTGGCCAAACGACCTCTCCACCACCACCTGCTACGAGCGGATGGTGGAATGCTCAGCAAGCAGTGCGAAAGACTCTTGAGAACGCAGGTTGGCATGTTCTGGATACCAGCGCCCAAAAAGGAGGCTGCGATTTCAAGATCACCAAGGGTATGACCACCAAGGTAGTCGAAGTGAAAAGCTCCGTAGGTAATTGCAACCCCACGCTTACCCGTTCTGAACATGCTAGAGCCAAAAGCATGGGTAAAGATTTTGTTCTAGCGATTGTGGAGAACTACAATCCCCAAAAACCAGCTTCTATTCTATGGGTTGAAGATCCCGCCTCCCTGAATTTAACGAAGCAGTCCATCGTTGCTTACGGTCTTCCTAGGTCAGTTTGGCTAGCCAATACCTCCTCTATGCCGTGACATAATTGGCGTTTAAAATCGCAACCGCTTCAATCGCACGGATCATTGATCTCTCAGCCCAATATCGTGAGGTGGTGTCCCGGAGAGGGAATGGACAATCGCGTCGAGGGCAAGTTGTGTCATGTTAGATAGTTCGAATTCGGCTGGTGCAGCCATTTGGGCCGCGGATGCCCAAGAGTTGCGCTCATGAGCGGGTCAGGTTCCCACATAGGTGCACCATTCGAGGCCGGAAGTGTGACCCATCTTTCTCTTGGCTTGCTTAGCGCGCGCGCGCGCGATGGACCGCTCGTTAGCCTCAGAAGCACTGATTTCTCGTTCCCAATGAGGCTGTCGAAAAATCTGTTTTGGATTAGAACTATGTGAGCCGGGGTGTAAAATCCGATCGATCAAGTTGCCTTGTCTCCGGAGCCATCCTCTTCAATCTTCACTCCGAATCTTGCCACCTTTCGAGCGCGCAGCGGAGACTTTGCACCGATGCGTTTCAGTGCTTTCGTGATGGTCTCAGCGATTTGCTTGCTGCCCTCGCGCTGAGATCTGCCCATTCGTTGAAGCGTTTCGATTGAATGGCGGATTTCCTTGCCCTTGAGCGCCTCAAACATTCTTTCAAAATCATCAGCTGATTGGTTCGCCATGAGCATTAAATCACGCTCAGACCAAGATCGCTCGGCTCCGATTTGCTTCAAAACGTCAAAGGGATCACGGGAATCTACATAGTTCCCCCTCGCTTTTTCGAATGCCTCGAAAAGCATGTCCTCGACTTTGTCACCTCCTAGAAAATGAGACGAGAGGTCGAAGAATTCTGGCTGCTCATCTTTCTTTGCAGCCATGTAGGCAGCCAGCACTTCGCGGGCCTGTTCCTGACGCCCAGTTTCGCAGAGTATGTAAATCGCACTGTTGATATTTGAAGCGCTCGTGAACTGAGCATCTTTTAGTGCGCCCGAATGCACGGCATCGAGAAACTCATCATCATCGGCCGAGAGTGAGCCATGGTATAGATCCTCCCAAGCGCGACTCAATGCATTCTCTCGCGAGTTTCTCTTCAACTCTTCTTGAGCTCTTTGCGCAGCCTGAGAGACGCTTTCTTCGATGAAATATCCTGCTTCTGCGCCATCTATGACAACTAGGTCGAGGTCATCTGCAAACTTGAACGGATAGTCACGGATTAGCGCCTCGAATGCTTCAAAATCTGGATCCTTTTCGTCTTTAGCGAAATGGAAATGGACTGAGAGAGAGCTGTAATTCCTTAGATATTCGATAGGAGGCCCGAGCTTTGGTTGCTGGACGGACCAACTCGCGAGAACCAGCGTAGCAATCGCGCCTTTGGCGATTTTCGGATCATATGGTTCGAGTAATTTCAATAGGCGCCCGGCAAGCCTCTCGATTTTTCTGATCACACGGATGTTGGTGATCCCAAGTTCCACGAAGCGTGGATGGAGTAACTCGAAAACAGGCGAGGCGGAATCTAGGGCAATTGTAGCTGCCTCCGCGGCTGTCGGTTCAAATGTCAACGTGACATCAGCCACCTTTTCCAATTGACGAGTGAATTCGTCTTCTTCGTCATGCTCTTGGTCATTGAGCAGCAGAACAACCTTGCAGTGCCTCTCCTCTTTGAGCAGTGAAGCGAGGCCAAGAATTTCTCTCGTTCCCAATCCATTGCCAGCGCGTTCAAGATCATCGAAGCAGATGAGCTGATTCCTGACAGTCAGGACCGCTGCCTTTGCGAGCAGATCGGATATCCCCTGCCGATTGAAGAATGCCAACGCACCGTCGATGAGTGGCTTTAACTTGCGACCAGTATCCCGGTCGGCGACCATCTTGCGAAACGTCTCTGGATTGGGATCCTCGCCGATGGCATCGCCTGTTACAGTTCGCTCGAATAGAGCGTAACGTAGGTCGTCGAGCGAGTTTAAACCGAAAAGCGAGACATAGGCATATCGGCTCATCGCCAGCTTCTCGTCGTCTCGTGCTTTGCGAAGGAAGGTGCGCCAGCCGAATGTCTTCCCAACGCCCCATTTGCCTTTGATGCAAAGCACCTCGGGAGCTGGATCAGAGAGAAACCGGCGGACCTCTTCTTCGACTACGGCAAGCGACATTGGCAGTTCCCCCTCAAACTGGCAGCTAGAAACGGATTTGGCATGGATGCTTTATTCGTCTGAATCGGCTTCGCGCATCCACAAACCGTCCTGATAAATCCAATCGCCGACGCGCTGCGCTACGATGATTAATTCGACCAGCCGCGTGGAATCAATCGGACGCGCATGGGCGACAGGGCGTCTCATGGCGGTCAATGCCCGCATGTCGGCCTCAAATCGCTCCCGATCCGCAAAGAACTCTTCGAATACCTCAGACCAGTTGTCGTTTCGCAGGACGATCTTGGCCAAGTCGCCGATATCGGTCCAGTTGATCAGCGGGCCGGTGTCCTCGGCTGCTCGCAGGCTCTCTTTCCGCTTTCGTTTTGCATTGGTCAGAACATCGGGAGGCGCACGCAATTTGAACCAGTTTCTCCCAAAACGCGCTTCAAGCTTTAGCGCGATGAACTCGCGAAGGCGCAGCTCGATATCGTCGAGTGCTTCGCGGGCGCCCGCAGTTGGATTGCTACTCGTAATGTTCATAGTAAGGGGGCCGACGCTGATCGACACGGTCGGTTCAGGGTTATTAGCGTCGCTACGCGGCAGATAGCCGCTCTCAATCATCACCTCGACCGCCAACTCAGGCGGAGCTTCGATCAGGCCTCGATCGACTTGGGCGTCACGGTAGAGTCCGTGGCGATAATCGATCTCTGTGAAGAATCGGTCTGGGAGGTCGGGCGTCGTGTGCCATTCGCCGAGCAAGGATGCGCGTGCGGCAGAGAATGTCTCCTCGAAATATCCGCGCGTCACGCCAACCGCTTCTAAGACCGTCATTTTGAGCGATGTCTCTTCGAGCATCTGCCTCATGGTCTCGTTGACCGAACGCAGTGCCGGCAAGTCAATTTCTTGCAAAGCGATCATTGCGGCCCGGCTCGCGCTGAGCCCGCCATTTAGTTCTGCGATTGCGTCCGCAACTCCAGGATCGAACTTCAGTCCGCTCAGGACCGAAGAGCTAGCGATAAAATCTAGCCGCGATCGAAACTGAGCGAACTGCTCTGCCGTAGCCGGAAGGCCTATCACCTCGGCAATTTGATTCTGAAGCTTATATTCTTGGAATACGCGGCTAATCTCGTTGTGCCGCTCCATGACCTCGGCGATGGCACCTTGCGTGCTTTTTACGCCTAGAGAACGTCGCAACTCCGCAAACGGATCGTCATTAACCTGCCGGATTAGGCGGTCGATTTCGTTCTCGGGAGGTAAGCTTGGTCTTGCCACTGTCGCCCTCTCACAAATGGTGCGCCAATGTGGGAACGCAATCCATGCCGGCGTCAGTTATTGAGCTATTTCAATGAGTAGCTCAAAATAAGTGGCTCCCCGAGTTGGATTCGAACCAACGACCAAGTGATTAACAGTCACCTACTCTACCGCTGAGCTATCGGGGAGCAGCCCGAAAGGCAGGTGAGCGCCTATATGGGGGGCGATTGGGTTTGGCAAGGCCCAGATTTAACGCTTTTGCGCGATAGGCCCGATCAAGTGATAAACTGCTCTGCCACGATGCGTTCGTCCAGCGCATGTCCGGCGTCGAACAGCAGGGTAAGTTCCTTGTCGCGCGCAATTTCCACATGCACTTCTGCTACATCGCGAACCTCCTTCTGGTCCGCCACCACGGCAACCGGACGCTTGGCTGGTTCATGCACGCGGAATGTCACGCGGCTGCGATCGGGCAGTATGGCACCGGGCCAGCGGCGCGGACGAAACGGGCTGATCGGAGTGAGTGCGAGCATTTGCGAATCGAGCGGCAGGATCGGGCCGTTGGCGGACAAGTTATAAGCGGTCGAGCCGACCGGAGTTGCCAACAACACGCCATCGCCTGCCAATTGCTTGATCCGCACCCGGTCGTTGACCGAAATCTCTATCTTGGCAGTCTGGCGCGTTTCACGCAGCAGGCTGACTTCGTTGATCGCACATGAGGTTATCGTTTCGCCCGACTGGGTGATCGCCTCCATCCGCAACGGTGAGACCCTGTGCGGTTTCGCCTTGGCGATCCGTGCTGCGATATCGCCGGAACTCCGGTACCGGTTCATGAGGAAGCCGACAGTTCCCAGATTTAGGCCGAACACCGGACGGACCCGGTGCGAATCGAGCATCTCGTGCATAGTGTCGAGCATGAACCCATCACCACCCAGCGCGATCACTACATCAGCCTCTTCCAGCGGCACGAATTCGCCGCGTTCAGCCAGTTCGCGCGCCGCCTCAGACGCTTTCTCTGTATCGGAATGGAGCAGCGCGAGCCGCTGGCTGGTGGTTGGGGCTTCCCCGCTGGACATGTCCTCTCCCATATCGCGCGACAGTATGGAGCAGCGTCCCGATTTGCAACGCGCCTTTATCGATGCGAGACTGGCGCAGCTATTTTGGGCAGGAGGGTGTGATGTCGATACCCGCACAAACCATTGATCGCCGCGCAAGAACTGACCGGCGCCAGGTCGAGCCGCATCCGGTTACCGAGGATTTGGCAGACGCCCTGACGGCAGATGCTCTTGAACTACTGTTCCAGCCGCAATTTCGCAGCGCCGATGGAGCCCTATCGGGGGCCGAGGCGCTGGTGCGGTGGGAGCATCCCGATCATGGCGTGCTAGCCGGCGACGCGTTGGTGGCGATTTCGCAGAGTGGCGGGATCGCGCGGCGTCTGTCGCGACATATCGCCCGCGCGTCGCTGCGCGTGGCCGCCAACTGGCCCGATCACCTGCGCCTTTCGATCAACGTCACGGCGATGGACCTGTTCGACCGCACATTTGGTGAGGAATTGCTCGCAATGATCGCCGATGTCGGTTTTCCGCCAGAGCGTTTGACGCTGGAAATCACCGAACAGGCACTTGTTGCCGACCTCGATCGCTCGGCCGCACGGCTCGAAATACTTTCCGAAAGTGGAATCCGTATTGCGCTTGACGATTTCGGGGCGGGTTTCTGCAACTTCCGATATCTCAAGGTGCTACCGCTGGACGCGCTCAAGCTGGATCGCGCCATGATCGAAGGAGTAGCGACGGATGACAGGGATCTGGCAGTCCTGCGCGGCATCGTGGCGATGGCCCGCGCGCTCGACCTTTCGGTGATTGCCGAGGGTATCGAGACAGAGGAACAGCGTGCCGCCATCGTGCGCGAGGGTTGCCATAGCTGGCAGGGTTACCTTGCGGGCAAGCCGATGAAGCCCGACCAGTTCGATGAGCTGGTTGCAGCTGCGGGCTGAGCACCTTCTTACGCGGCGTTCTTCTTCGCCCGCTTCACGACATTGCTGAGCCCCTTGGTGAGCTGGAACAGACCGTTCAGGCGGCTCTGCGGATCGCCCCATGCGCGGTTGATCACCAGCTTCATGTCGGGCCGCAGTTTGGCGGTGCCCTGCAAGCGGTCGACATAGGCGATCAGGCCTGCCGGATCGGGAAAATTGTTCTCGTGGAAGGTTACCAGAGTCCCGCGTGCGCCTACATCGATCTTGGCGATATTTGCCTCGATAGCCTGGCCCTTGATCTCGATCAGTCGGATGAGGTTCTTCGTCGGCTGCGGCAATTCGCCGAAACGATCGATCATTTCCGCTGCCAGGCTCTCGATCTCAGCCTGTCCCTCGGTCTGGTTCAGGCGGCGATAGAGCGCCATGCGCACCGCGAGATCGGGCACGTAATCCTCGGGGATCATGATCGGCGCGTCGACCGTGATCTGTGGGCTCAGGCCGGTGCTGTCGGCCTTCAGCCCCGCATCACCTGCCTTGGCAGCAAGAATCGCGTCTTCCAGCATTGATTGGTACAGCTCGAAGCCGACCTCGCGGATATGGCCGCTCTGCTCGTCGCCCAGCAAATTGCCTGCGCCGCGAATGTCGAGATCGTGGCTGGCAAGCTGGAAGCCCGCGCCAAGGCTGTCGAGATCGCCAAGCACCTTGAGCCGCTTCTCCGCGACTTCCGAGAGCTGCGTATCGGCAGGCGTGGTGAGATAGGCATAGGCACGGATTTTCGCGCGGCCCACGCGTCCGCGC
Organism: Erythrobacter alti; assembly: GCF_037996805.1. Lineage (NCBI taxonomy): Bacteria > Pseudomonadati > Pseudomonadota > Alphaproteobacteria > Sphingomonadales > Erythrobacteraceae > Erythrobacter > Erythrobacter alti. The sequence goes on along the minus strand of NZ_JBBNAX010000001.1, from coordinate 17,165 downwards.
AGCTGGTATAGCTGGGCCAGGCCGAAGCGGTCGGCGCGGTGGATGATCATGGTGTTGGCGCTTGGGAGGTCCAGACCGGACTCGATAATTGTGGTCGAGAGCAGGACTTCGTACTTGCCTTCGTAAAAGGCGCTCATCCGCTCTTCGATTTCTCCTGCGCTCATTTGGCCATGAGCGCTGACATATTTCACCTCAGGGACCGTCTCGCGCAGCCATTCCTCAAGCGGTTCGATGTCCGAAATACGCGGTACGACGATGAAGCTCTGCCCCCCGCGGTGATGTTCGCGCAGCAGCGCCTCACGCACCACCATGTCATCCCATTCCATCACATAGGTTCGCACAGCAAGACGGTCGACCGGAGGGGTCTTGATGGTGGAAAGCTCTCGCAGCCCGGTCATTGCCATTTGCAGCGTGCGCGGGATGGGGGTTGCAGTCAAAGTAAGCACATGAACGTCGGCGCGCAGCGCCTTGAGCTTCTCCTTGTGCGTGACGCCGAATCGCTGTTCCTCGTCGACGATCACCAGGCCGAGGTTCTTGAACTGCGTGTTCTTGGACAAGATCGCATGGGTGCCGATCACGATGTCGACCGTGCCATCGGCCAGTCCTTCACGGGTCAATTTCATTTCTGCACTTGGGACAAGACGAGAGAGGCGACCGATTTTGAGCGGGAAGCCGGAAAAGCGATCGCAGAAATTCTGGAAATGCTGGCGTGCGAGCAGGGTGGTCGGGGCAACCATCGCCACCTGCTGGCCGTTCATCGCGGCAACAAAAGCGGCGCGAAGCGCGACCTCTGTCTTGCCGAACCCGACGTCGCCGCATACCAGCCTGTCCATCGGACGTCCGCTTTCCAGATCGCGCAGGACATCTGCGATGGCAGCTTCCTGGTCGTCCGTCTCTTCATACTGGAAGCGGTCGAGGAACTGGTTGTAGCTCGCCTCCTCGGGGGCCAGCACGGGTGCCTTGCGCAGCGCGCGTTGGGCGGCGATTTCCATCAATTCGCCCGCGATTGCGCGGATGCGTTCCTTCAGGCGGGCCCGGCGTTTCTGCCAGGCTTCACCACCAAGACGATCCAGCGGGACGCTTTCTTCGGATGAGCCATAGCGGCTGAGGACGTCGATATTCTCGACCGGGATGAACAGCTTGTCGCCGCCTGCATATTCCAGCCGCACGCAATCGTGCTGGCTCTTCCCGACGGCGATCGGTTCCAGCCCGATGTACTTGCCGATACCGTGATCGACATGGACCACCAGATCGCCACGCGCCAATGCCTGCAATTCGGCGAGGAAGGCGTCGGCATCCTTCTTGCGCTTTTTGCGGCGGACAAGCCGGTCGCCCAGCAGATCCTGCTCGGTAACAAGTTCGAGCTCGTCATTAGCAAAGCCGGTATCTAGTGGGAGCACCATCGCAGTGGCCTTGCCCTTCGCCGACGTGCCCAGCGCTTCCTGCCAGCTTTCCGCGACGCTAATCTTGGTGCCGGCTTCCTCGATGATCGAGGTGATGCGGCTGAGCGATCCTTGCGTGTAGGCCGCTAAAAGAGGCCGCTTGCCTGCCTTGCCGAGCGCAGCAAAGTGTTTCGCCGCCGCTTCGTAGACATTGCTGCCTTGTGAGCGTTCGGGCGTAAAATCGCGGGCCGATCGGAAGCCGAAATCGATCACCGTGTCGCTTTCGGGCTCGTCGAAGATCGACGCCTTGTGGATTGGCCAGCCCGTCATCGCCGCGTCCAGCTCATCTTTCGTCAGATAGAGCTGTGCGGGATCGATAGGCCTGTAGCTGCCCTTCTTCTGCCCAGCGATTTCGCTGCGCTGGCGGTGGTAATCGGCGATGTCCGACAGGCGTTCTTCTGCGGCCTGTATGGCGGTGGCATCGATTACCAGCGTGGCGTCCTTGCCAAGATGGTCGAACAGCGTTGCCATCTTTTCCTCGAACAGCGGGAGCCAGTGCTCCATGCCCGCCAGCCGACGCCCGTCGCTCACAGCCTCATACAGCGGGTCCTGCGTGGCACCGGCCCCGAATGCCTCGCGGTAGCGGCCGCGGAACCGCTTGATGCTATCCTCGTCGAGAAGCGCCTCGCTGGCGGGGAGCAGCAGGTGCGATTCGATGGTTGCGGTGGTGCGCTGCGTATTGGGATCGAATAGACGGAGGCTTTCGAGTTCGTCACCGAAGAAATCGAGCCGCAGCCCACCATCCAACCCGCTCGGATGGATATCGACAATGCTGCCGCGCATCGCGAATTCGCCCGTATCGACCACTGTATCGACGCGGGTGTAGCCCTGCCGACGCAGCAGCGCGGCGAGGCTCTCATGCCCGATTTCTGTCCCGACCTTGAATTCGCGCACCGCCTCGCGAATTCGGAACGGCGTAAGCACGCGCTGCATCAGGGCGTTGACCGTCGTGACAACCAGCTGGTCGCCAGCCTTGCCCGCCTGCAGTTGGTGAAGCGCTGCCAGCCGCTGCGCGCTGACCGACATGGCCGGGCTGGCCCGGTCGAACGGGAGGCAATCCCACGCCGGGAACTCGATCACCTGAAGTTCGGGCGCGAAAAAGTGAGCGGCATCCACCACCGCGCGCATGGCGGCATCGTCGGGAGCGATGAAAACGGCGCGGCCCCGCGCTGCACGGGCAAGGTCGGCCATGACAAGCGGTTGCGCACCGCGCGCGATACGCGTCAGGGTGAGCGGCTGTTCGGCTTTCAGAATGCGGGACAGGTCAGGCATTGGTTGAGCAACTATTCACAAGCGAAAAAGCCCCCAACTCGGATGAGCAGGGGGTCAGGCCTGTCTAGATGCGCACATAGTCGAGCTTGCGCAAGACCTCCATTTGGTCACCCTGTAGATGCTCCGGTGGCTCGCCGCGGCCCATGCCCCACGCCATGACGTCGACATCGTCTTCTTCCAGCAATGCCTCGAACCAGGCTAGCCCAGCTTCGTCCCACTCGCCGTGATAGGTATCGAAGTAGCAGCCGAACATGTAATCCGCCTCGCGCGTGCCGCGATGCCAGGCGCGGAACTTGGCGCGGGCCAGCCGGGCTGCGAGCGGATTTTCGGCTGTGTCGGTCATAACAAAGGGGCGCCTCAACGAATGAGACGCCCCTCTGAACTTTCAGGCGATCCCGATCAAGGGTGCGTGTGAGTGAAGTAGGTCGTTGCGGATTTGACCAAGCCGTCAATTTCCTCGCCCAGTGCTTCCATGGCATCGTCGGAGCCAGCGCGCTCACGTACCGCAGCGAAGAAGGCATCGCGATGAGGGTTTGCATGGGAATCAAAAGCAGCCATGCCACCATGCATTTCCGATACAACGATGAGGTCGACATCGGGATTGGTCATCACCCAATGCACCGTCTCCGCACTCTGACCAGTGGCAGCACGCGCAGGTGCGACGTAGGTTTCGTGAATCTCGAACCACCGGTCATCTGCGCCGTCTTCAAGATCAATAACCGTCACGCGATAGGTTGTGCGCGGTTCTTCGGCTTCTTGTGCCTGTGCAGGAATTGCAAACAGAGCCACCGCAGCCGATGCGGCCAGCAATTTGGTGAATTTCAACATATAAGGTCCCCCTGGGTAACGAAAAAACGACCCTGGTTGCGACCCCGAGGGCTTTCTAGCACCAAACAGGAATAAGCGGAAATCCCTATTGTGCCCAGCGCCTCGTGCATGGGTTCGCAACGGATGAACCAGCCGCTAAAGGGGTAGAACATGCGCCCCGATATCCTCAATCCCCTGTTTGCCGAGATCGACAGCCTTGAAGGCATCGGCCCGAAGCTGAAAAAGCCACTTGAACGGCTTGGTCTCGCGCGGGTTCGGGACGTGCTTTATCATTTGCCCGAGCGGTTCGTGACACGCCGTGCAGTACAGAATCTGGACGATGCGCAAGTAGGTGAGCAGGTGGTCGTGGCGCTCACCACAGTCGAACATCGCAGCCCGCGCAATCCGGGGCGCGGACCCTACCGCGTTCTAACGCAGGACGCGAAAGGCAATATCTGCACGCTGACTTATTTCGGACGCGCAAGTTACACCGCGAAAAAGCAGCTCCCGGTAGGGGAAACGCGCTGGGTTGCCGGGCGGCTCGACCAGTATGACCAGATGCTCCAGATCGTGCATCCCGACCACGTGGCGGAGCAGAGTGCCGATGCGATGGGCAAGATGGTGGAGCCGATCTACAGGTTGGCGGAGGGGCTGACACAGCCGCGGATCGGGTCGCTGGTCGAACAATCGCTCGCCCGCGCGCCGCAGCTGCCCGAATGGATTGAGCCGACCACGCTCGACCGGGAGAGCTGGCCCGCGTGGAGCGATGCAGTGGCACTGGCGCACAAGGGCGAGAACGCGAAGGCGCGCGATCGTCTCGCTTATGATGAACTCTTCGCCAATGCACTCGCGCTGCTGCTGGTGCGGCAGAGCAATCGGGCGCGCAAGGGGCAGAGCTTGCAGGGCGACGGCTCGCTGCGCGACAAGCTGCAACTTCCGTTTCCGCTCACCGGCGCCCAACAGAGAAGTATCGCGGAAATTGCAGGCGACATGGCGCAAGCAAGCCCGATGCTGCGTCTGCTTCAGGGCGATGTCGGCGCGGGCAAGACAGTCGTGGCGCTAGAAGCGATGCTGGTGGCAGTCGAAGCCGGCGCGCAGGCGGCATTGCTCGCTCCGACCGAACTGCTCGCCCGGCAGCATCTGGAGAGCCTGCGCAGCCTTGCTGCCTCCACAGGCGTCGAGATCGCGCTGTTGACGGGCCGCGACAAGGGTAGGGCACGGGAAAGCATCCTCATGGGCCTGCTCGATGGCAGCATCGACATCGTCGTTGGCACACATGCGATTTTTCAGGACTCGGTGAGCTACAAGAATCTCGGCCTGGTAGTGATCGACGAGCAGCACCGCTTCGGTGTCTCGCAGCGCCTGTTGCTCACGCAAAAGGGCAAGGTGACCCCGCACACGCTGGCGATGACTGCAACGCCGATCCCGCGTACGCTGGTTCTTGCCAATCATGGCGAAATGGAAGTCAGCCGGCTGGACGAGCTACCGCCCGGTAGACAGGCGATCGACACGCGGGTTCTGCCGCTCGACCGGCTCGACGATATCGCCGCCGCCGTGGGTCGCCATGTCGCTAGCGGCCAGCAGGCCTATTGGGTGTGCCCGATGGTTCGTGGCTCCGAAAGCGAAAACGAAGATCTCGCTGCCGCCGAAGCACGTTATGCCGCCCTAAAAGAGCGGTTCGGAGACGATGTCGTGCTGGTCCACGGCCAGCTCGCACCCGAATTGAAAGACGCCGGAATGGCGCGCTTTGCAGCAGGCGACGCGAAGCTGCTGGTCGCGACAACGGTGATCGAGGTCGGCGTCGATGTACCCAATGCCACGCTCATGGTGATCGAGCAGGCCGAACGATTCGGTCTCGCCCAGCTTCACCAATTGCGGGGCCGGGTGGGTCGAGGTGCGGAGAAATCGACCTGCCTGCTGCTGCGCGGCAACGAATTGAGCGAGACGGGCAAGAAACGACTCGAACTGATGAAAAGCTCGCAGGATGGTTTCGAACTGGCCGAAGAAGACCTGCGCCTGCGTGGCGGCGGAGAATTGCTCGGCACGCGCCAGAGCGGGGATGAGGGATTCAACATCGCGTCGCTCGAACAGGTAACCAAGCTGATCGACACGGCCAATGCCGATGCGAAGCTGTTGCTCGAGAACGAAGGCGGGCTGGACAAGTCACATCGCGGCGAGGCAGCGCGCATGGTGCTTTACCTGCTCGAGCGCGACTGGGGCGTGCAGACGCTGCGGGGCGGTTAGCGAAAATTGCGATTGTATGCGCGCTGATTTGGAGTAAATCACGCGGCACCGGCTGGTCGGGCAGGGCATTCCTGCTTCAAGCCTGGGGAATGTCCTCAAAATGCTGAAAGATCGGGTCAAACCGCTGGATGCCATCCTGGCCACCGCGGAACGCAAGTCCTTGCACCGGACACTTGGTGCCTTCCAACTCATGCTCTTCGGTATCGGCTGCATCATCGGGACCGGCATATTCGTGCTGACTGCCGCAGGTGCGCAAAAGGCTGGTCCGGGCCTCATGCTGGCTTTCGCGATTGCGGGTGCCGTCTGTGTCGTCGCGGCGCTTTGCTACGCCGAGATAGCGTCGATGATTCCCGTCGCAGGTTCGGCATATACCTACAGCTATGCGACCGTCGGCGAGTTCATCGCGTGGACGGTCGGTTGGGCGCTGGTCCTTGAATACGCCATCGCCGCATCTGCTGTTTCGGTTGGGTGGTCTGGGTACTTCACCGGGACGATCCTGAATGACACCTTCGGGATTGCCTTGCCGCCATGGCTTACTGCCGGGCCGCTGGCATTTGGCGGAGCGCCTGGCGGATTGATAAACCTGCCAGCCATGGTGATCGCGTTGCTGGTGACCTGGCTGTTGATGATCGGTACGTCGGAGAGCGCCAAGGTCAACGCCGTTCTCGTATTGATCAAGGTGACTGCGCTTACCGCTTTTATTGCGCTCACGCTTAATAGTTCACAGTTCGACGCCTCCCACTTCAACCCATTCCTGCCTGCGGGCGTATTCGGAGGGTGGGGATCCGGGGTCGGCGCTGTCGGCGCAGCGGCAACGATCTTCTTCGCCTATGTCGGTTTCGATGCTGTATCCACCGCAGCAGAGGAGACCAAGAATCCGCAGCGTAATGTGCCGATCGGACTGGTTGGCTCGCTCCTGTTCTGCACATTGTTCTACATTTTGGTGGCAGCGGGAGCGATCGGGACGATCGGCGGACAGCCGATCATGGGGCCGGGAGGGATTCCTTTCCCAGCAGGCTCGGAGGAATTAGCCCGCCAATGCGCGATGCCGCAACATGCCGACGCATTGGTCTGTTCGAACGAGGCGCTGGCTCACGTGCTCCGTCAGATCGGATTTGGCGCAATCGGGAATGTGCTCGGCTATGCCGCGATACTCGCATTGCCCTCGGTCATTCTGGTGTTGCTGTTTGCCCAGACGCGCATTTTTTTCGTGATGAGCCGCGACGGGCTGTTGCCGGAAGGATTGTCGAAGGTGCATCCGAAATGGAAGACACCATATGTCGTCACCGCCATTACCGGGGTGGTCGTGGCGGTCGGCGCGGCATTTTTCCCCGTTGGGCAACTGGCGGACATTGCCAATGCCGGCACGCTCTATGCCTTCGCAATGGTGGCGGTCGCGGTGATGGTCTTGCGCCGAAACGACCCAGCGCGAGTCCGTTCGTTTCGTGTACCCGCGCTCATCGTCATCGGCCCGGCAACCATTATCGGCTGCGCGTTTCTGTTCCTGAACCTGCCATCGGAGGCGATGCTGGTCCTCCCCATCTGGACCCTGATCGGTTGCTTGATCTATTTCGGTTACAGCCGCCGGAACAGTCACTTGGGTCGCGGCATCATCGAAACGCCGGAAATCGAGGTGGCAATAACGCTGGAGCCTGACATTCCCGGAATTGCAGATCGCGGACGGGATTGAGACAGCCGGTTGGTCGCGCCAGAGTTTTTGCTGATACGGATCGGTCGTGTTACCTCTCGCGCAAATCAACCGAGGGGGTTCCGACCATGAAATATCTTGCACTTGCACTAGTCGTCGCCCTGGCAGCTTGCACTGAAGCCGATGACACAATGGTCGTGGACGAGGCAGAAGTCGTTGCCGACGATGCCGAGGCGGCAGCGACGACCTACGACGGTGGCCCGGCGTTGGGCACATATGAGGCGATCTCCACCGATGGCACCGTACTGACCCAGACGACATGGGAAGACGGAACCGTCTCCACCGTCGATGCGGACGGGAATGAAGTGCTCGGCGTCTATACGATGGAAAACGAGCGGTTTTGCATCACCAATGAAGGCGAGACCGAAGCGTCCTGCTATGCCTATAGTGACCGTACCGATGACGGTTCATGGACAGCGACCAACGAAGCCGATCCGGAAGATGTCTGGATGATCCGCCGCATCGAAAGCTGATCGGCGGCGAAATGGGCAAGGGTTAAATGACAATTGTCGCTTGCCACTGCCACTCACCAACCTAGTCTCGCCTGCAACCACCGGGAGAGACTCCACATGATCCGAACGCTTTTCGCTGCTTCAACCCTCGCGCTCGCCCTCGCTACGGCGCAACCCGCCTTCGCACAGGGTGCCGAAAGCGATTTTACCGACTTGCGCGAGGAAGTGTGGCAATGGACTCTCGACAATGACCCCTATCTCGCCACCAGCATCGGTGATCGGCGCGGGGATGGTCAACTGGGCGACTCCTCGCTCGAGGGTTATGAGCGAGAACTTGAGGAAATCCGCGCTTTCCGGGCCAGGCTGAACGCAATTGACGAGGCTGCGCTCCCGGCTGACCTCCGGATCGATTATGCGCTGATGGCGCGCGATTTTTCCGACAGGCTCGAGAGCGCGACACACGATCACAGCCGCTATATCGTCTTCACCAATCGCGGGGGACCGCAATCAGCCATCGCCGGGCTGGCCTATGGCTCCCCGTTGTTCACCGCTCAGGATTATTCCAGCTATATCGGTCGCTTGGAAGCATTTCCTGAATATGTATCTCACACGATCTCACGAAGTCAAACAGCCATCGATCTTGGGCTGACGCAGCCGTGCGGGCCGATGCAGGGATATCAAAATTCGATAACGGGCCTGATAGCCGATACGCCGGAAAATTCGGTCTGGTGGAGCGCATTCGAGACACGCCCTGCAACCATAACTGAAGACGAATGGGCACAAATCGTCACACGAGGACGCTCTGCCATCACTGAGGGCGCATTTGCCGGCCTGCAAAGTTTTGCCGATTTCTACACGCAGGAATATGCGCCCGAATGCCGAACCGGCGTGGCGGTAGGTGTCGGCAATACAGAAGGTGGGGAGGAATATTACGCCTACCGCGTGCGCAGCTTCACGACCACCGATATGACGCCGCAAGAGATCCACGACCTCGGCCAGTCCGAGGTTGCTCGTATACGTGCCGAAATGGAGGCGGTGGCGGCAGAAGCCGGCTACGCATCGCGCGAGGCCTATATCGAGCACCTGCGCACCGATCCGCAGTATTATCCAGAGGATGAAGAGAGCTACCTCCGCTACACGCAGGCGCTCGCGAAGGAAATCGACGGCTGGATGCCTCGCCTTTTCGGCACATTGCCGCGTTTGCCGTATACTGTCGAACCGATCCCCGCGGCCAACGCACCCGGCAACACCACCGCCTATTACGAAAGCGGTTCGATGGCGACCGGGCAGGCCGGAATTTACCGGCTCAATCTGACTGAGCTCGACCAACGGCCATTGTGGGAGTTGCCAGCGCTTGGAGTCCATGAGGCAGTTCCAGGCCACCATCACCAGATCTCGCTCCAGCAGGAACTCGACATCCATCCGCTGCGCGCCAACGGCACATTCTTCACCGTATTTGTCGAGGGATGGGGGCTGTATTCGGAGCGGCTCGGCATCGAGATGGGCCTCTATGATACCCCGGCCAAGGAAATGGGTCGGTTGAGCTACGAAATGTGGCGCGCAAGCCGGTTGGTGGTGGACACCGGCATCCATGCACTGGGATGGAGCAGGCAGGAGGCGGTTGACTTCATGCTCGCCAATACCGCGCTGTCCGAGGGCAATATCAATGCAGAAGTCAATCGCTACATCACCTGGCCGGGGCAAGCGCTGGCATATAAGATCGGCGAGTTGAAGATTCGCCAATTGCGAACTCGCGCCGAAGCGGCGTTGGGTGCCAATTTCGACCTGCGCGAGTTTCACGACACGGTGCTGGAGAACGGCTCTGTCCCGCTCGATGTACTTGAGCGCCATGTCGATGCGTGGATTGCGAGAGAGCAGGCGCAGTAAATTTGCGGGAAATGCGCCACAGGTCTTGCGGGTGCGCTTCATTGCGGCGAAAGGAAATCTCTCCTAAGCCGCGCCACCCAATGCACGGAAACATGCCCACGTGATCCTATCCCCTTTCGAATGGTCTATCGCCAAGCGCTATATGCTGCCCGGCCGCAGCGAGGCGGTGATTGCGCTGGTCGCGGGCATTTCCATTACGGTTGTCATGCTCTCGGTGGCCATGCTGGTCATCGTGATGAGCGTGATGAACGGCTTTCGTGCCGAATTGCTCGACCGCATCACGGGGCTGAATGGTCATGCGGTGGTGCAGGCCTACGGCGGTCGCCTCGACAATTGGGAAACCGTGCTTGAGGAAGTGCGTGATACGCCGGGCGTAACCCGCGCATCCCCGCTGATCGAGCAGCCCTTGCTGGGAAGCTACAACGGGCGTGCCGAAGCCGTATTCGTTCGCGGCAATACGATGGAAGACATCGCGCGCCTTGAAGAGAACCTCATCGCCGGCGATCTTGGCACGCTGGTCGCGGGGGAACGCAATGTCGCTATCGGATCGCGGCTGCAGCAAAACCTTGGCCTGAGGCTGGGTGAGACGATCACGATCATCAATCCGCAGGGCCGAACCACTCCTTTTGGCACTGTCCCGCGACAAGTCGGTTACACGGTGACCGCCGTGTTCGAAGTGGGTCTGTACGATTTCGACGAGCGGTTCGTGGTGATGCCAATCCCGGTGGCGCAGACCCTGCTCATGACAGGCGATTCCATCGGCATGATCGAGGTGCAGACCGAAGACCCTGAGGAGGTCAACACGATCCTCGCGCCGATCAAGGAACAGCTTTCCGGCCGCGCCATCGTGACCGATTGGCAGACGATGAACTCTTCCTTGTTCGAAGCCTTGCAGGTCGAGCGCGTGGCGATGTTCTTCGCGCTCTCGATCATCGTGCTGGTCGCCGCCTTCAACATCCTTTCCTCGCTGGTGATGCTGGTACGCAGCAAGACGCGCGATATCGCAATCATTCGCACCATGGGCGCTACGCGGCGGAGCCTGATGAAGATATTCGTGACCACCGGCTCGGTCGTCGGTGTTGTCGGCACACTTGCAGGCTTGGCGCTCGGTTTCCTCATTTTGTTTTTCCGCAACGGCATCGTTACGGGGCTGAGCACCGCCTTCGGTATCGAGTTGTGGGACCCGTCGGTTCGTTTCCTGACTGAGCTTCCGGCCAAGACCGACCCGATGGAAGTGCTGATGATCGCCGGAATGGCGCTCGGCCTCAGCTTCCTCGCGACGTTGTACCCAGCATATCGCGCTTCGAATACCGATCCTGTCGAGGTGCTGCGTTATGAGTAGTGCAGTTGTGAAACTGACCAATCTGGCGCGCAGCTTCGAACAGGGCGGCGTTCGAATCGATGTACTCAATGGGGTCGATCTGGAGATCGCGCCCGGCGAGATTGTCGCATTGCTTGGCCCGTCGGGGTCCGGCAAGTCGACAATGTTGCAGGCAGTCGGGCTGCTGGAAGGCGGCTTTTCCGGCACAATCGAGATTGCCGGGCAAGACGCGACGGCACTGGACTCGGCGGAACGGACCAAATTGCGCCGCGACCACCTCGGCTTTGTCTATCAGTTCCATCATTTACTGCCCGATTTCACCGCGCGTGAGAACGTGGTGCTGCCGCAGCTCCTGCTCGATGTGGGCAGGGCAGAGGCGACCGTGCGTGCCGAACAATTGCTGGGTGCGCTGGGACTCGGTCACCGGATGGACCATCGGCCAAGCAAGCTCTCGGGCGGCGAGCAGCAGCGTGTCGCCGTGGCGCGTGCGCTGGCAAACAAGCCGCAATTGGTGTTGGCAGACGAGCCGACCGGGAATCTGGACGAGAAGACCTCCGAACGCGTTCTCGGCGAATTCCTGGAGCTGGTCCGCGGGCAGGGTAGCGCTGCGCTGGTCGCGACGCATAATGAGCGTCTGGCGGCGCGCATGGACCGTGTGGTACGCCTGCACGAGGGACGCATCGATTAGGGGAAGACCATGGAGCTGATTGCAAGCTCGCTCGGGGCGCTGTTGCTTTTGCAGGAGGCTGCGGCACCCGCTCCAGCAACGCCCGTTCCACCACCGCCCTGTGCTGCCGAAGAATACCAGGCATTCGATTTCTGGGTTGGCGAATGGAATGTGACGGCGAACGGTTCAGACCAGCAGGTCGCCACCAGCCGGATCGAGAAGCTTGGAAATGGCTGCGCAATCCAGGAAAACTGGATGCCACTCATCGGCGGCGGCGGGACAAGCATTTCCACGCTGGAGGCCAATAGTGGGACTTGGCATCAGCTATGGGTTGGCAGCTCGCCGGGTCGCGTATTTTTTGAGGGCGGACCTGTCGATGGCGCAATGGTGCTGACTGGCTATTGGGGCACGGACAGCGAAGGCGTCGCACAATTGATCCGCATGACCTACACGGCCCGGAATGACGGAACCGTGCGCCAGCATGGCGAAGTCAGCACCGATCACGGTGCGAACTGGTCCGACAGTTTCGATTTCATCTACACGCGCCAAGCCGGGTAACCGCAACCGATTCCCGCGCGAACCTATCGGGCAAAGGAGAATAGAATGTTCGAAGCCTTTGCAGACTGGTTCCTCTCGCTGGGAGCGAACTACGGCGTCAATCCGTGGATATTCGGCGGAATCTATGTCGGTGCGATACCGTTCTTCCTGCTGTCTATCGGATGGCTGGTGAAGAATGCACGCGCAGGAAAATCAACAGTGCTGCCTACCATGTTGGCAGGCTTTTTCTTCGTTTCAGCCTATCTCTATCTTGCGATTGCCGGGCGCAACATCCCCGTGTGGGTATGGATATTTTTGGCGGTGCTTGTCGTTTACGGAGCGGTTTCGCAAATTCGGCAGACACGCAAGAAGATCGCCGAAGCCAAGGTAGAGGCCGAGCGGAATTCGGAACAGGGGATAGCGGCTAAATAAGCCCTTCAAACATGATCATCTGGCGCGCATATTGATCGGATGCCGCACGCTCCCTTCGTCCCGTTACGCGTTGTCTCAAGCTACTCGATGCTCGAGGGCGCAATCGATCCGAAGGCAATTGCCAAGCTCGCCAAGGAACGTGGCTTTCCCGCTATCGCCATGTGCGACCGCAACGGCCTTTATGGCTCGACCATGTTTGCGGGCGCTGCAATTGGTGAAGGTGTACAGCCGATCATCGGGTGCCTGCTCGGCGTACGGCGCGGGGAAGGTGAGCCGGTCGATTACCTGCCGCTTTACGCGCAGGACGAGGACGGGTGGAACAATTTGTGCCACCTCGTCAGCCGCGCGCACCTCGATCGCCCGCTGGAACTCGAACCGCATGTTACCTTTGCCGATTTCAAAGGTCATACCGATGGATTGATCGCGCTCACCGGAGCGAGCGAAGGTGCGGTCACGCGCCTTTTGGCGGACGGCAAGGAAAAGCGCGCGCATGAAATGGCACAGCATCTCGCCGCCCTGTTTCCCGGTCGGCTCTATGTCGAGTTGGCGCGGCGGGGGAATGCGGTAGAGGAAGCGGCGGAAGAAGGCCTGCTCGATCTTGCCTACGCGCAGGAGCTTCCGCTGGTTGCAACCAACCCGGCCAATTTCGCTGAGCCGCATATGCACAGTGCGCATGACGCCATGTTGTGCATTGCCAATTCCTCGCAGATCGACAGCGATGACCGGCCTACTTCCAACCCGCAGGCCTTCGTGAAGAATGCCGCGATGATGGAAGAACTGTTCGCCGACCTGCCGGAGGCGACCGCCAATACGCTCGTTGTTGCGCAGCGTTGCGCTTTTGCTCCACCGCGCCGCAAGCCGATCCTGCCCAGCCTTGCGGGAGATCTTGAAGGCGAATCCCGTATGCTGGAGGAGGATGCGAAGAAGGGTCTCGCCGCGCGCCTCGAAAAATATGGCGAACTGACCGATGAAGAGCTGAAGACTTATGTCGAGCGGCTCGATTACGAAGTCGGAATTATCCGCAACATGGGCTTTCCCGGCTACTTCCTGATCGTTGCCGACTTCATCAAATGGGCAAAGGCGCAAGGGATTCCGGTGGGACCGGGGCGTGGTTCGGGTGCGGGTTCGCTGGTGGCCTGGGCGCTCACCATTACCGATCTCGACCCGATACGTCTGGGCTTGCTTTTCGAGCGATTCCTCAATCCGGAACGCGTTTCCATGCCCGACTTCGATATCGACTTCTGTGAAACACGGCGCGGCGAGGTGATCCGCTACGTGCAGGATCGCTATGGTCACGACAAGGTCGCGCAGATCATCACCTTCGGCAAGATGAAGGCACGCGCAGTGCTACGCGATACGGGCCGCATATTGCAGATGCCCTACGGCCAGGTGGACCGGCTTACGAAAATGGTGCCCAACCATCCCACCGATCCGTGGACGCTGCCGCGCACGCTCAACGGCGCGGCCGATTTCAAACGCGAATATGACAATGACAACGAGGTAAAGCGCCTCGTCGACCTTGCCATGCAGCTTGAGGGTTTTCCGCGCAATTCCTCCACCCATGCCGCTGGTGTGGTGATCGGCGACCGTCCGCTCAGCCAGCTTGTGCCGCTTTACCGCGATCCGCGTTCGGACATGCCGGTGACGCAGTTTGACATGAAGCATGTCGAGGACTCGGGGCTGGTGAAGTTTGACTTCCTTGGGCTGAAAACACTCAGCGTGCTGCGCAAGGCCGTAGATTTGCTGGCGCTGCGGGGTGTGACGGTCGATCTCGATACACTGCCGTGGGACGATGACAGTGTCTACGACCTGATGAAGCGCGGTGATACGGTGGGCGTCTTCCAGCTTGAATCTGAAGGGATGCGGCGGACGCTGACTGCAGTGAAGCCCACCAAGTTCGAAGACATCATCGCGCTCGTCTCGCTCTATCGTCCCGGACCGATGGACAACATTCCGCTTTTTGGCAAACGCAAGGCGGGCGAAGTGCCGATCGAATATCCTCATCCCAAGCTGGAAGGGATCCTCGGGGAAACCTACGGCATCTTCGTCTACCAGGAACAGGTAATGCAGGCTGCGCAAATCCTGGCGGGATATTCGCTCGGCGATGCCGATCTGCTGCGGCGCGCGATGGGCAAGAAGGTACAGGCAGAGATGGATGCGCAGCGCCAGCGCTTCACCGATGGCTGCGGCGAAGTGTCCGGAATCGCGCCGAAACAGGCGAACGAATTGTTCGATTTGATCGACAAATTCGCCGGTTACGGCTTCAACAAGTCGCACGCTGCCGCATACGCTCTCCTCAGCTACCAGACCGCTTGGCTGAAAACCCACTATCCGGAAGAATTCTACGCGGCTTCGATGTGCTTCGACATGCACCAATCGGAAAAGCTCGCAGTCTTTGTCGACGATGCACGGCGTAATGGCATTGAATTGCTGGCGCCCGATATCAACGCCTCTCACGCCGAGTTCAGCGTTGAGCAAACCGACGAGGGATGGGCGGTGCGCTATGCGCTCGCGGGCATCCGCAATGTCGGTGAGAAGGCGATGGAGCAGGTTGTTGCGGAGCGGCAGGCACACGGGGCGTTTGAATCGCTCGAAGATGCCTTCCGACGTTGCCCCGCAGGTTCGATGAATCGCAAGCAGTTGGAGGGGCTGGCCGGGGCCGGAGCTTTCGACGGGCTGGAACCTAACCGGGCCAAGGTCATGGCCAATGCCGACATGCTGCTGGCGGTTTCCGAAGCTGCCAACCGCGAGAAGGCGAGCGGTCAGGCGGCTTTGTTCGGCGGCGAGGATCACGCGGAGCCATCGCTCAAGCTGAAAGATGTCGACGCGTGGACACGGCCAGAACAAATGGCGGTCGAGCGCGACACGTTCGGCTTCTACTTTGCCGCACATCCGGTTCAAGAATTCCGCATGATTGCCTCTGCCAATGGCGCGCGAAGCTATGCGGCCCTAATGGAAAGCGGCATTGTCGGCGGTCGCCAGCCTGCGGTCATGGCGGCAATGGTGGAGAGCGTGAACAAGGGTCGCACCAAGCGCGGTGCGGAATTCATCCGCGCGGACTTCTCCGACGCATCGGGACAGTTCAGTGCTGCCTGCTTCGAGGAGTCATTGGTCGAGAGCTTCCAGAAATGGGCGGCGGAAGGCACATGCGTGTTGCTCAACGTCGAGCTGGATTCGCCCAATCCCGACGATCCTCCCCGTGTCACTGTTCGCGGAGCCAAACCTCTCGCAGAGGTTACAAGCACGGCGCGAATGCAGATAACCGCGGACGTGCTGAATGCCGAAGGATTGGCCGCGCTACGCGATGCTCTGACTATCGGCCGTGCCGGGCATGGCGAGGTGATCGTGCGTTTGTGTATCGGTGAAGAAGTCGAACCCGAGATGCTGCTGGGGCGCGACTTCGCGTTGGGCAGTGAAATGGCGGAGCGTCTTGCCGACACGCCGGGCCTCGAAAATATCCAGCTCGCGCCCATCAAGGGAATTGGGCACTTGCGGTTGGTCGCATGAGCGACGCGATCGCCGAGTTGACCGATAAGGAGAAGGAGGCCTTGCGCCTCCTGTTGGCGGGGCATGATGCAAAGACATCTGCCAACGAGCTGGGCCTGTCGGTTCACACAATCAACGATAGATTGCGCAACGCCCGCCGCAAATTGGGCGTGTCGAGCAGCCGCGAGGCTGCAAGAATCTTGGGGGACGCCGAGGGCGGGTCCCCCCAAAACCATGCACACAGCGAATTCGGGATGGCGCGAGGCCAGTCCGAACCCGATCCTGCAATCCTCAACCAATCGAACCGCACCGCTACTTCCAGGACGGTGTGGCTAGCAGGAGGAATGCTGATCATGTCTATCGTATTGGCCGCAATCGTTGTCGGCGCTGTTTACACAGCCGAAGAACCCAGGACCGAAACTTCCGAGCAACCGGAGCAATCGCAATCTGCCGGGCCGCTGTCGGAAGCCGACGAAATCGCGGCTGTCGAGAGAGCCGAAACCTTCGTTGCGCTGGTCGATGATGGCCGATGGGAAGACAGCTGGGAGAATGCCGGACCCTATTTTCAGTCGCAAGCCAGCGTTGCGGAGTGGACTTCGCTTATCGAGGCGGTGCGTCCGGAGCTTGGGGAAGTTCGGTCGCGAGAAGTCGTGCAGACCCAGCATCTCGAAACAGTGCCTGGGGCGCCGGAAGGGGATTATACTATCCTGCAATTCAGCACCGAATTCGCGAACCGTGAGGAGGCTATTGAAACCATCATGATGATGCGGGGCGACGATGGCCTGCAGGTCGTTGGCTATTTTATCCAGTAGTCGACAGACAAGCATCGCACCCAAACAAAAGGGGCCGGGAGATTGCTCTCCCGGCCCCGTTTTGTTGGTTTGCCGTGAAGGCTGGGCTTACATGCCCG